>JBMORA010000068.1:0-36310 GCA_049320885.1 Thermodesulfobacteriota bacterium | reverse complement strand
ACTAGGCCGTGTGATGAGGGTTCCATCCGGTTTGGTATTGAGACGGTACCATAGAATTACATCACTTTTCAATACAACAAAATTTTCGTTTAACAACCATGAATCTCCGTTTTATCTCCGGGCAAGCGCAAGCTGTGCCCCGAAGCGTCCGAACAACCTCTTTACAACGACCACATGTATTTGATAATCATCTTTGGAGCGGCTCGGTTCAACTCGTTTTCATCCAGCATTGCGCTGGAATAAAAACACTACTCCCGCCGCTGACGCGAATTCAAGGAGAAACCCATGCATCCTCTGCAACCGCCCGACATGCCGGAATGGCTTGAGAGCCTGCTGCCGAAACCGCACCGCCGCTATTGCATGGAAGTGGGAAGCGGGACAAACATGCATGTGATGGAATCCGGAGAAGGATATCCGGTGCTGATGCTCCACGGCAACCCCACCTGGGGATTTTTATACCGGAAAATCATCGAACACCTGGCCGGTACCCGCCTGCGATGCATCGCGCCCGATCTCATCGGACTCGGCTTTTCCACCAAACCCCGACGCATGGCCGCTCACAGCCTGGAAAACCACGGCGCCTGGATGGTAGCGCTGATCGATCGCTTGAGCGTGGAAGGTCTGATACTGGTCATTCAGGATTGGGGCGGTCCCATCGGCATGCGGGCCCTGGCCGAACGCCCCCATCTGTTAAAAGGCCTTGTGATCGCGAACACCGCCATCCTGCCGCCCAAACCGAATTTCAGACCCACGGCATTCCACCGATTCTCCAATATGCCGCTTATCAGCGACCTGGTGTTCCGGCTCTTTCAGTTTCCCCAGACGGCGCTGCACAAGGTTCAGGGCGATCCCGGAAGCATCCAAGGGGATGTGGCCAAGGCCTATCGATACCCGCTGCGGAAGCTGCTGGATCGAACCGCACCGCTGGCCCTGGCCCGCATGGTGCCGAGTTCCTTGATCCATCCGTCGGTGGAACCGCTTGCAAAATGCCGGGCATTGGCGGAACAATTCAAGGGGCCCTGTGAAATCGTATGGGGCAATAAAGACCCCATCCTGGGCCGGGTCCTTCCCAGGATCAAAACCCTCCTGCCCCATGCCGGCGTTACGGAGACCAACGCCGGACATTTTTTACAGGAAGAGGTACCGGAGCAGATCGCCGCGGCGATTTCGAGGGTAGCGAAAGCGATAAAACTGGCAAACCAATGATTTTTTAGGAGGCAGCCGCATGAACCGGGAATTTTCATCCGCGCAGATGATGACGCAGCTTTATCCGAAACGGAAACGGGTCTTCCTGTCGACGGCCAAAAAAACGGAAGGGAACGCCAGGATGAAACATGTCCTGGGCGGCAAGGGAGCCAATATCGCCGAAATGAACAAACTCGGGATCCCCGTCCCTCCGGCCTTTACCATCGACTCCAGAACCAATCTGGAATTTTTGATCGCCCGCAGCATGCGCGCAACCGGTCAGCCGCACCTGACTCCCGACCGGTTGCCGCCCATCGTAATGGATGAGGTCATGGCGGCATTGAAGGAAATTGAAGCCGAGACCGGCAAGCTGTTTGGCGACGGTGACAACCCCCTGCTGGTTTCCGTACGAAGCGGCGCGGCGGAGTCGATGCCGGGCATGATGGATACCGTGCTGAACCTGGGTTTGAACGACCAGACCCTTAACGGCCTGATCGCCAAAACCAATGACGAACGCTTTGCATTTGATAATTACCGCCGGTTTATCCAGATGTTCGGCAACGTGGTGTTGGAAATCAAAAATGATAAATTCGATCGGGTCATCAATGCCGTAAAGGAATCAAAAGGCAGCCGCGCCATCGTGGATACGGATCTGAGTGCCGACGATTGGAAACGCGTCGTCGATGAATTTCGTAACCTCGTCGCAACGGAAACCGGCGCCCCCTTTCCCCAGGATGTCAACGACCAGCTTCAGCAGGCGATAGCAGCGGTTTTCCGGTCCTGGAACAATGACCGGGCCATTCAATACCGGCGAATCCACCGGATCACGGAAGAAATGGCCAACGGCACCGCCGTGAATATCCAGGCCATGGTCTTCGGCAACACCGGCCCCCGGTCCGGAACCGGTGTGGTATTCACGCGCAATCCGAATTCAGGGGAAATCATGGTGGACGCATCCGGCGAGCGCATATTCTACGGTGACTTTCTGCTGAATGCCCAGGGAGAAGATGTAGTGGCCGGCATTCGCACCCCCATGGACATTACGGAGCTGAAGGCGGTGATGCCCGCCGTCTATCAGCAATTATCCGACACCCTCGTCCTGCTTGAAAAACATTATTGCGACATGCAGGATGTCGAGTTTACGATCGAAGACGGCAAGCTCTGGATTCTGCAGACACGCAGCGGCAAACGAACCATCCGGGCGGCGATTCGGACGGCCATCGATGCGACCCTCGAATTCGGCATCACCCAGGCGGCGGCCCTCCAACGGGTTCCATCCAGCGAAATCACGCAGTTATTGCTTCCCACCTTCGAACGGAATGAAAAAGGCGAGGCGCTGGATGAAAACGGCCACGTGGTTCCGGTGATCGCCAGGGGTACGCCGGCATCCATCGGCGCGGCCGTGGGACGGGCTGTCTTTACGGCCCGGGACGCCATTGAATTGCATCGGGAAGCACGGGAAATCAAGGAGAAGGATCCGGCCTCCGATGCGGACAAACTGATCCTCATCACACCGGAAACCTCCCCGGACGATATCGGCGGCATGGAAGTCAGCCAGGGGATCGGAACGTTTATCGGCGGCAAAACCTCCCATGCGGCGGTTGTGTCCAGACAAATGCAGCGGCCGGCCGTGGTGAGCATGAAACCCCTGGAAAAGGGCCAGGAAGATCAGTGGCGTTTTGATCTTGAAAAGGGCGTCCTCACCATGGGGACCCGGCGGATAAACAGACTGGATTGGATTTCACTGGACGGCACAACCGGCGAGATCATGCTGGGAAAGATGCCCACAAAAGCCCCGGAACTGGACGAACACTTCCACACGCTGATGCAGTGGACGGATCAATTTCGCGCCCTGGGCATCAAGGCCAACGCGGAAGAAGAAACCGTGGTGTTGCGGGCGGTCCAATACGGCGCCGAGGGGATCGGCCTGGCCCGCACGGAGCACATGTTTTTTCACAACGTGGTCTTGTTCCAGACCATGTTGCTTGCGGATTCAGTCGAAATCCGGGCCGCGGCGCTGGAAAAACTGCTGGCCATCCAGAAAGATGATTTCAAAATGATCTTCAAGCATATGGGGGGAAAATCCGTCACCATCCGGCTTCTCGATCCACCGCTCCATGAATTCCTTCCGACCCGGCAGGCGGACCGGCAACGGATCGCCGACGCTTTAGGCAAGCCGGTGGAAGCCATAACGGAACTGACGGAAAAAATGCGGGAATCGAACCCGATGCTGGGCACCCGGGGCGTCCGGCTGCTGCTCAGCCGGCCCGAAATCCCCATCATGCAGTCCAAGGCCATCATCCGCGCCGCCACCGAATGCCGGGATGCCGGAATCGACGTCAAACCGGAGATCATGGTGCCGCTGATCAGTGATGTGGAGGAATTGATCGCCATCAAACGCATCATCGATCCCGTCATCGACGAAACCTTGACCCTCGCGGGTGTCACCAGGGCCGACCTGGGGCTGAAAATCGGCACCATGATCGAACTGCCGTCGGTGGCGACAAAAATCATGGCGGCCGCCGTTGCCAGGGAGGCTGATTTTGCTTCGTTCGGCACCAACGATTTGACCCAGACCGTGCTTGGACTCAGTCGTGACGATACGGCCGCCTATATCACCCATTGCCTGGAAAACGGCATATACACCCGGGACCCATTCGAGACGCTGCATCCGTCGGTCCGGGAAATGATCGAGCAGTGTGTCATTGCCATGAAGCAGGCCAACCCGGACATCGTGATCGGCATTTGCGGAGAGCATGGCGGCGATCCCCAGTCCATCGATTTTCTGAACGGCATCCTTGTCGATATCACGGAAAAAGGCATCGGGAAAACCGTGCGCGGACTCGATTATGTCAGCATGTCATCGCCCCGGATACCTTGCGGAAGAATTGCGGCCGCCCAAGCGGAACTGAAATTCAAACGGAAATAGCTAGATTTCCGACAGCGACCGCAGCGGCATCTCTTCCTTGAGTTCCCGCGTATACTGGATGTGCCGGGGCAGTACATGCACCGTGATGTTCGGGTTGCAGCCGATATGCAATAACTGTCTGGCGGCCATGACCAGGGCCCGCGTGGCCAGATGCTGGGTTGTATACTCGGAGTTGTCGAACAGCCCCAGCTCCATATGGGTGTCGCCGGAGAGGACACTGCCGCTGCCCCGGAATTCCATGATGCGGCCCCGCAAATACCCCCCTTCCTGCTTCCGGCGGCTGATGGGAACCAGACCGGCATGGACGATCTTGAAGGCATCCGGCGTTTCATCCACGATTTCGCCGTCCTGGGGATGCAGAATAAAAATCCGCCGGGCGGCAATCACCTGCCGGCTGGAATTGACGGAAAAAAAATGCAGGATGCCCGGACTCCACTGATATTGGCGACAGGCCTGGTCGAAGCGCCGGCTGAATTGGAAAACGGCGCCGGCAATTCGATAAATATCATCCAGGGGGATATCATATCCGTAACCGGACAACATGGTCTCGATCTTCTTCTTCAGTGCCCCGAAATCCGGACCCGCCGGATCCGCATGACAGCAGGCCATGAGCAAGGTGTAATACGCCCTGGCATCTTCATAGTCCATAAAGATTTCGCTTTCCGTATGCAATTGATACATGGCTTCCAGATGCAGTTTTCTGGCCCGGTTGATGAAAAAGAGCTGGGTCAAATCGGCCTGGAATGTTTCCGGCGTCATGGCATTGAAACGGGCCGTCTCGGCAGGCAATAGCTGGATCAGCCGGCCCCGGTCTTCGGGAATATCCGGCACCGCCAATCCTTCCGGATTGTTTTTCGCTTCAAAGGGGACATCGGCTTTGGACGCGATCCGGCGGTCGGTCCCCTGTCGCCGCAGCCGCTTTGCAAACAGGTCTCGCTGGGGGGCGTCCTGGAAAAATACGCTAACATGCCGCTCTTCCGCCACGATGCCCACTGTTTTGCATTCAGCGAACAGCGCCAGGGCATTGGCGATCTTGACGACCGGAATGGATCGGTGGTTCTTCTTGAAATATTCCCTGGCTTCGATGACGATATGGGCATTCTTGGAACCTGCCTCGATAATGACGCCCAGGGGCGGATGGCCGGAAATGAACTGATCCAGATTGCGTTCATCCAGATGATCCGCGATCAGGATCTTGCCGCCCGCGCCCTCCAGGACCTCCATCCGGCCGGCCGGATCCTTCTTTCGCATGAAAATGATCTCGCCATAACACGATCCATACACAAAAGGCTCGATGGGCAGGCTGATGCCGTGACAGCTGTCAAACCGGACCCGGGTCGGCAGCGGTCCGTTTCCCTGGGAGGCGGCCGAGATCTCCCGTTGTTGCAGCAAGGCAATCCGCCGGGATTCGGTGACGGCGAATTCGAAATCGATTCCGATTTTTTCCCCGCTTTGCCGCACGGCCTGATCCACCCGCGCGTGGAACCGGTCCAACTGGGAAGGATCCTGAATGATCCGGGCGGCCAGGGTCTTGATTTCCTCGGGATGATGAATGGTCCATTTGCCCGTTTCCTGCCCCGGAAACAGCACCTGGATTTTGGCCGCGACTTCCGGAATGTCCATCAAGTCCTGCTTCACCATGCAGGGCTTCAGCAATTCCCGGGTCAATCGACGGCAGATATAGGCAAGGCAAAGGATTTGGTAATCCGACAGCTTCTGTTGATTCCCCTTTTCCGGCGGCAAGCTGATTTTTTTCGTCAACCCCTCCTCGGCCGGCATGATGACCCATTGCTGCTGCCCGATATCCTTGAAAATGGAGGTGTCACCGTCCTTGAGCGAATAGTAGTCCGTCGTGTCATCACTGCGCGTACCCGCCTCCAGGCCCAAACCGGCATTGATTTCCGTATCGAACCCATTGCCGTCCCTGCTTTTTTTCACAAAGACGACACCGGATATGTTCACATCCGGAACCATCAGCTGCATGATGACCGCCATGTTGATGTCGGTGGCCTTTTTGGGCGTTTGCGCGAAAAAATGCCGATGCAGCCGGGCTTCCGGCGACCAGGCGGACGCCCATACGGATTTCAGATAAGTGATGAGTTCATCATTGGATTTCAGGTTGTGGTAGGAGGAGAATCTTCCGGCGGCGGCGTGTCTGGCGGAATCCTCCTCATCCGATGCGGAACGGAGCGAGATGCCTTTGAATTGAATCCCCTGGCTGTCGCCGCGGTAGATCAGCTTGGTCCTATCCCTTTCGAGCATGGAAATGATTTCTTCCGGCATTTGGGCTTTATGGAAATAAGCCTCGAGGGCCTTGCCTTCCTCCTCCATCTGCTTCCGCAGGGCGACGGGATCGGCATCATGACCGGCCGGCAGATCATTGGGGATGATGTCGATCAAGCCGGTGTGGTGAATAAAGGCATGAAAGGCCTGGTTCCCGATAATTTTGCCGTCCGGCGTAAAACAAAGGGTATTGAGTTTTTTGACGACGTCCGCAAGGGTCGGTTCTTTTTCCGGCATACCCGCGGATTGTCGGATGATGGCCTGAATGCCGGTCAACAGATGCCTATCGGATTCGGGTATGTCGGCCAGGGCCGTGGCGGAAACCGTTTTACGGATCAGTTCGCCCAGGGCCAACCCCTTATACCCCACCTGTTCCGGCGGATTCTCGATGGCTTCCCGCAGCCACAGGCTGCGCGGCGGCCGGGGAGTTACATACATCCGGTTGTTGCGATAGCGGAAGAGAACATACCACAGTTTTTCGAGGTAACCCCGCTTGCCCGGATCAAAGGCCGTCCCGCGCAATGCGTCGATCAAATAATTGACATGCTCGCCGGCCAGGTAAATCAGGATGGAGGCGGCGCGGGTGCGGATCATTTCCGAGGCGTCCCCCAGCATCAGCATCACCTGATCCATCAAGGCATGCCGGGTTTTCATGTCCAGCAGGCTGTTTTTGCAAATTTCTCCCACGGTCGCCAGCACGAAATGCTTGTAGCGGATATCCTTTCGTCTCAAACCGGTCAACAGTTTGAAATGAATCAGCTGCTTCTGATGCGCATCGATTTTATCCGCGGCATATAAGTTCCCCAGGGCGGTAATGATGCTTTCGGAGACCAGAATGGCTTCATCATGGTATTCCGAAATCTCGTTCAAATGATCCAGCATTTCATCGGCCCACCGCCGCGTCATTTCCTGCGGGACCTCCGGGCGGGGGCCGATATATCCCCATGCCTCATACTTGTTTTTCTGGTTGGCTTCGTTGTGCCTGGCAATGGTGTCTATGAGGTCAACGGTCCCCAGGGTCGCCTCCGGCGAGGGGCATTCTTGAACAAAGGTGATGATGCAGTTGATGACGCGGGCGATGATCTCGGGATCATCCCTGCGGCCGGCCAGAAAGTGGAAAAAGTCGACCCAATCGTTCCAGGCCACATCCGGCAGCATGTGGAGCAGGCTGAGGGTTCTCAATATGCTGTTCTTCACCTGAAAATTCATGCGCCGATCATGGGCGAAGGAATCAAAATGGTCGATGTAAAAGCGGGTGACGGTGTGATAGATCGCCTTTTTGTCGCTTACCGCCACATCGCTTACATGACAATAGACGAACAGGGATTCCAGGCAGGGAACAAGGACCGCTTCCGTGCGGGTATCCGTTCCGGCCGCGGAAAGAATGTTCAGAAAACCAAGAATGATCTCGCGGTTGTTGATCACGGAGGATGCGATTTGGGACAGGGTGGTAATGACGGCGATTCGGGTGTCGGTTTCGGGCCCGCTCCCGGGTCTTTTTTTCAGCTCGCCCAAGAGAAGATTGACTTTGGTGTCGATATCCACCGGTTTCGGGTCCAGTCGCAGGCTCGGCACATTCTGATTGAAAGTCGTCAATGCTTTTTCAATCAGTTTGGCGCGGGTGATTTTTGAAAAAATGGGAAAATCACGTTTGGTCAACTGCTGGATGGACTTGGCCTTTTCATATAAGCTCTGCTCCATCCGGCTGACCATATCCAGATGATCCACCTTGATGGTGGTTTTCGCCAGGGAAATATCGTCCTTGCCCGCCGGATAGCCTTCGAGTTTGATGAACCCCATCAGTTCCGTCGCGCCAAGGGGCGCGATAATACAGGGACCGGCCGGCAAAAAGCGGTACTTCAGGGTGTTGCATCGCGGGTCGTTGGCCGGATTCAGGACGACGACGGGCTTGTTGTGAACCATCGCCTCCCAGAATATTTCACCCGTTTTGAGATGCCGGCCCATGCCTTTATTCCAGAAGGAAGATTCCGTATTGACACTGGGAAATCTGTTCTTGTCGGCCCACACCCGGTCGCTCAAGACAACCCGTGTTTCCGGATCATAGGAAAAAATTTTTACGATTTTAAAATTGTAGGGATACTGCATCAGCCCCAGGGCAACGGTGTTGAGGGCGGCGGCGAATGTCTCCGGCGGTCTCAGCAGAAGCTTCACGAACTTGTCGATGCGATGCGAACGCGCTTCGTTTTTTCTGAAAGCCAGGGCCTTCTCCTGTCCCAAATCCCTTGGGACCGCGGCGGCATCGATGCTGGCGCAGGTCAGGCAGCTGCTTAGCTGTTCCAGAACAAACACATATGGTTTGATGATGTTCAAAATATACTTGTAGTTCGGGATGGTGTTCAGCGTGAAGGATACCGAATCCACCTTGATGATGCCCATGGGCTGCCCGAAACCGTTCAGGACCCGGACGGTTATGAAGGGGGTTTTGAAATGCAGCTCTATGGGGCAATGGTCCACTTCCGGATTGATATAAATGCGCGCCCCCTGTTGCCGGGTGGTATCGAGAATCCCGTTCGGGACGATGGCTTTTTTTTCCAGGTAATATGAACTCCTGAGGGCCGGGTTTTCCATCCCATATCCCGCGGCGGGGTCCTCCGGATCCATTGCCAAGCGGGACCTGGCGTGCCAAGCCTGATCCTCCTCGAAGAGATCGAAAAACTCAAACCGCCTGAACCCGAGATGATCGAGAAAAGCCGCGGCCATCGTGCGGAGGCAGGCGTCGAACTCCCCGATCCGGATCAATTCATCTTCCATCCGATGGACCCGGTCAAGCAGCAGCCGGCTCACCTTGATCGTTTCGTTCAACCCCAATACATGACGATTGAAATAGGTATCCGCGGATACCGCCTCGGGCTCGTCGGCGGACTGGAGCCATCTCAACTTGCGATATCGCATTTCCGTAAGATCGCGTTTCCTGTAAGCGGAATTGGGAATGCCCGCCGGACGCGGCCGGATGGCCGGATCATGCGTGAACGGAGTGGTATGACTGATGGTTGCCAGCACCTTCAAGGCATTGATCACCTCGGCGTCCGTCGATGGATGCAGATCGGAACCGGGGGAAACCACGAGAAGATTTTCCAGATGCCCGGGAATATCGGCAGGGAAAATGATATCCGCCACCCATTTTTCCTCCGCCTGAAAAATATGATGCGCGGTCCCGGATTTTAACGATTCATGGTTGAAATAACGCTTGACGGTTTCCCATAATCGCTTGGAACTGGGAATCACCGTTTTATAATCCAGCAGTTCGAGACAGTGCTTGTAAACCGAAAAAGGGATCATGGCATGAATGACCCCCTGGACATCGATCACCGGCAGGATGACATGGTCGATGATGGGGAGGACGACTTTTTCCTCAAACCGGTCATCCCGCAGGATGGCATTGGCAATTTGATAACTGCCGTTTTCTATCCAGCGCTGGATGTATTTTACCTCGAAACAGGGATCAAGGCCGATGCTTTTAAGGGTGTACAGACTGTTGAGCAGGTCCGGGATCCTGGCCAGGTATTCGTCCCGGGGATAATATTCGTAAAGGCCATTCCAGGAGTCCGCATATCCCACCCTTCCCTCGGCGGTGCTCCCCCGAATCGCCGTCACGTTTCCCTCGAACACGGCTCTCAGGATAAAATGCGTGCTCAGATGGTTGCAGGCATTGACCGCATCCGCCGTGATGGTAAGATTGTAGGTGACCCCGCTCCGGAAAACCAGATCGATAACATTTTTGGTGCTCAGATATCGGTATTTGCCTGGATCCAGAACCTTTCCGCTAAAGGTTCCGTAGGAATTCCTTTCCACTTCCAGGATTCTCAGCCAGGTCACTTTGGGGGTTTTCAATACGGTCAGGAGCGGCGCTTTCAGATCCGGGTGGTTTCCATCGATCCACCGCTTGATCCGGGATTCCGATTTTTGGTAATCGATATGGAGCCAGTCATTCCCCAACATTTCACTTATCGCCGACAAAAAAGCCCAGAATCGATTGAGTTCGTATGAATTCTGGATGATGCCGGCAATCCTTTTTTTGTGAACCGCGCGGATCGTGAACTGGACGTACTGCCCCTTATATATCCGGATCCCATCCCCCTCCTCGTCATCAACGGAAGTGACAAACGATATCAGTTCCGAATCCGGATTGATATACCCGGCCGGATGGTTCAAGGCTGCCTGCTGATCCAGCGCCTTCCGGAATTCCCAGTCCCGGAAGCTCCCGAATTCCGGTTCGGCGTTCATTCGTTCGACGGCTTTTTCCGTGAGCACTCCGGGCGGCAGCGTGCATTCCCGGTAACACCGCCAATTCATCCGTCCGAATTTGCCGTCCCGGTGATCCCGTTCAATCAGTACTTCCGTTATATGAACGGTTTGCGTGGCGGCCTTTTGGATTTCGGCCTTATTCACCAGCGCCAGTTCAAATAGGGGTTGAAAATCCTCTTTATCGATTTTTGCCACGTTTTCGCCGTACATTTTGAGCTGGGTGATCAGATGCATGCCCATGGAGCCGCCATTGGTCAGCATGACCCGGGGGCGATTCCGGGGCGGGAAGCAGGGAAACCGGTCAATGTTTTTCCAGTCTTCGATTTTCAGAACGGCGATGGAATCCGGATCCAGCAACTCGATATCCTGGGGTCTT
The DNA here is from genome assembly GCA_049320885.1 of Thermodesulfobacteriota bacterium. Classification (GTDB taxonomy): domain Bacteria; phylum Desulfobacterota; class Desulfobacteria; order Desulfobacterales; family SURF-7; genus DYJD01. The sequence goes on along the minus strand of JBMORA010000068.1, from coordinate 25,271 downwards.
TCCAGGGCAATGGCCGGACCATGGCAAGAGAATCGCGTGCTTTTGTTCAGATACTGCCTGGGGTTCAATTTGATTTGAAATATCCCGGATTTCGGGCTTACGGTTTCAGCAAAAGGAGCATAAATCGTTTTCACCTGGACAATGGCGGGCAACAGATGTTCCTCATCCAGGTTCAGACAGACCTCGAGCAGCATCCTGTTGAACAGCGGGTTGACTTTCTGCACGATTTTTTTTGTTTTTTCAGCCAACCGAATCAAGTCATAACAATTTTTTTTAACGACCGTCCGTTGGACCTGACGCTGGGCGATTGGATCGAGGCCCTCCAGCAGCGCTGTCGATTTGTTGTAAAAGATGGTGTATGTCGGCGACAGGGAATTTTCGTGGTAAAATCGTTTATCGCTGACTTCGATATGCACGAATTTGTCGTCCACGCTGATGGTTCCGGCATGTTTGGTCTTGGCGATTTTTTGGGCCAGGCTGACCATGACATTGGTTTCGATTGGGGTGAGTTCATGGGTATAGAAAAATCGGTCCGTGAGGGTATTGCTCAGCGGCAGAATCACATCCACATGCTGGCTTCGTTCCAGAATGCCGGCGTGATTGGTGTAGCCGGCCAACACGTCAAACGAAGCCAGTAAAAAATCCCGGATCACCAGGGAAGTGGTTTTCCCCGCCTGGCCATCCACGTCGTCATCGCCGCCGCGAAGGAGCAAATCCGGTTCTTTCAGATACTGTAGAACAAGCTGAAAAATCGCCTCAATATCCTTGATAATATATGAAAATTGAGCGCTGCCGATATTCATCAGTTCGTTGATGATGATGTCTTTTTCGATTTTACCGTTATCCGCGAACTGGATTTCGTTGGCCACGGCTTTCAAATACTGGCAGATGTCGTGCCGGTTGTGATGAAAAATTTCCAGCAACGCTTCATAAAACGGTTTCAGATTGACAAGGACCCCGTCCGGCACGGGCAGGCCCTCTTTTTTCAGGATATTCAATAAAATTAATTTGACGGGGTAGTTGCGCAGATCGAGATCGGCCGCCCCCAACACCTGCAGGTACCGATCATATTTCGCTTCGAAAAAAGGCGCCGAAGCGTTGCCGAAAGAATCCAGGAGTTCCATGGCGGCTCCCTATTTTTCCGAACGCCTTATCTTTGAAAGTCAAACCCACACCATGGCAGACGATATCGCAATCCTGGTAAAAAAGCCAGCGGCCGTTGTTAATGCTCGACAATCTTCCGATTTTCATAATATCCTCCTGTCGTGAATGATTTTTTGTTTTCAATCATAACCATATGGAGATAATATGGGGAAGCGGTGATATTCCAACATGACTTCAGCAGGGAGGACGCATGACAACCTGGAGAACCAACCCCTTCTTATGGATCGGAATCATCGGCACATTGACCATCGGCACCAGTTTCATCACGGATGTGGCGCGGGCCTACCGCGACGATCCCGGATTCTATTGGACCCATCAGGACATGAAACTGCCGCTTGCGGAAACCGGGAAACAGTTTGAACTTTTCATCGGCGGCGTGCCGTTACAAAAGCGTCTTTCGGATTCGACTCTCTTTGCCGCGGATACCGACGGCAAACAGTTTCCCGTCGTCGCAAGGGATATCGGCGTCCGCCTGAACCTTTGGGAAAGGGCCAGGGCATCCATTCTGCTGCATACCACCATCAGCGGATTCGCTTCCGGCGTTTCCCTGACCTTGCTGATCACCGGGTTGATCCAGGTCCTGCGCCACGGGAAAAACCGAAATCCGCGGGAGTAACATGCGGATACGCCTTCTCCGCCCGCCTGACATCCGGAGTCCGGAATGGAAAACTTCGCCCTGACCATGACATTTCTGCTGATCGGCCTGGCCTTGAAACGCCTGCCGGATTTTCCGCCCCAAACCGGAAATGTATTGAATCTCTTTGTCATCTATATATCCCTGCCCGCCCTGGTGCTCCTGAAAATCCCCGGATTGGTTTTCTCGAAAAACCTGCTGGTGCCTGCATTGATGCCCTGGTGTCTGTTGTTCTTCACCGCCGGCCTCATCCTGCTGTTGTCCGGACTCTTGCGGTGGCAGCGGGAGATTACCGGGTGTCTCCTGCTGCTGATTCCCCTGGGAAACACCTCGTTTCTCGGACTCCCCATGGTCAAGGCCTTCTTCGGCGATCAGGCGGTTTCCTATGCGCTCATTTATGATCAATTGGGCTCCTTCCCGGCCCTGGCGACCTACGGTTCTCTTGTGTTGGCATTCCTGGGCGCTGGAAACAACAAACCGACCCTAGCGAGCGTGGCGCTGAAGATCGCCTCCTTCCCGCCGTTTATCGCCCTGATTGCCGCCCTCTTCATTCGATACACCCCGTATTACCCCCACACCCTGGGCTTCCTGAACATACTGGCCGCCACCCTGGTCCCGCTGGTCATGATCGCCGTGGGCTTCCAGCTGCAACTGCAATTGGATCGGAAGCTGACGAGCAAGCTGTGCCTGGGGCTCCTCATCAAGCTGGTCCTTGCACCGGCGGCGGCCCTGCTCTTTTGCAACATGATCGGATTGCGCGGCGAAGCCGTGCGGGTTTCCATTTTCGAGGCCGGCATGCCGCCCATGGTGTCCGCCGGCGCATTGGCCATCTTCGCCGGCCTCTCACCCGCTCTGGCAGCCGCCCTGGTCGGCGCCGGCATTGTCCTGAGCTTCGCCACCCTGCCGGTGCTTTATCAGCTGTTGTGAGCCCGGATCGTCTTTTTTCTTGCCGAAAACCGGATAATGCCCCTATAATTTGGCATTGCGGGCCGGACCGACGGTTCCGCCCGGATACGCTGGCCAACCGATTCCGGACAACCGGTCACGTTTTCTTCCATCAAAGGGATCATCATGACACCGGCCGATCAAACTCCGCTGCATCCCTGGCATGTTCAGAACAAAGCCCGCATGGGCACCTTCGGCGGATACAGCATGCCCCTCTGGTATCCGACCGGCGCCAGGGCCGAACACCTGGCCGTCATCACCGCCGCCGGACTTTTCGACACGAGCCACATGTCCATCATCCGTCTTTCCGGTCCGGGCGCCTTCGATCTCCTGCACTATTGTTTTTCAGCGGACCTGCGGCCCGGCAAGGGAACCGGGGATTCCCCCCCGCCTCCCGGCAAATGCGCTTACGGGGTCTTCCTGGATGACGGCGGGCGCGTGATCGATGACGCCGTCGTCTACGTGCTCCATGCCGATGAATACATGGTGGTGGTCAATGCCGGCATGGGCCCGATTGTTGCCGGACACCTGGGAAATCACGTGAAGGAACGGCCGGTTCGGATCGATGACCGCACCGGCCGTCTCGCCAAGCTGGATCTTCAGGGCCCGCTCTCCGCCAGGGTGCTCCGCCAGGTCCTGGACCAACCCGGAGCGGTGCTGGAACGATTCCCGTATTTCACCTTCCAGGGGTCGCTGCCCGGCGGCCCCGTCGTCCACCGGGACGTGCGGCTGGCCGACGGAACGGGCATCCTCCTGTCCAGAACGGGATATACCGGAGAATTCGGCTTCGAGCTGTTCGTCGCACCCGCGGCGTTGGAAAACCTCTGGTGCTCCCTGCTGAAACCGGCCGGCCAGGAAACCGTGCTTCCCTGCGGCCTGGCGGCCAGGGATTCCCTGCGCGCCGGGGCCGTCCTGCCGCTTTCCCATCAGGACATCGGCGCGTGGGTCTTTCAAAACAACCCCTGGACCTTCGCCCTGCCCCATGGACCGGAGCCCAATACCTTCACCAAGCCGTTTCTGGGCGCTGACGCCCTGCTCCGGGCAAGGGCCGAATCCTATACCTACCCCTTCGCCGGTTTTGATCTGCGCAAAATCGACGTGGAGCAGGCCCGGGTCTTGAACCGATCGGAAAAAGAGATCGGCCGGGTTTCCACCTGCGTCACGGATATGGCCATCGATCGCCATGAAGGCCGGATTTACAGCCTGGCCGGCCCGGACAAACCCGACGGGCATTCACCGAAAGGGCTTTGCTGCGGATTCGTCATCGTAAGCGAACCCCTGCAAACCGGGGAAACCGTGTTTCTGGTCGACCGGCGGCGGCGATTGCCGGCGGAAATCGTCGCGGGCATACGCCCGCATCGCACGGCACGGAACCGGATCGAAGACATGCGCTGACCAGTATGCAAGCAGTTTGAACCCCATGGAAGAAGGAGACCGCATGAAAGAACCGCACGAACTGAATCTGCCGGAAGATGTGCGCTACAGCGAGGATCACGAATGGGCCCGCCGGGAAAACGGACGGATCCGGGTGGGCATCGACGATTACGCCCAGGATCAACTCGGCGAAATCGTGTACGTGGAATTACCAAAACCAGGCGATTTTTTTGAAAAAGGAACAGAGTTCGGCACGGTGGAATCGGTGAAAGCCGTGTCCGAATTGTTCATGCCCGTGGGCGGCAAGGTCACGGCCGTCAACACCGCCCTCGGGGACTCACCGGAACTGGTGAATACCAGCCCTTACGGCGACGGCTGGATGCTGGAGGTCGAGCCGGCCCATCCCCGGGAATGGGAGGAGTTGATGGACAGGGCGGCATACCTGAACCGCCTGCAAACGGAGGAGTGATGCACTATTTCCCGCACACGGAGGAAGACCTGACCGCCATGCTGAGGACGGTGGGCCTCGAGCGGCTGGAGGATCTGTTCAGGGTCATCCCGGAAGCCTGCCGGCGGAAAAAACCGCTTGAACTGCCGGAACCGCTGACCGAATGGGAACTGAACGATCATATGGACCGCCTGTCCGGGGACATGGCCGCCCCGGGAAAATATACCAGTTTTCTGGGCGCCGGCCGGTACGAACATGTCATCCCCCACCTGATCCCCTCGCTCACCGGCCGGCCGGAGTTCAGCACCGCCTATACCCCCTATCAGCCGGAAGTCAGCCAGGGAACCCTCCAGGCCATTTACGAATATCAGACCCTCACCGGCCGCCTGCTGGGTCTTCCCGTGGCCAACGCCTCCCTGTATGACGGCGCCTCCTCCCTGGCCGAAGCGCTGCTCATGGCCATGCGCATCACCAAGAAACGGCGCATCGCCCTGTCCCGGGTGATCCATCCCCTGTTTCTCAAGGTGGTTGAAACCTATCTCGGGCCCACCGATCATGAAATTCTCCTCCTGCCCTATGGCACCGACGGCCGCACGGATCTTTCACCGGCCTTGTCCGCAGGCGATCTTGCCGCCATCGCCGTCCAATCCCCCAATTTCTTCGGCTGCATCGAGGATCTGGACCTTGCGGCCGAAACCGCCCGCCGTCAGCAGGCGCTTTGCATCACCGCTTTTACCGAAGCCATGGCTTACGGTCTTCTGAAAAATCCCGGCAGCCGGGGAGCGGATATCGCCTGCGGCGAGGGGCAGAGTCTCGGCATTCCCGTGAGCTACGGCGGTCCCGGACTCGGCATGCTGGCCTGTAAAGGCGAATACGTCCGCAGCCTGCCCGGAAGACTGGTGGGCGAAACCGTCGACGTGGAAGGGCGCCGGGGGTATGTCCTGACCCTGGCCACCCGGGAGCAGCATATCCGGCGGGAAAAAGCGACTTCCAACATCTGCACCAACGGCAGCCTCTGCGCCCTGACCGCCGCCATGTTCATGGCCGCGGCCGGCAGGCGGGGCTTCCGCGAGATCGCCCGCCTGAACCACGATAAAACCGCGTATCTGAAAGCCGGCCTTGCGTCCGGGGGCGCCGTTATCCCGTTCAGGACCCCGGTCTTCAACGAATTCGTAGTGCGTTTCCCCGATGGCTTCGAGAACCGGTACGAGGAACTGCTGCAGCAAAAGATCATCGCCGGACTGCCCCTGGAAACATTTTATCCCGAACTCGCCGGCCATTATCTGCTGACCGTCACGGAAACCAAAACCAGGGAACAGCTGGATGCCTTCATCCGGGAGGTGGGTGCATGAAAAAGGAACTCGCTGCGAACGGCACGGCATTCAATGAACCGCTGTTGTGGGAACGGGGCCGCCCGGGCCGCATCGGCATGTCGTTACCCCGAAGGGACGTGGCGGCCGCGGAGCTCGACCCGGATCTCATCGGCGATGCGCCGGATTTCCCGGAACTGAGCGAAGTGGATGTGGCCAGGCATTACACCCGCTTGTCCCAATGGAATTTCTGTATCGACACCAACATGGTTCCCCTGGGCTCCTGCACCATGAAATACAATCCCAAAACCCACGAGCGCCAGGCGGCTCTCCGCGGGTTTGCCGGCGCCCATCCGCTGTCGCCGCCGCGCCTGTCCCAGGGGTTGTTGGGCCTGATGGCCGAACTGGAGAGCTTTCTGGCCGAGATCACCGGCATGGACGCCGTCACTCTGCAACCGGCCGCCGGCGCCCAGGGAGAACTCTGCGGCATGCTGATCCTGCATGCCTTTCATTGCAAAAACGGCCGGCCGCGCACCAAGATCATCGTTCCGGACACGGCCCATGGGACCAATCCCGCCAGCGCGGCGCTCTGCAACTTCCGGTCCGTCAAGGTCGGCTCCTCTGAAAACGGCATCCTGTCCCCGGAAGAGATCGCCGGGGTCATGGACGAGGACACCGCCGGAATCATGCTGACCAATCCCAACACCCTGGGGCTCTTTGAGGAAAATGTCCGGCAGATCGCCGACATCGTGCACCGGAAAGGCGGGCTGGTATACGGCGACGGCGCCAATCTGAACGCCGTCATGGGCATTGTCGACATGGCCGAAACCGGCCTGGACGTGCTGCATCTCAACCTGCACAAGACCTTCGCCACGCCCCACGGCGGCGGCGGGCCCGGTGCCGGACCGGTCTGTGTCCGGAAGCATCTCACGCCCTTTCTGCCGGTACCGCGCATCATCCTGCGCGGCGACACCTATGATCTCGGGGAAGACTTTCCCGACAGCATCGGCCGGTTGCATCCGTTTTTCGGCAACGTGGGCGTGATGATCCGGGCCTACAGCTATATCCTCGGCATGGGGGCGGAAAATCTCACCAGAGCGAGCCGGCTTGCCGTGCTCAACGCCAACTACCTGAAGGAAAAACTGAAGGATGCGTTCGATCTGCCCTACGACCGTCCCTGCATGCATGAATGCGTTTTCTCGGACCGCCGGCAGCACGCCTATAAAATCACCACCCTGGACATGGCCAAACGCCTGATGGACTTCGGTTTCCATCCTCCCACCATTTATTTTCCCCTGGTCGTCAGCGGCGCCATGATGGTGGAGCCCACGGAAACCGAATCAAAGGAAAACCTGGACCGCCTTGTCGCCGCGCTGAAAACCATCGCCGCCGAGGCGGAACGGAACCCGGAAGTACTGCGCGAGGCGCCCCACCGCTGCCGCCTGCGGCGCCTGGATGAAACCGCGGCGGCCAGAAAGCCCTGCCTGGCGGGTTGAAAATGCCGTCCCCGGGAATGACCTTTTGGGGGGAACAACAGGGAGGAAGATTCGTGGGGCATGTCGATGGCTGAAAAAACATGGTTGGAGGTGAACGCCGGTCTGATGGAGTACGGCGCGGCCATGGAACTGCAGACCCGCCTGGTGGCGGCCCGTATCGATGGCCGCCTGGCCATGGACGTGGTGCTCTGGCTGGAGCATCCATCGGTGTTCACCCTTGGATTGCGCGGCGGCGGAGAAAACCTGCTGGTGCCGGAGGAATTTCTGAAACGCCGGGGCATCCCCCTGGTGCGGACCCGGCGGGGGGGCAACATCACCTATCACGGGCCCGGCCAGCTGGTCGCCTACCCGATCATCGATCTTGCCGCCGGGCGGCTGCGGGTGGCGGATTACGTCCACCGCCTGGAAGCGGTCATGCTGGGTACCTGTTCCGCCTTCGGCGTCGCCGCCTCCCGCAACCTGATCAACAGGGGCGTCTGGGCCGGCGACCGCAAACTGGGCAGTATCGGCGTGGCCATCCGCCGGGGAGTCAGTTTTCACGGCATGGCCTTGAACGTCCACCCGGATCTGACACCGTTTGAATGGATTCATCCCTGCGGGCTGGCCCGGACCCGCATGACATCCCTGGCTGTCGAGGCCCGCCGGGAGGTCACCATGGAAGAAGCCCGTGGCCGGGCCAGGGAACAGATGGCCGCCGTTTTCCAGCGCATGCCGGTGGTGGTGGCGCCGGACGATTTGAAAACCTTGATTCCAGCGGCCCGGGAGAATCCATAGTGGAAAAAACAAGACCCATCCAACCCAAACCCGCCTGGCTGAAAAAACGGCTGCCGGAGGGGCAGGCCTTTGAATCGGTCCGTCGGCTGGTGCGGGGCAGCGGCCTGCATACGGTCTGCGAGGAAGCCGCCTGTCCCAATATCTGGGAATGCTACAACCGGAATACCGCCGCATTCATGATCCTGGGCGAAAACTGTTCCCGGGATTGCCGCTTCTGCGCGGTGGGGCATGGCCCTCTGCCGCCGCCGGATCCCGGTGAACCCGAAAGGATCGCCGCCGCGGTGAAGAGCCTTGGGCTGGACTATGTGGTGGTCACTTCCGTGACCAGGGACGACCTGCCGGATTGCGGCGCCGGCCATTTCGCCGCCGTGGTTGAGGCTCTTCGGGGTCTTACGCCCCGCCGCACCATCGAGCTGCTGATCCCGGATCTGCTGGGCGACGCCTCCGCCCTGGGGGTAATCCTGGACGCCGGACCGGATGTGCTGAACCACAATGTCGAGACCGTGCCCCGGCTCTATAAACGCGTCCGACCCCAGGCATCCTATTCCCGCTCCATCGAATTGCTGCGCCGGTCGCGGACGCTCCGTCCGGACCTGATCACCAAATCCGGTCTGATGCTGGGACTCGGTGAAACCCCGGAAGAAGTCGAGGCGACCCTCCGGGATTTGCTGACAGCGGATTGCCGCCTGCTCACCCTGGGTCAATACCTTCGGCCCAGCATGCGCCAGCTGCCCGTGGAGCGCTATGTCCCGCCGGAAGAATTCGCGGAATGGCGGGAGCGCGCCCTATCCATGGGTTTTGCCCAGGCGGCCTGCGGTCCTTATGTGCGCAGCTCCTACCAGGCGAAAACCATTTATGAGCAGTCGGCCGCGAGGCCGGGGAGACAACAATGAAAATTCACCGCATTCTCATTCTCGTCGGCCAGGATCGGCCGGGAATCGTCGATGAGGTTTCCACCCTGCTGTACGACGCCGGCGCCAATATCGAGGACAGCCGCATGGCCGTTCTGGGGGGGTGCTTTTCGATCATGGCGCTCTTTTCCTGCACGCCGGACCGGCTGGAAGGCATTCAGACCGACCTACAACAGCTTGAAGAGAAAGGGTTTCAAACGCTTCTGCACCAGGCCGCGGACCCCATGATTCAGCGGGGTGATCCGGCCCTGCCCCTGCGGCTGGAAATCCAATCCATGGATCATCCCGGCATTGTGCAGAAAATTGTCCGTCTCTTGCATGACCATGAGGTCAATATCGTTTCCCTGGATACCCAGATCAGTCATGCGCCCGTTTCCGGGACACCATTGTTCGATCTGACGCTTGCCGCCGAAGTCCCGGCTGCAAAATCCATCGCCGGCATCAAATCCGCCCTCGCCGGCCTTGCCGAGGAACTGGATCTGAACCTGCTGTATCATCGATAAAACGCCGGGTCGTTACCAGGAAAAGGGGATGGAGATGAGGGGGACCGCGTTGCCGCGGTCCCTCAAATGGTGAAAGGATCCGTTCCGCTCAATCTTTGGTCCGCCATTTCAACTGGAATTCGATTTCCTCCCGGCCGCCCTCGCGTTCATGCTCGATATTCAGGACAGCCTCCGGCGGCACCGAGACGCGCTCACCTTCGATCTGAATTTGAAAACGCCTCCCGGTCTCGATGCAGTCCGCCAAACGCCGCAGCTTGGCCGCCATCTGCCGGGTAGTATACCCTTTTTCCACATCCCGTTCGGATTTCGGTTTGCCCTTGGTCGCTTTCATATTCCACTCTCGGCGTGTTATTCTTTGGACTTTTTGTCCTGTTTTTCCTTGCGTTTTTCCTTCAAGGTCTTTTCCGGTTTCTTTTTCACTTCCTTTTTGGTATCCCGCGATTTTGCCATTGTTCGCCTCCTCCACTGAATTAGATTATAGAAATCGGTATGTTCGGCATTTTCTATACCACAGTCGCTTTCCCGAGGCAAGGAGAAATGAACCGGAAGCGATGGATTGGCTTGTCGCCGGGTCGCTCCGGTCCGAATGATTTGACAGTTCCCTTCCCAACCGCTATAACCAGTATCCGTTACGCCCGGTTCCGTCCATGTTCCCCATTCGAAAGAGGCTGGCATGCAGGTTTTCAAAAACGCCGCATTCATATCCTGTGAAGACAACAATCGCCTTTTCACCCATCTGGTGGAAGACGGCGGCCACATCGTGTTCACCGGCGACGGGCTGCCGGAGCCTTACCGGCACGCCGATCCGGTGGACCTGAAGGGCGCCTGCGTTCTGCCGGCCTTCGGCGACACCCACATGCATTTTGAATCCTTCGCCTATTTTCATGCGGGACTGGACTGCCGCCATGTCCGGGATTTCGAGGAACTCGGGGACCTGATCCGGAATTACAGTACCGGGCGGGGGGGCCGCGAGAAGGTGATTGTCGGGTTCGGCTGCTCCGCCCACACCGTCAAGGAGCGGCGTCTGCCCACCCGGAAGGATCTGGATGCCGTCACGACCCATCCCCTGATCCTCGTCAAATACGACGGGCATGCCGCCGTGGGCAACAGCGCCCTGATCCGCAGACTGCCCGGAGCGGCTTTGCAAAAGGACGAGGGGTTCGATACGGAATCCGGCTGGTTCCATCTCAACTCCTTCTACCGGGCCATCAACCATATCACCAAATCGGTGTCCATCCCCCGGGTATTCAACAATATGATCGGCGGCAGCCGCTATCTCGCCCGCCATGGCATCGCCCTGGTGCATACCACCGAAGGAGTCGGCTTTCCCCTGGATCTGGATGTCGATATCATGCGCTTCACCTCCCGGGGACTGCCCCAGACCTTCCGCACTTTTTTTCAGACCATGGATGTCGCCAAGGTCCTCCGGAGAAAGCTGCCCAGAATCGGCGGGTGCTTCGCCACGGCCCTGGACGGCTGCTTCGGCTCCGAAGATGCGGCGCTCCTGCAGCCATATTCCAACCGTTCCGACAACCGCGGCACCCTTTTCTATTCCCAGCAGCAAACAACCGATTTCGTCACCATCGCCAACCGCAACGGTCTGCAGGTCGCCCTGCACGCCATCGGCGACGCCGCCATTGAACAGGCCTTGACGGCCTTTGAAAGCGCGCTGGGGGATTTTCCCCGGGAAGACCATCGCCATATCATCATCCATGCGGACCTGATGAACCCGGCGATGATCGAAAAAGCCGCCCGCCTGGGCGTCTGCATTGCGCTGCAGGCGCCTTTTCTCCATTGGGAACAGGAACCGGTTTCCTATCTCCAGGAAATCCTCGGCGACCGCATCAACCACTTGATTCCGCTCAAAACCATGCTGCAGCACGGCCTGACCATGGCCGGCGGATCGGACGCGCCCTGCACCCTGCCGGATCCCATCGCCGGCATCCATGCGGCCTGTAACCATCCCAATCCGGACGAGAGCATTTCCGTCCTGGACGCCCTGCGCCTGCATACCGGCTGTTGCGCCAGGCTTTCCTTTGACGAACGCCAGCGGGGAACCTTGTCCGACGGGAAAGTGGCGGATCTGGTGGTGCTGGATCAAAACCCCCTTGAAATCCCGACAAGCCGGCTGAAAGACATGAAAATCAAAGCTCTGTATCTGAAAGGCAGGGCCTATGAACCGGGACGCGGCGGGGCTTTGTCCCTCCTGGCGGATTCGATTGCCAACCGCTACCCGCAATCCGTATCCCATTGAACGCTTGTTGCATCGACCATGGAGGAACGCGATCGTGTCACAGGAAAAAATTCTACAGGAAATGCAGGAACTGATGCAGATGGTGAAGGAGGAAACCCGCGACTTGCAGGAATTGTTGTCCGTCATCGAGGAGGAAATCAAGGCCGAAACCGCGGCTCCGTCCCCCGGGGAGGCAAACCTCGTCATCGATGACGAACTGAACCGTCGCCTGAAAGTCAGATGGGGCCGGATGGACAATTAACCCCTGAAACGGATCATCGGGACAACCGGATGAAGAGCCGGCGCATCTTGACGGACGAGCGGCACCGAATCCCAGCGAAAAGGAGAGACGACATGCATCACCCGAACCATGGCAGCCCCCTGTTTTGCATGGATCGCCGCCGTTTTCTGAAAACCGCCGGAATGGCCGGCGCGGGATTGATCGCCTTCGGTCATCACGGCTGCGCCGGCGGCAAAGCGCGCAAGCAACCGGCACCGCTCCCGGTGTTGACAAACCTGCCGGGAAGGGTGACGATCCGGGCGGTCCCCCCAAATGCTTCCGATGGGGACATCATCCGGGCCGTCCAACGGACAGCCGAAGCCGCCACCGATTTCTCCTGGCTTTCCAGGGGAGATGTGGTTTTTATCAAACCGGTGGCCAATTCTCCGAATCCCTATCCGGCCGTCACGTCTCCCCTGGCCGTAAGGGCCATGACGGGACTCCTGCTCCGAAAAGGCGCCGGCAAGGTTATTGTCGGAGACAAGCCCGGCGTGATAACCGTCCATCATGAACCGGAGGAACGCAGTGGCTCCAGCAGGGACGTCCTGACCCGCGTCGGCCTGCATGTGGCGGCCATCGAATCCGGAGCCGAAATGCATTATTTCGACGAATACGGGTACGACGCATACAGCGGCTATCGGACCTCGTCCCCCGGCAACTGGAAGAACGAGCTGATGTTGCCCGATATCCTGAATCACGTGGATCACATCGTTTTGCTGCCGAGGGTCAGCCGGCATGTCCTCGCCGGCACCACCCTCGGTCTGAAAGCGGCCGTCGGCTGGCTGCGGGATGACAGCCGGCTGGAATTTCATCGGGACGCCGACACCTTTTTCGAAAAAATCGCCGAAATCAATGATGCGCCGGTCCTCCGGCAAAAGCTGCGGCTGACTCTCAGCGTGGCCACGAAGGTTCTGTCCACCTACGGCCCCGACAAGGGATACGTGGCCACGCCGAAAACCGGCCTCGTCTTTGCGTCCGACTCGCTGCTGGCCCATGACATGGCGGCGCTGGGCTGGTTGCTCTGGAACCGGGAGTTCGAAACACCGCCGGGCGAGCTCTCCTGGTTCAATGATCCGTACACGGGCATCCCCTCTTCGCTCAACAGCGGTTTTGTCGGATATATCTGGGGGATTCGGCAGTGGTACCATGCCTCCCACTATGATCCTGTTCCCATTACATCAGCCGCCGCGGACCCGGTGATCGGCAGGGCCGCTCGCCTCTGGGGCGGATTTCCCCGTCTGGAAATGGAGGATGTCGGGGGGGATCTTCCGGCAGCCATTCACGATTATCTCATGGAAAAAGCCAAGGCGGGATGAACGGGAAGAAGCCCGGTAACCGCGTGGGCACTTTACCCGCCCATGGGGAAGCAACCAAACAGAACAATAGGAGACTGAGGAATGAACGCAACCGGCCAGAAACAGGATATCAATTTCACCGTTGACAGAAACAATCTTTACCGGGAAGAATCGGTCACCGATCTGAAGGTGGCCACCATCCGGCAGCTGATTCCCATCAAAGCCGACGGCAGCCCCGATCCGGGTCGCACCACCATCTTTGTCGGCCATACCCAGCTCATGTCGCCCGAGGGCCCCCTGCCCATCCAGGCGAAACTGGAGGCCAATAATTTCACGGAGGCCATGGACGTCTTCCCCCGGGCCATGCAGCAGGCCCTGGCCGATATGATCGAGAGTCTTCGCGAAATGCAACGGGAAAGAGAAGCCCAGCAGCGGAACGATTCCCGGATCATCGTCCCGGGCCGGTAAACCGAACCGGCAAACCTTGACGGTACCCGGGAAGGTTCTTGTTTTTTTGATTGTCTTTCAATTCAAATCTGTTATACTGTACCGAAATGGTGGCGGGCGCCGCTGCAAGGCATTTTTCCGATTCCGGCTGAACCTTCCTTGTTCCGGCCGCCCTCCGCTGGTCCGGCTGTCCATAACGCTCACATAATCCGGCTCCGAATTTTTCCAACGACAGTCAAGAGATCATCCGCTTTCCCGTTGTTCCGACAAGGGCCGGAAACGGATCGTCCCATGGCATCCCGGACAACCCCTTGCGGCACCTTCTGTTGGCGACAGGCTCTTTCCGCTCCATTGATGCGAGGTCGACCATGAACCCCTCCCTTGAAAAATTGAAGCAGCGTATTCAGGAACTCGAAGCGACGCTTGAGGAAAAAAACAGCCTCATCGCCGGTTGCGCCGAAAGGGCCTCCGTCAGCGCGCGTCTCACTGAAAACCAGAAAGAAATCCAGGACATTCTCGAACAACGGGTTGCCGAACGAACGACGGCGCTGGCATTGTCCAACGAGCAGCTGCGGCGGGAAATCGCCGAAAGGCGGGCCGTGGAGGAAGCCCTGCGTGAAAGCGAGGAAAAATACCGCCTGGTCATCAACAACGCCAACGACGCCATTTTCATCGCCCAGAACGGTTACGCCCAATTCCCCAATCCCAAGGCGATCCAGATGATCGGATATTCCCGGGAGGAACTGGCCCGGATACCGTACCTGGATCTGATTCATCCCGACGACCGCAACCTGATCCAGGCGCGGAAACGCATCCGCAGGCAGGGGGAATGCGTGTCCAGTACGTATTCCCTCCGGGTCATCCATCGCTCCGGGGAAGAAGTCTGGGTGGAATTGAATGCCGCCCCCATCACCTGGGAGGGGAAACCGGCGACCATTAATTTCCTCCGGGACATCACGGAACAAAAACAGCTGGAAGCCCGACTCCAGCAGGCCCAGAAAATGGAAGCCATCGGCACCCTGGCCGGTGGAATCGCCCATGATTTCAACAATATTTTATATCCCATCATCGCCCATACCGAATTGCTGAAACTGGACCTGCCCGCGGAATCCGGGGCCCAGGAAAACCTGGATAAAATCCTCAGCGCCACCCAGCGCGCCAAGGAACTTGTCCAGCAGATCCTGACCTTTTGCCGAAAAACCAGCTCGGAACTCAAGCCGATGAGGCTCCAGCCGGTGCTCCACGAGACACTGAAGCTGCTCAGGGCGTCCATACCCTCAACCATCGCCTTTGAACTGAATATGGAGGAGGATTGCGGCGCCATCTGGGGAGACCCCTTGCAGATTCAACGCCTTTTCGTCAATCTCTGCACCAACGCATTTCACGCCATGGAACAGAAAGGCGGCACCCTGTCCGTCTCGCTGCAACGGGAAACCGTGCGTGACAGACGTCAGTCCGGCCCCGGCGCCGGGGAATATCTCCGCCTTTCCGTGACCGATACCGGCCATGGAATTCCAGCAGTCCATCTCGCGCGCATTTTCGACCCGTATTTCACCACCAAAAATCCGGCGAAAGGGACCGGTCTCGGCCTTTCTGTCGCGCACGGCATCGTTAAAAGCCACGGCGGGGAATTGGTGGTCAAAAGTCAGATCGAACGCGGCACCACGTTTCATGCGTATTTTCCCATCATCCATGAAGCGGTGGAAAAAGAGGAATCGCACCGGCCCGAATCCATTCCCACGGGCTGCGAGTCGATCCTCTGTGTGGATGACGAAACGGAAATCGTCGAGGTGGTGGGTTCCGTTCTTGAAAGCCTCGGCTACCGGGTGACGCAGATGACCAGCAGCGCCGTGGCGCTTGAGCATTTCAAAAGCCGGCCGGCGGACTTCGACCTGGTGATCACGGATCTGACCATGCCGGAAATGACGGGCGACCTTCTGGCCAGGAAAATCCTGTCCATCCGCGGCGACATTCCCATCGTCCTGTGCACGGGATACAATCGCCTTGGGAACATGGATTGCTCGGATATCACCGGTGTTCACGAGCATCTGATCAAGCCGGTATCCATGGCGGATCTGGCCAGAACCGTCCGCCGGCTGCTGGATGCCAAGAAAAACGACCGACGCAAGTGCTTCCGCTATCGGGCCCTGCCGGACACCCTCGCCGTTTCCCAAGGGGCATCCGGATTTCAGAGCCGGGTGATCGATATCGGCAGGGGCGGAATGGCGTTCGAATTCGCCGTGGGCGCGAGCGATATCCGGGTGGAAAAAAGCGCCCTTTTGGCCATTTGCGCCCAAACGGTGACCAGCGACCCGGATCCCCTGGAATTGGAATGCCGGGTCGTCTCCCTGGCGCCGGTTCCCCGGGAGACGGGAAAAACGGCAGACCTGCTGAGATGCTCGGTGCAATTCACGGATGTGTCCGAGGAATCCAGCCGCCGAATCGACGAACTGATCGAGCGTTACATACGTAACGGACCCTTCCGGCAGGCCGCCGATGACCCTATTCAAACTGCCGTTTGAACTCTCCGAACTGCGACTTCAACCGGTCCAGTTCATCGGACAGGACGGCCACCCGCCTTTCGAGATCAGCGATCCGGTCCCGCTCCAATCCGCTGAAATCCTCTGCCGCGATTCCAGGATCCGACGCCGCGTCCTCCGGGTATTCTTCCGAACCGGACAACAACTGGACATACCGGCATTCCTTGTGTCCGGGCTGACGGGGCAACCGCGCCGCGAAAGGCCCTTTTTCGTGTTCCATCAATTTCTTCAGGGTGTGCTCCACCGCCGCCAAACCGTGGAATTCCGTCAAGCGGGCGGTTCGGGAACGGAGCTCGCCGGCGGTCTGTGGCCCCCGGAGCAGCAATTCACATAAAACAGCGAGTTCACTGACTTGTAAATCCGCGACATCCTTCAGGTTGTGTTCGTATTTCTGGGTCCGGCTGCCGGCTGTCTTGATCTGCCATACCAGGTGATGCGCCTTCAGCCCGTCCAGCGACTGCAGCACCGTTTCTTCGTCCAGCTCCATGACCGGATCACGATTGGTTTTTTGATTGCACGCGGTGACAAGCCCGTTCAGGGTCAGGGGATAATAATCCGGGGTGGTGATCTGCTTTTCGATCAGCACTCCCAAAACCCGCGCGTCCACCGCGCTGAGCACGAAGGGAAACATGGTGGTAAACCTCCCGCTGATTGAGTTGCCCGAAGGAATGGGACGATACTACATGCCGGGGCGGTCCCTGTCAAACAGGACCTGAAAGAATCCCGTGAAATTCGCTTGACACCCGGCTTACCACTGATTTATTCAGAAACACCATACGGTAATCTGGAAATAACAGCGGCTTCTGCCGTAACCGAAAACAAGGGAAACCCCGAGGATGATCCGGACCATGAAATGGAAGAGATATGGCGTGACGCTGGCGGTTGTGACGGCGGGAGTGATGATTACCGCCTGGGCCTGTAAGGAAAAGGAAGCACCGACGACGCCCGCGCCGGGAGAAAAAATGTCCTTCTACTTCGGGATGCCGGTTCAACCGGTGTATTCCAAATCCGTCGTAGAGGGGCATGAAAGCGCGTATGACTTCCCGCCGGCCCTGCAATTCGATCTGGTAAGACATGACTTTGTGATCAAGAATACCACCGCTGAACCGCTGGAGCTGCGGAAGGTGGAAAGTTGCTGCGGCAGCCTGGTGGAGAACTACAGCCGACAGATTCCGCCCGGCCAGGAAGGAGTCATTTCCATCGTTCTGTTAACCGATCGCCGGGGCGGCACGGAAATCAAAGGCGTCGTCCACGCCGTCACCAACCATAAAACCCATCCGGATCTGACCATCCATATTTCCTGCCCGGTCAAAAAATTCGCCGATATATCCGTTCATAAAATCATGCTGGACGGCTCCTGCAGCCAGGATGTGGCGGGCGATTCCGTTGTGATTCCCGCGCCGGAGTACCCCTTCACCATCACCGGGATCAAGGCCAAGAAAGGCCTCGATATCGCCTATGCCTATGCGGAGGTCGAAACAGAGGGGCGGAAGGGATACCGCATAACGGCCAGGAGTATCCGGAAGACAGGCGGTCCCATCCGGGATACGCTTTACATCCAGACGGACAATCCGGCCAGGCCGGAATTCATCATCCGGGTTCAGGGGAAAATCAGCGGCTGTTGATCCCGCTAGTGCTGCCCCATGTCCTTCTGGTAAATATCCAGGGTCACCTTGTTACCGCTGATCAGCATCATGGCCAGCACGTTTTCGTTGATGAATCTGGCCCTGTGGGCGATGGTCTTGCCGTAGTAATCCTCCTCCCAGAAGAATTCCCGCCGCTCCGGATCATAGGAGTATGTCTTGGGAGACTCAAAAAAGGTATAGGTCCTGGCGGTCTCCTCGTCCGGATAGAAAACAAAGGTCCCATCCCCCTGGGGTTCCAGGTTGAAGCCGTTGTTCTGGCTCTTGAAGTCGTCCACGCTGACCCAGTCCCCGCCCCAAAGCGGCTGGGTATCCGCATTGCCGGTCTGCACCACCTCTTCCAGCAGCACGATATCCTCCACGTGTTCGATGTCCAGGTCGTAAATCTGTCTTTTGATTTCCTCGATATCCGTTGGGAACTCCTTGACTTGCGGCCCGGTCGGCTCCTCCCGGGGGTTGTCTGTCCCGGCTGCCACGGACGAAGCCGGCTTCGGGACCGGCCGGCCGTTATCCGTTTCCAGCGACCGGCTCAAGCCGGAAGAATGGCCCCGGTTTTCCGCATCCTGCCCGGACGGCGGTTGCGCCGTCACGGGCGGGAGTTGTTCCGGTATGGGCCCCCTTTCGGGGAAAAAGGCGAGATAGGCACCCGCGGCCATAAACGTCAGGAAAAATCCAGTGATAATGATCTTCTTTTTCATCTTTCGTAAACAATCTTGCCGGTATTCAACAACCTCTTTTCCATCGTAAGAAAGCAAGCGGCTCCGGACCCAAGCGTGATCCTTTCGCGCCTTGCCGCCGGCCCGGCGGTCTGTGGAAACACAAACCGCCGTCCGGATAAGACGCAAACGGGATGAAATCTCCGTTACCGGTAGGTGTTTTGCGTGACCATCGTGTTCCAGATCATGTTCGCCAACACCTGGGAACCGGCGAGGGTGGGATGGATGTCATCGGACTTGATATACGTGGCTTCATGACCGGCGAATGCCGCCCGGGGATCCACCAGGAAAGCCGAGGTGGGATAGGGGCTGAATACGCCCGGATAGATATCCGTATAGCAGAAGTCGATGGCTTCGTTCTTTTCCAGCTCGCTGCCTTTGACATGGTAATAGCCGAGCCACACGCAGTGATTGGGCGGCCCCACATACATGCTGTACAGCATGGCATCCATTTTGTCGGCAATATAATCAATGACATCCACGCAGCCCTGGGTCAGGGGATCCGAATCGCAATCCATGGAACCCTGGAGGATGTCATTGGCGCCGCCGTCGGCAATGACCGTTTTCAAGCTGGCGCGGCCGAGGGCGGTGTTCAACTGACTCTGGATGGCCGCGATCTTGGCGCCGCTGACGGATCTGTCCTTGTACATCTTGCCGGACAAGGTTTTCAGTGTTTTCTGGATATCGCCGGATAAATCAAAGACCGAATCGCCGACAATCTGAACATCATACTCGCTGGCTGTGGGATTGTTGAAATCAAAACTGCAGCCTGTCATGGGCAGGATCAATCCCGCCGCCATGCCGATCGCCAGAAATAATTTTACAAACTTCATAAAGACCTCCTCCTGCAAAAGTGTGTTGATATATGACCCAGGGCCGCTTGCTTTTTGCTGGTGAACCCCTCGCGGGCAGTTGCCTGCCCATAACCGTTTCAAGAAAAATCCGAGGGTGGGAAAAATTGCCGGGCTGTTTCCGTCGGCGTTGTTATAAAATATACGTTTTTTTGAGTAAACGTCGTTCTTTAGACAGTACTTTCGTCTAGAACCGCCAAAAAGGCAACATGGAAAAATCCAGGGGGTAATATGGGCATCCTACCCATATTGCACGGTAATTCAAATACAACGACTCAATTTTACAAGACATTGACAGATTCCAATTTTAGCGCTATGATGCAGACCGATGGAAATTTTCCGTTGGATTTCCGCAACAACTGTATGATAAAGGATACAATTGTGGGATCAGCCGCTTCACCAAGCCCGACATCGCCGCCGGCCGTCCTGGAGAAAACCGCCAAAAAACTCCTGCTGGAAAACGATAAAAAATACCGTCTGCTGGCTGACAGGCTCACCGACATCATCTGGGTTCTGGATCTCGTTACGTTCCGGTTCGAATACGTGAGCCCCTCCGTTGAGCGCGTGGCCGGATACAGCCTGGACGAAGCCACCGGCGCCCGGCTGGACTGCTTTCTGACACCCGCCGCCCTCACGAGCATCCAAAACGCTTTTTTACAGGAATACGAGAAAGAGCAGCGACATGAATCCGAGCCCCGGACATTGGATTTCGAGGTGTACCATAAAGACGGCCGGATCATCTGGCTGGAAGCCTCGGCCTGTTTCTTCCGGAACGATGACGGGGAAACCATCGGCATCGTCGGGGTGGCCCGCGACTGCACCAAGCGCAAGGAAGCCGAGCTGCGGCTTCAACGCAACGAGGAAAAATACCGCAGCATTCTGGCCAATATCCAGGAAGGGTACGCCGAGTTCGATCTCGAAGGTACGATCCGGTTCTGCAACGACGAAGCCTGCAACATCGCCGGGATTCGCCGCGCCGACCTCATCGGCATGAATTACAAACAGTTTCTGGATGCGGAAAACCAGCGGATCATCTATGACACTTTTCACCGGGTCTATCAAACCCAGGAACCCATCAAGCGTTTCCAGTGCGCCATCGTCGATCAGACCGGTGTTGAAAAACAGATCGAAATGTCGGCCCTCCTGCTGAAAGACGGGGACGGGAAACCCTCCGGATTTTGCGGCATAGCCCGGGACGTCACGGATCTGAAGAAGGCCGAGGCGACCATGGACGCGCTGCTGAAAATAAAAACCAGGGAGCTGACGGAGGCCAATCAAGCCCTCGAGAAAGCCAATATCGCCCTCCAGGTGCTCCTGGAAAAAAAGGATGAAACCCGCCACCGGCTGGAAGAGAAAATGCGCTTCAATGTTACGGAGCTGATCCAGCCCGTGCTGGAAAAACTGGCCAACAGCGGGCTGACGGACAAACAGAAAGATTATGTCGATATCGTGGCCCGGAACGTCAACGATATCGTCAAGCCGTTCTTGAAAGGCATCCCGGAAAAATTCCTGGAACTAACCCCCAACGAGATCCAGGTGCTCAATTTCATCAAACAGGGAAAAACCTCGAAAGAAATCGCCTTCCTCATGAATGTGGCCGTCAGCACGGTGGATTTCCATCGAGACAATATCCGCAGAAAGCTCCGTCTCAACAACAAAAAGGTCAATCTCCGGACCTATCTCCAATCCCTCGAATAGACTTTTCCCGCCGGTTCTTCCGGGAGCCGCGGAGCGGCTCCGGCCGGGATACATGCCAAACGGTCGGCGGGCAGCCGCTCCTCCCGCTCAACCCGCCCGGCGCAACAACCAGGAAATCAATGGCCAGCGGTTATTGATGCGCCGCTGCGTGCGCAGATGCCGGAACACATACCACTCGAATTGGCCCATCAGGAAATAGGACCGGTGGATTTTACGGAAAATCCGCGTTTTTCTGAACGCCTTATGATATTTTCGGATCTTGCCCGGCCGCCACATTTCCTCCGGCCGGTGCGGCCCCTGGCGCCCCTCCGCCTGTTTCTGGATTTCAGCCGCCAGCATGGTGGCCCAAAAAACCGCCATGGACATCCCGGAGTAAATACCGGACGATCCGAAAGGATCGATGAAGCCGGCGCTGTCCCCGATGAGCACGAGTCCGGGCATGGGGATCAGCTCGGGAACCATCCGGGCGTTGCTGAGAGCGGTTACCGTTTCATATTCGATGTCCGCCCCCTTGAAAAAGGAGCTGAATCCCGGATATTCCTCCTTCAGCCGTTTCCATACCTGCAGAACCGTCTTATTGGCCGGCGCCCTCACGGTGGCGCCCATTCGAGCGGCCTGTCCCATCCGGCACATGAGACCCAGCTCCATCCGCTTGCCGCCGATGGGGAACCCGTACGCCACGGATGGCGGGAAATTGGGGGCATAGGAGAGATCGCCGTTGCCGATGAGGAAAAACCGCAGGGCCGGATTGGCGGCCGCATCGATATTGGCATTTCCCGCAATGCATTTGACCATGGCGCAATTGAGCCGTTCATAGTCCACCCCGTAGTGTTTCCCCATGACGCTTTTATGACCGTCGCAAGCCAACACGGCTTTTCCATGCACCTCCCGGACCGCCCCGCTTTCCTCTCGATACCGCACACCGGTGCAAATCCGTTCGTTGTTGACCAGCGGACCGATCACCCGGGAATTGTATCGGATGGAAACCCCGCTTGATTCCGCGGTCCGGACGAGTCTTTCCATGAACCGGCGCCATTCGAAGAAATAGATCTCCCGCTTGCCCCTGAGGAAGGTTTGTTTTGCATCGCCCGGGCTGTGAAATTCGAGACTGCCGTCCATGCGGTGGCATTGATTCTCCCAGAAGTCGGCCCCCAAATATTCATCGAGCAGCGGATGCCGGTTTACCCCTTCCCCCCGGGGCAGGGGTCCGGCCATGGCGCCCTTTTCCAGAACCAACGCTTTCATCCCTTTTCCGGCGGCGGCGATTCCGGCGGCAAGCCCCGCCGGACCGGCGCCAACAATCACCATGTCAGGTGCTTGGTCCCTGGCATCTTTCATTTCGTTTCTCCGCTTCTTTTGATTCCCTACAGGCTGATCACCGACGCTTCACAGGACAGCCGGAT
Organism: Thermodesulfobacteriota bacterium; assembly: GCA_049320885.1. Classification (GTDB taxonomy): domain Bacteria; phylum Desulfobacterota; class Desulfobacteria; order Desulfobacterales; family SURF-7; genus DYJD01. Next base: position 2,606 of record JBMORA010000068.1, on the reverse strand, counting down.
CAGTTCAGCGGCCGTGGCCATGCGCGCCCCCTCCACCAGATCGGCTTCGCCGATCCGGCGCGCCGCGGCGCAGGGCGTGCATACCAGAATCGGCACTCCGTTGGCCTGCAGGTAACTCAAATGGTCATCGGCAATATCCCCCGTAGCCGCCCTCAGATGGTCGATGATCCCCTTCCTCGCCAGATACACGCCCTCATCCAGCAGAAACAGGGTCGCCTGCTTGCCTTCCTTATGGGCTGCCATGGCTAGAAACAACCCGCGGGTCGATCGGTTGGGGTTGTCGGTTCCGCACGACAATACAATCACGATATGATTCGTCATCGGTCTTCCTTCCGCTTTGATGGGTTTGTTTTTTTCCGGTTGCCCGGCCGCCTGCTCCCGTCACATGCGGGATGCAAACAAGTTGTAATCATCCAGCGCCCGGCGCTGGGCTGCCTGTCGAATCCGGTTCATATCCTCAAAATGACCGGCGACCATATCCACCAGTCGCTGGTCCAGTTCACCGTTGTCGGCCATCAGGTGAAGCAGATTCGCCGCATCCGCCCGCCCCAGTCCCTTGCGATACGGGCGATCCTCCGTCAAAGCGGTGAACACATCGGCCACTGCGATCAATCTCGCGCCGAGAGGCAATGCATCCTCTGTATAACCGAAGGGATAGCCGGTGCCGTTCAGGCGTTCCTGGTGCAGGGCTCCCCAGGCATTTACCACACTCAGCATCTCGAAGGGCGCCAGGGCCTGATAGGTATAGTACACATGGGAACGCATGACAAACCATTCCTGCTCGCTGAGCTTGTCCTTTTTTTCGATGATCTCGGATGGAATCGACAGTTTTCCCAGATCATGCAGGTAAGCGGCGATTTCCACCATGCGCCGCTCCTGTCCGGAAAATCCGGCCAGTTTGGCCAGGGCAACGGCCGTTGCGGCCACTCCGCTGGAATGCGTGGCCGTGAACTCACTTTTGAAATCGATCAGCCGGCAGACCAGTCGCGAGAAATCCAGCAAATCGGAGAACGACAGTTCCTGTTCCCGGTGGAAAAACACCTGCCGCAGAATGCTCTCGATGAAATCCGAGGCAACCTCCAGCCAGATATAGTCGCGCCCGGTCAGCTCCATCAGCGCGCGGACATGTTCGGGAACGAAAACCGCGGTCCCGCAGGCCTGGATGGCTTCGCGGATCTCGTTCACCTGGGCCAGCACCGGGCGGTCTTTCGTTATTTTCACCGCAACCCGGTCGGCGAGGTGGAGGATGTGGCTTCCCTGGGGGATGGTCTCCCCGTCCCGATAGGAGCCGCGGCCGTTTTCCCATGGCACGTGGTGATATTTGACCAGCCGCGCGGCGGAGGAGAAGGGTTTGAACTCCCGCAACAGATAATAACCGGCCCGGGCGTGCCGGCCGGGATTGAGATCTTCGAAAGCCATGATATCCAGACGATTATGAAGTGAAAAGGCCCCGATATCATGCAGCAGGCCGGCGACCAGCAATTCGTTGCGCTCGCCGACCGACAGGCCGAGGGCCTCACCGATGCGATAAGCCAGATACGCGACCTGCAGATGGTGTCCGCCCACCGCCGGACTCATGATATCCACCACCCTGGCGATGGATGTCACCAGATCGACCAGACTCACTTTCATTCTGCCTGTTTCCATGCCCCGTCCCCTCACGATATGGCCAGAATACCGATGGAGAATACGATTTCCGTCAGATTAATAGAACCGTCGCCGATTGTCAATTTCCGCGCCTTTGGAAAACGAACCCCTCCCTGCCGGATGGCGGTATGCCAAGAGGGAGCATGATTTGCTTGTTTCCGGAGGCGTTATGGTATATTGAGATGGGCTGCAACGGATGTTGCAGACGACGGGAAGGGCCGCTTTCCCGGCTGAAAGGAAAGGGACGACATGATTACTTTACTTGATTACGGCGCCGGTAATGTCCGCAGCGTCATCAACGCCATTGAACGGGCGGGAGAATCGGTTGCCATCGTCCGATCCGGAGCGGACATCACGGCCGCTGAAAAACTGATTTTCCCCGGCGTAGGTGCTTTTGGCAACATGATGCGGATTCTCCGGCAGCGACAATTCGTGGAGCCGCTGCGGGAATACCTTCTGGCGGATCGACCCTTTCTGGGCATCTGCTTGGGATTGCAGGCCTTGCTGGACGGCAGCGAGGAAGCCCCCGGAACGGCCGGCCTCGGCCTGATACCCGGAATGACCAGACGGTTTACCGTCGATCTCTCGGTTCCCCATATCGGCTGGAACGGAATCACCGTCCGGCAGCCATCCCGGATTTTCAACGGTCTCGACGGGGAAGAAAAATTGTATTTCGTCCATTCCTATCATGTGGCGCCCGAGGACGAAAGCGTGGTGTTGACCACCACGGATTACGGCTGCCGGTTCGTCAGCAGCATCCAGAAGGGCAACATCATCGCCACCCAATTTCACCCGGAAAAAAGCGGGCAGGCGGGCCTGCGGATATTGAAAAATTTCATCGACATGGACTGCCGGCCCGTGCGACCGGCCCGGACCCCCCGACAGACCCGGTTGGCCAAGCGGATCATCGCCTGCCTGGATGTCCGTTCCAACGATCAGGGCGATCTGGTGGTCACCAA
>JBMORA010000067.1:0-38519 GCA_049320885.1 Thermodesulfobacteriota bacterium | reverse complement strand
CAGTTAGGTGTTTTTTGCGAAAAAACAGCGGCAGCCTTCTTCGATGCCATCATAAATACCGCGTTGCAGTGCCTTGGCTTGTCAAAGAACAAATTGGCGATCGCTTAAATCGATCCCGAAAGTTGAGACCTAACAAAAAAGGGGCTGGATTTTTCATCCAACCCCTTGATTTTGTTATTTGGTGATCCCAATGGGATTCGAACCCATGTTACCGGCGTGAGAGGCCAGCGTCCTAACCACTAGACGATGGGACCCTATGATTAGAGACCATTACCAGTATAAAAAAGCGGCGCGGTTGTCAACATCATTTTATGCCGCACCGGGACGCTTTCCCCGGCGGTAGCCGAACAGAAAATAAACGACTACGCCGATGAACGGGATGAAGGCCACGATGCCCCACAGGACTTTCCGGGCCAGGCTGCCGAAATCCTTCCGGGCGATGTCCAGGAACGCCAGGCAGGTCAGGGCGTAGAATACGGCCCCGGCGGCGATGATCAGCTCGAATTTATTCATGGGGGTATGCCTTCAGCCGCTCCACGATCTTCAGCAGGGTTTCCACATAATACTTGCTGTAATTGTAACGCAGCAGCACCTTGATTTTCGTTTCCCGGTCGATGCCCGGCTTCCAGCCGAACTGTTTCAAATAACTGGCGATGCTGGCGATGGCATCCCCGTGGTTGAACAGGTCGATGCGGCCGTCGCCGTTGCCGTCCCGGCCGTAGGGCAGGATGTTGGAGGGCATGAACTGGGGAATGCCCACGGCGCCGGCATAGGAGCCGTTCAGGGTCAGCGGGTCGATGCCGTATTTGTTCGTATAGGTCAGCAGGGCCTTGAGTTCATTATAGGCCCACTTGGACTTCCGGTCCGCCCAGGCGTCGAAGTCGAGCTTCGACCGGCTGCCCTTCACCATCTCCTCATAGATCAGGGTGCGCACGGCCGGTTCCGCCAGCACGGACATGCTCGACAGGGTGTTGAACACCGAGCGGCCGCCCGTGTAGGTTCCCAGCCGGGTTTCCACCAGCATCACGGCGATGATGATCTCTTTTTCCACGCCGTAATCCTTCTCCGCCCGGATCAGTTCCGACTCGTAATTTTCCAGGTACCGCTTGGCCTTGCGGATCATTTTGCGGGACAGATATTGATCGTAATTGAGGGTGGCCTCCCGGTGCTTGGCATAGAGCGACACCCCCACCAGCTCCAGCTTCACCGGCGGGCGCTGGTACAGGGATCGGATGAACATCCGGTCGAAACCGTCCTGGATCAGCTGTTCCTGGAGCTGATCGAAATGCGTTGCCCGGGCATCCGGCGCCGGTGAGTCCGTTCCGGTCATGGCGCTCAACGGCAGCAAGGTGATGATCGCGGCGATCAGCACCAGGCGCAGGCGGGACGGGAACTGCATTCCGGTTATGGCAAAAGGCTGCGACATGCAGGCAATGTCTCCTTCCATGATGGTTCCGCTACCGGACCGGGGTGCGGTGCGTTGCATTCCGGATCGTTTCGCGGTGGCGCGTGGAAAATGTGTATATCGGATTTTCAATCAGATTTCACCATTTTTTTGCGGACCGGCGGATTATTGCCCCTTTCCCCGCCCCCTGGTATAGTTTCCCTTGTCAAATCCGGACAGCCGGTATAAGGACCGATCCATGCCGACCCTCTCACTGGATGGAAAATGAATTCAAGCGCCGGCCCGACCAAAAAAAAGAAAACCGTCTTCACCTGCCAGTCCTGCGGATACCAGACCCCCAAATGGCTGGGCAAATGCCCGGACTGCGGCCAGTGGCAGAGTTTCGCGGAGGAAACCCAGACGCCGGAACCGGCCAGGGTCTACGGACCGGCGGGCCGGATTCGTCCGGAACCGGTGCCCATCGATTCCGTGGAACTCATCGCCGAGGAACGGATGCGCACCCGGATCGCGGAATTCGACCGGGTTCTGGGCGGCGGCCTGGTCCCCGGCACCCTGATCCTCATCGGCGGCGATCCCGGCATCGGCAAGTCCACCCTCATGCTCCAGGCCCTTCACGGCCTGGCCGTCCAGGGCCGCAAGGTCCTCTATGTTTCCGGCGAGGAATCCGTGCGGCAGCTCAAAATCCGCAGCCAGCGCCTTTCCTCCATATCGCCCAACCTGCTGGTGGTATCCGAAATCGGCCTGGAAATCATCATGGCCATGGTGGAGGACGTCCGGCCCGACGTGCTGGTGATCGATTCCATCCAGACCATGTACAACGGCGACCTGGCCTCGGCCCCCGGCAGCGTCACCCAGGTGCGCGAATCCACCATGCAGCTCATGATCATGGCCAAGCGGACCGGGATCCCGACCTTCCTGGTGGGCCACGTAACCAAGGACGGTGCCATCGCCGGCCCGCGGATCATGGAGCATATGGTGGACACCGTGCTGTATTTCGAGGGGGATCGCAACCATGTGTTCCGCATCCTGCGGGCCGTCAAGAACCGCTTCGGCTCCACCAACGAAATCGGCGTGTTTGAAATGAAGGCGGCCGGGCTCATGGAAGTGACCAATCCCTCGGCCGTGTTTTTGTCCGAACGGCCGGAAAACTCGCCGGGCTCGGTGGTCACCGCCACCATGGAAGGCACCCGCCCGATTCTGATCGAACTCCAGGGCCTGGCCAGCGGCACCAGCCTGGGAACCCCCCGCCGCACCATCCTGGGCCTGGACCAGAACCGGGTGGCCCTGCTGGTGGCGGTCATGGAAAAAAAGCTGGGCCTGCAGCTCATGGGGCACGACATTTTCATGAACGTGGCCGGAGGGGTCAAAGTGATCGAGCCGGCCGTGGACATGGGCATCATCACCGCCGTGGCCTCCAGCTTTCTGGACCGGCCCCTGGCCGGCGGCACCGTGGTGCTGGGTGAGGTCGGGCTGGCCGGCGAGGTCCGCGCCATCAGCCATGTGGATCTGCGGGTCCAGGAAGCCGCCAAAATGGGTTTCAGCCGCTGCATCGTGCCCGGCGGCAACCTGAAACGCATGACCGCCGGACACGAACTCGAAGTGATCGGGATCGGCACCGTGGCGGAGGCCATGGAAATCCTGTTCTGATCCTCCCGCCGGCACTTCCCGGCTTGACTTGTAGGGTGCGCCATTATATGAATCATCGACAAAAATCAAAACCGAACCAGTGGGAAGACCATTACACCCGCAAGGCCAGAAAGGAAAACAAACCGGCCCGTTCGGTTTACAAGCTGGAAGAGATCCAGGCCAAATTTCACCTGATCCGCAAGGGGGACAAGGTGCTGGATCTGGGATGCGCCCCCGGTTCCTGGCTGTTGTTCGCCGCGGAGCAGGCGGGGTCCGGCGGGCAGGTGGTCGGGATCGACAGGACCCCCCTGTCCATCCCCGTCCCCCCCCATGTCCGGGTATGGACTGGCGACATCCTCGCCCCGGATGAAGAACTTACGGCGGTTTTCGCCGGCGTCTTCGATGTGGTGTTGAGCGATATGGCCCCGGCCACCACCGGCAACCGGATCGTGGACGCCACCAGATCTCTGGAACTTTGCCAGGCGGCCCTCGATATCGCCGGGGCCTGCCTGAGACCGGGCGGATCATTTGTCTGTAAAATCTTTCAGGGGGAGGATTTCAAGTCCTTCGCGGATACGGTGCGCCGATGCTTCGACAGCCACAAAATTTTTAAACCCCAGAGCTGCCGCAAGGCCAGCAAGGAAATCTATATTATCGGAAAAGGGAAACAACAGGAGGCGTTATGTCAGGACACAGCAAATGGTCGAGCATCAAGCACAAAAAAGCCGCTGTCGATGCCAAACGCGGAAAAATCTTCACCAAGCTGATCAAAGAGATCACCGTCGCCGCCCGCATGGGCGGGGGTGACATATCCGCCAACCCCCGTTTGCGCTCGGCGGTCCAGGCGGCCAAGGCCGAAAACCTTCCCAAGGACAAGCTGGAACGCGCCATCAAAAAAGGCACCGGCGAAATCGAGGGCGTCAATTACGAGGAAGTCAATTACGAAGGCTATGGACCGGGCGGTGCCGCCGTGCTGATTGAATCCCTGACCGACAACAAGAACCGGGCGGTGGCCGAAATCCGCCACATCTTCAACAAATGCGGCGGCAACCTGGGTGAAAACGGCTGCGTTGCCTGGATGTTTCACAACAAGGGGTATGTGGTGGTGGACAAAAAGGCCGTGAGCGAGGACAAACTCATGGAAATCGCCATCGAAGCCGGGGCCGAGGATGTCCGCGAGGAAGGCGACCAGTTCGAGGTCACCACGGCGCCCGCCGATTTCGAGGCGGTCAAGGCCGCCATAGCGGCCGCCGGCATTCCCTTTGAGACAGCGGAAATCACCATGCTGCCCCAATCCACCACCAATCTGCAGGGCAAGGAGGCCGAACAGATGATCCGGCTGATGGACATGCTGGATGATTGCGATGACGTCCAGAAAGTGTACACCAACGCCGATATCCCGGACGAGCTGGTGGACGCCTGATCCCGCCCATCTGCTTCATAACAAACAAAACAGTCCTAGCATCACCGTGGCGGCCCGGCCTGGAGGCGTTCCCGCCGCGGTGACCCTCATTTCTTCAAGGCCAGGTCCACCATGCGCTGGACAGCCGTAAGGGCCGACAGCCGGATGCCCTCGGGCACCTTCACCACGCCGGTGCCGTTCTTGAGACTCGCGACCACATCCTCCAGGCTGATTTTCTTCATGTTTTTGCAGATCATTTTTTCCGCCGCCGGGTAGAAGTGTTTGTCCGGATTGGCTTTCCGGAGAGGATAGAGCAACCCGTTTTCCGTGCCGACGATGAATTCCGTTTTCGGGGACTGCTGTGCATGCCGCAGCATGCCGGAAGTGCTGGCCACCACATCCGCCATGGCCACCACCTCGGGCCGGCACTCCGGATGGGCGATAAAAACCGCGTCGGGATGGGCGTAACGGGCATGCCGCACGTCCTCCGGCGTCAGCCATTCATGGGTGGGGCAATACCCGTCCCAGATGTGAAGCTTTTTGTCCGTGTGCAGGGCCGCGTAACGGGCCAGGTTCCGGTCGGGGGTCATCAACACCTCCGGCGCGTCCAGGCTGTTCACCACCTCGACGACGTTGGCGGAAGTGCAGCAGATGGTGGAAAGCGCCTTGACCGCGGCGGTGGAATTCACATAGGTCACCACCGGCATGGGGGGCAGTTGGCTGATCTTCAACCGCAGGGACTCGGGATCGATCATGTCCGCCATCAGGCACCCGGCGTCCGTTCGGGGCAGCAGGACGGTCTTTTGGGGCGACAGGATCGAGGCGGTTTCGGCCATGAAATGCACGCCGCAGAAAACGATGATGTCCGCATCGGTCCGGGAGGCCTTGATGCTGAGTTCCAGGGAATCGCCGCAGAGGTCCGCCACGTCCTGGATTTCGGGCGGCTGATAATTGTGGGCCAGCAGGATCGCGTTTTTTTCCTGAATCAATCGTCGAATGGTGCGGTGCATGTCTTCTCCCGGCCGTCTATTCGTTCAGTTGAACGACTTCCGCCTGATCCGGAACCGTGAAGGTGAACATGGCGTCGTCCAACTGTTCCCGGGGCTCGATGCCGGTCAGCTCGATCCGCGTTTCATCCCCATAGGAATTGAACGTGATGATCCGATAAACGAAAAAGGTTTTCTGGGATACCGTCAGGCGTATCTGGACGATATCCGGGTTCGCCTCCATGGGTTTGAGTTCCAGGATATAATCGCCGCCGTCGTTTCTGCCCATCAGCAGGATGTGGAATTTTTTCCGCAGCAGCTGCATATCCGAAAGAAAGCTCGCGCCCTTGCCGTCCCCGAAAAAAGCCGGAAACGTCCCCACGGTCACCTGGTTGTCATCGAGCCGGTAAATCCACAGGTTCTTGCCGTCGGTGATGATCTGCTGCCGTTCGGGGGTCTCGTACTCCCAGCGCATCTTGCCGGGGCGTTTGAACACCGCATGCCCGGCGGCCTCGTCGGTAATATCCATGGCCTTGAGGGTGGAGGTCTGGGTGAAATCGGCTGAAAATCCCGCCGTCCGGTAGCCGGCCTCGATTTTATCCAGAAGCTCGCCCAGTTTCAGTTCCGGCTCGGCCGCTTCGGCTTTTTTGACTTTATCCAGCGCGGCTTCCTTCAGGCAGAAACCCGTCCCCGGGAAAACCAGGCACAGGATCACGGCGATGAGGCGCCAACGGTTCTGTTTGATTCTTCTTTTCATGGCCGAAATCCATCGTGATTGGTATGATTCGGTTGTTGCGGCCATTCCCGCCGGCCGCAAGGCATGCAAGTACCTATCGCAACAGTCCCGGTTTGTAAATAGGGATTTCCGTCGCCTATGCCAGGAGACGGAAAACAGCGTCCAGTTCCTTCCGGGGTTCCTCGCCGCCGATGCGGAAGCGGCTTTCCCGGCATTCCGGGGACTGTTCCCGACGCTGAAAGAGAACGTCCAGCAGCCGGTCGATGATGTCCATGCTTTCACGAATGCGGTCCGGCCCCGGGCCGGAGGCCCTGCACCCCGCAAGCATCATGATTTCCATGTTGTTCCCCCGGAGACGCTCCAGAAACAGCAGGTCCTTGCGCAATTGATCGCCCAGTTTCCGGCGTTTGGCCGAAAGGGCCTGCTCCGGGGCTTCGGCAGGGTCCAGTTCGCCGGCGAAGGCCAGCAGAAACGCCATATCCGCTGAAAACCGGCTGTCCCGAAAAGGGCATGTCTCGAAGAAGCGGCATAGGACGCCGATCATCGCGGGATTGGGCGGAACCTCCGCATGACGGATTTTCACTAGAACGGAAGGAACGTCCGCGGGGGGGACATGGGCCGCAACGGATGCAATGATGCGCGGGTCGGGAGGCCGGCAAAGCCGCAGCCGGGCCACCAGGTTTTCCGCCAGATAATCAGGCACGGGGATCGCCCGCCCCGTCTCTTCCTCCCGGAAACGGATCAACGCCTTTGGACGGCGGCCCGAAAGCAGCCGGACAACGGCCTGCTCATCCCCGGGGCCGAAGGCTTCCCTGCCCATGACGGTCTCCAGACGGATTTTCAGGGCTTCGTCCGGGAATAGCAGCAGGTCCAGCAGGCTGTCTCTTTCGCAACCGTCCTCCTGCTCGAGGAAGAGCGCCAATTCCGGAAGCGACCGGTCGGCGAAGACCGAACGCAGATAGTTCCGCACCGGTTCCTCCACCACGAGTCCGTTCTCCAGCCAGTGGAGAATCGCATCGGCCACGGCAGGGCATTTGGGATGGTTGTCCATCATTCCGTCGCATTCCGCGCTTGCCGGCTTAGAGATAACCGGCCATTTTTTGGATGATCTGATGTTTCGGAACCGCGCCCACCAGGGTATCCAGCAATTTCCCGCGGTCGAAGACCAGCAGGGTCGGTACGCTGCGCACAAAAAACTGCCCGGCGATCCGCGGATTCTGATCAATATTCAATTTCCCGACGCGGATCCGTCCCTGCCAGGTGGCGGCAAGTTCATCCATCACCGGCCCCATGATCTGGCAGGGACCGCACCACTGGGCCCAGCAGTCGAGCAACACCGGCATGGGTGACTGCAGTACCGTACTGGTGAAGTTGGCATCCGTCACCATGACCGGATGGGCAATCTTCAAGGCGCTGGTTTCCATCCGCCCGCCGCATTTGCCGCACTTGGCGGGCTGACCCGCCCTGTCCTCCGGAATGCGGTTGCGGGTCCCGCATCCGGAACAGCGAAAGAAATAGGATTTCATGACGCGCTTCGTTTCCCCTGGTTTCCATTTTGTAATTGCCGGGCTCTTCCCGTCGCCGGCCGTCTGCCATAATATAACAAGCCGAATCCCGGTGACAAGCGGCACGTTACCGGTTTGTTTCCTTCTCTCCGCGATTGTGGTATGCATGGGGCTGTCGTGGAACAAAACGGCCATCCGCCGGCGCAGGCATCCTGGATCGCCGCGGACGCCCGTCCGGGATATACGGATCAATCCGACAACAGGAGAGGCAGGTATGAAACAACGGATCGTGCAAACCACATCGGCACCCGCCGCCATCGGGCCCTATTCCCAGGGAATCGCGGCAGGGGAATTTCTGTTCGTCAGCGGGCAACTGGGGCTTGCGCCCGCCAGCGGGGAACTGGCAGGGCCCGAATTCGGCCAGCAGGCGCGTCAGGCCCTTGCGAACCTCGGCGCGATATTGGCCGCCGGCGGCAGCGGTCTGGACCAGGTGGTCGCCGTGGACGTGTATCTCACGGACATGGAAAAATTCACCGAATTCAACGGTATCTATGCGGAATTTTTCGGAGATCACAAACCGGCACGCGCGGTGGTGGAAGTCAGCCGGCTGCCCAGAAACGCCCTGGTGGAAATCAAATGCACGGCGATATGCGGCATGGACACCTGGCCCTGATGCGGCCGTTTCCGGACGACAACAGCGTCATCCGGATCCGGCGTCGAGAACTTCCCGGGTTTTGCGCAGGAGGGCCTCGGAAACATAGGGCTTGTCGATGAAGCCGACGATCCGGCCGGCGATCTCCCGTTTGAATCGCTCGCTGACCGGGTAACCGGTGGTGATGATGACCTTGACGTCAGGCTTGATTTTCAGCATCTCCTCCAGGCAGCGTTTCCCGCCCATGCCCGGCATGTTGACATCCAGCAGCACCAGATCGATCCGCTGGTGCCGGCGCCGGAAGGTTTTGAGCGCCGCTTCCCCCGTGGCCGCGGTGACCATCCGATAGCCGAATTTGCGCAGGATTTTTTCACCGGTCTGGCGGACCATGGGGTCATCGTCGACCAGCATCACCGTCTCCGTCCCCTGGAGCGCCGGGTCCGTCGGCCGCAACTCAACTCCCGGAGCCGTACTGACCGCTTCCTGGTTCAGGACCGGCAGGTATACCCGGAAGGTCGTTCCCCTGCCGAGACGGCTGTCGCATAGAATATACCCGCCGTGATTCTTGATGATGCCGTAAACGATGGAAAGACCGAGCCCCGTCCCTTTGCGGGCTTTTTTGGTGGTAAAGAACGGTTCGTAAATATGCTCCATGGTTTGTCCGTCCATACCGGTACCCGTATCCGCGACCTCGATGCGATAATAGTCGCCGGGGGTCACATGGAGGTGGGTGTCGCAGAATTTCCTGTCCAATGTCACCCGATCCGTCCGGATACTGAGGGTCCCCCCTTCCGGCATGGCGTCCCGGGCGTTCACGCCTAAATTCATCAACACCTGCTCGATCTGGACCGGGTCGGCGTTGACGATGGTCTGATCAGGGGCCAGCTCCAGTTCAATATGGATCATCTTGGGGATGGTCCGCTCCAGCAGGTTGCGCACCCGCTGGATTTCGTGGTTGAGGGAGATGGGACGGAGCTTGCTTTCCACTTTCCGGCTGAAGGTCAGTAGATGGCGGGTCAGATCGGCACCCCGCCTGGCGGTCTGGCGGATCTCCTGCAATTCGGCATAGCCGCTCGCTTTTTCGTTCAAATCCAGGAGCAGCAGGTCGACATACCCGCTGATCGCCTGAAGCAGGTTGTTGAAATCGTGGGCCACGCCGCCGGCCAGCACGCCGATGGCTTCCATTTTCTGGGCATGCAGCAACTGGGCCTGCAATTTTTCATTCTCGGTGATGTCCTTGAGCAGTCCGACCATGCCGGTGACCTCGCCATCCGGGTCCATGTTCGGCGCCCCGCTGAGATAAAACAGGCGCATGGTGCCGTCCTTGTGGATCAGATTGCCGCGGATATCGTGCAGAACCTTTTTGTCATCCCGGATTTGCCGGAACAGGTGCCGGTATTTGCGGGCATCCTCCTCCAAACTGAAATCCACGAAATAACGTCCTAAAACCTCTTCCTGCCCATGCCCCAGGATTTTCTCCCAGGCCGGGTTGACATAGGTGAACTCGCCATTGAAACCGAGGGTGTAGATGATGTCGGGGGAATTGTTGCAGAGCGACTGAAACTGCTGGTTGCTTTCCCGCAGGGCCTTCGCCATCTGCTCGCGATCGGCGACGGCATGCTTCAGATCCGTCCGGGTCCGCTCCAGTTCTTCCCGGGCCTCTTCCAGAGCGGCGGCCGTCCGGCGGGATGCCAGCAGCAGGCGAATCTTTCCCTGGACGATTTCCCGCGGCGCCGGCAGCCACAGAATATCCGCCGGTTCCAGGGCGCCCATTCCTGACGGCAGAACCTGGTCCCCGGGGCTCCGGGCCACAAAAAGCAGCGGAACCCTTTGCCCCGGACCGAACAGCCTGCGGATTTTTCGCGCCGCCGCCATCCCCGCGGACGGCGCCGGACGAAAGTCCACAACGATCAGATCGGCCTTGTCCGGAATGCCGCCCAGGTCCAGGGTCACCGATATAATCGAGGCCCCCGCAGCACCCAGGAGTCGCTTCAAGCGACCGGCCTCCGGGGAGCTGTCCGAAATCAACAGGATGACGGCTTTCTCCACAGGCACCTCCTGCTCCCGCCGGTGAGCGGCGACAGAGGTTGTTTGCTATTGTTCCGGACAGCCTTGCCGGTCTCCCGGGGCCGGACGGTCCGCAAAGCGCTTCGTGACGGGCCTCACGGAGAGTCCGCGAGCCCCTCCAGCCTGTCAAAGGCCTTTTCAATTGCCTGCTTCAACATCTGGTAGGTGGTGGGTTTTCGAAGAAAGCCGTTAAAACCGATTTGCGCGAGCTTGAAATCGTCATAGGCCTCGATATATCCGGAAAGGGCGTATATGAACGCCCGCGTGTCCTTCTCCCGGATTCGTCGGCAAAACGTGTTTCCATCCATGCCGGGCATGTTCAAATCGGTGATGATCACCGGAAAACATTCGTTCTGCAATATTTCCAAGGCATTTTCCGCGCTGCTCGACAGGGTTACCTGGTACCCCATGCGTTTGAGGACTCTTTCCATCACATCCCGCTGGGATTCCTCATCATCGACAAAAAGAATCTTTTTTTCAATCATGGGAGTATGTCCTGGCCGGGTTACGGATGGAGGCACCTTATGGATAGTAAGGACAACGGCTTGATGAAACTGGATGGATTATACTACGGCGAGGGGGTATCATGCAAGGCAATATCGCTTGCCGCGCAGGGGAATCGCATGCACCTTCGACCCAGCCGGGACTCTGGCGTCATGGTATTGTATGGCTGTGTTTTTCCCGGCGTCCCAGCGTCCCTGCGGGAGAACTAAAAACGCCTGCGGGGGTTCCCCCCGCAATGGCGTGAAAGACCGGCGCAGCGCTAAATATTTTCGACAAAGACGCGGATCAGGGCCTCCTGGACCGGGTCATCCTTTTTGAACCGCACGGCGATCCCCAGGGGCTCCACCCGGACGATCTCGCCGACGATATTTTTGATCTGGTTGAGTTTGTAGGGCGCCAGAATGCGCAGGGTGATTTCCTGCCCCACCGAAAACGGTGCGGTGGTTTCAATGTAGACCCCGTCACGGCTGATGTTCTGGATGTGATTGGTGAAAACGCTGTCCTTCAGACCGCACTCCACGGATATCAGGCATGGCTTGCGCGGGTATTTCCGTTTTTCCGCATACGGATCATGATGCTCCTGCTCCATGTAATCGTCTCCCGTTCTGCCGGTAAATCACGGCCTCTCCACCCGGTGTTGAAAACGCCGCGCGGACGGTTTACAGGATCGTCTTGTCTACCGGAAACAACATTTTTTGTATTTTTTACCGCTGCCGCAGGGGCAGGGATCGTTACGGCCGATCTTTGCCTTTTCACGCACGAATTGCCCGGGCTTCGGCGGTTGCCCGTCATGAAAGAACCACTTCCCGTCTTCTTTTTTGAAAGTCGCGATTTCATGGTGTTTTTCCTTATTCCCCTTGCGGCGGTAGGTGGCGATGAATTCCACCTCCCCTTCCGTGTCGGATTCCCCTCCTTTCGCCGTATTCAGGATTTGCAGGGATAACCATTCGGATTTCCGGGACCAGTTGTTCAACGTCTTTTCGTCATGAAGCTCCTTTTTTTCCGGATGGATGGTGCTCAGAATAAAATCAATCCGGGATTTGACGAACGCGCTGTACCGGGCGCGCATCAGGGCTTCGGCGGTCGGCGGGGTTCCTTCCCCGGTGATGAACGGTTCACAGCAATCCGCATAGGCCTTATCCGAACCACAAGGGCATTTTTCCATGATCAACCTCTTCTCGTTAGGCATTCCAGAATCGTTTCCACATCACTTTTCCAACCGTATCAATCCTGCCGGTCCTCGTCAAGGGCCACATGCTCCACCCGGATATGCTTCCCGTTCACATGGAGCCTGGCGACGGACGGAGGATGATGGTAACGCGGCGCGGAGGCGCTCCCCGGATTCACAAAAAGAACGCCGTTCTCCATGTAGGCGTCCGGCCGGTGGGTATGACCGTACACCACGACCGTCACGGCTCCGTCTTCCGGCTTGCGCTTGTCCAGAATATGACAAACCAGGAGAACGACTTCTCCCACCCGGACGATCCGCGATTCCGGCAGGGACAGGCTCCAGGCCCCTTGATCCATATTCCCGCGGACGGCCACGGTGGGTGCTGTTTCTTTCAGACGATCGAGGATTTCCGGGGAATCGATATCGCCGGCGTGAATGACGAGTTCACAATTGTTCAGGGCGGAAAGGGCGGCGGAAGGCAAACGGCCGTGGGTATCGGAAATCAGACCGATGGTGTAGCGCGTATTTTTCTGGAAATCGGCAGTCATGCGTTTTTCCCCGCGACCGTCCCGCCGGTCCGCCGCCTCCCGTGGAGGCGGACCCGGGACGGTTCAGGGAAGATATATCCGTTCGCGACGGATTTGTAAAGCGGACCAGCGGCTGTCAATGTCCCTTGAAATGATCCATGGACCTGGTGGTGCCGAGGATATCCCCCAGCCAGTCGACGAACGGAGCCGGTAGAAATTTGAACAGGGGAATCAGATTCACCATGAACGGCATCTTCACGTAGGTCTTTTCCATTTTCACCGCATCCACCACTCGCCGGGCCACTTCTTTCGGCTGCAGCAGGGGATTCAGGAGCGGCGGTTTGAAGCCGGTAAACATGCCGGTGTCGATTATCGAGGGGCAGACACAGGTAGTCTTGACGCCGGCATGGCCGAATTTCTTCATTTCCATGCGCAGCGCGTCCGTGAAGCCGACCACGGCGAACTTCGTGGCGCAGTAATCTCCGAGCAGCGGGATGGCCAGCATCCCGGCGGCGGAGGCGATGTTCACGATATGGCCGGAATTCCGCCGGGTCATTTCCGGCAGGAACTGCTTGGTCAGCCAGATCAGGCCGGTCAGGTTGACGTCGATGGTGCGCCGGATCTCCTCATAACTGCTGTCTTCAATGGATTTCCCGACCACGATGCCGGCGTTGTTGACCAGGACATCCACAAAACCGAAATCCCGCTTGATCTCCGCGCAGACCGCCTCCACCTTATCCTTGTCGGCCACATTGCAGACATATTTCCGCACGGTGACACCGTATCCGGCAAGCTCCCCGGCCGTGACCTCCAGTTGCTTCTCGTTGATGTCCATCAGTGCCAGCGAGGCCTTTTCCGCGGCAAAGAGCAGGGCCATTTCCTTGCCGATACCGGCGGCGGCGCCGGTGATCGCGACGACTTTTTTCGCCAGATTTTTCATCCTCATCCTCCTCTATCGACCGTTCGATTCCAGATTCGCGAAATCAAGGTTGAGCCGCTTCAACGTCCCGGGACTGGGGATCCCGTTTTCATCCCAGCCCCGCAGTTTGTAATATTTCGGCAGCATTTTCCCCAGCGGAACACGGCTTTTTGTATTGCCGGCAATCAGCTGATCATCCGTAAAGCGCCTGGCGAGTGAATCCTGTTCCTTGCCGATCCCTTCCCGCAGATTGAACATTCTCTCCAGGGTATACCCCCTGGCCCCGGCCCGCAGAAAACGGCCGTAATCCATCTTCATGCCGGTGGCCAGCTTGATGAATTTGGAATGGGGCAAAAGCGGCAGGTGAAATTTCATCAGAAAAGGCGGCACCTTCAGCAGCATGTCGATCACCGGCCATGTATAGGTCAGCACCTTGCTGACGATCAGGGAGAGAATCCGGTGGCCGGGCAACGCATACGCGAACCCAGGCACGAAGGTCCAGGAGGTGAACAGGCAGTTGCCTCCGGCGCTCACCGCCGCCATCAGATCCTGATCCAAAATCACCCAGCCCGGTTTTGAACGGAAATGGAAAGGATCGAGGGTCATGGGTCCGCTGACTTCCAGATACACCATATACCCTCCGTCCAGATGGCAGGCGCCGCGGCTGGCGGTGGCATAGCCCAGGGCGTGCCCCACGCAGGCCCGCGGTTCATAGGCGGCGATTTCGAGGCCCTTCACGTGGGCGGCGAAATCCTTGCCGCCATATTTTTCGGACAGGAAGCGGACACCTTCGGCCAGGTCATCGCCCACCCCCCGGCGATGGGCGATGTCGCTGAGCAATTGGGAGATATTTTCCGTTTTGCCGAATTCGATCCCGTTTCTCCACAAGCCCTTTTCATTCAACTCCGCGGCGAATCCCAGTACGTTCCCCACGGTGATGGTGTCGATCCCAAGGAGGTCGAGTTCGTAATTCCAGCGGATGATGGCGTCCATGTCGTTGATCATCAGGTTGGAGCCCATCAGGCACAGAATCTCGTATTCCGGGCCCTTGACCTCCTTGCCGTCGATCTTCACCACCCGGCCGCAGCGGATCGGGCAGGAGATGCAGCCGTAGTTCTTCACCAGGAATTCGTTGGCCAGGCGCTCTCCGCCGATCATGTAGGCGTCCTTGAAAGTCCCGGTGGAAAAATTTTTCGTCGGCAGGGCGTTGTGGATCGACAGGGACGTCAGAAACCCGGACGTGCCGAACCGCGGGGCGAACTCGCCGGTGGCCGGATGCCGGGTCAGCATGCCCACCCATTTCTTGACCCCTTCCTTGAATTTCTCTCGGTCATGCAGCTCGATCTTCTTGCTGCCGCCGGCCACCATCCCTTTGAGATTCTTGGAGCCCATGACCGCGCCCATGCCGGTTCGGCCGTGCATCCGTTCCTGGGAGGCGATGGTGGCGTATTTCACCAGGTTTTCCCCGGCCGGGCCGATGGCCATGGTCCCGCCCTTGCCCATGGCCTCCTGGGCCGCCATGGTGTCCAGGCCCCAGATATGGCCGGCGTCGCGGATCTGAACCTGGTCTTCCCGGATTTCGAGAAACACCGGCTTCTCCGCCCGGCCGCGGATCACGATGCCGTCCCAGCCGGCGCGCTTCAGATGAATCCCGAAATTGCCACCGCTGTTGGAATGCCCGATCCCGCCGGTGAGCGGACTGCGGGAGGAGATATCGTAGCGGCTGCTGGATGGCGCGCCGGTACCGGTGAGGGGCGACGTCATCACCACCAGGATATTCTCGGGCGACAGGGGATCGACACCCGGGGTCAGTTCATCCCAGAGAATCTTGGTGCTGAGAAAGCGCCCTCCCAAAAACCGCTCCCGATCCACATCCGACAGCGGATATTCTCCGATCCTGCCGGAAGTGAGATCCACGTCCAGCATCTTACCGGCATAGCCCTTGTATTGTGTCGCCATCACCCGCCCTCCCTTTTTATAGTAGGCCTACCCCCTGCAACTGCCAGCATACCGCCATTCCTAATTCGTAATTCGTAATTTTCGCCTATTTCCCCTTGAATTGCGGCGCCCGTTTCTCCTTGAAGGCCCGCGGCCCCTCCTTGGCGTCCTCGCTCAAAAACACCGGAATGGCGATTTCCATTTCCTTGGCCAGGCCGTCATGGATGGTCAGCCCGATATTGGTCAATACGGCCTTCTTGATGGCCGTCACCGCCAGGGGGCCGTTGGCCGCGATCAGGCGGGCATACCGTTCCGCTTCCGCCATGAGTTGGGCCTGGGGAACCACCCGGTTGACGAAACCGTGCCTCAGGGCCTCCTCCGCGGTCATCAATTCGCCGGTGAGCAGTATCTCCATGGCCCGGGCATAGGGCAGCTGGCGGGGCAGTTTGACGCTGGAGCCGCCCATGGGGAAAATGGACCACTTGACTTCCTGCAGGCCGAAACGCGCCCCCTCGGCAGCCACCCGCAGGTCGGTGGAATACAGCAATTCCATGCCGCCGGCGATGGCATGGCCGTTGACGGCGGCAATGACCGGCTTGTACAGCTCGAAATCGCGCAGCAGCGCCTTCTGGGCCAGCAGCGGATTCTTCTGAATCTGCTTGTCCGCTTCGGTTTCCGCTTTCTTCGCGCCGGTAAAAAGGGGAATCAGTTTCCCCAAATCGGCCCCCGAGCAGAACGTCTGCTCCCCCGAACCGGTGATGATGGCGCAGCGCATGCCGTCATCGTCCCGATAGTCCTCCCAGGCCCGGATCAATTCCAACACGGTCTCCGGGTCGATGGCGTTGTGGGCCTCCGGCCGGTTGAGGGTCAGATAGGCAATCCCGTCCTTTTTTTCATAAACAAGACCCATGGTACCTCCCTTTCCTGCTGGCGCGGCTGTCAGCCGCACCAGCCAATAACTTACAGCCTATATAGCTTGTCCTATTTATCCCCCACCGGCTCGAAATGATCGATATCGAGAATGGTATTGGTCGTCTTGGCACTGAAAACCGCCCGCACCCCCATGCCGATTTTCACCTGATCGGAACCGATCCCTTCCACCACATGCACCATGGGCGTATCCGCTCCTTCCAGCAGGATCAGGCCCAGAATGAACGGTGCCTTGCGGGGCAGGTGTTTGTCATCATAGCGCACCACGGTGAAATTCACCAGCTTTCCGGTGTTTTTCAAATCCACCCAGTTGTTGCGGATGTCTTCCATGCAGCGTTCGCAGGTCTGGCGTGGCGGAACGAAGACCTTGTCGCAGCGCCGGCACTTGACTCCCATGATTTTCTTCTGATCCCGGATGGTGGTGATGAACGTGCTCCCCACCCGGCCGGCGAAATACGTATAGGGCAGCGCCAGCTTGCCTTCGATTGTATAGCAATCGGTGGTGTCAAAGTTTTCTCTCATGGCTGTTTCCTCTATTCGTCGATTTCAAAATATTTGATGTCATCGATGCTGCCGGTACGCTTTTCCGACCATACCGGCCGCAGGCGGGTTCCGTGGACGACCTTGTCGCCCAACACAATACCCATTTTCACCTTCTTCAACTGGTCGGGACGCAGCAAATGCCAGAAAACTTCTTCACCCTTGCAACCGTCCAGCAGAATGCCGATGGCGCCGTAAGGCGTTTCCCGGGTTTCGCCCGTCAGCGGGGCCGGGCTGGCGTAATAGCAGTACTCCAGCATGCGCATTTCCCCCTTGGGTCCGATCTCCACCCATTCGGTGTTGCGGACCCGGCAGATGGCGCAGACTTCCCTGGGCGGGGACTGAAGCCGGCCGCAGACCGGGCATTTGATGGCCAGAATTTTCTTGTCCCGCAGGGCCTTCAGAAACTTACCCATCACCGGTCCGGTGGCGAACCGCTGGTTGACGGAGATGGTTTTTTTGAGGACGAGGAGTTCCTGTTCCTGGACCGTCGTCTGCCCCGGAACGACGAATTTGTGGAAAAAACGACTGGTCTGCCCGAACAGGGCGAAATCCCCCTTGACCGTCAATTTGCGCGAGGTGAAGGCTTCCATGCCGTCGACCTTGCCGATGTTGAGTCCGACGAACGTCTTGCCGTCCATGCTGGCAATCACGTCGCAACCCGCGAGGTCGCTGGTTTCCGAAAGCGCCATTTTTCCATCGGCAATGGTCAGTTTCCATTTCCCGTGGTCCTTGATGTCGTAGCCGTACGACCGGGAAACGCCCGCGGCTCCCTCCGGACGGAAACGATCCGCCATGGAGCCAAAGATATCAGCAATTTTCACTCCGAAGTATTCAGTCATGGTTCCCCCCCTGCCAGTTTAAATCCTTCTCCAGTAGAAACAGCACCGTCCACATGGTCCCGCCGAAGGAGGAGGCCATGGCATGCTTCACGGGACGAGATATCTGATGCGGCCCGGCGTTGCCGCGGACCTGTTTGGCGGCTTCGGCCACACGCACCATGGCCGTGGCGCCGATGGGATTGGCGGCGATGACGCCGCCGGAAGGATTGATCGGCATCCTGCCGTCCTTCATGATTTCCTTCTGCTCCACCAGTTTCAAGTGTTCATCCCCTTCCAGCAGGAAAAAATCCCGGATCCAGTCCAGACCCCACCAGGCGGATGGGTCGTACATTTCGAATACGTCGAAATATTCCAGCGGATTTTCGATCCCGTTTCGTTTGTAGAGGGTTTCCGCTGCAAAGCGATGGGTGGTTTCGTTCGGATAGTAATTGTTGCAGAGATTCAGGGTCTCCTCCCGGTGTACGGTGATGTGATCCCGGATCCAGACCGGATTTCCGGTGATCTTTTTGGCCTTTTCCTCCGCCGCGAATATCATGGCGCAGGCTCCGTCCGACTGTGAGCACATATGAATCAGGCGCAGATCGCCGATCAAGGGCGGGGAGTTCTTCATCAGGTCTTCCAGTTGATCCCATTCCAGACCGAAGGCCCGATGGGAATTGGGATTCAGGCAGGCATGTTTGTCCATGATGATCCGATACATCATGGCGGCCCTGCGGGCCCGCTCTTCACCGAATTCCGCGATGACCTTCACCGCCGCCGAATCGGTGAGCGCGCCGGATTGCAGTTTGCGGGCCCACAGCGGGTCCGCCATGTTGGTGATGCCGCCGGTGGTATGGCCTTCCTGCAGTTTTTCGAATCCGATGGCCAGCACCGTGTCGTACATACCGGAGGCCACCAGGTTGTCGGCTGCCGCCACCAGAGTGCCGCCGGTGGTGCCGCCGGTGGTCAGGCGGAAGGCGGTCTTGCCGTATGCCCCGCTGCCCAGGGTGTGCCACAGGTCCGGCTGGTGCACCATTTCGAACAGTTCCATGTTGCCGTGGACCACGCAATCGATATCGTCCATGGTCAAGCCGGCGTCGTCCAGGGCCTGCCGCACCGCCTCATGAATCATTTCCGGCTGGTTGACGTCCTCCCGGTGGCTGGAAAACTTGGTCTCACCGATTCCCACGATGCCGACATTTCTTTGTTTTTTCCTGGTTCCCATATATCTCCCCTTATTTTTCAAGGATTATCACTGCATGATGTTGACCCGCCGGCCCGGTGGTGCCATGGGCCAGAGCCTTCCGGGCGCCTTGCACCTGGCGCTTGCCGGCCTCTCCCTTCAGTTGCAGCACCGCTTCCGTGGCGCGGGCCAGGCCGCCCAGCATGATGGGATTGCCGTTCAGCATACCGCCGGAGAGATTGACATGCTGGCGCTCCATGCCGCCTTTCTCGATCCAGGAGGCGCCTTGTCCTTCCTCCACGAGCCCCGTTCCTTCGGCCCACAGGGGCAGCTGGTAGGCGCAGGCGTCATTCAATTCAACGACGTCGAAGGCGGTTTTCGGGTCCGTCACCCCGGCCATTTGATACGCCCTTGCAGCGGCTTTCTTCAGAGCGAAATTCGCGGCCAGATCCCGGTCTCCCAGGAAATAACTGTCCATGCAGCTGCCGAATCCGGTGATCCAGACCGGCTTGTCGGTGAATTCCCGGGCACGCTCTTCACAACATAACAGCATGCCGACAGCCCAATCCGTCACCGGGTGACAATGCAGCTCCCGGATGGGATCGGCCAGCAGGGGGCTTTTCATCACCTCTTCCAGGGTGACCGGTTCGTTTTCCCGGGCATGGGGATTGGCCGCGCCATTTTGTCTCGCCCGCACCACGATCCTGGCCAGGTGCTCGTCGGTCAGTCCGGCCTTGGCCATATAGGCCCTGGCTTGAAAAGCCCCGGCATTCCAGAAATCCAGTCCCAGGGGCCGGGTATAAAAAGGATCGAAGGCCAGATTGGTGCACATCCTGCGGCTTTCGGACTGGGACTCCTTGCAGTGTCCCGTAATCAGCACCAGATCGTCATGTCCGGACAGAATCATGGCCATGGCGTATCCCAGGGCGTTGATTCCGTCCTGGGCGGTTTTTTCCTCCCCGCGGTAATGGGCGCCGACCACATCGGTCATGCCGTTGTCCGAGATGGTGCGGGCGTCGAACACATCGTCGGAACAGGTGACCACGTTGCGGATACCCTTGTCCATATCGAAGGTCACCCCGGTTTGACGGACGATGGATTCGACACAGTCGAACAGCATCCCCTGGAAACGCTGGTACCAGATGTCCGCCTCGTTCTTGATCTGCGCAACAGCGCAAACAGCAACTCGCTGGCTCATACTGTCTCCTTTGTATTTTGCATCTGCCTGTTAAAATCTGTATTGACCGTCGGCGATTTCCTCAAGAATGCCCGGCGTCAACGGAATATATTCTTTCTGTCCCGGCAACAAAGCGAAAAGGCGGTCCTCGGCCGGACCGGAATCGATCCCCTCCTTGCTGAGCAGCGCCTTTTTCACTTTGAATGTCGGGGTAACCTCGATTTCCTGCTTGAACCGGATGAATTTCGGCACGGCGTAGGCTGGCAGCGCCTTGTGCAACGCCTCGGCCAGGGCCTTCAGGTCGAAGGCATCCGGCGGAACGGCCGGGACAATGGCGGCCATACCGGCCCGTCCATCCGTTTTAGGGATGGCGACGCCGTAGACGGCCGCCTGGTTCACCTGGGGCAGCGTGTTGATGATCTGTTCCACTTCCGTGGTGGAAACGTTTTCCCCTTTCCAGCGGAAGGTGTCACCCAATCGGTCGCTGAACTGGATATGCCGGTATCCGAGATCCCGGACAAAATCGCCGGTGTTCAGCCAGACGTCACCCTCCTTGAACACATTGCGCAGAATCTTCTTTTCCGAGGCCTGCTTGTCCGTGTACCCGTGAAAAGGCACTTTTTCGGAGATCTCGCCCAGCAGCATCCCCGACTCGCCTTTGGCCACCCGCTGGAGGAAGCCCTTTTCGTCCGGCACCAGGCGTTCGTTCTCGACATCGTATTTCACGATGGCGAAGGGCGTCAGGCACATGCCCACGGTGTTGTCGATATTGAGCATGTTGACAAAGGCGAACCCGAACTCCGTGGCGCCATAGAGTTCGGAGATCTGCCGGATGGCGAAGCGGTTCTTGAATGTGTGCCAGATATCCGGCCGCAGCCCGTTGCCGATGCATTTTTTCATGGGATTTTTCAGATCGTCCGGGCTGGGGGCCTGATGCAGCAGGTACCGGCACATCTCGCCGATATACACGAAGGAGGTGGCCTTGAATTTCTGCGCGTCCTTCCAGAAATTCGTGGCCGAAAATTTCCGCCGGATGGCGAAGGCCGAGCCCCGGGAAGCGGCCACCGTCCAACCCACACAGAATCCGGTGGTATGAAACAGCGGCAGGGGGCAATACAGCACGTCGTCCGGGCTCATGTTCATGATCAGGCGTCCCAGGCCGAACATGGCGGAGACCCAGCGCCGGTTTCCCATGATGGCCGCCTTGGGCATGCCCGTGGTCCCGGAAGTGAAAATGTAGCAGATGGGATCCTTGGCCCTGACCTCCCGGGTGGTGGGCGGATTCCCCACGGACTGGCCCTGAACGATTTTCGACAAATCCGTATACCCTTCGGGCACGGATCGACCGCCCTTATCCGGGACGAAATAGAGGCCTTCACTACCGTCCAGTCCCAGTTCCGGCCTTACCGCCTCGAACGCATCGATGAGCTCCTCGCCGATGACATAGACCTTGCCTTTGGCCACCGACAGGCTGTGAATCAGCACCTTGTCCCGCTGATTGGTGTTAATCAACGAAGAAATGGCCCCGATCTTGGCGAAGGCGCCCGCAACGATCAGAAATTCGGGACGATTCTCCAGCATCACCGTCACCGTATCGCCTTTGCGAATTCCGTTCGAAAGGAAATAGTGGCAATGCCGGTTGATCGCCTCGTTCAATTCCCTGTGGGTCAGGCGTTGATCTTCGCACAGAACCGCCGTTTTTTCCGGATACAGTTCGGCGTTTTCTTCCAGTTTCCAGCCCAGCGAAAGCCGGTCTTCGTCGCGCACGCCCAGCGCGGACTTGATGGCACCGATTACCGACGGCAGCCGCATCAGCTTGGATGCAATGCCGGGCAAGAGACGCCGGAACGTCACCAGGTCATTATGATTCGGAGATACTGCCGCCATGTCTGTTTTCCCTCCCTGAAAAAAGTCCTATCCCAGCATCATTTTGGAGATGATTTCCTTCATGATCTCGGAGGTCCCGCCGCCGATGGACAGAATGCGATTGTCCCGGTACAGACGCTCGACCAGATACCCCCGGCTGAACCCATAGCCGCCGAAAATCTGCACGGCGTCGTAGGTCACCTTGTCGCTGACGCTGCAGGCGAAATTCTTGGCCATGGATACTTCCTTGATCTGATCCACACCGGCCCCGATTCTGGAGGCCACCCGATAGGTGAATTCCGTGCTGGCCTCCACGAGGGTGGCCATATCCACCAGTTTGTGGCGCGTCACCTGAAAGCCGAGGATGGGCTTGCCGAAAACCTGCCGTTCCCTGGCGTATTTGATCGATTCTTCCAGGGCCATACGGGCGGTCATGTTGGCCATTACCGCCAGGGAAAGGCGTTCGGCCTGAAAATTGATCATGATGCCGTAAAATCCCTGGTTTTCCTGGCCGATGAGGTTGGCGGCCGGAACCCGGCAGTTGTCGAAAAAAAGTTCCGCCGTATCCGAAGCCCACCAGCCCATTTTTTTCAACTTGTTGGAAACGGAAAAACCCGGCGTGTTCGTTTCGATCACCATCAGGCTGATGCCGTGGGCGCCTTCCCCGCCGGTGCGAACGGCGCAGGTGATCTGATCAGCCCTGCAGCCGCTGGTGATGAAGGTTTTGCTGCCGTTGACGATATAATAATCGCCGTCCCGCACGGCGGTGGTTTTGAGATTGGCCACATCCGATCCGCCGCCGGGTTCCGTGATGGCCAGGGCGGCGATTTTTTCACCGGAAAGCACCGGAACCACGAATTTCCGTTTCTGCTCCTCGGTTCCCAGCTTGAGAATCGGCGGAATGGCGATGTTGAGCGAACCCAGGCCCGCGGCGAACCCGCCGGAACCGGATCGCATCAGTTCCTCGCAGACGGCGATCTGGTAGAAAAGATCACCCGGCGTTCCCCCGTATTCTTCCGGATACCCGGTTCCCAGGATGCCCACCTCGGCTGCTTTCCGGTACAATTCCCTGGGGAATTCTCCGGCTTCCTCCCAGTCCTCGATATAGGGTTTGACTTCCTTGTTGATGAACTCCCGGACCGCCTTGCGAACCATTTCATGGGATTTGCTGAAATACTCCTGACAGGTCGTTTGGGTACTGAAATCGAAAGACATTATGCTCTCGTCCTTTCCTTGTTGAAAACTACCGCCCACTGCGCTTAATTTCACGAAGAACACGAAGCTGCCGGCTTCGCCGGATAAAACCCATTCTTTCTTCGTGTCCTTCGTGGTTGCCTCTCACCCGCTTCGATTCCAACGGCACAATGGTTCAATCCCGGGTGAATGCTCAAAAACCCGCTATTCCGGCAACGGCGCCGGCGGCATCACCAGCGCCGAGCCCTCCGCCACCAGTTCATCCTTCTGGTTGGTCCAGCGCAGCGCCATCCTCACCCAGCGTTTCTTTTCCAGCTTCTCGACGATTTCCCCCACCGCCGTGATGGTGTCGCCGAAATAGGTCGGCGCCTTGAAGCGCACGGTGATTTCCAGCGCCACGGTGCCGAGTCCCGGCAGTTTCATTCCCAGAACCGGCGCGATCAGGCTCTGGGGCAAGGCCCCATGGGCGATGCGCGTGCCGAAGGGCGTGCGTTTGGCGAACTCCTCATTCAAATGCATGGGGTTGAAGTCCCCGGAGATGCCCGCGAACAGGTAGACATCGGTCTCGGAAATGGTCTTGGTGAAGGAGGCCGACATGCCGACTTCAAGTTCGTCATAGGTATAGCCCAGCTCCAGTTTCGCCTTTTCCACAAGCGGTTTGAAATGATCGATATCCATGATGGTGGCGGTGGTCTTTTTGGCGAACACCGCCTGGACCTTCAAGCCGACTTTCATCTTGCTGAGGGGCACGCCCTTGATGATGTGGGCCATGGGCGTATCCGCGCCGTCCAGTTTGACCATGCCCAGAATGTAGGGCGGCTTCACCGGTTGATGCGGCTCTTCGTAACGGATGATGGTGAATCCGGTGACGACGCCGGTGTTTTTGACTTCCACCCAGTTCTGGGAAATATCCTCGAAACAGACCTCGCAGGTGGAACGCGGCGGCACGAACACTTTTTTACATTTCTTGCATTCCAGCCCCATGATCTTTTTCTCGTCCCGCAGGGAGATCAGGAAACGACTCCCGGTGCGGCCGGCGAAGTATTGGTAGGGCAGGGCAAGTTTTCCGTCAACGGTGAAACAATTATCCTTTGCAGTACTCATGGCATCTCCTTTTCTATCCGCAGATCAGTCGATGATCTCAAAGTATTCGATATCCGTAATCGCGCCGACCCGGTTCTCGCTCCAGACCGGACGAACCCGCACGCCCCGCTTGGCGCGGTCGCGATCGGACGCCTTCAGCTCATGCCACATGGTTTCATGGTCCTTGCAACCGTCGAGCAGAAAATGGGCCGAAACGTAGGGGGTTTCCCGGGTCTCTCCGGAGAGGGGATCGGGGCTGGCATAGTAGGTGATATCCGCAATGGACAGCACGCCTTCGGGTCCGACCTCCACCCACTCGTCGCAGCGCACGATGCATTCGGCGCATACCTCCCGGGGGGGAACCTGGAGCCGACCGCATTCCGGACATTTGTTCGCCAGAATCTTCTTTTCCTTGAAGGCGTTGAGGAATTTCCCCATCACCGGACCGGTGGAAAATTTCTGGGGGATGGAGAGGATCTGGCGCTTGACGATCAGCTCCTCGCGCGCCTCTTCCTGTCCGGCCGAAGGCGGCGTATATTTCTTGAAGAACTTGGTGGCCTTGGTCAAAAGCCCCATATCCCCTTCCACCTTGAGCTTGCCGGAGGTGAAAGCCGTCATGCCGTCCAGTTTCCCGAGGGTGATGGCGACCCAGTCCTTGGCCGAACAGGTGGTGGTCACATGGGGATTGTGGATGCCCTTCTTGACTGTGACCTTGCCGTTATCCACGCAGACCGTCCATTCGCCGCCGCCCGTACCCGTAATCTTGTAGCCGTAGTTACCCGTCACCCCTTTAACGCCTTCCGGATTCACCCGGGATTCCATGGTGCCGAAAATGTCTTCCACCGTGACTTCCGCGGCCGCCGCCGGCGGCTGGTATTTCTTGAAAAACTGGGTGGCCTTGGTGAGCAGCCCCAAGTCGCCTTCCACTTTCAATTTGCCGGAGGTGAAGGCCGTCATACCGTCCAGCTTGCCCAGGGTGATGGCGATCCAGTCCTTGGCCGCCACCGTGGTGGTCACATGGGGAGAATGCAGGCCCGTTTTCACCTTCACCGTGTCGTTGGCCACGCAGACCGTCCATTCGCCGCCGCCCGTGCCGGTGATGACATACCCGTAATTGGCGGTAACGCCCTTGATGCCCTCGGGGTTCACCCGGGACTCCATGGTGCCGAAAATGTCTTCCACGGTGACCTTGGGGGCTGCCGCCGGGGGCTGGTATTTCCGGAAAAAGCCCGTGGCCTTGGTCAGCAGCCCCAGATCGCCTTCCACTTTCAACTTGCCGGAGCTGAAGGCCGTCATGCCGTCCAGTTTGCCCAGGGTGATGGCGATCCAGTCCTTGGCCGCGATGGTGGTGGTCACATGGGGATCATGCAGGCCCGCCTTCACCTGGACCTTCCCGTCCGCCACGCAGACCGTATAGTCGCCGCCGCCCGTACCCGTGATCTTGTAGCCGTAATTGGCCTTGATGCCGGCCACGCCTTCCGGAATGACCCGGGATTCCATGGTGCCGAAAATGTCCGCCACCGTGACCTCCGGCCCTTTTTCCTTGGGAGCGCCCTTGAGGCCCCAATCCCGCAGGGTTTTCTTGAGCACCTTGCCGATGGGGCTGCGGGGGAAATCGCCTTCCAGGATTTCCACGTATTTCGGAACTTTGAAGGCTGCCAGTTTCTGTTTGCAGAAATCGATGACCTCTTCCTCGGTGAGGCTGTCGTCTTCCGCCACCACGAAGACCTTGACCTCTTCGCCCATGGTTTTGTCCGGAACGCCCACGGTGGCGGCCTCGGAAATTTTCGGATGGGTCGCCAGCAGGTTGTCGATTTCCTTGGGATAAATGTTTTCCCCGCCGCGGATGATCATGTCTTTTTTACGGTCCACGATGAAGATATAGCCGTCCTCGTCCTTGATGCCCACGTCCCCGGTATGCAGATAGCCGTTGATAATGGTCTTGGCGGTCTCCTCGGGTTTGTTGAAATAGCCCTTCATGACATTGTCGCCCTTGATGACGATCTCGCCGGGCTGGTTGACCCCCAATTCCTTTCCGTCCTCATCCACGATCCGGACATCCTGGCCCGGCAGGGCCAGACCGATGGAACCGACCTTGCGGACCCCCACCCGCGGATTGATGGTGCTGACGCAGGTTCCCTCCGTGAGCCCATAACCTTCCACGATGGGAATCTTGAAGGTTTTTTCAAAATTGGTCATGGTCTCCTGGGTCAGGGGCGCGGCGCCGCATATCCCGAATTCCATGGAACTCAAATCGTATTTCTGCCGGGACGGGTCGGACAGCAGGATCTGATAAACCGCCGGCACCGCCGACCAGAAGTTGACCTTGTATTTTTCCACCACTTCCCAGAACTCGCTGGCGCTGAACTGCTTTCGGAGGATGATATGGTGCCCCTTCTGCATGCTGGAGGTGCAGGTCAGCATGGCATTTACATGGAAAAGCGGCAGAAAGCAGAGAAAATTCTTTTTCTCCGGAGTGTCCAGCGCGGCGTTGATCATGTTGGAATCGGCCACGACGTTTTTATGGGAAAGCAGTACGCCCTTGGGATTGCCGGTGGTCCCCGACGTGTAGAAAATATAGGCGTTGTCTTCCGGATCGCTGTCGCAAACCACTTCCGTGTCATCGCTCTGGTTCAGAAGATCGCTGAAGGCCACATGGCCTTCCATGGGTTTCGGACTGACCTCGATGATCTTCTTCAAATGGGGACATTTTTCCTTGATTTCCTTGAAAATCGGCAGATACTGCTCTTCCACGATCAGGCCGCAACCCCGGGAATCGTTCAGCAGGTATTCCACCTCCCCCCCCTTCCACCAGCCGTTGATGGGACCGGCCACCGCGCCGATCTTGATGATGGCGAAATAGGAAACCAGGGTCTGGGGGCTGTTCTGTACCCAGACATGAATGAAATCCCCTTTTTTAAACCCCTGCTTCTTCAGCGCGTTGGCCATTCGGTTTACGCGTTTGCCCAGGTCGCCGTAAGTAAGGGTTTCCTCATAAAACGTCATATATGGATCGGTCTTGAATCGATTGACGGCATCATCGAAAAATTTGCCAAGGTTCATTATCGCCTCCTACGCTATATAAATAAGGAATAAGATCGTTTGTCTGCATGCTTCCCCCGCGGGTCCTTACAAACGGGGGACTTCCCGGGTCAGCAGGAACAGCACCGTCCACATGGTTCCGCCGAATCCGGAGGCCAGCGCCTGGTTGACCTTTTTCTTGACCTGATGATCCCCGGCCTCTCCCATGATCTGCAGGGCCGCCTCCGCCACGCGCACCATGGCCGTGGCGCCGATGGGGTTGGAGGCGGTTACGCCGCCGGACGGATTGACCGGAAAATCGCCGTCGATGGTGATCTCATCGCTTTCGACCATTTTCAAATGTTCGTCGCCTTCCAGCAGCAGAAACTCCCGGAGCCAGTCCAATCCCCACCAGCTGGAAGGGTCGTACATCTCGAACATGTCCAGTTCCTTGCGGGGATTTTTGATGCCGTTGCGCTTGAAAAGAGTCTCGGCCGCGTACCGGTGGCTGGTCACGTAGGGCGCATCGCCGAAAATGCAGAAGCTTTCCTCCCGGTGAACCGTTATATGGTCCTTGATCCAGGCGGGTTGCTTGCGGAGCGCCTTGGCTTTTTCCTCGGAGGCGAAAATCATGACGCAGGCCCCGTCGCTCTGGGAACACATATGAATCATGCGCAGCTCGCCCACCAGGGCCGGGGAGCTTTTCATCAGATCGTCGGCCTGGTCGAATTCCAGCCCCAGGCGGCGATGGGCGTGTTTGTTCTTCATGGCGTGCTTGTCCATGATGATGCGGTATTTCATGGAGGCCTTCTTGGCCCTTTCCTCGCCGAACTCATTGATCACGTCCGCGGCGGTCATGCCGGTCAGGGCGCCGGTCTGCAACTGCCGCGCCCACAGGGGATCGGCCATGTTGGTGATGCCGCCGGTGGTATGCCCCTCCTGCAGTTTTTCAAACCCGATGGCCATGACGATATCATGCATGCCCGAGGACACCAGATAATCCGCCACCGCTACCAGGGTGGCGCCGGTGGTCCCTCCGGTGGTGACCCGCAGGGATTCCTTGCCGAAGGCCCCGGATCCCAGGGTGTGCCATAGATCGGGCTGATGCACCATCTCAAACAATTCCATGTTTCCGTGAACCACGCAATCCACGTCGTCCATGGTGATACCGGCGTGCTTCAGGGCCGCCACCACGGCTTCATGGATCATTTCAGGCTGGTTGACTTCCTCCCGGTGGCTCGAATAAACGGACTGTCCTACACCGACGATACCTACATTTCTATTTTTATTCATGCTCGCGCCTCCCTAATCCCGCGCCAAAATCGCTACGGAGTGAAACTGTCCGGCCGGTCCCATGACGCCATGGGCCAGCGCCCTTTTCGCATTCGCCACCTGACGGTCGCCGGCCTCCCCCCGCAACTGCAGGGCGGCTTCGGCGGCCCGCACCAGACCGCCCAGAATCAACGGATTCCCGGCCAGCATCCCTCCGGACAGATTGACATGACTCTTGTCGGGGCCGCCGGCCTGGATCCAGGCGCCGCCCTTGCCCTCATCGCAAATCCCCAGGCCTTCCATCCACATGGGCAGTTGATAGGCATACTGATCCGAGACCTCCAGGACATCAAAGGCGGAACGGGGATCCTTGATTCCCGCGCGCTTATACGCCCGCTCGGCGGCCTTTTTCAGGGCGAAATTGGAGGCCAGATCCCGGTCCCCCATGAAAAAGCTATCCATGGAATTGCCGACACCTTCGATCCAGACCGGTTTGTCCGTCAGCTTGACGGCGACCTCCTCGGCCGCCAGAATCATGCCCACGGCGCCGTCCGACACCGGATAAGCGTGCAGCCTCCGGATGGGATCGGCCAGCATTTCGGAAGCCATGACCTCTTCCCGGGTGACCGGCGGAAGATCCGCGATGGCGGGATTCCTGGCCGCATATTTCCGGGAACGGACCACGATATCCGCCAGCTGTTCGTCGGTGATGCCTGCCTTGGCCATATAGGCCTGGGCCTGCAAGCCGGCGGCGGCGCAGAAATCCAGACCCACCGGCCGGGTGAAAAAGGGATCGAAGGCCACATGGGTCACCATGTTGCGGCTCTGGCCCTGGGATTCCTTGCAATGGCCCATCAGCAGCACCACATCATTGTGGCCGGACTGAATCGCCGCCAAGCCATAGTAAACCGCCTGAATCCCTTCCTGGGCCACCTTTTCCTCGCAGCCGAAATGGCCGCCCAGCACATCGGTCATACCATTGTTGGAGATGGTGCGGGCATCGAAAATATCGTCGGAGACACTGATGGTCATGTTGATGCCGGGCTTCTTCTTTTTTTTCTTCAGCTGTTTCCTGGCAAAGTCCACTCCGGTCTGTTCCCTGAGGGATTCCAGGACGTCGATGGCCATCCCCTGGAAGCGCTCCTGCCATTTATTTCGTTCCCATTTCGTTTGCGCCACGGCGCAAATTGCGACTCGTCTTGCCATTGTCGTCATCCTCCTTGTTTCCATACGCGGAATTGAGTGTTCATGTACTCTAAAATCCATGCGTTTCCGTGAAACAGTTCCAGAAATCTCCGGCCTTGATGGCCCGGATGATCAAATCCTTTTCCCGCATGCAATCCATCTCGATCCATGCCCGGCCGCACATCAGCCGGGTATGGGCGTCATCCGTAGCCACCTTGTGAAACGGAAGCTCGGGTGTTTCGTATTCCTTGGTGCGAAATCCCTTGGAAGTGATTTCCACGGCGTCCAGCGGAATCCGTTCCGCCACCGCCATGATCCGCTCCTTGACCTTGGCAAAGGGCAGGTCCAGTTCGGAAGGATGGTTGAAGACATGCAGCACCTCCCGGTCCCCCTCGATGCGGTTGACATGCACATAGCCTTTTTCGAACACCGTCATCTCGACACCCGTAAAAATGATCATATCCGTCCGCACCGTGGAAACCGCCGCATAGCAGTTGGAGCGGATGAGATAATCATGGTCGGTCAGGGCGATGAAATCGAAACCGAGACTCTCGTATACCCGCACCACCTCGGCAATCGTCAGCTCGCCGTCCGAGCAGGTGGTGTGCACGTGCAGGGCACCCTTCAAGTGCATGGTGTCTCCCCGAACAGGTTGTTGATGCCGCCCACGATGAAGGCCACGGCGTCCATTCCGATGGCGGTGAAATCCTTGCTGCGGTCCTGCCAGAACAGATACTCGTAGGCCACGCGCTCGTAAATGCCCATGATGCTGACGGCGATCACCTCGGCCGAAAACCGGCTGCGGAAATTCGCCCCCTGGCTGCCGCTCATCTTCCGCAGGGCATTCAGGACATCACCGGTCAGTTTGTCGAAAATCTCCTTGCGGCGGGCCTCCACCACGGGACTCTGCCCCACGGATTCCCGGAAGACGATGGCGACCTTCTCGGGATATCGTGCGCAGAACTCCTCGAAAAACATTCGCCCCGCCTGCCGGAAGCCCGCCAGGGAAGCGCCGGACTTTTTAAACTCATCGCCCAGCAGGGCGCGCAGCCGAAAACCGATTTCGTCCAGCAACTGGACCAGCAGGTCTTCTTTGTTCTTGAAGTAGAAGTACACCGCACCGACGGATACCTCGGCGGCGTCCGCAATGCGCTCCATGCTGGTCTTGTGATATCCCTCCCGGGCGAACAGTGTCTCCGCTGCGCTCAGGATACTCTGGTACCGCTGCTCCCGCTCCCGCTGCCTGCGCAGCGCTGACTTGGAAAGCACTTCCTTTTTTTCTTCCAGCTCTTTTTCTCTGCTTTTCGGCATCACGCAGCCCGGGCTCCCAGCGCATCGTCACCGATTTTCACCCGGGCGATCTCCGTCGAAGTGCCCGCGATCTGCCCGTATTTAGCGCACCGGTAAGCCCTTTCCACCGCATTGCCGGTCAGATATCCCGCTCCGGAAAGTATCTGCAGGGCATTGCCGGCCACCTGCTCCGCCGCTTCGGTGCAGAACACCTTGGCGCAGAGGGTAATGGATTCCGCTTCTTTGGGATTGTCTTCCGCGGTCCAGGCCGCCCGGTAGGCAAACAGCTGCGACGTCTGCGTCAGGGTCAGCATCTCGGACAGCTTGAATCCGACTTCCTGGAAGGCGATGACGGGCTTTCCCCCGCTTTTATGGGTCTTGGCGTAATTTCTGGCCGCCTCGAAAGCGGATTTCATGAGTCCGATGCTGGCCCCCAGAATGACCTGGTTTTCCCACAGGCGGATCCGATCAAGACCGGCGCGGTCCTCGGCCGGGATCACCACCTGGTTTTTCGGAATCCGGCAATTTTCCAGCCGGATATTGCAGATGGCGGCCCCTTCATATCCCAGGGTGGCCAGCCGTTCTTCCAGCACCAGTCCTTTCGTGTTCTTTTCCACCAGGAACAAGGCGTTCCTGCCGTCCATGACACCCGCCACCGCCAACCAGTCGGCGATGGGGCCGTTAATCACATATTGTTTGCGACCGTTGATCACCACGCCGTCGCCATCCGGGGAGCCCGTTGTTTTCAGAGCCTCGTTCTCCACGTTCATGGCCTCCTCGGAAAGCCCCACGGCCCCGATCAGCCGGCCGGCCGTCAGCGGCGCCATCCATTTGGTTTTTTGATCCGGATCCCCCCAGGCCTGGACCATCCGCCCGAAAACCCGGGTGCTCATCTCAACGGAAAGGAACAGCGAGGGCGACAAACCGGCCAGCACTTCCATGGCCCCCATGAGTGTGAGCATTCCGTTATAACCCGCCTGGGGCAGAAGTCCCAGATTCAAATAGGGCGTTTCCCCCAGGCGGGCCAGCGCTCCCCGAACCGTCCGCTCCACGGCGGCGACATCGCCTTTCTCCGGATCGGCTGCCGCCGTATAGGCTTGCATCATTTCCTGCAACTGAACAAACAATTGTAATTCCTGATTGTTGAAATCGTAATTCATCGGTTTCCCCCTGATTCTCCCCGGCGGATAATACTGTTCCCGCCGCAGTTAGATTAGCTTGGAGATGATCATTTTCTGAATATCGGATGTTCCCCCGCCGATGGGCGCCAGGCGGCTGTCACGGAAAATCCGTTCCATATCATACTCATGGCAATAGCCGTAACCGCCATGCAGAACCACGGCGTCGTTGGCGGGAGCCATGCTCCAGTCACCCACGAACAGTTTGGCCACCGCCGCCTCCAGATGGTTCAGCGGCCGCCCCTGGTCCTTGCACCAGGCGATGCGGTACACCAGCGAACGGGCCGCCTCGGCGAATATCCGGATATTGGCCAGCTTGTGCTTGACGGCCTGGAATTGGCCGATGGAACGGCCGAACTGCACCCGTCCCTTGGCATATTCGGCACAGCGTTTCAGCATGAACGTGGAAGCGCCGACGAACGGAGCCAGCAACGCGCTGCGGTCCCATTCCACCGTCTGCATGGACATGTTGAAGCCGTCCCCTTCTTTACCCAGCAGATTTCCGGCGGGTATTTCGCAATTGTTCAGAAACAGCTCTGAGGTCTGGGAGGTGCGCACCCCCATCTTGATGATGTTGGGTCCGGAGGAAAAACCCGGGGTCCCTTTTTCAACAATGAAGGCGGAAATCCCGGCATGCTTCATTTCAGGATTGGTTTTGGCATAAATCACCGCCACATCCGCGATGGGACCGTTGGTGATAAAAATCTTGCTGCCGTTCAGTATATAGTTATCGCCCTTTTTTTCCGCGATGGTTTTCATGGAGGCCACATCGGAGCCGGCATCCGGCTCGGTAAGCCCCATGCAACCGATCCATTCCCCGCTGGCCAGCTTGGGAATGTATTTTTTCCGCTGCTCTTCCGTGGCATGCCGGTACAACGTGTCCGCGCACAGAAAGGTATGGGCGCCCAGCGCCAGGGTCAGGCCGCCGTCCACGCCGGCCTCACCGAGGGCCTCACCGGCCAGAACGGTGGTGATGACATCCGCGCCGCCCCCGCCGAGTTCTTCCGGAAAATGCAACCCCAGTATTCCGAACTCGCCGAGCTTCCGGAACGATTCGAAATCAAACTCCTTGTTCAAATCATGTTCCTGGACCCGGGGTACGATTTCCTTCTTGGCAAACCGGATAACCTCTTTTTTGAACATCAGTTGTTCTTTGGTAAATGCAAAATCCATTGGCCTCTCCCGTTCTTGATTGACGATCCGTTGTTGCGTCCGGTATCGGCGCCGTCCCGACACATTCAGCGCCCGGCATATTCACCGGATGATAAATTCAAGTTGCGCCCCACCGAAGGAGACAGGAATTGCATATCCTTGGCACAGGCGATTGCAGATCATTTCTTGTCAGAACCCCCGGGGCGCGCAACTTGAAACCGTATATTTATTCACAAACAAAATTATATTCATGTTAATAATTCTATTCAAAAACAAAGTCAAGTTTTTTCTTCATCCACCACTCCAGTCCAGCCAATATGAAAATAAATACTATTATTTATTATAGTTATTTTCTTGTCGTGCTCCCCGGTCCCCCGGCCGGGCACCCGCCGACACCCCTGGAAAACGTCATCCCCGGACTGCCCACCGCCGTTGTCCTCTTCGATATGTTCGCTAAAAGAATTTAATTCAGTACTAAAATTATATTCACAAAAAAAAATTTGTTATTTTTCATATTGACATTTTTCATTTCCTCGGATATTGAGATTCGCATCTGCAATTCAGCGACGATGTTGCAGGAAAAGCCCGGCGGTTGGCATATGGCAATGGCGGCAGGAAGATGATACCGACGGGAATACGACGGCAATCATGAATGAAAAAATGCTACATATATCCAAAATGGAGGTGCAACATGTCAAACCCAGTTATCATCACAGCAGCCTTGTCCGGCGCGGGAACCTTCAAGAACAACAATCCGGCGGTTCCCTATACCCCCCAGGAGTTTGCCGAAGAAGCCGCAAAATGCTACAAAGCCGGCGCGGCCATGGTTCATGTCCATGCCAGAATGGATGACGGCATGCCGACCCATGAGGTGGCCCGCATCCGGGAAACCTATGACGCCATTCGCAACAAAACCCCTGAACTGATCGTCAATTTGAGTTCCGCGGTGGGCATGGGCAAAACCGCCGAGCAGCGGATCACCCAGATCATAGAAATCAAGCCCGAGATGGCCTCCCTCAATACCAACACCATGAATTTCGCCATCGTCGACCGCAAAACCGGTCAGGTCATGATCGATTACATCTTTGAAAACACGTTCACCATGCTGCAGAATTTCGGCAAGGCCATGGAAGAAAACGGTGTCAAACCAGAGGCGGAAATCTACGACATCGGCGGGCTCGACAATTTTCTGTTGATCGCCAAACAGGGGATCTTCAGCGACCCGGTCAATTTCAATTTTGTCTGGGGTGTGGCCGGCGGTCAGCGTTTCCGGCCGGAAGCCTTTACCACCCTGGTGAACGCCCTGCCGTCCAACTGCAATTTCACCACCTGCGGCGTCGGCAACGATGAATTCCCGGCCATCATGCAGTCCTGCATCATGGGCGGACACATGCGCGTGGGACTGGAAGACAACGTGCGTACGCCCAAAGGCGAACTGGCCAAGGGCAGCTACGAGCTGGTGGAATGGGCCGTGCGCATCGCCGAAATTCTGGATCGCACGCCGGCCACTCCGGCCGAGGCCAGAAAAATCATGGGGATCAGGAATCGATAATTCCCGGCGGGATCCCCCTGATTCGGAATGAAACAAGGCAACAAAAGGAGGAAAGACCTTTGAATATCATCGATCAAGGCCGAGGAGAACTGTTTTTAGACCCGGACCCGGACAAGGCGCGGGAATTTTTCCGGACAAAAAATCGAAAACTGACCAACAAGGTGATGGACCTGAAAGACGCCATCGCCAAGCTCGTTCAGGACGGAGATTATCTGGCCATCGGCGGATTCGGCGCCAACCGGACGCCCATCGCCGCCTGTCATGAAATAGTCCGTCAGAAAAAGAAACACCTGGGATTCGCCGGGCACACCTCCACCCATGACATGGAGATCCTCAGCGCCGGCGAAGTGTATGATCGCATCGATGTGGCCTATGTCATCGGCCTGGAGGCCCGCGGTCTGTCCACCTGCTCCCGGAAGTACATGGAAAGCGGCAAAGTCAAGGTCACCGAATGGACCAATTACAGCCTGGCCGCCCGGCTGCGAGCAGCCGCCATGGGCGTGCCGTTCGTGCCCATCCGGAATGTCATGGGTACCGACACGCTTGCGTACAGCGCCGCCAAAACCGTTGAATGCCCCTATACCGGGAAAAAAGTCGTTCTGATGCCGGCGTTGTATCCGGATGTCTCGGTCATTCACGTCCATGAAGCGGATGTCTTCGGCAATGCCCGTTTCAAAGGGATCGCCGTGGCCGACGTGGATCTGGCCAATGCCTCGAAAAAACTCATCATCACCACTGAACGATTGATCCCGGGCGATGAAATCCGCAGGGATCCGACAGCCACGCGGATCCCCTATTTTCTGGTGGACGCCGTCTGCGAGGTCCCCGGCGGCGCCTATCCGGGAACCATGCCTTATGAATATTTTTCCGATGAAGCCCACCTGCGGGAATGGCTGACCGTCGAAAAGGATCCGGAAAAATTCAAGGCCTTCCTGGAGAAAAACATTTACGGTTGCGCCGATCATGACGAATACATCGCCAGAAACGGCGGAGCGGCCAAAATGAGGGAACTGAGGGCCAAGGAACTGCTTTTATCCAAGGAGGTAGCGTCGTGACAGAATACAATGCAATGGAACTCATGATCAGCGTCGCGGCCAGGGAGCTCGAAAACGGCGCGACCGTGGGTGTAGGCACCGGCGCGCCTTGCGCGGCGGCCATGCTGGCCCAGAAAACAGCAGCACCGGATCTGGTCATCATGTTTGAGGCCGGCGGCGTCAGTCCCATTCTTCCGGAGATGCCGATTTCCGTCGGCGACTCGCGGACCTTCTACAAGGCCGCCATGGCCGGCAGCATGAACGACATCATGGAGGCCTGCTCCCGTGGCTTCGTGGATTACACCTTTCTCGGCGGCGCCCAGATCGATATGTACGGCAACCTGAATTCCACCGTCATCGGCGATCATGCCAAACCCAAGGTCCGGTTTCCCGGCAGCGGCGGGGCCAACGATTTCGCTTCCTTCTGCTGGCGGATGATGGTCATGACCCCCCAGGACAGTCGGCGTTTTGTGGAAAAAGTCGATTTCCTGACCACCCCCGGGTGGCTGCAGGGCGGTGATTCCAGAGCCAAGTCCGGCCTGCCGCTGAACAGCGGGCCATACAAGATCATCACCAACATGGCCATCATGGATTTCGAGCCGGTTTCCAAACGCATGCGGGTGATCTCCATCCATCCGGGATATTCCCTCAAGGATATCCAGGAGAATTGCTCCTTCGAGCTGCTGCAGGCGGCATCCATCGCCAAGACGCCGCCGCCCACCGACGAGGAGCTGCGCCTGTTGCGGGAAGAAATCGATCCCTATCGCTATGTGATCGGACGATAAGGAAAAAGATCAGATTTGACATTTGACATTTGAGATCTGAAATCGTTGTCCAATTGACACCGGGAATTTTTTGCGTATAATCGGCTCTTTTATCCATCGGAGGCTTTGAAAAAAGCAAAGATGAAAAGCAGGAAACAACAATAAACGATTAGGAATAATAAGGAGCCGAAACATGTCAGAAACCATTCCCAAGGCGCCGGCGAAAGCCTGGATCACCACTTTCGCCGGCACCGCCGTCAATCTTTGCCTGGGCATCCTGTACGCCTGGAGCATCTGGAAAAAAGCGCTGGTCAACATTGACATGGCAGGCCAACCCATGACCGGCATCAACGCAGGCTGGACCTATCTCACCAACGCCCAGGCCTCGACCCCCTTTTCCCTGTGCGTGATCATTTTTGCCCTGATGATGGTGCCTGGTGGACGTATCCAGGACAAATTCAGTCCCCGCCTGGGAGCCACCCTGGGCGGCCTGCTGCTGGCCCTGGGTTGCATCATCGCGGGCCTGATGAAAAGCTACGCCGGACTGATCATCGGTTTCGGAATCATCGGCGGCATCGGCATGGGACTGGGATATGCCGCGCCGACCCCCGCGGCTCTCAAATGGTTCGGCCATAAACGCCGCGGTATGGTGGCGGGCATCGTGGTGGCCGGTTACGGCGGAGCCGCCATTTACATCGGCGCCTTGGGGCAATACCTGATCGATCAATACGGCATCACCGGGAGCTTCGTCGGACTCGGCATCGGTTTCGCGGTGGTGGTGGTCATCGCCAGTCAGCTTCTGTTCACCCCGCCCAAAGGATATGTACCGCCGACGCCGGTGGATCCGGGCGGAAAAAGGACCGACGAACGCAATTGGACGGCCGGGGAAATGCTTAAAACCTGGCAGTTTTACGCCCTGTTCCTGCTGTTTGTCATCAGCACCCAATCCGGCCTGCTGATCATCGCCAATGCGGCCGGCCTGCTTCAGGATGCAGGCAACAGCATCGCCTTCCTGGCCGCCAACGCCTGGATCATCGTATCCTACGGCGGTCTGGTCAATGCCGGCGGACGGGTCGGCACCGGAATGTATTCCGACAAAATCGGCCGGCTGAACGCTTATTGCCTGAACAGCGCCGTTTCGGCGGCCTGTCTGTTTGCCCTGCCCTGGGTCATTTCCATGAAAAATATACCCTTGTTGTTTCTCGTGGTCGGCATTGCCTACTGGCAGTACGGCGGCGGCCTTTCCCTGCTGCCGTCCTTCACCGCCGATTATTACGGTTCCAAAAACCTGGGAATAAATTACGGTCTGGTTTTCATCGGCTGGGGATGCGGATTCTTCATGGCCAAATTGGGAGGAACCATCGAGGACCTCACCGGCAGCCTGGACTATGCATTCTATATTTCAGGCGGCCTGCTGATCCTCGGCATCCTGCTGGCCCGGAAGACGAAACGACCGATTCATCGCCAAGATGCCAAACAATCCAAACTCCACTACCCCGCCGACGGAGGATTGCTACCGGCACAAAGTCGTTAGCGCCCGAGCCGCCCTGTCACAAATCAAGCGGGGCAGCCGCGTCTTCATCGGTACCGGATGCGGCGAGCCCCGCCACCTGATCGAAACCATGGTGGCCACGGAAAGCCTGCAGGACATCACCCTGTACCAGATGCTTTCCATCGCCCTGGCCCGGTTCGTTCATGAGCCAGCCTTCCTGAAGCGGTTCGCCCTCAAGCTGTTTTTCATCAGCCAGCCCCTGCGCAAGGCGGCCTTCGAGGGCAAGATCGACTATATCCCGGCCTATCTGTCCCAGATCCCCGGACTTTTTTCCTCCCACCGCATCG
>JBMORA010000066.1:0-38777 GCA_049320885.1 Thermodesulfobacteriota bacterium | reverse complement strand
TTATCCAGCGTCGCTTTGAAGGGCTCTTTTTACGTGGTCACAATGAGCGGAATCGGTGGTCACAATGCAGCGGAATGACTGGTCACAATAAAACGGAATCGGTGGTCACAATGGAACGGAATACGCAGTTGGCAATATTCTATATCTCGCGTGGAGAAAGCTATTACATAGCGGTCTGCGTCTGGCCAGGGTTTTTCACTGGTTACTTCATCTAAATAGAAGCGTGCAGTGCAAAACGTTCTTCTGCTCTGTCTGATGCAAAGGTAAATAAGGTCACCTTTTTCCGGACCTCGTCTTGTGAACCCAGCCACCATCTTTTCAATACAAAGCTGGTAGTTCTTTACGGACTTTCCGCAGTGTAACGTTCTAATATTCATTTCAATTGCCTTATCACACCAAGAGTCAATTTTAAGTTTTATATAATAGGCAGTGACTCAAACGCCCACTTCAAATCCGCCTAAGCTTAGTAGTTCTGTTATCAGCCTCACCATGAACATAGGATTTGATTTATTTATCAAAAATTTGCAATTAACAGAGTGAATACTACCGATCGCCTTTTTTACATGCATTATTTTTTCCACTGGAGTCCCGAGAAAGCAGCATAACAGTCCCTCCAGTTTAAGCGAATAGAATTTGTGAATGGGAAACGAATCGAACTATAATTAATCGATAATCATATACGACTTCAGATGTCAACTATTATCAAATGAATATGCTATAAGTTTAGAATCTTAGTAAAAGGACCATTAACATCACACAGACATCAATCAATCATCAACAAGCTGGGCGCCCATCCTGTTGCAGATGCCCAGCAAGCCATTAATGGTTATCAGTATGGATAGCCCCTAAACCCGATTCGCTTCTTTCCATGATTTGCCAAGGACTATCAATCTGATCATTGTTGCCGACACGCCGAATTTCCTTGCAACTACCTTATAGCCGCCAACGCCGTCCCGGTACATTTTCCGAATTTCATCAACCTTTTCCCAGGTCATTTTCTTTGGTTCCATGAGTGGTCTCCTGTTGTCCCATTAAGGGGCTGTAAAGCCCCTTAATGGTTCTCAGCATCTTCTTTATGGTGCGGATTATTTGTTTCTTTCCCCAAGTATATTCATCCACAATGGTCTACAATAAGAGCAATCTTTCTCAGCCTGCACCTTTGATGACTCGCCTCGAACTATCGTTCTGATCGTTTTTACCGAGACGCCAAAATTTTCTGCCAGCTTTTTATAACCGCCTTTGCTTTCCTTATACATTTTCCGAATTTCCTTAACCTTTTCCCAATTCAATTTATTCCGATAATCATCTTCCCAATTCAAACTATCTTGTTCCATAAGTAAACCTCCTAATTATGATGTTAAACGGTCTGTGCGGCCTTTGCAGCGGCTTTCAGCCTTTCACCAAGGGCTCGGTCTTGTTTCCAAATAATGCCTTGCTGGGTGAGGTTGAAAGTTTCCTTCAACCACGGATTTTTCCCATCGAATGGCCGAGAACTGCCGGGCTTGTTGATGGGCCTATCACTATCGAACAAAATTCTCGTGTCCTGGCTCAGTGTGAGGGCTTTTACGGCATCTTTTGCCGGTAAGCCATCCACGAATATGCTTAAATTCCCATCCGAATCAACGGAATGCTCCAGGACATTTTTCCCCTTCAGGCACATTGCCACAAGCTTGTGGTTGATCGCCCCGGCCGCCCTTGCTTCCTGTTCAATCTGAAAATCGATAGCGATACCGACCAGCTTCTTTTCCAGTTCGCTGGCGGCCTCAACGCGACGTGCGTACAGAGTGCGCTGACTCTGCATTTTTGAAAGGGATGCGGTATCACGGCTGCCGTCAGGCTTTGATTCGATGTATTCCTTAACGGCATCGAGTTTCGCCA
Organism: Thermodesulfobacteriota bacterium; assembly: GCA_049320885.1. Taxonomy (GTDB): domain Bacteria; phylum Desulfobacterota; class Desulfobacteria; order Desulfobacterales; family SURF-7; genus DYJD01. The sequence goes on along the minus strand of JBMORA010000066.1, from coordinate 36,899 downwards.
GCTCAATGGCGGCATCAATAGCATCGGAAATTTCACCTGGCGCTTGGTAAATTCGAAAAGCGTCCGTGTGTGAGGCTGGGACGGTCTGTCTCAGGTTGTTTGCCAGTTTTTCAATGCGTTTCAAATCTTTGATGTTCATCGTGTTGTGTTCTCCTTATTGTTGTTGAATTGATTCAGCCGCCACCAGGGCATCAACCCACTCCTGCAATGGGTCATGTTCCTCGACTGGTTCTGGTTTCGCCTTTCGTCCAAATTCATCCGGGAATCGTCGCTCAAGAATCCATGCCAACGCCTGCCAAGCTGGGGGATGCTCCTTCCTGACGACAATTCGTCGGATCACTTTTCCCCCAGCGTCAAGGACTTCGCTGGTGGTCTCGATGATCTGCTTTCCCTCTCCAGCCTGGCGGATACGCTCCAGAAGGATATACCGGGCTTTTACATTCGCCGTTTTTATGGCCTGGTAAAATTGGTGATATTTGCCGGAGATCGCTTCCTTTCCTTTCCGTTTCCATCGCTGGAAGGTTGTTTCATCAACGCCGACGATCTGAGCGGCCTGCTTGTAGGTGAGTCCATCTTCGATGGCTTCCACAATTGAATCCTGGATGGTTTGATTTAATTTACACGGTCTTGCCATTGTTCTGTGATTTTCCTTTCATTGTGCTGGTTGCGTTTTGCAATCGCTGCAACCAGACGTTAATGGATTACTGGCGCTTTGGAGAATGACCTTGCCAGTAGCTTTGTATTGTAGGGCATGAGTAGTTCATAATGTCCTGCTGGGGTATTCGCAAAGGCCATATATTCTATCGCCCCCTTATCTTTGATAGGATCAATAACGGCACTGCCCGGCCAGAGTCTTGCGTAAACCTTCCAGTTGCCGTCTTCGACATCGTCCAGGGTTTTACCCTGCCGGTTGATACCCATAAGCAAGATGTGAAGGTGGCTGGTAGGGCGGTGGTTTATTATCCCAAATGTGGCAACCTGTAACCGCTCACGTTTGATCAGCTTCAACCGCCATCCCTTCAAGCATTTCTCCGCTTGTTCGCCGGATATCCTGTCATGATTGAACCGCAGATGCGCCCAGTGTGTCCATGGGTACTTTGCCAGCCATTCGGCCATCGTGAATCTCAGTTTGTCTTGATTGGTCATCCTGCTCCTTCATTTCGTATAATCACCCCCTTTATCTTGTATGATGCTGTTATGTTTCGTCATATTGTCTTTCGTTTGATGGATATAGCTCTAACATTCCCCATATTTCACCTTGTGTTGCAGAAAGATAGAGACACGATGTTACCCTTGAAATTCAATACTCATTGAGGCAAGCTGTGTCGGGCTTTCCTCAATGTTGGCACTGATCCAGGGTTTTTAGAGAATAATCTTGGGATTTTAGATAGGACTAAAGCGTTAAAGTGCGTTCAAAGTCATTTCGTGAAAATTGAATCCATTTTCCCGGTTGTTCAAGACGATCCAATACAACGCTTAATACTTGGGTTATTAGCTGGGAGCGTGAAACCCCGTATTTTCCTGCTGTCGAGTCCAGTCGATCCTGAAAAGACGGTCGGAAGGCGATGGATGTTGTTAATTTGGCTTGTCCATTCATGTCATTTTCTCCATTTTAACCAGATAGTTATTATTGATTCAACCAAAAAAAACACCCAACACAAGCTATGCTTGGTCGGGTTTGTCTATTGCCTGCTGGGGGGACAGATGCACTTTCGTGTCGTTTTCTGCCCCTCACATAATGATTATTACCCTAAGCCCCTAACAAGAACACCTGTTTTTTATACCATAAGCATGTACTTACTTAATTTCATTGCGAATAAAAATTGCATTTTCTTAGTTCTATGAAATGATTACATATATGAAATCTGCCATCATATTTCGCAATGATTTCAACATGCTCTCACACTATCCCAGGGCTCAACGATCCCGACGGTCGGATAAACCCGCTGTCGATAGGCTTGATCGAGTTTGCCTATTGCCTGCTGGGGGGACAGATGCACTTTCGTGTCGTTTTCTGCCCCTCACATAATGATTATTCACTTCAGCTCTAACAAAAACACATGTTTTTTGTGCCATAAGCATGTACTTACTTATTATCATTGCGAATAAAAATTGCATTTTCCTAATATCCTGGAATACTTGTATATATGAAATTACAATCATATTTACAATGAGTTAAACAGGTTAATATTTAGCTGCCTGGGTTCTCGAATTGTTCACAAACGACATGCTAAAAATTGTAGACAGCAATATTCATACCAAGCCAAAGGCTGTTTCTGGCCACAATGAAGGGGTAACTTACTTGGGAAATTTGCTCACAATTTGCTCACAAACGACATGGACTAAAATTGGCAATCATATCAATTGCCTGCAAGCTTGTGTTTGTTTTGATTCAGGAATTGGTTTTTATTGTGTGATTTCGGGGAGTTATAGAGCGGAGAGGGTGGGATTCGAACCCACGATCCCGTTGCCAGGATTCCGCTTTTCGAGAGCGACGCCTTCAGCCTCTCGGCCACCTCTCCTTAAGCCCGCCTTCAACGCCGGTGCCCTTCAATATCCTGTTTATCCGCAGCTGTCAATGGCCTAATCACAGAAAAACGCCTTGGAATCGGGTCGATCTTTTGTCTTGAATTCGGGGGTGCTTTTTAGTATCAATTCGAGCTTATGCATTTCAATCTCCGGCTATCCGATGTTTCATCGGGTTTTTCAGCAGGCGGAAAAAACAGAAGGGACGACCACCATGGCGATGATTGCACCATTTCGCGGTATTCGATACAATCCTGATATCATAAAAGATGTTACCGAGGTTGTTACACCGCCCTACGATGTCATCTCCCCGGCGGAACAGGAGAAATATTTCAACCGCCATCCATATAATATCATCCGTCTGGATCTGAACCCGCCAAGCCCGCGGGATACGGCCGGGGACAACCCCCACACCCGGGCCGCGGCGGCTTTCGCTGAATGGCAACGGCAGGGTGTTCTCCGCCGGGATTCCCAACCGGCCATCTATCTGAGCCGGGTGGATTTCAACCGGAAAGGCCGCACGGTTTCCCGCCACGGCATGATCGTCCAGGTGAAGCTGGAACCCTTTGAAAACAAAATTATCCTGCCCCATGAAAAAACATTTTCCAAGGTCAAATCCGAGCGGCTGGATCTGATGAAGGCCTGCCACGCCAATTTCAGCCCGGTGTTCTCCCTGTATTCGGATCAGGAGGGCATCCAGGAAAGGCTCCTGGCCGCCGCAGAAAACAGCCCGCCGGTGATGGACATCGTGGAGGATCATGGCTTGCGGCAGCGCATGTGGGTGATAACCGAACCAGCGGTGCACGACTTCGTCGTACGTTCCTTCGCGGCCAAGCGTCTTTTCATCGCCGACGGGCATCACCGGTATGAGACCGCCCTGAATTATCGCCAATGGCTTTCCGATAAAACTCCGGACTGGCGTCCGGATCATCCGGCCAATTATATGATGATGTATCTGTGCAGCATGGAAGACCCGGGTCTTGTGGTGTTGCCGGCCCACCGGCTGCTTTCGGATGTTCCGGCGGATGCACTGGCGGACTTCATCCGGGCCGCCGCCGATTGGTTCGAGATCGAGACCGTCCCCTTCACTCCCGAGGAATTTCGTCCGGCCCGGGAGCTCTTCCTGGATCGATTGGAACGGCGGCGGGACAACGCGACCATCGGGGTGGCGATGGCCGGACGGAGGGAGCTGTATCTGTTGACGCTCCGTCAAGGCGCCATGGATCGGCTATCCGGCGGCGACATTCCCCCGGCCCTCAAGTCCCTGGATGTCACGGTATTGACCCGATTGATCCTCATGGAGATACTGGGTTTCGACCAGGGACGGCTGGATGACGAACGGTTCATCACCTATTCCAGCGACGCGGTCGGGGCGGTGGAGGCGGCCGTTTCCGGCGGCTGCAAAATCGCCTTTCTGTTGAATCCCACCAAAATCGATCAGGTCCGGGCCATTGCCGAGGCGGGCCTCATCATGCCCAGGAAGACCACCTATTTCTATCCCAAGCCCATCACCGGGCAGGTGATCAACCCCCTTGGCTGATGGGTATCAAGGCTGGAACAGACCGTTGACTTCCTCGGTGTAGGCATCATCTTCTTCCCGATAAATGAACAGGGGCGGGGAAACGGTCAGGCCCGCGCCCGCCCCTTTCCGTCCTTCCACCAGCACGAGTTTGGCGTCGTCGCCGTTTCTGGAATGCACGGTCCGCAGTTTCTTCGGTTCGATGCCGGATGCCCGCATGGCATGAATCAGTTCGGCCGCGCGCAGGGCCGGATAGACCGCGATGAATTTTCCGGAGGTGCGCAGGATGCGAACGGCCGCGTCCACGACATCTTCCAGGGTGACCTCGATTTCGTGGCGGGCGACGGCCCGCTGACGATCCGGATTGATTCTGCCCGACTCGGATTTCCGGTAAGGGGGATTGGTGATCACCATGTCCACCGGCCGGGGAAAATCCATTGCCGTTATTTTGCGCATATCCGCGCAGCGGATTTCGATCCGGTCCGAAAGGCGGTTTTCCAGAACATTGTCCCGGGCGACGACAGCCAGGGCCGGCTGGATTTCCAGCCCGACAATCCGGATTTGCGGAAAACGGTAGGCGAGAATCAGCGGCAGGATGCCGCAGCCGGTGCCCAGATCGACGATCCGGTCGCCGGGCCGCGGGGTGATGTGGCCGGCCAGCAGGATCGCGTCAATGGAAAACCGGTAACCGTCGCGGTCCTGGCGGACCGTCAGTTTGCCGTTGAAAAACGTGTCGGTGGCATGGGCTGAGGGCATACGTATGACAACAGGGGGCCGCCTATTTTCCCAGCGGGCCGATTTTGAAACGGATATCCTGGATCATGGGGTCGCCGAGGGCGGCATTGACCTGCCGGATGATGTCTTCCTTGACAAAGCGAATCTGCTGCAACATGGGAGAATCGGTTACATGAACCAGCAGCAGTTTCCCCTTGAATGCCGCCGGCTGGGCGTTTTCGGCGATGGCGGCACCCACCGCCCCATCCCATATGTTCCAGATGTTCATCAAGCGGATGTCCTTGGACTGTCGGCAGTTCCTCATGATATCGCCGATCAACTGACCGATCGGATGAAACTCCTGATTCGATTTCCGTTCCATCTCCATCCTCCCCCGGCGGCGGCGTGACCATTAAAGCCAGATAAACGCGGCGCTGTCAAGCAAAAGCCATGGGCAATCTTTGGTTTTTCCTTGACTTGTGATACCGTGTCATTTACAGATGATACTTTATGATATTTCTGTAAATAATGTTATTGTCGGGCATAACCGTACAGGGGGCGCATTCGCCTCGGACACCCGTTCATGCCCGTTGTTTTCAAATCGGGATGTTTTTCCAGCAACCACTCCCGTCGTCACGGGTAACCAAAAATAAATAGGAAAAGACAATGAGTTGGGATTGGGAAAAACTACAGCAGCAAAACAGGCAGCACCGCCAGGAGCAACGGGGCGTCCCTCCCCAGATGGATGAATTCATCAATAAATTGAAAGGGTTCAAGTTTTCCGGCGGACCGGTGCTGATCACCGTGATCCTGGTGGCCCTCTTTTTCGGGCAGTCCATGTTCTACACCATCGGCGTGGACGAGGTGGGCGTCGTCCAGCGCTTCGGCAAATATGTCCGCACCACTTCTCCCGGCCTCAATTTCAAATTCCCCGCCGGTATCGAGAAGGTCACCAAGGTAAAGGTCAAACAGATTCAAAAAGAGGAATTCGGTTTCCGGGATATGCGCTCCGGCGCCACCCGCTTCACGGCCGACGACGGCAACATCAGCGAGTCGCTGATGCTGACCGGCGACTTGAACGTGGCGGTGGTGCCCTGGATCGTCCAATACCGGATCAAGGATCCGATCAATTATCTGTTCAAGGTCCATAACGTGACCCGGATTCTCCGCGACATGTCCGAGGCGGCCATGCGGCTGGTGGTGGGGGACCGCAGCATCGACGAAGTGATCAGCAAACGGGAGGAAATCGCCGACGAGGCCAAGCTGGTGCTCCAGGCGGAGCTGGACAATGCGGAGACGGGGATCAACGTCGTGACCATCGAAATGAAAAAGACCAATGTGCCCGATCCGGTCCAACCGTCGTTCAACGAGGTCAACCAGGCGGTCCAGGAGAAAGAAAAAATGATTTACCAGGCCAAGGAGGATTACAACAAGGCCATCCCGGCGGCCCGCGGCGAGGCGGAACGCACCATCAAGGCGGCCGAGGGATATGCGCTGGACCGGGTCAACCGGGCGGAAGGCGACGCTCAGCGTTTCGTGGCGCTCTATGAGGAATACGCCAAGGCCAAGGATGTGACCAAACGGCGGATTTATTTGGAGAGGATTCAGGAGATTTTTCCCAAGCTCGGCCAGAAATATATTGTCGACGCGGACCAGAAGAACCTGTTGCCCTTACTCAACTTAGGAAATCAACGGGGTGAGATGAAATGAAACACACAAGTTTGCTGCTGATACCGGCGCTGATCGCCGTTGGCTTGTTCGCTTCGGCGTACGTAGTGGATGAAACCGAGCAAGTGGTTGTGACCCGTTTCGGCAAGGTGATCGGGGAGCCCAAGGCGGCGCCCGGGCTGTATTTCAAGGTGCCGCTGGTGGATGTCGCCAATTATTTTCCGAAAAATCTTCAGGAATGGGACGGTGACCCGGGGCAGATTCCCACCCTGGATAAAACCTATATCTGGGTGGACGCCTTCGCCCGCTGGAAAATCGTCGACCCGGTGAAATTTTTTCAAACCGTGGGGACGATGATGGGGGCCCTGGGGCGTCTGGACGATATCATCGACCCGGCGGTGCGGAACTACGTCACTTCCTATTCGCTGATCGAGAGCGTCCGGAAAAGCAACCGCAAACTGCTGTTCGATCTGGAGGAGGACGGCACCGAGAAGGAGCAGCGATCCATCTATCGGGTGAAAGTCGGCCGGGAAAAAATCACTCTCGGCATCATGCAGCAGGCCCAGCCCAAGCTGGCCGAATTCGGCATCGAACTGGTGGATGTGAAAATCAAACGCATCAATTATGTGGAGGAGGTTCAGAAATCGGTTTACGGCCGGATGATCGCGGAACGGAAACAGATCGCCGAGAAATTCCGGTCGGAAGGCGTCGGCGAGGCCCAGAAAATCATGGGAGAGAAGGAAAGGGATTTAAAAAGGATCACCTCCGAGGCATACCGGACCGCCCAGGAAATCAAAGGCAAGGCCGACGCCGAGGTCACGAAACTGCTTGCCAAGGCCTACGGCAATGATCCGGAATTCTATTCCTTTGTACGAACCCTGGAGATTTACAGCGATGCGTTGAGTGATAACAGTTCCGTGATTTTGTCCACGGATTCCGAATTTTTGAAATACCTGAACGGATACTCATCCACCGGGAATTGATCGGGACCGGGAGACATGGCTGTTCGGGCTTTCGGGAGGGGAGCGGAAAAGCGGATAAATGAACCGGATGCGGATGGAGAGGAACAGAAAAAACAGAAAAAGCACACCCGGACCTTGAGGCGCGTCCGCCTGTCCGGTTCCGGGGTATCGGCTTTTCCTGTTTTTTCTTTGCAGACTGAAAAGAAATGAGGCGGAATTATTTGCCTTTTCTGCGTTGGTGGCGTGTACGGGCCAATAATTTTCTATGTTTATGCCGGCGCATTTTCTTTCTACGTTTTTTGATGACACTTCCCAACTGACCACCTCCAATCGTGCGATAAAATCAGTAACCCAATGTTTCAACCTATAAATAAATTGTGACCCTAACACCAAACGAAATTGTTTGTCCATCTTTTTTTACGAAAAAATGAACGGAAAACTGGAAAAATTTACACCGGCGCAACTGGACGACGTCAATCAGGCCGTTTCCGTTTCCGAAGAACTGGTCGGCAACTATTACAAACTGTCCATCAACCAGTGGCTGCGCCATCGATATGACGTGAAAACCCTGGATGGTCTGGAGCCGATGGAGATCGTGCACGGGCCTTTCGCCCAGATTGTGCGTTATAAGGGACGGAAGAAAGACGCCTTTCTGGGATCTTCGGTTTATGATTTTTACAAGATCTGTCTCCAGGACCATGCCATCCTGGCGGCCCTGCGGGAGCACCCGGCCTTGACCCTGTTCCCCTTTTGCCTCTATATCGTTACCCACGAACTGGTCCACATCATTCGTTTCAGTCGATTCCTGGTGGGTTTCGACGCCAATCCCGAAGAAAAACTGCTGGAAGAAAGCCGGGTCCATCAGGAAACCCATCAGATTCTGAGGGGGGTCCAGATAACCGGAATGCCGAAGACCTTCTCCTTTTTCCGCAACTGGGGACTGCCCCTGGACAGTCTGTATATTTCCTGAAGAAACCTGGTATAACCTGCTTGACAAAAACCAAACACTGACTATCTTATTTCAGATTTGATCGGGGATGCACATAACTATCTAATAATATATGTAAAAAATATATTTTTTTAGGGAGGAAGAAGATGCCTATTTATGAATATGAATGCATGCAATGCGGCGTCCATGAGGAAGTGTTTCAAAAACTTTCCGAAAAACCGCTGAAAAAATGTTCCCACTGTTCCGGGAAGCTCCACAAATTGATTTCTCAAAGCTCCTTCCATTTGAAAGGATCGGGTTGGTACGTGACGGATTATGCCAATTCATCCAAAAACGCGGCATCCGGCGAAAAAAAGTCGTCGGCTGACAGCCCCGAGCCCAAGAAGGCCGAGAGCAAGGCGGCTGATAAAAAAGCGGATTGATCCGGAGTCATTCCAGGTGAAGCCGGTTACCGGATGATTTTGATGGAGGCTGCCCTTTACAAATGACAACGGGTGATTAGTTTTTCCGAAAATCAAGCGAAGCCATGATTGACAAACGGGTAATGATATAAAACCTTCAATTATGTCGACAACAAAAGGAGAAAGGACAAGATGAAAATCAGACCATTACAAGACCGAATTCTGGTACAGCGTGTTGCGGAAGAGGAGAAGACAAAAGGCGGCATCATTATTCCGGACACAGCCAAGGAAAAACCCATTGAGGGGAAAGTCATCGCGGTCGGTTCCGGCAGAGTCGGTGAGGATGGCAAAAAGATTCCCTTGGAAATCAAAGCAGGCGATCGAATCCTGTTCGGTAAATACGGCGGAACCGAAGTCAAAATCAGCGGTGAGGAATACCTGATCATGCGTGAAGACGATGTTCTTGGCATTATAGAATAAATAAACGAGGGAGGATAGAGCAAGATGGCAAAAGAGATCAAATATGATGCGAAAGCCCGGGAAGCGATGCTATCGGGCGTCAACAAACTTGCGGATGCGGTAGTGGTGACCCTGGGACCCAAGGGCCGCAATGTCGTGATCGATAAATCCTGGGGCGCTCCCACTGTCACCAAAGACGGTGTCACCGTGGCCAAGGAGATCGATCTGGAAGATAAATTCGAGAATATGGGCGCCCAGATGGTGAAGGAAGTGGCCAGCAAGACCAGCGACATGGCCGGCGACGGCACCACCACCGCCACCATTTTGGCCAGAGCCATTTACGTCGAAGGCCAGAAGCTGGTGGTGGCGGGCAACAATCCCATGGCCATCAAACGCGGCATCGACAAAGCCGTGGAAACGGCCGTCAAGGAATTGGCCAGAATGAGCAAGCCCACCAAGGATCAGCGTGAAATCGCCCAGGTCGGCACCATTTCCGCCAACAGCGACGAAACCATCGGGAACATCATCGCCGAGGCCATGAACAAGGTGGGCAAGGAAGGCGTCATCACGGTGGAGGAAGCCAAGGCCATGGAGACAACCCTGGACGTGGTGGAAGGCATGCAGTTCGACCGCGGATATTTGTCTCCCTATTTTGTAACCGATTCCGAGAAAATGATCGCCTCCCTGGAAAATCCCTTCATTCTGATCAATGAGAAAAAGATCAGCAACATGAAGGACCTGCTGCCCATCCTGGAACAGGTCGCGAAAATGGGCAAACCCCTTCTGATCATCGCCGAGGATGTGGACGGCGAGGCTTTGGCCACCCTGGTGGTGAACAAACTGCGCGGAACCCTCAGCGTGGCGGCCGTGAAAGCGCCCGGTTTTGGCGACAGACGCAAGGCCATGCTGGAGGATATCGCCATCCTGACCGGCGGACAGGTGGTTTCCGAGGATATCGGCATCAAGCTGGAGAATATCACCCTGAATGACCTCGGCAAGGCCAAACGGGTCACCATCGACAAGGACAATACCACCATCGTGGACGGCGCGGGCGCCAGAAGCGCGCTGGAAGGCCGTGTGAAACAAATCCGGGCCCAGGTGGAGGAAACCACTTCGGATTATGACCGGGAAAAATTGCAGGAACGGCTGGCCAAACTCATCGGCGGCGTTGCGGTGATCAATGTGGGTGCGGCCACCGAGACCGAGATGAAAGAGAAAAAAGCCCGCGTGGAAGACGCTTTGAACGCCACCCGCGCGGCGGTGGAAGAGGGCATCGTGCCCGGCGGCGGTGTGGCGCTGGTGCGCTGCCTGGACGCCCTGAGCAAGATCAAAATCAAGGCCGAGGAGAAACTCGGCGTCAAGGTCGTCATGCGGGCCATGGAAGAGCCGCTGCGCCAGATCGCCAATAATGCCGGCGTGGAAGGTTCGGTGGTGATCGACAAGGTGAAAAACGCCGAAGGCGCCTTCGGATATAATGCGGCCCTGGATAAATTCGAGGATCTGATCGAGGCGGGTGTCATCGATCCCACCAAAGTGGTGCGGTTCGCCCTGCAGAACGCCGCCAGCGTTGCCGGCTTGATGATCACCACCGAGGCGATGGTGGCCGAGAAACCGGAAGAAAAGGAAGCCGGTGGCGGAATGCCTCCAGGCGGCATGGGCGGTATGGGGGGCATGGGCGGCATGGGTGGCATGATGTAACCATGATGTGCCCGTGACGACGCCCTGCAAGTTACTGACCTGCGGGATAAAAAAGCCCCCCTTGTCGAAAGCGGGGGCTTTCCCTTTCCGTGTAACAACAATGAGGGTAAGCGAGGGAGTTAAATTCACTTGACATCGAAGTAATAGTCGAATAGTCTACCCGATTAAATTTCAAATACGGTTCCAAGATGAACAAGACCCTAAAGCCTGCACTCCCTTCGATGTCGTGTGGGCTTTGTTATTGCACGGATGGATCGGTTGCAACGGATGAGGACGGATCAGCTGGAACGGATGGTCGGGGTGGTGGGTGATGTCTGACAAACTGGATCTTTTTCATATGTTTCTGAACGCCAGCGTGATGGTTCAGCTGGTCATGCTGCTGCTGGCGTTTTTTTCCATCGCCTCCTGGGCGATCATTTTTGTGAAGTATACCTATATCCGCAGGGCGTACAACGAATCAGCGGTTTTCATCGATTATTTCTGGAAAAGCCGGGATCTGTCCGATGCCTTCGCCAGGGCCAAGCAGCTGCAGAACAGCCCGCTGGCCAGAATCTTCCGGATCGGTTATATCGAGTTGAAGAAAATCAGTCGCACCGGTGCGCCGGTGGCAGGCCAGGAAGGGGGGGGCGATTCCCTTTCCCCCGCGCTTTTCGTGTCCGGAATCGACAATGTCAAGCGTTCCCTCCGCCGGGCCATCAACACCGAGGTCACCCAGTTGACCCAGATGGTGCCGTTTCTGGCCACGGCCGGCAACACGACGCCGTTCATCGGACTGTTCGGCACGGTGTGGGGGATCATGCACTCCTTCCACGGCATCGGCATGCGCGGTTCGGCCAGTCTTGCGGTTGTGGCGCCCGGTATTTCGGAGGCCCTGATTGCAACCGCGGCGGGCTTGGCGGTGGCCATCCCCTCTGTCATCGCCTATAATTATTTCACCCAGAAAATCCGGGTTATCGAATCGGAGCTGATCAGCTTTTCGGCTGATTTTCTGAATATCATCGAGCGGGATATCCTGAGAGGCAAGGAGAAGGAGCGATGAAAGCCGGCGGATCCAATGACAGCATGATGTCGGAAATCAACGTGACGCCTTTCGTGGACGTCATGCTGGTGTTGCTGATCATTTTCATGGTGACGGCGCCCATGATGGTTCAAGGAGTGGACGTCTCCCTTCCGGAAGCCAGCAATGCCCCCTTGAAAACGGAAGAAAACCAGCTAGTTGTCAGTATAAACAAGGACGCCCAGGTCTATATCAACGATGTGCAGGTCGACTCCGGCTTTCTCCAGGAGAAACTGGTCAAGGTGCTGGAGAACCGGCGGGATCGGAATGTCTTCCTGCGCGCGGACAAAACCATCCCCTACGGACTGGTGGTGAAGGTGATGTCCGATATCAAGAACGCCGGGGTCGAGAAATTGGGCATGCTGACCGAGCCGGAGGAAAAGACGAACAACAAAACAGGGAGTAAACAATAGCTGGGATGCAGGCGGTATCGACCTGGTTGAGCGGAATGGAAACCGAGACCCGCCGGTTGACGATCTTTCTGCTGATCTCAACCGCCGGGCATCTGCTGGCGATTATTCTGTTGATGGTCATACCCAATCTGTCATCGTCACGGGATTATTCGCAGCCCTTTATCAGCGTCGATCTGGTGCCCATGGCCGCGCCCGGTCCGCCGCCCGGCGATACGCTTCGTCCGGCGCCGCCGAAAAAGGAGGCTGTCCTGAAGAAACCGGCTGCCGAGGTCAAGCAACCGGCCCAGCCGGCGGTGGTGGAAAAGCCGCCGGCGATGGCGTTCAAGCCCAAAACCTCCCTGAAGAAAAGTTCGTATGACAAGTCCAAGGTGATCGACAGCGCCGTCACCCGGGTGAAGGCCAAGGTCGATAAGGCCGGGGCCGATAAGACCGGTCCGGATAAGGAGGCGGTCGACTCCTATGCGGAAACGCTGGAGCGTCTGGCGCGGAAACTTCAGGATGTGGAACCGGAGCGGCCCGGCCGCTTCGGCCTGCCGGGGGGCACCGGGGGGGGCGGCGGAAATGCGGCCTTCGGCCCCCTGGAAATTTATAAGGCCGAGATTATTTTTTACATTCAGAAAAATTGGGCCTTTTCGGAACAATTGGCCGGGGATCGGAAGGAACTGGAGGCGCTCCTCGGCGTTAAAATCATGCCCAACGGAGAAATCCGGGAGTTCTGGTTTGACAAGCGCTCCGGGAACCAATATCTGGATGAATCGGCGGAAAAGGCCTTGCTCAAATCAAGTCCCCTGCCGCCGCTTCCCTCCGGTTTCCGAGAGCCTTTTTTGAATGTGGGATTGCGGTTTACGCCCGCGGGTTTGCAATAATGCATGGAAGAATGGCAGAAAAAATGATGAGGCGGTTGTTTCAGGGTTGTCTGGCGGCGCTTGTCTGGGTTGTTATGTCCGCCGGTCCGGCGGTCGCCGGATATGATTATATCGACATCACCAATCCCTACATTAAAAAAATTCCCACCGCCGTGCCGCGTTTTCAGAATTCCGGCGGGGATGAACGCGCGGAAACCATCGCCCGCGAGGCGGCCCGGCTTTTAGAAGATACTCTTGATTTTACGGGATATTTTAAAATCGTCGATCATGGCGCTTTTTTGGAATATCCCCATGAGACCGGGATTTCCGCGGAAAAAATCAATTTCCGAAATTGGACCGGCATCGGTGCGGAACTGCTGATCACCGGCGGCGCCCAGATCCAGGACGGCAACCTGCTGCTGGAACTGCGCCTGTTCGATACCTTCAAGTCACGCCTGCTGATCGGCAAACGTTACAGCAGCAAGCCGGAAGACCAGCGGAAAATCATCCGGAAATTCTGCGCCGAGGTGGTCAGGCTGCTCACCGGCCGGGAAGGTCTTTTCGACAGCAAGATCGTATTCGTTTCCAGCGGTACCGGCGCAAAGGAAGTGTTCATCTGTGATTTCGACGGCTATGACCCGCGACAGCTCACCAACACCAAGCGGATTTCCCTGTCTCCGGCCCTGGCGCCGGATGGTCAACACCTGGCGTATACGGATTACTCCCGGGGCAAACCCGACCTGTACATTAAAAATCTGCGGAATCATAAAACCTGGGTAGTGGATCAAAAAGGGGTCAACATCACGCCGGCATGGCTGCCAGGAGCTTTCACCCTGGCGGCGACACTTTCTTTTTCCGGTGATCAGGAAATTTATTTATTGACCGGGGCAGGGAAAATGATTAAAAGACTGACGAGAAATTGGGGGATAGATGTTTCGCCATCGTTTTCGCCCGATGGACGTCAGATGGCGTTTGTATCGAAGCGAGCCGGGACGCCCCAGATATATATCCAGGATCTTCAAACGGACCAGGTCAGACGGTTGACTTTTGAGGGGCGATATAATACATCGCCTGCCTGGTCGCCTCGCGGAGATAAAATCGCCTATGCCTCTTCGAAGGATGGGCGGTTCAACATATATATAATAGGAACGGACGGAAATTATCCCAGGGCCCTAACCCAGCAAGCGGGTGACAACGAATCGCCGACATGGTCGCCGGACGGAAGCCTGATCGCGTTCAGTTCGTCCCGCGAGGGGGTTGAAAGAATATATGTAATGACGGTGTTTGGGACCGACCAGCGGCGGTTGCTAACCCTGCCGGGAGCCCAGACGCAGCCAAAATGGTCAACGAAAATTGACAATAACTAACAACAATGCAGAGGTAAGAGGAGGCAACATGAAAATCAAGGTATTCAAGGGAATTTTGTTAATCGCGATGATGTCGGCCATGCTGGTGACCGTATCCTGCCAGAAAAAACAGACGGAAGAAACCACTCCGACGGCTCCGGTCGCGGCAGTGGAGGAATCCGAACCGGCGGCTGCGCCGGAAGTCTCCGTCAGCGGGGATGCCGAGCGCCGTGAATTGGAAGAAGCCCGCCAGGCTTTCATGGCCGAGGACATCAATTTCGCGTTTGATGATTCTTCCCTTTCCGCCACGGCCCAGGAAATTCTGCAACGCAAAGCCGCCTGGATGCGCGACAACCCCGATGAAGCGGTTGTGGTGGAAGGCCATTGCGATGAACGCGGCACCACTGAATACAACATCGCCCTGGGTGACCGTCGTGCCCAGAGCGCCAAGGCTTTCCTGGTGGATCTGGGTATCGAATCCTCCCGTCTTTCCACCGTCAGCTACGGCGAGGAAATGCCGGTTGATCCCCGCCAGACGGAAGACGCTTATGCGAAAAACAGACGGGCTCATTTTACGATTAAGTAACGTGTAGCCGGATTGCCGGGGCAATCATGCTGAAATGGAGACGCAAGCGGCAGGCAGGACGGCGCCGCTTGCGTTTTTCTTTTTGGGGGACGCAACGTCGATAACGATTACAAGCGGATTGAGCAGAAGCCATGAGAATGACACTTCTGATGTTGATCGGCGCGCTGGCGCTTTCAAGCGGCTGCGCCATGCGGAAGGACATGATGGTGCTGGAGGGCCGTCTGGCCCAGCTGGAGATGCAGCTAGGCGAATCGGAAAAGCAGATGAGCCGGTTCA
Organism: Thermodesulfobacteriota bacterium; assembly: GCA_049320885.1. Taxonomy (GTDB): domain Bacteria; phylum Desulfobacterota; class Desulfobacteria; order Desulfobacterales; family SURF-7; genus DYJD01. The sequence continues at coordinate 21,480 of JBMORA010000066.1, read as the reverse complement.
GCACCCAGCTGGAAAGTTCCGCCAGGAACCGGGAAGAAGCCATGAGCGACACCCGCGGCAGTTATGCCAGTCTGCGGAGTCAGGTCGATGCGCTGCGGGAGGAACTCAACCTGTTGAACGGCCAGATGGAAGAATTGCGTTATTCCATGAAACAATCCTCCAGCGGCGGCGTCCAGCTGGAAGAACGCTTCAACCGTCTGGATCGCACCATTACCCAGAATACGGACCGGATCATCCGGATCGAAACGCACCTCGGCCTGGAAGCGGGCAAGGCCCCCCCGGAGAGGTCCACGGGAAAAACGCCTGTGATCGTGCCGGAGAATCCACCTCCGGTCGCGGCGGAAAGTGCCGTTTCCTCCGACGCCGATGAAACCGAGCTGTATGAAAGCGCCAAGCGTGATTTCGATCAAGGGAATATGACCGGGGCGCGGCAGGGCTTCAAAAAACTGCTGCAAGTGAATCCCAGGTCGGAAAACGCCGACAACGCTCAATTCTGGATCGCCGAATCCTACTATCAGGAAAAATGGTATGAAAAAGCGATTCTGGAATATCATGAGGTCATCAAGAAATATCCCAACGGCAACAAGGTGCCCGCCGCATTGTTGAAACAGGGACTTGCCTTTCAGCAGATCGGCGATAAAAAGAACGCCAAACTCGTATTGCAGGAACTGATCCGGAAGTTCCCGCAAACCAACGAGGCCGTCATTGCCAAACAGAAACAGCAGGGACTCTGACAGCTGCAGCCGGGCGATTCCGGCCGGAGCGAGGCGGCCGTGAAAAGCATCGGAATCGATCCGGGGCTTGCGGCAACCGGCGTCGGTATCGTTGTCGGACGGGAAACGACCATCGAGGCCTATTCCTTCGGCAGTATCGAAACCTCCCCGGATATGCCGCTGCCAGGCCGGCTTGCCAGGATATACGAAAGGCTGGGCGAACTGCTGGAGGCGGAGCGGCCGGATTTGATGGTGGTGGAGGATGTCTTCTCCCTGCCGAGATATCCCAAATCCGGTATTCTGCTGGGTAAGGTCATCGGTGTGATCCTGCTGGCCGGCAGCCGCCAGAACATTCCGGTGCTCGAAGTGCCGGTGCGGGAGGCCAAGCAACTGCTCAGCGGTAACGGCAACGCCGGCAAGGAGCAACTGGAACTCGCTGTCCGCCATTTATTGCGGCATCCCGGGCCGATCCGCCCCGATCATGCGTCGGATGCCATGGCCCTGGCCATCATCGGACAGTTCCGCTACGGAAACGGTTCGGCTTTTTCATCATGACTTCCGGCAGGGAATTATGATCGCCTATCTTGAAGGACAACTGCTGAACAAGGATGAGGAACGAATCCTGCTGCTCGCCGGCCAGGTGGGATATGAAGTCCTGTTGCCCGCCTTCGTCATGAGAACCCTCGATGGCCGGGAGCGCGGGGCGCCCGTGGCTTTTTACATCTACTACCACCAGACCGAGAGACAACCGAAGCCGGTGCTCATCGGATTCAACCTGGAGGCGGAAAAAGAGTTTTTCCAGCATTTCATTTCCGTGGAGGCCATCGGCCCCCTCAAGGCGGTCAAGGCCTTGACCATGCCCATCCGGGAAGTGGCGCGGGCCATTGAGCAAAAGGATGTGGGAACCCTGAGCCGGCTGAAGGGCATCGGCAACCGCACCGCCCAGAAGATCATCGCGACGCTGGAGGGCCGGGTGGGAAAATTCGCCCTGATCCGCAAGGAAGTAACCGGATATGCGGCGGTGCAGGAGGACTTCACCCAGCCGGTATACGACGTCCTGGTGAATCAGCTCGGTCACAAACCGGCCGACGCCCGGGATATGATCGCCAAGGCCTTGGAACGCAATCCGGTCGTCCAGACACCGGGAGCTCTTTTTGATGAAGTCTACCGCAATGAGGCCGACAGATGACCGATGAAATCCTGTCCTTTTCATCCCAGCGGCAGGGGCTTTTATCGCGGGAAAACCTGCCCATGGATCTGGAGCCCGAATTCCTTTCCCTTCGTCCCCGGACACTGGCCGAATACATCGGACAATCCGAAACCATCGAAACCCTTGAAATCGCCATTCAGGCGGCCAAAAAACGCGGCGAGCCCATGGATCATGTGTTGCTGCACGGACCACCGGGGCTGGGCAAGACCACCCTTGCCCACATCATCGCCACGGAAATGGGCGGCAAGCTGGTGACTACTTCCGGTCCGGCCCTGGAGAAAGGCGGGGATCTGATCGGGATTTTGACCAATCTGGCCGAAGGGGATATCCTCTTTCTGGATGAGATTCACCGGATGCCGAAAACCGTGGAGGAATTTCTGTATCCGGCCATGGAGGATTTCGCGGTGGATTTCGTTTTTGACAAAGGCATGCATGCCCGCAGCCACCGCTACCGCTTGAAACGCTTCACCTTGGTGGGCGCCACCACCCGTGTCGGTCTGCTCAGCGCTCCGTTGCGGGACCGGTTCGGCATTTTCCGGAATCTGGATTTTTACGAACTGGAGGATCTCATCACCATCACCAAGCGTTCGGCGGCCCTGCTGAACATGAAGGCATCCGACGAGGGGGCCTTTGAACTCGCCAGGCGTTCCCGCGGAACCCCCCGGATCGTCAACCGGCTGCTGAAACGGGTGCGGGATTACTCCCAGGTGCGCGCGGACGGAGAAATGTCCTTTGAAACGGTCATGGACGCCCTGAAGCTGGAGGGGGTGGATGATCAGGGCCTGACCAAACTGGACCGCGGTTATCTGAAAACGATCATTACCTACTATCACGGCGGACCGGTGGGAATCGAGGCTATGGCGGCGACGCTGCAGGAGGAGACCGATACGCTGGTGGACGTCATCGAACCATATCTCTTGAAGATCGGGATGATCATCCGGACATCCTCCGGCCGGAAAGCATCGGAAGCCGCCTACCGGCACCTTGGCTTTGACATTTCCTGAAACGGATGGCGCCGTAACCGGAAGGGAACCATGCCGAAGATCATCACCCTGACAACCGATTTCGGCCTGCGGGATCCCTATGCGGGCATGATGAAGGGGGCCGTTCTTGCGGTTCATGAGAGCGCCTGTATTATTGATATCACTCATCAGATCGAACCCCAGGCGATTGATCAGGCCAGCCGGATTATTCATTCCGCTTACGCCTGCTTTCCCGCGGGCACCGTTCATGTCGTGGTCGTCGATCCGGGCGTGGGCGGCCATCGCCGGGCCGTGGCCCTCGAAAGTGACGGCCACATCTTTCTGGCGCCGGACAACGGGGTCCTGACCGGTATCCTGGAAACCGGCGGGACGCACAATTGTGTGAGCATCGAGGAGGCCCGGTATTTCCGACCCCGTGTCAGTCGGACATTTCATGGCCGGGATATTTTCGCCCCGGTTGCCGGACATGTCGCAAACGGAGTCCCGCTCCGGGAGCTGGGGCCGCCGCTGTCCGTTCAGCAGCTGGTTCGCCTGGATAGCCCGCGGGCCGTGATCCGCAATGAAACCGAGGTGGCCGGAAGGGTCACGACCGTGGACCGGTTCGGCAACCTCATTACCGATATCAAATCGGATTTGCTGGAGGAATTTCTGCAACGGCGATCCCTGGACAAGAGTTCTCTGTCGATCCGGATCGGCGCGTGCACCGTGGCCGGCGTACGGGACTGTTACCAGGATGTGCCGGCCGGACAACTGCTGGCGATCATCGGCAGCAGCGGTTATCTGGAGATCGCGCTGAACCGGGGAAATGCCCGCGGATATTGCCAGGCAGGTCCGGGGGATGCGGTCCTGGTGTCGGTTCGTTGACAGATATATGATAATACTCTATAATTTCTGGAAAATAATGAAAAGGAGGGGATGTTGAGTCGTTGTCTTCGAATGATGGTGGTGTTGACCTGGATTTTCTTGTTGTCGAGCGGAACCGCGATATCCACCGGCAGACCGGAACAACCGGCCGAGGCCCTGATACCGGACAATCTGATCGTCCCGGGGGCCGGTGAAAAAAAAGAAACCGTCATCCTGGTGGAAAAAGCCAGCCAGCGGCTGTTTCTGTACAGTCTTGACGACGTCTGGCGTCAGGAAATGAGTGTTGCCTGTTCCACCGGGGAGGTCAACGGCGCGAAAACAAGCTCCGGCGATAAAAAAACCCCGGAAGGCGTGTATTTTTTCCTGCAGTCCCATGAAAAAAAATATCTGTCCGCGGTTTACGGCGACCGGGCTTTTCCCATGGATTATCCGAATTTCATGGATCGCCGGCAGCAACGCAAGGGGAATTCCATCTGGATGCACGGCACCAACAAGCCCATCAAACCAATGAACTCCAACGGGTGTATCGTGCTGGATAACGGCGATATCAACGCGCTTTCCCCCTTTGTCACCCTGAACCGGACGCCGATCATCGTCGTGGAAAAACTGGCATATGTTCCGGCCGGCCAGAGCCGCCTGATCGGCGAGCAATTGACGGACTTCCTGCGGCAATGGAACCGGGCCGTTTCCTCCGGCACTTATCAGGAGTATTTATCCTTTTACGATCCGGAATACCTTCCGGAGATATCCTGGTGGCCGGCCTGGTCGATAACCCGGAAAAGACTGGCCGAGGATGGAAAGTCGCCGGTGGTGGAATGGGAACGGCCGATTCTGGTGAAAGAGAGGGATGTATACGTGGCCCTCTTTGAACAGACGGTGACAACCGGGGAACAGCGAATCCCGGTGGGAACCCGTAAATTGTTCATTTCCAGGAATCATGACCGGTTCCGGATCATCGGTGATGAGTTCCAGCCCGGGATCCAGGAGCCGCCGCCGAAATCGGATTACCCGCTCCTGGCCGCCTGTCTGGCAATGGAGCCGAAACCGAAAAGCGCTCCGGAACCGGTGACCGAAAAAAAACCGGTGATCGATACGAAACAGGAAATCGCCGGGTTGATCGACGACTGGCTGCATGCCTGGGCGTCCAAGGATATGGATCGCTACGGCAGTCATTACTCCAAAGGGTTCCGGGCCGAGGGCATGAATCGGGACGACTGGCTGAAATACAAACGGCAGTTAAGCCGGAAATATCGCTATATCAAGATATCGAAAAAGAACCTTTCCATCGACCGGGGGGACACCACCACCGTCGCCAGTTTCATCCAAACCTATGAATCCAGCGGTTATAAAGCGGTCGGCAGGAAAAGTCTGTTCCTGAAACGGGAAGGCGGCCGATGGAAAATATTTCGGGAAACATGGAAAAGAATGTGACCATCCCCGCTGCCCCGGGAAGTAAAAGAAGCCGGAGCTGGCAGGTTTTGTTTGTGGGCGGGAGTGGCAAAATCGTCACCGTCACCTGCTTCAAGGCGGCAGTCGTATCCCTTTCGGCCTTGCTGCTGGTGGTGATCGCGGCGGCGGTGGTTGCGGGCATCCTGCTGCAACAAGGCTTGACGGAAAATGCCGTCCTCCGGCGGCAGGTGGCGGAACTCCATCACCGGAACAGCGTCCTTGCGGAGGAAATGGAAATCCTCAACGCCAGGCTCATGGCGGCGGGATCCGCATCCAAAGTGAAAGAGGCGGCGGGCGCCGGGAGGGGAGGGGAGGGGAGTGCCTCCGGAAACAGTTCGGCTCCGGTTCCGTCCGTAACCCCCGCAGCCCCGGACGATCCAGCGCCCGCACCCGGACCACCGGTGGCAACGGAGAGCGGAACGGCGGGAAAGATTGAGGTCCGCGATTTCCGGGTTTCCCATGGGCGGGGAAGCGGCGCGCTGCGGCTGCGTTTCGTCATCCACAGTCTTCAACAGTCGTCGCAGGCGACCTCCGGGACCTGTTTCGTCCTGTTGAAGGGGGATAATCCGGACCCGGCGCATTGGCGGGCGATCCCGGAAGTTCCGCTGGTCGAAGGCCGTCCGCAGACACCGGAGAAGGGTCAGTTCTTCCGGATATGGCGCTACAAGACGGTAACTTTTGCCGTGAAAAACCAACCATCTCCGGAAGAATTCACCACGGCGGTCATTCTGATCTACGATCCGAACGGCGCGTTGATGCATGCGGCGGAATTCCCTTTGTCGTTCCCGGTTGGGAGGCGTCCATGAAGCTACCGAACCAAATGAAATCGTTGTCCATACCCCTATGGCGGGCAGGCGGCTTTTTGGTGGGTCTCTTCCTTCTGCTGACCAACCCGGCAGCGGCCCAAAAGACCCACAAGATCTATTTCGAGGGCACGGATCATGAGCTGCATGTCTATCGCAGCATCGGCCGTGAGCAGGGCAAGACCTTGATGCTCATCGGCGGGATTCAGGGGGATGAACCCGGCGGATTTCTGTCGGCGGATCTGTACGCGGATTTTTCCTTGCTGAAAGGCAGCCTGATCGTGGTTCCCCGGGCCAACTTTCAATCCATTGTGTTGAACCGCCGACAGATCAACGAAGACATGAATCGCAAGTTCGGCGATGACCGCAAGGACAATTATGAAACCAGGGTGGTGGAAATCCTTAAACAATTGATTGCGGAAAGCGATCTGCTGCTGAATCTGCATGACGGTTCCGGTTTTTTTTCGGAAAAATGGGAAAGCCCGGATCGGAATCCGCTGCGCTATGGTCAGTCCATCATCGCGGATTGTGACGTCTTCCTTCCGGTGTCCCCCAAGGGGACGACCATACACCTGGGGGAAATGGCCCGGGAGGTGGCCGCGCGGATCAATTCCCAGATACCTGACCAGCAGCACCATTTCCATTTCAACAATCACCGGACCCATGAGAGGGATACTCTGCACAAGGAACAGCGGCGTTCCGCCACTTACTATGCCCTGTATACCTGCGGGATTCCGGCCTTCGGAATTGAAACCAGCAAAGCCCTCCCCCTGGAAGAACAGGTGCGGCAGCACAACCTGGCCATCAATGTCTTCATGGAAACCATGGGTATCCGGCCGGAAAGCCCCGGGATTCGGCTGGATCCGCCGGAATTGAGGTATCTGACCATCGCGGTGAACGATTCCCTGCCGGTCCTGCTGGAAAATCGGCAGACATTGCATATCCGGCCCGGCGACAGGATCATGATCATGCATATCGCCGCCAATTATGAGCGCGGACTGTGCGCCGATATCGAGGGTTCCGGAACCATGAACGATACCCGCAAGCCGGTGATCATCCAGCGGCCGACGCGGATTGTCGTGCGCAAGGACCATCACCCCTGCGGCCATGTCCATCTTGCCTTTGGAGAACCGGAGGAGCAACTCCCCGCGGCCTTATCCGCGAAGGCCGGCCCCGGCGGCGGAAGATCCGATTACCTGTTTTTCCGGCTGCGGATCAACGGAGAAGAGCGCACCTACGGAAACAACGATTGTGTGAAGCTGGTGAAGGGGGATGTGTTTGAGATCATCAACGTGATCAGCGGGACGGCCGACCCATCGGAACTGGTGGTCAATTTCAAGGGATTCGTGGGGGATACAAACCGCAATCAGGGAGAGGACCGGGGCTATGTCATCGATACGGCCAAGGATTTGTGGACCCGTTATTCCCTGGACCGGCGGGGCGGGAGATACCAGGTGGTGGTGGAATCGGGGCAACGGAGCATTGGAACCCTGATGGTGGAGCTGGAAGAGCCCACCCTGGATTATATTGTCCTCAAAACGGAAAACAACACCATGCAATGCATCGTCCCGGGAGGGACGGCGTGGATCGACGGCGGAAAGCCCGTCCGGCTGATGGATATCATTACGAATGTCCACCAGAACCATCGGGTCAGCGCGTTCCTGGCCGGACCGAACGCCAGCAGACAGCTCCTCAAGATGGACGATGTGATCCCCCTTACCGGAATGACCACGTATTCTTCCAACGGCGAATACCGTCTGGAGATTCTGCGGGATCGGATCAACATCGGTTCTGTGTATTTTAAAAATATTCCAGGAGACGCCTCGTGAAAAAGCGGTCCAAGAATCTCTCCATCATCGACAACGAACTGGAAGTCACTGGAACCATCGTCAGCACGGGCAGTCTGGTGGTGCGCGGATGTGTGCGGGGCAATGTGAAGGGCGAGGATATCATCATTGCCGACGAGGGTTCGATATACGGGGACGTGGAAGCTGCAACCCTTACTGTCGGCGGGATTTTCGAGGGCGAGGTTCTGGCCACGGAGTCGTTGGTGATTTTATCCACCGGCCGCTTCACGGGGGCGGCGACTTGCCGGGATCTGGTCATGGAAAGCGGCGGCCTGCTGAACGCCACGGTGCAGTCGTTCACCATGGACGAGACCCCCGCGGTGGTGGAAAAACGCTTCTTCCCCCGGATCAAATTATAAATGGCGTCCCGGCGTCAAACCGAAAGATGCCGGTTAGCGGCCATGAGTCCGGCCACCTGTTTTTCATCCAGAGTAACGGTTTTGAAATTGTCGAAGGTGATGTCGGAAAAGGGGAGGGAACAGGCTTTTTTCAACTGGTCGAACAGCGCCAGATAATTGGACAGGATTCTGTTTTCCCAAGGTAATCCGATCTGCTGGGCCGCCGCCCGGATATCGTCGCGGTGGCCTTCGATTTCCAGAAAAGCGCCGAAGGGCAGGGTGTCGATGCAGAAGATGGTCCTGCCGGACAGAAAGGTCTCCCGCCATTTTTCATAGGTCTGGGCCCGGTGAAAGCCGAGGGCCAGCAGGATACCGTCGGTGGTTTCAAAATCGTCCACCGCTACTTCCAACTCCCGATGGACCTTGAAATCCGGATCCGGCAGGGCCGGTTCGGATTTAAACGTCAGGGTGGCCTTGCGATCCTTGCGGAGCCGCAGCAGGGATTTTTTGCGGACCAGGGAGCCTTCGGCGTCCTCGTAACGGATGTTGGTTTCGAAAAACCGGCCCTGGGACTCGGCTCCCGATCGGATAATCCGTTCCCGGATGGGGCCGATATCTTGCAGATGGAATTTGACTTCGATTTCCAATGGGTTCAATTTGTGTCCTTAAAATAATGAAACGGGTTTCCGGGGAAAAACCGCCTGCCGTGACCACTATAGGCAACCCGGGGCGGAACTGTCAATTCCCCTGGCTGTAAAATGGAATTTCCCCAAATTTTTGCTTGACATCATTCCGGGTTTCCTCTAAATAAATCGAATTCTACATTCTCAAGGGGAGTCAGGAAAGTGAAAAAATACACATACAATGCCAAGGATACCGATAATCAGGACAAATGGTTTCTGGTGGACGCCGACGGTGCGGTCCTGGGTCGGATGGCCTCCGTGATCGCCGCGCGCCTGAGGGGAAAATGCAATCCGCTGTTCACGCCCCATGTTGACGTCGGCGATTCGGTGGTGGTGATCAATGCGGATAAAATCACGCTGACCGGCCGGAAATGGGACCAAAAGACCTATTATCGTCACAGTGGGTATACCGGCGGCATCAAGTCCATTACCGCTCGAAAATTGATGGAAAAACGGCCGGAGGAACTGATCCGTTTCGCTGTGAAAGGCATGCTGCCCAAAAACAGGCTGGGTCGGAAAATGATCAACAAACTGAAAGTGTATACGGGGAATGAGCACCCCCATGCCGCTCAGAAACCCGAGAAAATCGAACTGTAACAACCGGAGACGGATACCAGGGTAATTTATGGAAAAGAAAAACGTTTACTATGCCACCGGAAAGCGAAAAAATGCCGTAGCCCGCACATGGATCATGCCGGGAACGGGAAAAATCACCGTGAACGACAAGCCGTTGGACGATTATTTTACCGTGCAATCTTCCAAAATCATTTTGGCCCAGCCCATGCTGCTCACCAATACCCGGGAATCCTTTGACGTTATGGTGAAAGTCAAGGGCGGCGGCGTGCTGGGGCAGGCAGGCGCGGTTCGTCACGGCATCACCAGGGCATTGATCCTGGCCAATCCGGATCTGCGTCAGGTGCTGAAAAAAGCCGGATTCGTCAAACGCGATTCGCGGGTCAAGGAGCGGAAGAAATACGGTCAAAGAGCCGCCCGCGCGAGATTCCAGTTCTCCAAACGATAGAATTCCCTGCCATTCCCATCTGCTTCAACGGGGTACAGGTCCTTCGGGGCTTGTACCCCTTTTTTTCCGCGTCCGGCTGCTTTGCCGGGTATATGATCCCTATATGATGCCGTGCAAGACCTTCCCCGGCGCTCCCAGGGCGTCCACCCGTTTTTCCACTTCCGGATCGGGTACAAGGGGCGGCGCGTGGTAGGTTTTCAACCGCGCGTCAATGATCAGGGGACCCCGGCAGCCCCAGTGCTTGCAGTGGGTGAACTCATCCACGCCGTAGATGTCCGTGGCCGGATCCGAGCGGGTGAAGGTCACCCAGAGGAAATTTTCCCAGGATCGGGCGGTGAAGGCCGGATCATCCGTGACGACCATCAAGGGAAAATGGTTCAGGCCGGCGCGGGGCAGGAGTTCCTCACCGAGACGGGTCAGTTCCGGATCCCGGCGGTCCCTGGCCAGTTGGTGGCGCGGGCCTTCGATGACCAGGATGCCGGGGGAAAAGAGCACCGGATTTCGGAAGCCTGTCGGCAGCGAGAGTCCCGGCGGCAGGTCCGTCCCGAGGGTTCTTCGCTGGGGGCCGGCGACGGCCAGAATCACTTTGGAGCCCTGGTTCAGGTTGATGCCGGAATAATCCAGGGTGTCCATGGTGGTGCGGGTGATGAAATGGAGATCGTTTTCCCAGTCCGTCCGCTCCAGCATATGCCGGAAAAAATCGGGGATGTTTTTGGTGGATAGATGCGGGGCGTCTTCCCGGGCGCCAATCCATACATATTTGGAAAGAGCGGTCTGGGTGCTGCCCAAAAGGGACAGGCCGCAGGTGATGATTTCCTGGGGCCGCCGGTCCGCGGCATAGGGCACATAGCGCTCACTGCCGATGGCCAGCAGCAGGGGATGTACGCCGGAAGCGTCCACGGCGTGGACTTCATGGACGCCGGTGAAAACCGTGGGCACCAGGGGACCGGTCAGTTCATGGATGAATTCCCCGAATACCGTGTCTTCCTGGGGCGGCCGGCCCACGGTGGTAAAGGGCCAGACGGCGTCGGGGCGATGAAAGACCTCCCGGACCCTCAGTACGGGGAAATCGTGGCTTAAACTGTAATACCCGAGATGATCGCCGAAAGGACCTTCCGGGAGCTGGCGAAGGAGGTCCACATCGCCGCAGATGCAGAAATCCGCTTCGGCCGGAACGGGCAGCATGCCGGGCCTGACGATCCATTTCAGGCGGCGGCCCGCCAGCATGCCAGCGAAAAAAATTTCCGGCAGGCCTTCCGGCAGGGGCATCACCGCCGCCAGGGTCATGGCCGGAGGACCGCCTACGAAGATGTTGACCGGCAGCGGTCGACCCGCGCGGATGGCCTCGGCATGATGCGGTCCGATGCCGCGGTGGATCTGGTAATGCAGGCCCACTTCCCGATCCATGGCGTACTGATTCCCCGTAAGCTGGATCCGGTACATGCCCAGGTTGGAACCGGCGAATCCCGGCCGGAGGAGGCTTTCGGAATAGACCTGGGGCAGGGTGACGTAGCTGCCGCCGTCCAGGGGCCATGAGGTCAGCCGGGGCAGGGCGGAGATGACGGTCTTGCGCTTCAAGATCGGGCCGTCGATCGTTTTTTGGGGCAGGGCGCTCAACAAGGCCTTGGGGATGCGGGCGAACTTCAGGGGGGATTTCATAAAGCCGGCGGGATCGACCTTCAGCTTGACCAACGCCTCAATGTCCCGCAGGCTGTCCCGGAAAATATACCGCATGCGCTCCAGGGTGCCGAACAGGTTGCCCACCATGGGAAAGGCGCAGTTTTTGACATTGGTGAACAGGAGCGCCGGCCCCTTGTGCCGGAACACCCGGCGCTGGACGGCGCCGACTTCGAGAAAGGGATCGACTTCCTCATGGATGCGGATCAGCTGTTTCCCGGCTTCCAGATCCGCCAGACAATGCCGTAAATTGTGATAACCCAACGGGAATCTCCGGTTTCATGCAGGAGGTTATGAAGTCAATGGAAGCGTCGCCTGGACCGCGAGACGCCAAGCATTTCCATTGCCGTCACCATACCATGCCGGGCGGTTTACGGGCAAGGACCGATCCGTTCGGATGGTTATAGGGGCAGCCGGGCCAGCCAGTCGCACGCCCTTCGCACTTCGCCGCCGTCCGGGTAGGTTTTTTCCCGGCTCAGTTCCTTGACGAGCTGGATTTTCCTCGGCTTGGCCAGATTCTTTTCAAAAATGGAAAAATTGGGACTAAGCTGCTCCTCGCGCCATTTCGCTTCGATCATGAGGCTGGAAACTCCCCCGCGGGTCACCAGAAAATCGATTTCCCGACCATCCTTGTTGCGCAGATAATGGAGTTTCAGGTCTTCCCCAAGGCAATCCGCTTGAAAGTGAATTTCCTTGTGAAGGGCGCAGGCCACCAGATTCTCCAGCTTTGCACCCGGGTCCCCATCCACCTGGCCGTTGTCGTAAAAATAGTATTTGGGGGATTTCAGGATGGCCCGGGCGATGTTTTTATGATACGGCGGCACCCGGAAAACCACATACATGTTTTCAAGGATCGTCAGCCAGCGCTTGATGGTTTTATCGGAGCACTGCAGATCCCTGGCAAGGGAGCTGTAGGAAACCGGAGTCCCTACATTCCTTTTCAGAAGCTGGATCAGCGTTTCCACGGCCAGGATCTGCTGCACATTTTCCATTTCCGGCAGATCCTGCTTTAAAATGATATCCAGGTGGCTTTTTTTCCAGCGATGGTAAAAGCGTTCCGTGCCGTTCAGAAACGGTTCCGGAAATCCGCCGAGATTCAATAAGGCATCCAGGTCGGCGGCAGGGTTGTCGGAATGCAGGGATACCCTGATTTCTTTCAGATCCAGGGGGTGGAGCCGAAATTGAAAAAAACGGCCGGCCAGCGAATCCCCGACCTTGCGCGCCGTATCGAGTTTGGCGCTTCCGGTTACAACCAGCGCCGGTGGAATCCCTTCGGTGTCGAAGATGCCCTTCAGCCAGGATTTCCAGTTCTTGAGTTTATGGAGCTCGTCGAAAATGATCACATCCCGGGCGCGATCCCATGTTTTTCTCAGCAAGTGAATCCGATGGTCGGCATTATCGTAATTCAGATAATCGTACCGGTCGGACAGCATTTTGGCCAAGGTTGTCTTGCCGGTCTGCCGGGGGCCTGTGATCAGAATGATTTTTTTCGTCAGATCGTCCAGAATCGGTTTGGCGAGGGCGCGCTCCATGTCGACCATTCTGGCATCCGCTCCGAAAAAGTCAAGACTTTTTCGGATTTTTCTCCGAAAAAGTCGCAAGCATGAAAACGAATACTTTTACATGGTCTTTCCGGCGCTACCGTGTACTTTAAAATCCGGTGGCCGGGCGGTTATTTTTTTCCGTGCTTGGACTCCTTGGCCGCATGCTTTTCCTTGTTTTTCTTTCCAGGGGCATTGCCATGGTCGTCCGGCTTTCCGGATTGATCTTTTGGCGGGTGGTGTTCCGAAGTTTTGAAATCATGGTCGATCATCCGGAAATTCCGGCCTTCGGAACGATAACGGATCACCTGCTCCGGCGGGCAGTGGTAGTGTTCGGACAGGAAGCGCAGGTTCACCTGATTGATGATATCCGCGTCTTTCAGGTGTATTTTCTTCCAATCCTTTTTTTTCTTGTGCTTTTTATAATAGCCGTAAGCATGTCCGCGGGGCTGGTGATCTTCGATGACGGTCACGGGGACATAATACATTTCAGGCCCAAACCCGAAATGGACGGTAATGTCCATCCAGCTCATTCCCTTGAGACGCATGTCCACGATCACTCCGGGCGCCACCCGGGCTCTTTGTGAAAGGAAATAGACCACCGGCAGCTCTTCATCGGCGATGCCGCGTTCCCGGATGACCACTACCTCCGTTGCCGGGGTTTTATAGTGATCGCCCACGGAGACATGAAATCCGTCAATGCCCTTTTGGCTGCCGGAGATTTCGACATTCCACTCGGGTTCCGCCTCCGCGACTTCATTCGTCGGGAAGAAGCCCAGCAGAAGGCCCAGGATGATGACCGGAATCACAAGGGTGCAGCGGTTGTCATTGTTCTGCATGCAGTTTCTCCCGAAAGGTTGGTTGGATATTCCGTCCCGCCCCGGCGCCGAAGCGCTGACCAAATTGATAGCATAAAACCGGTGAATGTCAACTTTTCTCCTCCCCGGTGATTTGTTGCATCATATGGTGCATCGTTGCCTGGCGGATGGCTTCCCGGTAAGATTCAAGGGCCTTCCGGTGCTCTTCCGCCGACCATTTGAGATCCAGATTCCCGCTCATCTGGCGGCAGAGGCCCTTTTTTTTCATGGAAAGGAAGTGGAGGCGGGTGCCGCGGTCCAGCTTCCGGTAAAAATAATCCGTGAGTCTGTGACGCAGGGGGGTCAGGGAATTGAACAGCAGGGTGACCACGATGTTGTTGGCCCGTTCGGCGATGCGGTCCTGGAGCTCAATGTCCAGGGCGACAAGGGTTGCGATGATATCCACGTCCCGGATCTGACGATCGATGATGTCGATGAAGGCTTTCACATCCAGGGGCGACATATTCCGGCTGGCCGCGTACATGATTTCCGGGAAGACCATGTTCCAGAAGGCCAGGGTCTCGTCCACCAGAAATTCGTCCACCAGCCCCTCATCGCCCGGCGGCTCATTGATGGCGAAAAGCCGGGCCAGAAAATCGAGTCCGGCATGGCGCGGGAAGGGCTTGACATACGTCCCGTCGCTTCGCCGGATGTCCAGGAGATTCATGGTTTCCAGTTGCTTCAGCGCGGACCGGAGGGCGGCCGGTTCCACCCCGAGATCCTCGGCATGGCTGCGGAGGGGGGGGAGTTTTTCGTCCGGTTGGAGTTGCTTCCGGTAAATCTGCCGGAGCAGCTGATCGACAATTTCCTGTACCGATGGGGAGTTTTTTTTCATGTCAGGTCCTGTACCTGTAAACAACCAAAACCCTCATTGCGTCAAGCTTGCATTTTATCTTGACATTGTTTAAACAATAAATCAATATTGTTCAAACAAAAAAGATTTATTGTTTATAATTTAGGGGGGCCTGCAGAGACCGGGCCGGAGGCGGCATGAAGGCGACAACCATTAGAACCATTTGTTTTGAATGCCATTCCCGTTGTGGTGTGCTGGTGACCGTGGCGGGCGGCAAGATCACGGGGATCACGGGCGACAAGGATCATCCGTTCAGCCATGGGTTCATCTGTCCCAAAGGCCGGGCACTGACGGAGATGGTGTACCATCCGGACCGGATCCGGCAGCCTCTTGCCAGAAACAGACGCGGCAAGAGCGGTGCGCTGGAAGCCGTTTCCTGGGATCAGGCCCTGGAAAGGATCGGCGAGCGGCTGCTCGACTGCCGGGAACGCTGGGGCGCGGAATCGGTGGTGCTGGGCTCGGGAACCACCCGGGGCCTGGCGCCCTATCTCAATTATTTTCTTTTCCGGTTCGGCTCGCCGAATTTCATGGCCCCGTCCAACATGAGCGGCGGTCCCATCGTGGTGGGCAGCGGCGCCACCTGCGGCTTCACCCTGGTGGACCCGGATTACGCCCGGAGCCGGTGCATGCTTCTCTGGGCGCACAATCCCGAGGCGTCCTGGGCCGGGTTGTACCTTCACGACATCAATGAAGGTCTGAAAAACGGATCGAAGCTCATCGTGGTGGACCCCCGGCGCACCCGCTTCGCCCACAAGGCCGACCATTTCCTCCAGATCCGCCCGGGGACGGACGTAGCCCTGGCCCTTGGGTTCCTCCATGTGATCCTGGAAAAAAACCTGTACGACCGGGATTTCGTGGAGCGCTGGACCAGCGGGTTCGATCGATTGAAAACCCATGTGGCGGAATTCACGCCGGAACGCTGCTCCGCGATCACCTGGATACCGGCGGAAACAATCGAGGCGGCGGCGGCCTGCTTTGCCGGTAATGGTCCGGCCTGTATCGGTCCGGGCATGGGCGGGGTCTGTCAGGCCAACGACGCGTTCGACCTGGCCCGCGCCCTCACCATCCTCTCCGCCATTACGGGAAATTTGGACGTGGCCGGCGGCAATCTCCATTGCCATCCGCCGACAAAACGCCGGAGCTGCTACGGACCGGACTACAGCCCGGCGGCCAGCCTTCCTCCCGAGACAGCCAAGAAAAAACTGGGGCTCGACACTTATCCCCTGCTGGAGTTCATTCCCATTCCCTGCCCGCCCCAGACCGTTTGGCCGGCCATCGAGGAAGGCAGACCCTATCCGGTGAAGGCCCTGGGACTTTTCGCCAACAACAGTGTCTGCGCCTACCCCAATTCCCGGCGGGTGCACAAGGTACTTTCTGCCGTGGATTTTCTCTTTGCCGTGGATTATTTTCATACCCCCACTACGGAGCTCGCGGATATTATCCTGCCCCCGGCCCACTGGTCCGAACGGGACGACGTGGAGGACCTGCTCATGAAAAATCATGTATTCTGCCAGATCAGATGCGTGGCGCCGCTGCCGGACTGCCGGGACGAAAAGCAGATCCTGATCGACCTGGCCGGGAAAATGAACCTCACCGGGTATTTCACCACCGTGGAAGAGGCCCTGGATCACCGCCTCGAGCCCATTGGCCTCACCTTTGAACGGTTCAAGACCATGGGGTTTTATGCCACCCCCCTGACTTATAAAACCCACGAGAAGAAAGGCCGCTTCAAGACGCCGTCGGGCAAGGTGGAACTCTACGCGGAGTATTTGAACGCCCTGGGGATTTCCCCCCTCCCCGTGTTCCGCGAGCCCGGTGAAAGTCCGGTGAGCCGCCCCGATCTGCTGGCCGATTATCCATTGATTCTGACAACAGGGGCACGGAACATCGTGTTCTACCATTCCTCCCACCGGAATATCCCTTCCCTTAAAAAACGCTCTCCCGACCCCCTGCTCCAGATTCATCCGGATACGGCCGCGGCCCTGGGCATTGGGGACGGGGAATGGGTGGATCTTCGGTCCCCGCGGGGCCGGGTGGACATCAAGACGTCCTTCGACCGCCATATTCATCCCGGCGTGGTCCATGCCCCGCACGGGTACTGGTACGGCGAGAAAGACGGCTGGGAAACGCTTAATATCAATATCATCACCGATGATCAGCCCCTGTGCCCCGTGACCGCCTCGGTGCCCATCAAGGCCCTGTTGTGTCGGGTGGAAAAAAAGAAAGAGGTTTGAGCATGCGCGCGATCCGATTGGACGGCCCACGATCATTGAACCTTACGGAACTCCCCCTGCCGGAGGCGGACGGTCAGCAGGTGCGAATGAAGGTTTCCGCCTGTGGTATCTGCGGTTCGGACCTTCATTACTGGGATGCGGGCCGGGGTATGGATGGAAAACCGGGGTTGATCCCGGGGCACGAATTCTGCGGAACGGTGGATGATCCCGGCGCGCGGACCGATCTCCCAAAAGGGGTAAGAATCACGGCCCTGCCCCTCAACCTGTGCGGAACCTGCGAAAGCTGCCGCACCGGCGCGGACAATATCTGCCTTCAGGGCATGAAACGGCCCATTCCCGGGAACAACAGTCCCGGCGCCTATGCGGAATACCTGCTGCTGCGGCCCGATATGGTGAGAGCGCTGCCGGATTCGGTTTCCGACGGGCAGGCGGTGATGATCGAACCCGCCGCCGTGGCCCTACATGCAATGCGCCGGGCGGGTGTGACCACCGGCCGCCGCGTTCTCGTCACCGGCGGCGGTCCCATCGGCGTTCTGGTTGCGGCCTGGGCGAGGATCGCCGGGGCCTCCCTGGTGGTTCTGTCCGAAGTGGATCCGTTTCGAAAAGCCTTTGCCGAAAGGAAAGGCGACGCAGACGCGATCCTGGACGGCAGGGATCCGGAACTCGGCCGCAGGCTCAAAAAAATGTCGGGCGGCGGCTTCGATGCGGCTGTTGAAACAACGGCCAGGGACCAGGGATACCAGACGGCGCTTTCCGCCCTGAAGCCTAGGGGCGTCCTGGTCCTTGCCGGGATCAGCCTCGCCATGCAGCAGGTGCCGACGATTCTTTCCGTGATCAAGGAAATCCGGACAAAGGGGTCCTTTGCCTACCACCCGGAGGAGTTCGACACGGCCCTGGCGTTCATTGCCTGCAAGCGGCTCGCCGTGGAGAGCATGGTCACCAGCACCATCGGCTTTGACGAGGTCCAGGCGACATTCGAACGCCTGTCGTCGGGTTCGTCCGACCAGATGAAGGTCATGATCAAGCCGTAGAGCCGAGGTGGGGCGGGGTTCTATTGTTCGAATGCCATTGCCGTGAACCGGCCGTCCTGCAGCACGATCCGGGATGTTTCCCCCGGGCGATGGGGCTGTTTATAGGCCTCGATCGTGTACTCGGGGTCGTGGGGCAATTTGATCCCGCGGGTTGTCCCGTCGCGCAGGGCCTGGGGCAGGATCGGCCGGATGGGGCGGGCCGCGGCGAAGGAGAAGAGCCCGGGGAGGGAGGAAAACCGGGAGATTTCCTCCAGGGTCTTCAACGTGGGTGGAAACAGCAGCAGGTCGCCGGCCGCCTGCCGGCGAAGCGCCTCACCGGGAGGCGTCCAGAGGGTTTCGGTCATCTCGATGGCATCGTGGAGGGGTGTCTGACCCACCGGCATCCGCGCCAGGAAAAAACGGGTGTCGAACCGTTTGGGCTCAAAATCCGGGGTGATCCAGCGCGCAAACGGCGCGATCCGCTCCAGCGAAAACAGAAGTCGTTCTGCTTCGGCCAGTTCCGCCAGCGTCATCTCCTGCCGGTGAATCCGCTTGCGGTATGCGGCAAAACGCTTATGAACCCCGGGATCGTCGAAATCGATGCGCCCGCCCGAAGCGGGAACCGCCAGGAGCACCCCGGACTCCTCGAAGGTCTCGCGGATGGCGGCAAAAAAAAGACCCAGCGCCGTTTCCGTGGAAAGTCCCGTTTCATTCAGGCGGGTTTTCGCCTCTTCCGCCGATATCCCCGTTGCGAATTCCGCCAACCGGGGATCACCGTCCGCTGGGTCCAGCCGGCCTCCGGGAAACACAAACGCCTGGCCCATGAAATCCTGCTTTTCATGGCGCCGCATCAGCAGCACTTCCCATGCCTTTCCGCCGGACTTCTCCCGCACCAGAATCACGGTGGCGGCGTCCAGCGGTTCCGGCGGCGGCGAAATTTTGTTTTTCATGCGAATCCTTATTGAAGCGGTTTTTATGGCCCGGCTGGCCGGCAGGCCAATGCGGTTTGAACCGCGGTTTCCAGCTCTTTCTTGGAAAAGGGTTTGCGGATAAAGAGGGTCGGCCGATGGGCATGGTATTCCTCCATGACCTGTCCCTCATCGTAGCCGCTGGACAGGATCACCGGGAGACCGGGGGATATCGTGCGCAGGGCGGCCAGGGTTTCCCAGCCGTTCATGCGCGGCATGATGACGTCGCATAGCACGCAGTGAATTTGGGTATGGTGTTGCCGGAAGATTGTAAGGGCCTCGATGCCGTCTTCGGCTTCCAGAACCGTTATGTTCAGGCTCCGGAGCATCATCGCCACCATTTTCCGCACCGTGGCGGTGTCTTCCACCAGCAGGATCGTCGCGGTTCCTTCAAGGGGCTGGAAACCGGAACCTTTCCGCGCAGGTCGCGATATCTCTTCCGCCGATACGGGAAAAAATACCCGGAAGATACTGCCGCGGCCCGGAGCGCTCTCCACGGTTATGGCACCGTCATGCGCCCGGACGATTCCGAGAACCACGGGCAAGCCGAGTCCTTGATCGGTGGATATATTGGTAAAGAACGGATCAAAAAGAGTGCCGATTTCCTTTTCCGGGATACCGCAGCCCGTGTCCGCCACCTCCAGGCAGGCATAATCGGTTCTTCGCGGCTGCCAATCCATGGGGAATCGATTCAGGGTCGGAATATCCGGAGCGGAGAACCGGCGGATGCCGAGGGCAATGGTTCCCCGATCCTCCTTCAAGGATTCCAAGGCATTGATGGTCAGATTTTTCAGGATCTGTTGAATCTGGTTTGCATTGCCGTTGATGGTCGGCCCCGGGGTGGGAAAATCGATGGTTATGGCGATTCCGCCGGTCCGGGCGGCCTGGAGCAGCGGCAGGCTCAGGCGACAAGTTTCGCTGATATCCATCGGTCCTTTCCTGGCGGCGGTTTGCCCGAGATAGGTCAGCATCAGCCCGCTCACTTCCGCTGCTTTGCGGGCTGCCCGGAAGGCCGAATTCAGATTCGCCGCGGCGGCCTCATCGCGGGGCAGCTTTTCCAGGGTCAGTTCCAGGTTACCGATGACCACGGCCAGTTGATTGTTGAAATGGTGGGCGACGGCGCCGGCCATGCGCCCCAGGCTTTCCACCTTCTGGCGTTGGACTTCCTTCTTCTCCCGCGTAATCCTTTCCCGTTCGGCGATTTCCTTGCGCAGTTCTTCCGTCCGATCCGCGACGCGGTTTTCCAGCTCGTCATGGGCCTGTTGTAGCGCTTTTTCGGTTTGTTTGCGATCGGTGACGTCGCGGTTGCTGACCCGTCTGCCCCGGTACTGACCGCTGTGGCTGAAAACGGGCCGGCAGGCGTGGGAAATCCAGCGTTCCTCTCCGGCGCGGGTCAGCAGACGGAAATCCAGGCGGCAGAGCTGGTCATCCGGCATCCTGCAGGCTCCGCTGATGTGATCGATGATGCCGGATTCGTCATCCGGATGCACAATCCGGCTCAGCAGGCCCGGGGTTTGTTGAAACTCCTCCGGCCGATAACCGGTGAGGCGCTCGCAGGCGGGTGATACGTAGGGCAGGCTGCCGTCCGGAGCCACCCAGTATTCCCAGTCATAGGTGAAGTCGGCCACCGTGCGGTAGGTTTCCTTACCTTCTATCAGCATCTCCTCCATGCGGATACGTTCCGTCACCTCCGTCAGGGTGAAGACCAGTCCGCTGACGGTGTTGTCCGCATTTTTCACGGGGACCAGGCTCCAGTCCCAATAGGTGACGCCGCGCTCGGGCTGATCCGGGAATTCGAACGGTTTGGCGGCCACAAAGAACGGCTCGCCCGTGTCCACCACCCGTTGAAAAATGGCTTTGTTTTCTTCATGGGGGTAAAGATCGAAATGGTTTTTCCCCGGGAAAAAGGCCGGTTCCTGTTTGCAGGTGTCGGCATAGGCCCGGTTCACCCATATGAAATTGAAGCCGGGATCCAGGAATACCGTCATGATATGGGTGTGTTCCAGCATGCCCGTCATGAGCTGATTGAATTGCGCGAGCCGATCCATGGCCGCGCTTCGCTGCCGTTCCGCCTGCTCCAGCTCCTGAACTCGTTTTACCAAATCCTCGTAGGTGGGCTTTTCTATCATAATGAATCTATCACAACATTATGAAATTTATTAAAAAATTTTCATCCTACAACATCCGCCGCCGGTAGTCCTGACTCCGTTCCGTTATCTATTTCTTGATTCGATTTCTTCCATCGCTTTCCGGGCGCATTCCGCACAATAGGTATGCGAAAATTTGGTGCCGGAATGTTCTGAAATCACTGCTGTCCGGTTAACTGATTAATGATTACTTATACTTATAAAATAACTACCCATTCAACTTGCAATTCTGGCAAAAAGCCTGTTTTTACAACCCCGTCAATCCCGATTGGGATTGATTGA
>JBMORA010000065.1:35628-39333 GCA_049320885.1 Thermodesulfobacteriota bacterium | reverse complement strand
TGACCATGCAGGGATCGGAAGTTTCCGGCAAGGTGGTGAACAAGGCCGACGTGAACAAGTCCGCCAACATCGCCCTGGGTAAAGGCGCCACCGCCAACATGGGTTCCGTGACCATGAAGGATTCCAACGTATCCGGCACGGTGGTGAATGACGCAAAAGTCAACAAGTCCGCCAACATCGCCCTGGGCAAAGGTGCCACCGCCAACATGGGTTCCGTGACCATGCAGGGATCGGAAGTTTCCGGCAAGGTGGTGAACAAGGCCGACGTGAACAAGTCCGCCAACATCGCCCTGGGTAAAGGCGCCACCGCCAACATGGGTTCCGTGACCATGAAGGATTCCAAGGTGTCCGGCACGGTGGTGAATGATTCCAAAGTAAACAAATCCGCGAACATCGCCCTGGGCAAAGGCGCCGAAGCCAGCATGGGCTCCGTAACGATGGAATAACAGATAGAAAAACGCATGGAAAAGGATTCCAAGGGGCCCCCTGAGGGGACCCCTTGAATCCTTTGGCAACCAGTCACGGTTGGAAACGAACAGCGTGCGTCACCCGGGTGGCAGCGGTTGGTCCTGTTTTTCGGATGAGACAGAAAGAAGCGGTGAAAGACATCCAAAAGGCTATATAATTGCGTTGATATGCTTCCATGTGATACAATAACAGCCAGTTCACAACGTTTATTTTGTTTGATCTGGAAAACAGGGAGGGGTGGATGAAAAAACAATTTGTCACCATCATGATGGCGGTTGTCATCGGAGTTTTCCTGAGTGCCGGCAACGGTTTTTGCGGGGATTTGGATGATGAAATCGAAGTGGATGATAATATCACCGCTTATGACGATCTTGGAAAAACGGAAAAAAATATTAATTTTATCAAGCTGAAAGCCAAGATGGAAGCGAAGATGGCGCAGAAGCAGGCCGAGAAGAACGGGACCGGAGGCAGCTCGGAATCCCTGCAAGGAGGCGCCATGAACAGCGTGGTGATGGGCGCCGGTTCCAATGTAAGGGGCGATATTATCATTATTGATGAGTCCAAAGGCGACAAGACCCAGGTGGTTGAGTAGGAATGACTCGGGGCTGGTGAGGATCGAATCCATAGCAATGAGGCAAAGATAGGGTTATTATGATATCTCTCGCGCAAGAAAACAACCGGTTGGGGAAGATCCGGATGGGCTTCCGGATGATTTCATTGGCTTTCCTGTTGGCGGCATGCGCCAACGTGGATCCCAGACAGGTGGACGTGCAGATGAAGGAGGAACCGCCCGAAACCAAGCTCACCTCTTTCACGGATGCCTTGACCCGGCTTGGAACCATGACGGAAATTTATGGTTCGGCTCATCTGAAGCTTCAAAGCCAGGAAATCGCCGATAACACCGGCACCGCAGGGGCCACCGGCGGCGAAATTCCACGGGATGTTACCGAAATTCTGCAGAGTACGCTGAATGCCATCGGCGGGCGCGTAACCTATATTCCCTATAACCCTTCTTTTATACAAAACCAAATGGTTACAGGGTATTCGAGTTTCGATGACAAGATTATTCCGGATGTCGTCATATCCGGCGGTATTACGGAATTCGACCGGGGGCTGGAAACCCGCGGTAATAATATTGATGCCGGCGCCCAGGTGGATTGGACTGGCTCTCCCAGCTGGGTGCCCTCCACCACCACGGCGGTGGATTACGGCGCTGGAGAGAAGTTCGGACTGGCCAGCATCACGCTTGATTTCAATATGATCGATTTTCGGACCATGACCGGCATCGCGCGCATGCAGACGGTGAATACCATCAAGGTCCACAAAGCCTTGAGCGAACAGGAATTGGGAATCACCCTGTTCGGTCCGACGTTCGGCTTGAAAGGTTCCATCAAGAAGGTCCAGGGCCGGCATGCCGCGGTTCGAATGCTGGTGCAGCTGAGCATGATCCAGATCGTCGGCAAATACCTGGTGCTGCCGTACTGGAATCTGCTGCCCAATGCCGATCCGGATCAAGTGGTGCTGGATGGAATCAAGAAGCTCTACTACGATATGGCAGAGACCGACCGGATCATTAAACTGCAGGAACTGCTGTTTATCATGGGCTACGATGTCTCCATCACCGGAGAATTGGACCAGCAGACCATCGCGGCCCTTCAGGTCGTCAGACCGGAATTCAATGCAGCCGGCGGCAAGCTGGATAAGGCTACCTTCACGGCCGTGTATTTGGCCGTACCCACCACGGATCAGAGTCTTGAACGTCGGCTCGCCTTGAACAGGGCCTATGAGGAAGCATCCGGCCAGGCCAGGGCAGCGGCACCGAAACCATCCCGGACACAATCCGCTCCGGCCAAACCGGCCCAGGCGCAGGCTGCTCCGGCCCAGCAGGCACCGGCTCAACAAGTGGAACAGCCACCGGCCCAGGCCGTGGCGGCTGCGACTCCAAGTGAACCTCCGGCGCAAAAAGCAGCTCCACCACCTCCCCCAGCTCCTGTTCGTGAAACCCCTGCTCCGGCTGAAACCCCTCGTGTTGAAAAACAGGAGGCGAAAAGCGGTATCAGCGGCGGCGCGGCGACCGGAGGCCGGATGTTGAGCGAAGAAGAGTGGTAACCCCATTTCGGGAGCTACGATGATGAAGCTCATTTTGAAAAGCGTGATTCTGTTTTTGTGCATCGGCTGGTTGTCGCCGGTTTTTGCCGGAAACAAAAAAATGGTCGAAAAGCAAACCAAGGAGCTGGATGAGTTGAACAAACAGGCGGTTCAGCAGCTGCCGGACCTGCCAAAAGACGGCACCATTGACCTGAAGGCCAAGGTGCGGCATGAAGACGGGGAAATCAAGTTTGATATGGTTGAACACCAGATCACTCCGAAAAGCGCCACCAGCATACAGAAGGGCAGGAGGCATCAAGGGTCGTCCACGGTGGTTCAGGAAAAAGCCATCGATTTGGGGAACAAGGTGAATACAACAACGGTTGAAGGGGAGAAACTGGAAAATGAACCGAACAGTAATTAGAGGCATCATTTTGATAATGACCGGGATTCTGGTGGCAGCCGTTCCTACGGCCTGGGCCGGCAACAAGCGTATCATGACCATCCGGGCCGCCAAGGTGATGGCGGAACGGGCCATCGTAGAATCCGTTCATGGCTTGAAACTACGCGCCAAAGAAGAAGTGACCGATATGATTCCGACCACTTTTGAAGGTTCCACCGAATCGAAAACCGCGGCGACCATCAAGGGCATCAAATACGATGAAATCACCTACGATCAGGAAAAGGATATCGCCAAGGTGACCGCTTCGGTTCAGCTGGACTCCATCACCAACATTGATGGTCAGAATATGAAACTGGGCAACAAGGTGTTCCGACGGGTCGGTTTCGCCACCTCCACACCCTCCATGGCCGGCCCGATCCGGGCATTGAGGGCTGCGGAACTGGATGCGTATAAACAGCTGATCAAAAGGATCGTGGGGTTTGAACTGGAAAGTAAAACCACCGTCGAGAATTTCATGCTGAAATCGGATCAGGTAAAGACCAAGGTGATGGCGACTCTTTATCTGGCGGAACTGACCGATTACGGTTGGGATCAGTATGGAGACGCCTTTGTGAAAATGCAGCTGAATGTCCAGGAGGCCTCCGCCGTTCTGGGAGAAAAAGTGGTCGAGCCCACGGAATTGGTTGAAGTGGAGGGTCAGGGGGCTCAACAGAACGATTTCAAAGGCGAGCAAACGGCGTCGAAAC
>JBMORA010000065.1:0-35618 GCA_049320885.1 Thermodesulfobacteriota bacterium | reverse complement strand
ATCCAAGAAACAATAGGGACGTACCGGCACCAGGGTACCGGGAGACCGCATTATACAGAATGATGATAAAGGGAGCGTGATCGGGGCAGCCGGCAGTCTGCGGGATCGGATCGCCTGCTGCCTCTCCCAGTGGCGGCAATCGCCGGCTAATCCAAGCCGGTCGGTTCTGGAGGCGACCGCCAGAGAAGTGCTGGAGTGGAAAAAGCGTAACAGCACCCCGGGCATATGGGAAAAAACACCGGTGCTGGTTACCGCGACCCTGGATGATGGCTGGGGGCATGGAATCCAGCTGATCCAACTGTTCGCCGAAGCCGCTGGCATGAAGGTTATTCCATTGGGGGTATTGCAGGAGGCGGAATGGGTTGTATCCTCCTGCCGGGAAATACAACCGGAGCTTTTGGGTTTGACCGTTTTACAACTGGATTCGGAAGAACAATTGACCTCCATTTGCCGGAGAATACCGCCGGATACAACGGTCGTGGCCGGCGGGCCGGTTTTTTCAGCCGATCCGGCTCTTGCCGCCAGGGCCGGCGTGGCCCATGTGGCTCGGAATGCCGCTGATTTCTGGGAATTTTTGCTGACATGCAGATTCACCAAGGAATTCCGTGCATTCTGATCACTTTCATTTCGGTTCAAACAGATAGCCCATCGATCGGATGCTTTTGAAATAAATCGGATTTTTAGGGTTCTCCTCAAAATATTTCCGGAACCGGACGATGAAATTGTCCACGGTTCTGGTGGAGGTGACACCGGCGTACCCCCAACCAATTTCCAGAATTTTCTTGCGTGAAAGCAATTTTCCCTGGTTGGCGATGAACAGTTTCAGCAGTTTGATTTCCTGTTCTGTCAGGTTGATGGTTCCAGCCCGGCAATGGGCTATGGCGTTGGCGAAGTCGATACGATTGTCGCCGAAACTGAAAACCTCAGGAATGTGGGCCAGGCCTTTGCTGGCGTCGTTGGAACCGGCGCTGGAACGCGTGGCGCGGGCCAGCAGACGCTCAATCCGCAGCAGGAATTCTTCCAGATGAAACGGTTTGGTCAGATAATCGTCAACCCCATAGGAAAGGCCTTTGATTTTATCCTGGGTGGTTGATTTGGCCGATAGAATCAAAATCGGTATGTGGCCATCCTCCAGCCGGATATTCTGGAGCACGGAGAGCCCGTCGATTCCCGGAAGCATGATGTCCAGCACGATCAGATCCGGCCGCCAGTTTTTCCATTCCTGCAATCCGGCAGAGCCGCTGCCGGCTATGTGAACCTCATATCCCTGGAGCGACAGGTTCAACCGCAGGCCTTCGGCAATATGTTCCTCATCCTCGACGACCAGAATTCGTTTTTTGTCCAGTGCCGGCATAACCATCCCTTTGCTTAGGGTGAAGAACGTCTGAAACGTTCCGGGAGAGTGAGAGTGAAAACGGAGCCTTTGCCGATTCCTTCGCTATGGGCGGTGATTTTGCCCTTGTGGCGTTTGGCGATTTGTTGGGCCAGATATAGGCCTAAACCGCTTCCCATGGCGGACATATTGTCTGATTTGCCCACCTGGTAGAATTTTTTAAAGATTTTCTTGAGAACTGTTTTTTCAAGACCGATGCCGTTATCGGAAAACCGGATGAACAGTTTTGGAAAATCCTTTTCAAAGGAAATGGAGATCTGGGGATTTCCCGATTGATTGTACTTGACGGCGTTTGTCAGGAGGTTCATGAGCAGCATGTCGAAAAGAGCTTTGTCGATCGGATAAAAAACCGGCTGTCCGGTCAGATTGGTGATGGTGATGGAACAATTCTTAAACAGATGCCGGTTGTCATGACAAAACTGTTCAACGGTTTGAACCAGTTCCGCCCTGACGAATTCCTCGCCGAACCCTTTGCTTTCGATCTTGGCGAGGTTCAGAATGCTGTTGATATTATCCGCCAGGCGGTTGACGTCCGCAAGCATATACTGGATATACGTGGTCTGGTCGTTCCGGGAGAGGTCATGTTTGAGAAAAGTTTCCAGGTATAATTTCAGGGAGGTTACCGGTGTTTTCAGTTCATGGGTAAAATTGTTGATGAAATTGTTTTGAAGCCGGTAGAGTTGAAAGGTTTTCTGATTATAGACAAAAATGGTGAAGATTCCCAGAAGAATGATACCCACCAGGATCGACAATACCATGATGACTACCCAGGTCTGGGACTCCAATACCTTGTCCGGACCGAGGTTGAATCGGGTAATCAGGGAATGCAGACCGGAGCTGACTTTTACATACCAGTAAATATACAGAAAAAGCGACAATCCCAGCGCGATGATCGAGAACACGAAAATAAAAATGGGATGAAAAAACCATTTGGATTGATCCATGACCCGATACCTATATCAAGCGGCGGCTGACTGTCAACTGCCGCGCAGGGAGTTGCCGGTCACGACATCTTTGCTTTTATTCGAAACGCCAGAAGAACATTTACAATCCCTGAAAACTCGGTTATGTCTCAACAGATATCAGTGACATCGACCGTTGATGAATGGATAGATGAAAAAGACCAGGAGCGGAAAAAATGAATTTGGACATGAATGCAATTTTTACGGATGATGAAAAAGATATTCTCCAGGAGGTTATGAACATCGCTTTCGGGAATGCAACGGCCGATCTTGCCGGCATTATCGATATCTATGTGGTATTGAGCATCCCCAACATTCAGGTTATCAGCATCGGCTCCTTGCCGGATTATTTGCGGGAAACCATTGACGCGTCGAATAACACGAACATTGTGGATCAGAAATTCTGGGGTGATTTCAGTGGTTCGGGATTCCTGGTCTTTCCTTCCGGAGCGAGCGATGAACTGATGGGTTTTTTAGAGGAGCAAGGCCCGGAAGAAAGCCGCAAACATAAAGAAATCGTCGAATCGGAAGTGCTGACGGAAATCGGTAATATCCTGATCGGTGCCTGCGTGGGAAAAATGTCCGAATTGCTCAACACATTCGTTACCTATTCTCCACCGCGGGTGATCCGTGGCGGCAGTCTGGAATATAATTTTTTGGTGGATCATTTCGATCCCGGCCAGCCGGCGATTGTCATGAAAACCGTATTCAAATTCAAGGAAAAGGATATCAATGGATTTCTAATGATCCTGACCAACCAGGACTCCATCGGCTGGCTTCGGAAATCCCTCCAGGAATTCATGGGCGGATATGAATAAACCGGTGCACCGGTGAAGACTTGTTTCCCACCCTCGATCTAACAAGAGTTTTTATGAATGTTCATGACATGCTCAAAAAAAGCCGGGACGGTCTGCAACTGACCCGGCCTGAACTCATCTATCTTCTCGGGCTGAAACCGGATGCGGCGGAGTCTTATCTGGTCATGGCCGAGGCCAATCGGATTTCAAAGGAACTCACGGGCAACAAGGCCGAGGTTCATGCCCAACTGGCCTTGAATCTGGCGCCCTGCCCGGCGGATTGCCGGTTCTGCTCTTTTGCCAGAGTGAACGGTGTCTTTCAGGGAGAGACCCGGATCACCCCGGAACAGGCCGTGAACTACGCGAGGCAATTTGAAAAGGACGGCGCCAATGCCGTGTTCATCATGACCACGGCCTATTATCCCTTTGGTCTGTTCCTCGATATTTCCAGGGAAATCAGAAAACAACTCCGGCCCGAAACTGTTCTCATCGCCAATGTGGGCGATCAGGCATACGAAGGCGCGAAGCAGATGAAGGATGCCGGTTTCGCGGGAGTCTACCACGCCCTGCGATTGCGTGAGGGCATTGATTCCAGCTTGTCGCCTGATAAACGGCGGGCAAGCATCCGCCATTTCCAGGAAGCGGGACTTCTGGTGGGAACCTGCGTGGAGCCGGTGGGGCCGGAGCATACCGACGAAGAACTCGCGGATCTGATCCTGTATACGGCATCCTTCCAGCCTGCTTATAGCGGAGCTGCCCGCCGCATCCCTATCCCGGGTACCACAATGGCCGGGCTGGGCACCATCAGCGAACTCCGCATGGCCCAGATCGTGGCCGTCACCCGGCTGGGTATGCCCAGAAACGTACTCGGCAACTGCACCCACGAGCCCTGCACCTTGGGAGGATTCGCCGGGGCCAATCTCTTCTGGGCCGAAGCGGGCGCCAATCCCCGGGATGTCCGGGAAAAAACGGAGGACGGCCGGGGCGAGACCGTGGCAAGCTGCCGGGCCATCTTTTCCGAATGCGGGTGGGACTTCCTGACAGGTCCTTCGCGCTATTATACCGCGCAAGGCTGATTTTCCCTCCGGTTCGGATTTTTCTGTTCCCATCCTGCTGCATCGTTCGCAGTTCTCCGGTTCACAAGCGGGGTTCTTCCCGCAGCCTGCCGGGTTCCCCTGTATTTTTATCCTTTGACATTTTAAAATTACAATATTATTAAAAATGACGTTTTTAAAACTAATTTTGCAGGCGGAGGCAGTGGGGTTTGGAGAAGTGCATGCCCAATATCGTAAAAAATGCGCGGGAGGCGTCCATGGCGAACCCCGGGAGCCGGTTTTGTTGCACCCTTAAATCCGCCCGGATTCGTAACAATCTTTCGCAGGGCGAACTGGCGGAGAGAGTCGGCATCAAACGACAGGCGGTGTACGACATGGAATCCGGAAGGTATTTACCCAATACCATCGTTGCGCTGCGGCTGGCCAGGGAGTTGGATTGCAGGGTCGAGGATCTGTTTCTTCTGGAGATGCCGGAAAAAAAATATTCCGTCACCCTGGCGGAAAACCCGCCCGGCGCCGACGGCCGGGTTTCTCTCGCCCGTGTGCGGGAACATCTGATTGCCTATCCCATGGACGGCAAATGGTTGCATGGAGATGGATTCCAGGCGGCCGACGGCATGCTCGATAAGGACGGCAATAGGGTTGAACTGCTTCAGAAAGCAGCATCCCTGGAAAACAACATTTTCCTGCTGGGATGTGATCCGGCCTTTGCCTTGTTGGCTTCCCATGTTTCCAGACATTCCAGTGACACCAGGATTCATTGTCGATTTTCCTCCAGCCTTGCCGCCGTAACCGCATTGGCCGAAGGTCGGGCGCATGCGGCGGGGACCCATCTGCACAATCAGGGGCCGGCTGAAGCCAACCTGACCCTGGTGGAGAAAGTCCTGCCCGGCGAGAAGGTCATGGTGTTTGCGTTTTCCATATTTGAGGAAGGTCTCATGGTGACGCGGGGAAATCCATGCAGCATTCATAAACCGGCCGATCTGGCGAAAGGCGGCCTCCGGTTGGTCAACCGGGAAACCGGGGCCGCCCTGCGTGTGTTGCTGGATGATTGCCTGGCCCGCGCCGGTATACCGACAGAGGCCGTCACCGGGTACGAAAATCTGGTATCCAATCACAGCCAGGGGGCCAGGATGGTGGCATATGGATTGGCGGATGCCGCGCTGGGGCTGCGGGCCGTGGCCGCGGCCCATGAACTTGATTTCATCCCCATTCAATCGGTTCGGTGCGATCTCGTCATACCGTGCGATCTGCTGGAACTGACGGCGATAAAAATTCTGCTGGATGTGCTCCAGACCCATGCCATGCGGAAGGAGTTGGCGTCCCTGGCCGGTTATGACGTTTCCTGTACGGGCAATCTGGTCGGCAGGCTCGTCGGTAATGCCGTCGCCACTTGATTGCGCCATGGCGGTTGAATGCTTTCCCTGTCGATCATTCGGAACGTAGGAGATGAACATCATGAAAAAGACGGGCGGGGTTCTTGCGGCGGCGGCTGTTCTTTGTCTGGCTTTCCTGACGCCGGCAGCTGCCGGTGAAACCAAAACAATCACCGTTTCGGCGGCCATCAGTCTGAAGGACGCATTCGCGGAAATCGGCCGGATATATGAAACCGCATCCGGAACGAGGTGCATTTTCAATTATGGCCCATCCGGCGACCTGGTGAAGCAGATCACCGGCGGCGCGCCGGTGGATGTGTTCGCGTCCGCGGCCCAAAAGGACATGGATGAAGCAGCCCGGCAGGGTCGGATTATCGCTTCTACCCGCGCCGATTTCGCCGCCAACAGCGTTGTGCTCATCGCGCCGGCCGGTTCGGACGGGGCGCTCACCTCCTTTGAGTGCCTGGTTGCGGCGAAAATCATTAAGATCGCCGTGGGCAATCCGGTCACGGTTCCCGCTGGTCGGTATGCGGAGGAGGTGCTCCAGTTTTACAAACTGCTGCCCGGGATCAAGGAGAAATTGATCTACACCGAAAATGTCCGGCAGGTGCTGGATTATGTCGTCCGCGGCGAAGTCGACGCGGGGATCGTCTACGCCACCGACGCGGCCATGCGATCAACGGAAATCAAACTGATCGCCACGGCGCCGGAGGCAAGCCATAAGCCGGTTGTCTATCCCTTGGCCTTGGTCAAGGGGACGAAGCGGGCGAGTGATGCCGACGCCTTTACCGCCTTCGTGTTGTCCAAGGAAGGAAGGCAAATCCTGAAAAAATACGGGTTCAAAACTGGTAATTGATATGGCAATGGAAAGCCCGGTTCTTTTTTCCATCCGCCTCTCGCTGCAGGTGGCGTTCGTATCCACGGCTCTGATCCTGCTGACGGGCGTGCCCCTGGCCTATATCCTCGCCCGCAGAGTGTTCAAGGGCCGGGAGCTGCTGGATGTGGTTTTCACCCTGCCCCTGGTTCTGCCCCCCACAGTCACCGGCTATTATCTGATCGTGCTGTTCGGCAGAAACGGCTTCATTGGCGGCCTTGTGTATGCATGGACCGGCTGGAGTATCATGTTTACCTGGTATGCGGCGGTCCTGGCCTCCTATGTCGTAGCGCTGCCGCTGATGATCAAGACCGCCAGGGCGGCCATCGATTCCGTGGACCGGAGCCTCATCGACGCGTCGTATACCCTCGGGCATTCGGAATTCCATACGGCCTGGCGGGTAATCCTGCCCCTTGCGAGGCGGGGCATCATCGCCGGTGCCGTGCTGTCCTTTGCCCGGGCCATGGGGGAGTTCGGTGCCACCCTCATGTTGGCGGGGAACCTGCCGGGGCGGACCGACACCATGCCCATTGCGGTGTACAGCCTTGCCGCGAGCGGTGAATGGACCAGGGCGCATGTCATGGTGCTATTGATGACAATGATATCCGGGGTTTTTCTATACATCGCCAACCGGTATTCAAGGAAGATGATCTGATGGGACTGCAGGTCGCGCTTCAAAAAAAAGTCAACGGTTTTACGCTGGATATCCGCTGGCGGATCGAAAACGAGCTGGCCGTGCTCTTCGGTTTTTCGGGCGCGGGCAAATCCATGACCCTCCAGCTGATCGCCGGTCTTATGAAACCGGATAAAGGGCGAGTGGCTTTGGATGGCGTCTTCTACTTCGACGATTCGTCCGGGGTTGACCTGCCTCCCCAGAAGCGGCCGTTCGGGTATGTATTTCAGGACCTGGCGCTGTTTCCGCACATGACAGTATTGGAAAACATCCGTTATGGCGCGGCAGGCCTTTCGAACAAGGAGCAAAAGGACCAGGCGCGCGACATGATCGCCGCTTTTAAGCTGACCGGGCTGGATCAGCGCTACCCAAACGAGATCTCGGGGGGCCAGAAGCAGCGGGTGGCCTTTGCCCGGGCTCTGATCCGCCGGCCGAAAATGCTCCTGCTGGATGAACCATTTTCCGCCCTCGACCGGCCTTTGCGGCTGGAGATGCGCTGCTTTCTGCGGGAGATCCGGGACAAGTTTGATGTTCCCGCACTTCTGGTAACCCACGATGTGGAGGAGGCGGTTGACGTCGCCGATAAGATCATCGTGTACGAGCATGGCGGCATCGCCCAGGTGGGTTCCGTGGCAAGCGTGCAGAGCAGTCCTGCCACCCCTTATGTATCAGCGCTTTTCTCCCGTGGTGATTCGAACGGTGCGAAGGGAAAGAAGCCCTGCATTTGATCCCAAAAAGGCTTCGGGAAGGAAAATGGGCCGGTTTGACAATCGGTCCGCTTGTGGATATATCGTAATTACATCAACCATCATTGGGGGCGGAAATGGCAACAGGAAAACCAAAAGTGAACAAGCAGGCCATTACGATCGTCGCCATTGCCGTGAGCCGGAAAAAAGGTACGCGGAAAACCGTGGTAGACGAAGCTGAACTGATCGCCGGCCATGGACTCGCCGGCGATGCCCATGCCGGCGACTGGCACCGTCAGGTGAGCTTTCTGGCCAACGAGCAGATCGAAGGCGCCCGGTCCCGGGGGCTTGACGTGGGGTTTGGCGATTTCGCCGAAAACATCGCCACCACCGGCATCGATTGGAAGACCCTGCCGGTGGGCGCCCGGCTGCGTCTGGGGGAAACGGTCCTGGTGGAAATCACCCAGATCGGCAAGGAGTGTGTCCATAAATGCGCCATTTACTACCAGGCCGGCGATTGCATCATGCCCCGGGAAGGGGTTTTCGGCCGGGTGCTGGAAGGCGGCCTGATCCGGGCGGGGGATACAATCCAGATCCAATGACCATACCTCAGCTGCCCGTCCGTTAAAAAGCTGAAGGCCGGATAGCGGAAAGGAATCGGGAATGAAAACATATACGGACGTTACTCAGATTATCGGTGCAACCCCGCTTGTCCGGCTGAACCGCATCGCCGAAGGGGCCGGTGCGGAGATTTACGCCAAACTTGAATTCCAAAATCCCCTGGGCAGCGTCAAGGACCGGATCGGCCGGGCCATGATCGAGGCGGCCGAAGCGGAGGGCCGGATCGGCCCGAAAACCACCATTGTCGAACCCACCAGCGGCAACACCGGAATCGCCCTGGCCTTTGTCTGCGCCGTGAAACAATATCCCCTGATCCTGACCATGCCGGAAACCATGAGCCAGGAACGTCGGAAACTGCTCCGGCATCTGGGGGCGCAGCTGGTGCTGACCCCCGGTAAGGACGGGATGAAGGGCGCCATTGCCAGGGCTCGGGAGATCGTGGCGGAAACCGGCGATGCCTATATGCCGGACCAGTTTGCCAATCCGGCCAATCCGGAAGTTCACCGCCGGACCACCGCGGAGGAAATCTGGCGGGATACGGAGGGCGGGGTGGATATAATCGTGGCCGGCGTGGGCACAGGCGGCACCATCACCGGTGTCGGCGAGGTGTTGAAGGCTCGCAGGCCAAGTGTCAAAGTGGTGGCCGTGGAACCGGAAGCCTCGCCCGTGCTGTCCGGCGGCAGTCCCGGTCCCCACAAGATCCAGGGCATTGGTGCCGGTTTCGTCCCGGCCGTGCTTAACGTGAAGATTTTGGATGAAATCGTCACCGTTGCCAATGACCAGGCTTTCGCGACCGCGCGAAAGCTCGCCAGCGTGGAAGGCATCCTGTGCGGCATCTCCTCCGGTGCGGCCGTCTGGGCGGCCCTGACGCTAGCCAAGCGGCCGGAGAACCAGGGGAAGCGGATTGTGGCGGTTTTGGCGAGTACCGGAGAGCGGTACATCAGCACGGATCTGTTTGCCGACAAGGCATGATCGAAACCGACAGGCTTGCCGGTCCTGCTCAGGCCATTTTGCATTATTGGACATGGCGATGGTCATGCCCGGGGCGCGAAGGGGAAAACGGGGGAGCGGTTTCGCCTCGGGCGGGAAAACGGAAAAAACGGATTATCCAGCACTTCCGTGCTCTGAGGATTACTGCCAGGAAATCGATGTAATTGACAAATCCATATCGATCATGATATCGTAATACAAAATTTATCGATAGGAACAATATCATGCAAACAGTAACCGTATCACCAAAATATCAAATCGTCATACCCAAAACGGTCAGAGAATCATTGCACCTTCGTCCAGGCCAAAAAATGCAGGTAATAGAATACGATGGACGTGTCGAGCTTATCCCGGAACGCGATATCAAAGAACTTCGTGGATTCCTTAAAGGCATCAATACGGAATTCAAACGAGAAAAAGATCGGGTATGAATATTGTCGATTCATCCGGCTGGCTCGCCTATTTCGCCGATGAGCCCGGCGCCAAGCATTTTCTTGTTCCATTGAATGATACTGCTTCGCTTGTTGTCCCAACGATAACGATATACGAGGTTTGCAAGGTAATTCTTCGAGAATCCAGCGAAAACGAGGCCTTGCAAGCAGCCATGGCCATGCGCAAGGGAACGGTTGCGGATTTGACGGCATCATCGGCGATGGCCGCTTCAAAACTGAGTATGGAATACAATCTTCCAATGGCCGACAGTATTATTCTCGCAACGGCCCAGGAATTCAACGCCATCATCTGGACTCAGGATTCAGATTTTAAAAACATAAGCAATGTGAAGTTTTTCCCGAAGAAATAAGAATCGGTCACGGTATGGAGCAGGGGCTGCGGGAGCTGGAGCATCTGCTGGCCGGCAGCCGTGGCCTGCCGGAAACGGCATGACCATGATGGGACCGGATTGCCCCGGACGCTCCGGTTTTATATGGAAAACCAAATAAAGTTCTCCCACCTCTCGATCACCAGATCCACTTCATGACCTGTGCGATCCCGCCAGAAAGACAGCGGGGGCTTGCGGCGGTGGTGCATAAAGGCCTTGGCGATTTCCGCCACCACGTGGTTTTACCCGACTGGCGCGGGCCGGTGATGGTGAGCACCGGATAATAGGTGGCATCCCGGAGCAGATAGGAAGTGAGTAGGCGCGGTTTCATTAGGCTAATTTACGATTGGATCGTAAATTTGTCACGTTGTCACCCTCCTGACCGTCCGTGACCGCAACTCATAATACATTTGTCCTTCCGGCATATTGTGCCATCCGATCACCCGGTGTACCGTGCATGGCATCTTCACTGCAAGGTTTCGGGTTGAGAAACCTCATCCCGACAAGGCCAGGAGAATCGTACCATGAATAAATCGTTTCATCAGTGCACCGCCGTCATTACCGGAGCGGCTTCCGGAATCGGAAGAGAGCTGGCCATTGTCCTGGCCAGGGAGCGCGGCGATCTCGTATTGTCGGATATCAACCAGTCTGGCCTGGAGAAGACCCTGGAGCTTGTCCGACAGGCGGGCGGTTCCGGCGCGATCCATATTTGTGATGTGTCGAATGGTGACGCCGTCAAGACAATGGCGGATCACTGCTTCAGCAAATGGGGCCGGGTGGAGGTCCTGATCAACAATGCCGGCGTCGCCGTCTCCGGAGTTACCGGGGTGATACCCATGGAGGACTGGAAGTGGACCATGGCCATCAATTTCTGGGGGGTTTTGCACGGCTGCCACGCCTTCATCCCCCGGATGAAACAACAGCGCAGGGGGCATATCCTGAACGTCGCCTCCATCGCCGGTATCGTTTCGATTCCGGAAATGGGGCCCTACAACGCCTCCAAGGCCGCGGTGATCTCGCTTTCCGAAACCCTGAGGAGCGAACTCGCACCCGCCAATATCGGCGTCAGCGTGCTCTGCCCCTCGCATATCAAGACCAATCTGCTGAACAACATGCGGTATACGGATGAGTTCCAGCGACTCATCGCCAACACGGGTTTCGCTAATGCCCGCATCACCCCGGCGGAAGCGGCGGAGATCACGGTCAGGGCGATGAAAAAGAACCGGCTGTATATCATTCCCCAGGGACCGGCGAAATCCGCCTGGTTGTTCAAGCGGCTTTTTCCGGCGTTCTATTTCGCCTGTCTGGCGAAGGTAACCCGGGCGAGCTGGGGGAAACGATTCATGCTGCAACTGAATCGGATGGGATTCTGATCAATCAACCCAAGGTGCCAATATGTTGAAAAACGCATTCCTCCGGACCGATGCCGATCCAGCCGGCCTTTCCTTTGCCGATATGAACTGCAACCTGACGGCCATTTCCCGCCAGCCCCGGGCGATCACCCGGGAAGTCAAACAGGTGGTGAAGCTGGCCCGGGCCTTCAATGCATCCGTGGTCCGGCCTCAAACCCTTGACATGGACAGAAAAATCCAGGCCGATCCGGATTACCTCCCCTGGGAATGGGTGCGGGAGGCCGGCCGCCACGGGTTCTACACCCTGTGGATTCCCAAAATGTTCGGTGGTAAAGGCTATTCCTTCTCTTCCATGGCGTATTTTCTGGAGGAAATCAGTTCCTGCTGCGTGGGCATGGCGAACCTCATCGGCGCGCATTATCTCGGGTTCGCCACTTTGATCGCCTCCTGGAATCTGGCCCTGACCCGGCGGCTGAGCGCCGACATCATCCGGGGGGAGAAAACCGGCGAGCCTTGCCTGCTGGATTTTGCCATCACGGAACCGGAATCCGGCACCGATACATCGGAAGCGGATCTGGTGGACAAGGGGCGGGTGGCCTGCCAGGCCGTACGGGAAAACGACGGTTACCGAGTGAACGGAACCAAAGTCTTCATTTCCAACGGCCATTTTTCCACCTGGCATATCGTGCTGGGGTACGAGGATCCGGGCCGGCCGTCGGACACCTTTCTGTTTTTCGCCGTCCGGCGGGACGCCGAGGGGTTTTCCCTGGGAAGAAAGGAGCGGAAAATGGGACAGAAAGCCTGCCCGGCAAGCGAATTGATTCTGCGGGATTGTTATGTCGCCGATGACTTCGTGTGTGTGGACAGGCGGCAGACCCGGAATCTCTTCCATTCCCACCGGGAAATCTATCAGATCATCTTTGATTCCGTTTGTTCGTCGTCCAAAGCGGGTGTCTGTGCCTTAGGCGCCGGGATCGCCCGCGGGGTCTATGAAGCGACGCTGCGCTTTGCCGCCGACACCAGAATCAACGGCAGTCTCATGCTGAATCTGGAATGGGTCCAGTGCCGGCTGGCGGATATGCTGCGGAATGTGGTCGTGGCGCGGTTGCTGTATGCGGAGGTCAATTTCGCCAACGGCATGTACGGCCTGAACAAGATGCTGCAATTCAAGCCCCTGTATTATCTTTTCCGATATCTGCCCACACGGATCGCTCTGGCCCTGTCGGCGCCCATGGTGAAATACGCCCTGTTCCCGAAAATGATCCGGAAAATTCAATTCGACTGGAAAAAGCGGGCGGAATTGGAGCGGACCACCGGCTGGGCAGCCATGGCCAAATTCACGGGGTCGGATCTGGCCATGGACAATTGCCGCATCGGCATGGCCTTGATGGGCCAGGCCGGCTCACGGCAGGCCAACCATGTGGAAAAATTTTTCAGAGATGCCAAATTGCTGCAAATTTATGAGGGCACCAATCAGCTTAACCGGATGGAGGCCTTCAAGAACCTCATCGGGCGTAACCGATATGAGATCACCATGTTTGAAGACCAATAGGCGGTGGAGCCATGAAACAGACAGTGCGTGCCGAAGCCAGACTTCTCCAAGGAACATCCCGGGAATTTGCCCAAAAAGTGCTCCTCAAGCTCCGGGAGGAAAATGACCGCTATCCCCATGCCGATCTGGACCGGTCGGTTTTTGAAACAGCCTTCGGCATGGATTTTTTCCATCTGTGGCTGCCGGAAAGCATGGGCGGTCTGGACGGTCATATCGGTAATCTGTGTACCATCCTGTTGAATATCGCCGAAGTCGATGCCAGCATGGCGGTGGCCATACTGACCAACGCCATGTCCCAGGAAATCCTGCTTCAGGCGGGAGAACACCAACGGATCGCCGAATGGTATTCCCGCGGCGCTTCTCTTGGGGATGCGCTGATTTCGTTTTCTGCCTTTGCCAATCCGATGGAGACGCCTCCGGCAATCACGGCGCTGGAACCAGACGGAACGGTCCGCCTGCGCGGTATCGCCCAAGGCATGGCGCTGGGCAACATGGCGCAACGCCTGATCGTTCCCGCAAGAATTGCCAGTGATTCGGAGTATTCCTATTTCCTGGTGCCGTCCACCCATCCGACCGTCCGGACGGGGGAATCTTTGATCCACCTGGGATTGCACGCCTGCCCGGTGGTGGATATCGGTTTCGACGGAACTCCGGGGATTCTGATCGGAGAAAGGGGAAAGGCGGCGAATTATTACGGGAACATGTACGGCAGGCTCCTTCCGGCCGGCGCCGCCATCGCCACCGGAATCATGCGCGGTTCCTTCAACGACGCATTGAAATACAGCCGGGTCCGCATCCAGGGAGGCAGGAAGATCGGGGCCTGGAGCGAAGTCCAGCTTCTGCTGGCGGACATGGCGTTGAAGGTCCGAAATGCGGAATTGCTCATCGAGCATGTCAGTTCCGGCGGCGGCAGCCATTCCCGCCACGATAACCTGGCGGCCAGCATACCGGCTTTTGAGCATGCCTGCGAGGTGACCTCCGACGGGGTGCAGATCCTGGGCGGATACGGTTACATGGAAGATTACAGTCAGGAAAAACGCTATCGTGACGCCCAGCAAGTACAATCGCTTTTCGGGATGTCCTACCTGAAAAAGCTGCATTATGTCAAAACTTGCTGTAAATTAAACTGATATCCGCGGGATAGGCAGGTTCGTACAAGGAGTACACATGAACGCTCAACGCAACCCGGCAAACCCTTTTTTTTCCGGAATCGTGCAGACATACCACCGGGAGTATGATGTCACCCTGCCGATTTTCTACTATGATGCGTCGGCCTTCACCGGTATCTACACGGCGCCCACACAGCGCGTGAAGGCCTGGATGCCGTTTCCCGGAGCGACCCCGCTGGAGATTCTGCCCGGCCGTTCCCTGATAGCGATTTCGGCATTCGAATACCGGGATACCGATATCGCCCCTTATAACGAGTTCTCGGTGGCCGCTCTGGTTTCCCACCCCCGCCGACAGATCACGGGACTCACTCTGGCCGCGCAATTCCTGAGCAATCGTCTGCAAATCGTCATTCTGTCGCTGCCCGTCACGTCCGAGAGAGCCCGGAAAGGCGGTGTCGAGATGGCCGGATATCCCAAATTTCTGGCCGATATCGAGTTCACGGAAACCGACGGCAAGCGTGTGTGCGTGGTCTCATCCCAGGGTAATCGCCTGTTGACTTTTTACGGGAGCATCCTGAAAACCAAAAAGGGACCGCGCACGCATGCCAAGATATTCACCACCATTCGAGGCAACCCCATGGGCGCCAATCTCTATATGAACCAGCTGGAATTCGCCCAGGCCCCGGGCTGGGGGAAAGCGGGCATCGATATCGGGCGCGGTCATGGGGTATGCGATATGCTCGCCGACCTGCGGTTGAGCAAAAACCCGCTGGCCTACCAGTTCTGCCCCCGATACGAGGCCATTCTGTTCAACTCGAAAAATCTCATGGATACCTGAGAAATCCGGCCGACCGTTATGCCCCGCGCGGGGTCGATCTTTCCATCCGGGCGGATGTGTCTATGCCGGGTCCGGTTTTTTTCTCCGGTAAGAGGAAGGGGGATGTCCCGTCCAGCTCTTGAAGGCATGGCAGAAATTGGAGGCCGAGCTGTACCCCAGTTCTTCCGCAATTTTTTCAAGGCTGTAATCCGTGTTCTCCAGCAATCCAAGGGCCTTGCTTTTCAGGAAGTCGTTGACCAGCGATTTGTAGGAGGAATTTTCGGCCGCCAGATGCCGCCGCAGGGTTCTGGGCGACATGTTCAGGCGTCCCGCCAGCTTCTGAAACGAGATGACATCCCGTCCCTGGATCAGGAGTTCGTGACGGATTTTTTCCAGAACGCCGCCCTGTTCCCTGATACGGGCGTGGGCTCGTTTGCATTCTTTTTCATAGGCGTCCCTGACCAGGGGGTTGGCCTGGGGCAGCCGCCTGGATAAATACCGGCTGTCGAAAATGATTTCATGCCGCCGGGCGTTGAATGCGATGGGGCAGCGGAACAACTCTTGATAAAAAGAAGCATATGCGGGCGGCGGATAGGCGATGTGGATGGTTTTTAGAACCAGCGGTTCGCCCAGGATATTGGTGCCGATGGAGTAGACGGACGCCAGTTCCAGCTCGAAGACTATTCTGCGGAACTCGCCGAAATCAAAAAGTTCTTTCATGTGCAGGACCGCCTTGCCGGCGTCAACGAGCAACGTGTACCGGAAATTGGCCAGACTGAGTTCGATATATTCGAACATCAGGCGGATGGCGTCCAGGAACGTGTCGCAGAACATGGCCGGAATGGTGATATACGCGTTGGCGCTGACGGTGGTGTTCCGGGCGATCTCCAGACCCAATCGGGGATCGGGCAGGAGTCGGACCAGGTTTTTGATCACCGTCAGTTCCTGCTGGACGGTGATCAGTTTGGCATGATCATTCAGGTCCTCCGCGCGGATCCCGGAACCCTCCAGCAGTGGTTCCGGTCCGCCGCCCCGGCCTTTGACATATTCCGAAAGGAGGGCGACGCCATAAATCGGCCGCTTGACCGTCGTTCGATTTCCCGATGAGAATCGCATTCTTCGATCGCCTGTCATTGTTTCCGTCCGGCTTGTTCCGTCAGCTCCCGGAAGGCCGTCAGCTGATCCGTAGTGCCCATCACGCCCACCAGGTCGTCCGCCCGCAGCAGGAAATCCGGATCCGGATTCGGGTGCATCGCGCCGCTGCGCAGAATGCCCACGATGGTCACTCCGGTTTTTGTCCGGATTTGCGATTCACCGATGGTCTTGCCGGTGAAGGTGCTGGCGTGATCCAGCGCCACCCAGGTCAGCTCGATCAGCAGGCAGGCGTTCTGCAGCTGACTGAGCACCCGGTAGGAACTATCCGTATCGAACAGGGGACGGTACAATTCCCGGCGCACCTCATCGGTGTACTGTTGGATGCGGTCGATGGGAAAATTGAGATGCAACAGGGCCTGGCGGGTGAACTCCAGGCCGGCTTCGAATTCCGGCTGCACCACATGGTAGACGCCGTGATCGTGCAATTCCCGCATTTGCGAGACGCCTTCGGCGCGGGCCACGATCTTGATCCCGGGATTCAGTTTCAGGACCTGGGTGGCGATGGCCCGGGCGATGATGGCCACCGGCGTGGTGATCAGGAGGAGCTTCGCCCGGCCGACTTCCGCCGCTTCCAGGATGATTTCCTGGCTGGCGTCGCCGAAAATCACCGGGAACCCGCTGGATTTGATGTTTTCAAAGCGCCTGGAGTCCAGTTCCACGATGACAAAGGGAATGTCCAGGCGTTTCAGGACATCGGCGACGCCTCGGCCGACGCGGCCGCCGCCGGCGATGATGATGTGATTCCGGAGGCCGGTTTCCGGAATGTTGATGGTCTGGAGAACGATGTGGCGCCGGCGCTTGCGGAGCGAATAGAGCGGGGCGGCCAGCCGGGATACGAAGGGCGTTGCCAGCATGGTGATCACCGTGGTGGTCAGGATCAGGGCGTAGCAGTCTGGCGAAATCGATTGCGTTTTCAAGCCGATGCGTCCCAGGACAAAGGAAAATTCACCGATCTGGGAAAGTCCCAGCCCCGTGGCCAGGGGGATGATGTTCCCGTAGCGGAAGAGCTTGCTGACCAACGCGAAGATCAAGCCCTTGCCGGTCATGACGATGAACACCAGAAGCAGAATGGTTTGCCAGTTGGCCACGAGGAACAGCGGATCCAGCAGCATCCCCACGGAGGTGAAGAACATCAGGCTGAATAGGTCCCGGAGCGGCACGATGTCGCTCAAGGCCTGATAGCCGTAATCCGATTCGCTCAGGACCATGCCGGCCACGAAGGCGCCGAAGGCGAAGGACAGACCGAAGAGATAGGTGCCGTAGCCGACTCCCAGACCCATGGCGGTGGTGGTCAGAAGAAACAGCTCCCGGGAATTCCAGGTGGCCACGGATTTCAAGATCCGGGGGATGATGCGCGTGCCGATGACGATCATAAGCGTTAGGAACAGGACGGCCTTCAGGGCGGCCATGCCCAGGGCCGGCAGCCCGGTCCGGGGATCCCCCAGCCGGGGCAGAATGATCATCATGGGAACCACCGCCAGATCCTGGACAATCAGCATGCCGATCATGACGCGGCTGGACAGGGTGCCCATCCAGCCCTGGTT
Organism: Thermodesulfobacteriota bacterium; assembly: GCA_049320885.1. Taxonomy (GTDB): domain Bacteria; phylum Desulfobacterota; class Desulfobacteria; order Desulfobacterales; family SURF-7; genus DYJD01. Next base: position 17,842 of record JBMORA010000065.1, on the reverse strand, counting down.
TTCCAGCGTTTTCAGCAGCACCATGGTGCTGGAGATGGAAATCAGGGCCCCGAACCAGAGGGCCGCCGTCCATTCCATGCCCAGCCCCAGGCCGATACCGTAACCGAACCCGATGGTGAGCAGGAGCTGGATGGGGGTCCCGAACAGGGCGATGTGACGCACCGGTTTCAGTTCCGATATGGAGAATTCGATCCCCAGGGCGAAGAGCAGCAGCGCGATGCCGATTTCCGCCAGCATTTCGATCTCGTGGACCCCGGAAACGGTCACCCCGCCGGTATGCGGCCCCACCAGAACGCCGGCCAGGATATAGCCGAGAATCAGGGGTTGTCTGAAAATCTGCGCGATCATTCCGCCGATCAAGGCGGCGGTCACGATGATGACGATATCTCCGGCGATGCCCATGGGGTATCCTCGTATAATCTCAATGGCCCGACCACGGGATCGGTTATTCGGTTTCTTCCGCGATCACCTGCCCCCTGGAGGTGAAGGAGATCCCCTGCTGCCCCCGGGTGCCGATCATGACGGACTCCACCAGGGGTGGAACGACTTTCCGGTCCGCGTTCCAGCGCACGATAAAGCAGGCCCCTGAACCGCCGGATTTGTCGGATTCCTTGATGACGTACCGGGTGGAAGACAGGGGTGGGAGGGCAATGGGAGCCGCCAGGTATTTTGTCAGCAGTCGTCCTTCGGAGTCATGATAATCCACGCCGATGATCCGGATCGGCTGGTGAAGGTCGGTATTGCGGATGCTCAGGGTTGCCGCCAGATAGATGGGACGTTCCCTGTCGCCGCTGTAGATATGCGAATAGACGGCGGCATAGACGGTCTGACCTCTGACGGGCGGTGTCTGGGCCCAAACCGGCCCTGCACTTGAACACAAAAAGGCAACGATCCAAACCAACAGTCCATTCCGTATTTTCATTAGCCTGCTCCCTATGTGTCACCCGGTTGTCGATATCGTTTCTTTTTACCTTCCGGACCGGAAAAAGGCAAGGGCATCGGGCTGTTTTGGTCTTGAAGAAAATTTCCAAAAACGGCATGCTGTTTTATTTTATCCGTTCCCCGAAAAAAGAAGGAAAGGCATGAAAGAGATTCTCATCATCGGCAGCGGATTCGCCGGCCTGAACGCCGCCAAGGTTCTGGCCGGTCAAAAAGATGCCAACGTGACCATCCTTGATCGCAACAATTACCATTTGTTCCAGCCCTTGCTGTATCAGGTGGCCACGGCGGGGCTGAGTCCCGCCGAGATCGCCGTGCCGATTCGTTCGCTGTTCCCGGACTGCCCCAACGTCCGGGTGTTTCAAGGCGAGGTGTCCGCCATTTCGCCGGAAAACCGGCGCGTTCAGACGGACATCGGCGATTTTCATTTTGATTACCTGATCATGGCCTGCGGTGCCCGGCATTTCTATTTCGGCAATGACGCCTGGGAAGAATTCGCTCCGGGACTGAAAACCATCGAACAGGCGGTGGAAATCCGCAGGCGAATCCTGAGCGCCTTCGAAAAGGCCGAAACCGCTTCCGACATACGGACAAAGACACGGCTGCTGACTTTTCTGATCGTGGGCGGAGGAAGCACCGGCGTGGAACTGGCCGGCGCCATCGCTGAATTGAGCCGTTTCACTTTCGCCAGGGATTTCCGGAACATCGATCCGGCGATGGCCCGCATCCTTCTGGTGGAGGCCGGTCCCAGAATATTGCCGGCTTTCCCGGAAACCCTTTCGGATGCGGCGCGGCTATCTCTGGAAGGTCTGGGCGTCCAAGTCCGGACATCCCGGAAGGTCGCCCGTATCGATCCGCGGCGCGTGGATATCGGCGGTGAAATCATTGAAGCCGAAACCACTTTGTGGGCCGCCGGTATCCAGGCGTCTGCATTGAACCGCTTTCTGGGTGGCCCCCTGGATTCCATGGGCAGGATCATGGTCGAGCCGGATCTCAGCCTCAAGGGGCATCCCAACATATTTGCCGCCGGGGATCAGGCCCACGCGGCCGATCGAACCGGACGTCCGCTGCCCGCCAATGCGCCGGTGGCCTTGCAGCAGGGGCGCTTTGTGGCCCGGACGATTCTGCGCGATCTCCGCGGAAGGAAGAGAAAGCCTTTCCGTTACAGGGATAAAGGTCAGCTCACGACCATTGGACGTAAGAAGGCAGTGATGGCTTACGGCCGCATCGAGTTGGATGGATTCTGGGCTTGGGCCGCCTGGCTGTTCGTTCATATTTACTATCTGATGGGTTTCAAGAACCGGATGTTCGTTTTTCTACAGTGGACGATTTCTTATCTGAATTACGCCAAGGGGGCGCGACTGATCGTCAACAAAGGATGGCGCTTTTATGGCTCCGGGGAAGGAATCCAGGAGAAAGAACGATGAACCCGCGGGAAGAGGAACTAATCCGGCAGTGGCAGGCATCGGAAGCGGCTGAAGTCCGGCTCCGCCTGATTACCGCCGGACATGCACAGGACCACCTGTTTAATACCTTTTGCGAGGACCTGATTCGGCTGGCGCCCCGGATCCAACTGGAAAGGGAGGGAAATGAAATCCAGGGGATTCCCGGCATCCGCATCGGGGAGCGAATCACCTACCAGGCGCTGCCGCTGGGACCGGAACTTGTTCCGTTCCTGTCGGCTTTAGGACCGGAAAAACCGGCGGCGGATCTTTCCCTGGAACTCCGTTCGGCGCTGGACCGCCTGAGTCTGCCCGTTTTTCTGAAGTTGTTCATCACCTCCCATTGCCCGCACTGCCCGGCGGCGGTGGAACGCATGATTTCCATCGCCGGTTCCTGCGACCGGGTCCGACTGGCTGTCATCGACGGCGCCCTCTTTCCGGAGTTAACCATGGTGGACGGGGTTCAGTCCGCTCCCACATTGGTTTTCGACCGTTTCCGCTGGTCGGGAAGCATCCCGGTTCCCGAAGTGGTTCGGGTCATGGCGGATCGAAATCCGGCGGATCTGGGCGCGGACACCCTTCAGAGCATTCTGCAGGCCGGAGGCGCTTCCCGGGTGGCCGCCATGCTGCGGGAAGCGCGGAGCATCTTTCCGGCCTTTCTGACCCTGCTCACCCATTCCCGCTGGACAGTGCGCCTGGGAGCCATGGTGGTGATGGAGGAACTCATCGAAACGGACCGGCAGCTGGCTCGCCGGGCTGCGGAACTGCTGCAGGAGAGATTTTCCGATCTGGAGGAAACGGTCAGGGGGGACATGATGTACCTGATAGGCGAACTGGGTGATCCGGAATTCCTGCCTTTCCTGGAAAGGATCCACGCCGGAATTCGCAACAGGGATGCGGCGGCCGCGGCGGTGGAGGCTATCAACGCCATCCGGTCGAAGGCCGGCGGCCTTACCTGATTCGGATATTCACCGGTACAAAATTGACATGCCTGACGCCATCTGGTAGTTTGCCGGGAACAACCAGAAAAACGAGGTGCTGCATGTGTGATACCTTCGTCGCTCTTCCCCCCGTCACAGGCGACGGCGCCGTCATTTTTGGAAAAAACAGCGACCGGGAACCCAATGAAGCCCAGGTTCTTGAGTTCCATCCCCAAAGGGAGGAAAACCCCGCCGTCGTCCGCTGCACGTATGTGGAAATACCCCAGGTGCGGCGGACCAATGCCGTGCTGCTGTCCCGTCCTTTCTGGATGTGGGGGGCGGAAATGGGCGCCAATGAAAAAGGCGTGGTCATCGGCAATGAAGCCGTGTTCACCAGAATGCCCTATGACCGCAAAGGAGGCCTGACGGGAATGGATTTGCTCCGGCTGGCCCTGGAAAGAAGCGAAACGGCCGAGGAAGCTCTGGAAACCATCGTGCGGTTGCTTTCGGATCACGGCCAGGGAGGAGTCTGCGGCTATGAGGACACCCGGATGGTCTACCACAACAGTTTCATCATCGCCGATCCGGAAGGGGCCTGGGTGCTGGAAACCTCGGGACATTTATGGGCCGCATTGGAAATCCGGGAGTTGCACGCCATCAGCAATGGACTCACCATCGGGGAGGCCTTCGACCGCAGCCACCCGGAACTGATCGAGACCGCCAGGCGCAAAAAATGGCTCCAGAAAGGCGCGACCTTTCATTTTGCGGATTGCTATTCCGACCGGCTCTATACGACTTTTTCCGATTGCCGCGGCAGGAGGAGCCGCGCCCTTTCGGTGCTCGGAGCCCGTAAAACTTCGAAAATCGGCATTGCGGACGCCTTGTCCCTCCTGCGGGATCACGCCGGGGATGACTATCGGCCCGATGGACACTGGTTGACGAGCCGCATCTGCGTCCATGCCGGCAACGGACTGACCCGCAATTCGGGAACCACCGGCTCCTTTGCGGCCCGGTTGCTGCCGGACCGGCAAACCTACTGGGCCACGGGAACGGCCGCGCCCTGCACCGCCATTTTCAAACCCATCCGTTTTTCCGGTGCGGTCCTTCCGGACCTGGGGCCGCCACCGGGCGGATATTACGATGAAAAAACCCTCTGGTGGCGGCATGAGGCCTTTCACCGGCGGGTGCTGTGCGATCTTAGCGCCAGGGGCCGCCTTTTCGCGGCCGACCGGGACCGGTTTGAGCAGGAACTGATGGCGGAAGCGAATCAACCGGCGACGGAATCCTTTTCCGACCTCACCCGGAAAGCTTTCGAGCAGGCCGACAGACTCACCGCCGAATGGATGTCCCTGGTGGTGGGGCAGCCGATTCGGCGGCCCAATGGTTTCGCCTTTCGGAGCTACTGGCGGAAGCAGAACCGCAAAGCGGGATTGCCCCTTGAATGTTCGAATGACTGATTGAAAGGAACTGCCATGAAAACCAGAATCACGGAACTGTTCGGTATCCGTTATCCCATTCAGTGCGGCGGGATGCTGTGGATCGCCACTCCCGAATTGGCGGCGGCCATCAGCAACACGGGGGCCATGGGGAATCTCACTTCCGGAAATTACAATTCCGCCGATGAACTGAGCGCGGCTATAGACCGCACCCGGGAGTTGACGCCCAACCCCTTCATTGTCAATATCACCACCATGCCCTCCATCCGCCTTCCCTTGGCGCTGCTGCAGGATTTTTTCAGGGTTTGCTGTGAAAAGCGGGTCACCGCCATTGAAATCGCCGGAGCGCCGGTGGATACTTTTCTGGGCGCGGATTTCCTGCCCATGGCCAGGGAAGCGGGCGTCAAGGTGCTCCACAAGGTGGGTACGGTCAAGCACGCCGTTCACGCGGAAAAAGTCGGCTATGACGCCGTCACGGTGGCCGGGTTCGAGGAAGGCGGATTTCCTCACAAGGACAATGTCTCCACCATGATCCTGGTTCCCAAGGTGGTGGAGGCGGTGGACATTCCCGTGCTGGCGGCAGGCGGAATGGCCGACGGCAAAAGCCTGGCGGCGGCCCTTTCCCTCGGGGCCGACGGTGTGATGATGGCCACCCGCTTTCTGGCCACCAGGGAAAGCGGGGTTCATGCCAACATCTATCAGACCCTGCTGGAAAAAAATGAAAACGACACCGCTCTGCAGCTCCAGAAACTGCTCCAGGGATTTGGGCTGCAGGTACGGGCCCTGCGCAACGACATCATGCGGAAAATCGAGGCCGTCGAAGCGTCCGGCGGAGATTTGTCGGAACTGCTGCCCCTGATCTCCGGTGAGCGGGCCCGTCAGGTCTGGAAAAACGGGAGTATCGAGGAAGCCATGCTGACCATCGGTCAGTCCGTCGGCCGCATCCGCGATATCCCCTCGGTGGGCGAGCTGGTGGCGCGGATGGTGAAGGAGGCGGAGGAGGCCCTGGCCCACGCCCTGGAAAGAGCCCGCGGATGAATCCCGCGGTACGAATCAGCGCCATCCCCCTTTCGGAACTGAAGGGGATCGCCGCCTTGGCGGAATATGAACCCGATGGCGTGTCGCAGCGGGAGTTGTCCCGCAATGAGGCCTTGGCGATCCATCTGTTCGCCGTTGAAAAAGGCCACACCCTTGAACCCGTCATCGGTCCGGGCGAAGCCCTGCTGCAAATTCTGGAAGGCGGGGCACTGGTGACAGTCGGTGGAAATGAACAGGCGGCCGAAGCCGGCCGGACCATGGTGCTGCCGGCCGGGCTTTCCTGTCGGATCAAGGCTTCGCGGCGCCTGAAAATCCTGCTCACGGTCATCCAAAAGCCCGAGCTGATCGGCATCGAACCGTCCGAAACCTAACGATCAAAACCTTTTTACATGGCAGGAGGACCCATGGAATTGAAAACCGTCAGCATTCGGAATCCGGATCATCTCAACCTGATTCTGGGACAATCCCATTTCATCAAAACCGTGGAGGATATTCACGAAGTCATGGTCAACAGCGTCCCCATGGCCAAATTCGGCCTGGCCTTCTGCGAGGCTTCGGACAAATGCCTGGTCCGGCATACCGGAACCGATGAGGGGTTGACCGAACTGGCGCGGCAAAACGCGCTGGCGTTATCCGCCGGTCACAGTTTCATTCTGTTCATGAAAGACATTTTCCCCATCAACGTCCTGAACGCGATCAAAAACGTCCCGGAAGTCTGTAGGATCTACTGCGCAACCGCCAATCCGCTGGAAGTGGTGATCGCCGAGACCGGGCAGGGGCGGGGGATTCTCGGGGTCATCGACGGATTCGCCTCCAAGGGAATAGAGTCCAGAGAGGACATCGATGCCCGCAAACAATTGCTGCGCCGTTTCGGCTATAAACAATAGATCGGTTTCCGGTATCCGGGTGGTTTCGTTCCGCGGCGGCCGGTTTCATAAGGGACTGCTTCTGGTAATGTTCTATTGCCTGCTGCCGGCGATGGTGTCCATCGCCGCGGCCGGAGACGGGCCCTCGGATCCGCGGATGCTGTTCCGCATGCATTATGAGGCCGTCGGCGGACTGGAACGCCTGAAGAACCTGAAAACCGGTTATTCGGAAGGCGTCATCGTGTTCGACGGCATGGAAGGCCGGTTCAAGCAGTGGGACGCGCATCCCGTGGCGTTTCTGCTGGAGGAGGATTACGGGATCTTCCGTCAATCCTCCGGAGACGACGGCGCGACGGCCTGGGTGGAGGATGTGAACGGCAAAGTTCTGGTGGAGAGGGACCGGGAGACCATGGACCGACGGGCCGTTCAGATCCGCCTGGAGAACTTCGAGCACCTGGATCCCCGATCCGATTTTTTCACCCTGATAGGGGAAGGCCGGGAAACCATCGACGGAAGGAACTGCCGCGTGGTCCGGATGACGAACCGCCTGAACAGCGATGTCAGCCGGTTTTATTTCGACAGCCAAACCTTCCTGTTGCGGCTGCTGATTGTTCGTCAGCCGGATATCGAAATCCACACCCGGTATGCCAACCATCGGGAAATCGGGGGACTGGTCCATGCATGTTACGAAGTCACCCGGATCCGGCCGCTGGACAGGGAGATCCGGGTGGTAACCGAACGGTTTCTTCCCAATCCGGATATTCCGGCCGGTACTTTCCGGATCCCCCCGGACCGGGCCGCGGACGTCGCTTTCGAAGCCGGGGACCGTGCCCTGGATATCCCGTTTGAGTTCATCGAAAACAGCATCTATCTGCCGGTGAGAATGAACTGCGACACCCGGCTGTGGTTGCTGGACAGCGGCGCGTCCATGTCGGTGATCGATACCGGTTTCGCCGCCGGAATCGGCCTGACTCCCCGGGGCCGGTTGAAAGGCCACGGTTACGGCGATCATTTCGACCTCGCTTTTGTAACCCTGCCCCCCTTTCAGGTGGGCGGGGTCCGGGTGGATTCCCAGACGGTTTTCACCCATCAGGGCCTGGCCGAAGGCTTTCATGATCCCCCGGCGGTGGGGATTCTCGGGTTTGATTTTCTGTCCCGCTTCGTCACCAGAATCGACTATGATCGCCGGACCGTCTCTTTTTACACGCCGGAAACCTTCGAGTACAACGGACCGGGCGTTTGCATCGCCGCGCCCCTGAAATACAAAACCTTCTGCCTGGAAGCCGTGGTCGACGGAAAATATCGCGGCAAGTGGACCATCGATCTCGGCGCCTTCAGTTCTTCCTTCAACTACCCCTTCGCGTCCGGCAACGGTTTACTGGGGAAAAAGGGCTTCGAGCGCCTGAGCCGGGGCATGGCGGGAGTGCACCGGGAGCGGATGGTCCGGTTCAAGACGTTTCAGGTGGGCGGATTCACCATCGACCATCCCGTCATCGGCGTCCCGACGGTCGCCGACTCCGGGGCGGGCGTCCGGGCGGAAACCATCGGCAATATCGGCAATTCACTGCTGCGCCATTTCATCGTCCACCTCGACTACAACCGTCAGGAAGTGATATTGGAACCGGGGAGAGGCTTCCAACAAACGCCGGAAACCGATAAAAGCGGACTGACCATGGGCTGGACCGAGTCCGGGTATCCCGTGGCCGTGCTGGTGGCGCCTCAATCCGGCGCCGAGGCGGCCGGGATTCAGCCAGGAGACGCCATCCTGGCGGTCAACGGCATCGATTTGACCTATTTTGCCGGCTTGCGTCCCATCGTCCGCCTCTTCCGCGAAAAATCCGGCACACGCTATACCCTGCGGCTGAGACGGCAGGACCGGATCATCGAAACCATCCTGGAGTTGAAGGACCCCCCATGACTCCAAGGTCCGGGGCGGCCCGGGGCGATGATTTTCTTGCCCTCGAAACTGTTTTGAATTATACTGAATCCACCGTGGACAATCCGTGGCTATCTTATCCTGACGCATCGATTCTTTTTCCGCCTGTCGAACTGAATGATTAAACGAGCTAAAACCACCATATACAGCGATCTGGCCGTGAGCCTGGCGATTGTGATCAGCCTGGTTTCCCTGGTGATCATTGCCATGATCTACGCTTTCCTGAAACAGAACTCCGAAAGTATCTGGCGGCAGAAAACCGAACAGCTCGTCATGTATCTCCAGAACAGTCTGGAATTGCCGGTCTGGAATGTGGACGAAAACAGCATCAACCGGATTTGCTCGGTCATTCTGGAAAACGAGCTGGTCACCGAGTTGCGGGTCTCGGATCCCCATGGCATGATTTTTTTCGAGGGACAGAAAAATGTCGGTCCGGCCGTGGTCAAAAGGCATGAAAAAATTTATTATGAACGCTTCCATATCGGCAATCTCTTCATTGGCATGAGTCCCAAGGCCTACGAGGAGCAGAATCATCGCTTGATGTGGATCAGCGTTACCTCCTTTTTCGTCATCATACTGGTCATGGTGACCGCCACCGGAATTCTGTTGCGGATTTTCCTGCGCAACCCATTGGAACAATTGATCAAACGAATCGAACGCATCGGCCGGGGCGACTATCACGCGGAAACCACCCCCGTACGGCAGATCGAACTCCAGAGCATTATCAACGATTTCAACGAAATGGCCCGGGAGATCGAGAAGCGCGAAACGAACCTGACCGAGGTCAATAAACGTCTGGAACAAGAGGTCCGGGAGCGCGAGGAGGCCGCCGAGGCTCTCAAGATGACGCAGCAGAGCTATCAGGAGATATTCAACGGGACCAACGATGCCATCATTATCTACGACCCGAAAAGCAGAACCATCATCGATGTGAACCGCTCCTTGCTGCTGATGTTCGGTTGTGAATACGAAGAGGCCTTCGGCATGGCGGCCGGCGATTTCAGCTACGGCAAACCGCCTTATACCCAGGAGTTCGCCAGGGAGTGGTTGCGGAAGACCATGACCGAGGGCCCCCAGTTGTTTGAATGGCTTTCCAGACGAAAGAACGGTGAGTTGTTCTGGAGTGAAATCTCCCTGACCGCATCCCGGATCGGCGGGCGGGAATGCATTCTTGCCGCCATCCGGGACATCAGTCCGCGCAAGAAGGTGGAAGAGGAGCTGGCCAAAATTCAGTCCCTGATGCTTACCGCCATCGAGCATTCACCGGCCGGCATCATCGTCGCCGATGCGCCGGATGTCAAAATCCGGATCGCCAATTCCGCTGCCTTGGGGATCCGCCAAGGCTCCTCCCAGGCGCTTACCGACATCCCCGTCGAATTGCATCCCGACCGCTGGGTTGTCTATCATCCCGACGGAACTCCTCTCAAGCCGGAAGAACTGCCGTTGACCCAGGCTGTCCTTCACGGAAGAACCTTGCGCAACATGGAGATCATCCTCCAGCGACCCGACGGTTCCAAGCGCTGGGTGCTGGCCAATGCCGCGCCGATCACCAACGCCGTGGGCAAGATCATTGCCGGGATTGTGGTTTTCCCGGACATCACGGATCAGAAGCAGGCCGAACGAGAGCTCCGGGAATCGGAGGAAAAGCTGAACACGATCCTGAAATCCATTCCCGACATCGTTTATCGTCTGGACCCCGAGGGGCGCATTGAATTCATCAGCGAAGCGGTGATCGCCTATGGATATGCGCCGGAGGACCTGATCGGCAGCAGTATCATGGAACTGGTCCATCCGGATGATCGGGAGGCCGCGGCCTCACGGATCAATGAGCGGAAAACCGGAAAACAGAAAACGAAACATCTGGAAATCCGTTTCCTGCCAAAGGCGCCTCATCAGGCCCCGCCCCAATTCGCCATTACCGCCGAAGGCTTGTATCAACGCGATGCCGCCGGCAGAGAAATCTTCATCGGCACCCAAGGCATTGCCCGGGACATCAGCGACCGACTGCGCATGAAGCAGGAAAAGGAAAAATTGGAGGCCGAGCTGCGTCAGGCCCAGAAAATGGAAGCCATCGGCACCCTGGCAGGCGGCATTGCCCATGATTTCAACAACATTCTCAGCGCTATTTTCGGGTACGCCCAATTGGCCCAGCGCTACACGGCGGAGAACCCCAAAATCGTCCAGTATCTAGATCATATCCATTCCGCCAGCCAACGGGCCAAGAGCCTGGTTCAACAGATCCTGCTGTTCAGCCGCCAGGAAAGATCTCAAAAAATACCATGCGATATCAGTATCATCATCAAGGAGGCGCTGAAACTGCTGCGGGCGACCCTGCCGGCCACCATCGAAATCCGCCAGTATATAGCATCCAACCAGGGAATCGTGGTTGCCGACCAGACCCAGATCCATCAGGTGCTGATGAATCTGTGCACCAATGCGGCCCATGCCATGCAGGAAAAAGGCGGAATTCTGGAAGTCTCCCTGACGGCGGAGGAAGTGGTCAACGAGGGTGTTGCCGGCCGGTATCTCAAACTATCGGTAAGCGACACGGGCTGCGGCATGGACAAGGCCACCATGGAGCGGATTTTCGAACCCTATTTCACCACCAAGAATGTGGGGGACGGCACCGGTATGGGGCTTGCGATGGTTCACGGCATCGTCAAGGCCCATGGCGGCATGATCACCGTGGCCAGCGAGTCGGGGCGGGGGACGCTTTTTGAAGTCTTTTTCCCGGTGATTCAAGCCGAGGTGGACGCCGGGGCGTCCGAACCGGAGGCTGTGCCCACCGGGAGCGAGCATGTCCTGTTCGTGGACGATGAACATTTTCTGGTGGATATCGGCAAGGATATGCTGGAGGCCCTGGGTTATTCCGTGGAAACCCACATCGATCCCCTGGCGGCGTTTGAGGCCTTCCGGGCGGACCCGGATCGATTCGATCTGCTGATTACCGATTTGACCATGCCGCATATGAACGGTGAACTCCTGATTACCGAAATCCGGAAAATCAGACCGGGATTTCCCGCCGTCCTTTGCACCGGTTTCGGCAGAAGACTGGGCGGCAATCACCTGGAGGAAATGGGGCAGGTGCAGGTCATGAACAAACCCATCCGCTTGGCGGATTTGGCCAGGGTGGTTCGGGAAACACTGGACAAAAACCGGTAGCAGTCATTCTCTAATGCCCCCGCATGGCGTCAATTCTCTCCAGCAGGGCTTCTATTCGTAAAAAAACGCTGCTTTCGTTGTAGCTCCTCACATCCGCATGATCCACATCCACCATGACCGCCGGGATTCCGGTGTCCCGGCTGACGGCTCTCAATTGATCCATCTGCATCAGGGAGTAAGGTTTGCAGCTGCGGTTGCTGGCGAACACCACTCCGTCGATCTGAACCCTTCGGATTGCCTCGGTCATGGCCGTGCGCCGCAGCTGCATGCCCTGGGGACAGACGGAGAAGTTCTGGATGCGGGCAAGATATTCCAGGGGGTCGCCGTTCGGATCGAAAAAAGTGGGCGCATAGTCACCCTCCAGACACCCCAGGCAATAGGTATAGGAAGCCGTAACGATATTGGCTTTCGCGTCGGCCAGACGCTGCTGCATTTTCCGGAGTTGGTGCCAGGGGGCGATGTTGTCCCACAGCAGCCGGTAGTGTTCGTCCGGAACCGGATAGACACCCCGGCGCACCCGGTCTTCGGTTTCATCGGCCAACAGTCGGTAGTGTTCCGTCAGCTCCGGCGTGCCCCGCATGGTCAGGGTCGGCGCCATCTGCACAAAAGAGTCAAAGGCCGTAATCCCCGAGGGACGGTGTTCGGCGCACTTCAGGAACTGCTTCCAATGCCGGCCGGCTTCACTGGAATATCCCACGGCTTCCCGGACCCTGTCCAGGTCGAAGCGCTGCCCGGAAAGCTCCTCGATGGCCCGGATGAGGCTTCTGAATTGCAGCAAGATATAGTTCCGGTCATCCGGCGACTGTCGTTCATAACAGAAAGGCACGTCCAGGATGAAATGGGGGATATCCCATTCCCGGTGATAGACGTCAAACCATTTGGCCAGGAGGGAGCAGTTGTTGTTGTTGGAAACCAGCAGATGCGGCCTGGGCAGACGGCCGGCCGGGGAATCGGGTTGATCGTCCAGGGCGCCGCCCATGTCGATTCTGGCATAGGAGCAGAGATCCATGGAGTAGCCCATTTTTTCCGCTTTTTCGGACTGAGCGGGACCATACCCCCTTGCCGCGGTCATGGCGGCGAAACTTTCGGGAACGGCGTAAACGACCTTGTCGAAGCCCAGCAGTATTTCCGCCGGCACGACGATGGCGATCCACACCACGAAGGCGCCTTCCTGGGCTTTCACGGCATTCGTGAAATAATTGCGGGTCATGAGGTCCGTCAGGCGTTTACCGGATTCGGTTTTCACGAAAGCCGCCATGATTCCTCCTGTGGTCTGGCATAGGTTCTGCGTTGCCGCAACAGCTCGGCAAAGGCGTCGATACGGGTCTCCAGCGGACCGATGTTGTCCCTGTCGTCCAAGCCGCATTCCAGCTGCAACAGCGGGACGCCGATTTCCTTGAGGCGCTTTTCCAACCAGGGGATTTCAAAATATTCGTATTCGCAATATTTTTCCCCGATCCAGATGAGCCCTTCAACGGACCGGGAATGAATTTCCGCCAGCAACCGCGGAATCCGTCTGTCGGCGGCAGGCAGGAGCGTCGGACAGGAGATATGACGGGAAACCAGTTCCCGGTAATAGGCGGCCGGATCGTCCGTCGGTTCCGGCTGGGAAGCATGGGCGCGGCCCAGGGCGGCGATGTCATCGGCGACAATCCGGAGTCCCGCCTTTTCCATGCGGCGGGTCAGGGCCCCGGCGGGCGGCAGAATGCCGCTCAGCATGACCCTTGGTTCGCCGGTTGCGCCCACGTCCGCCGGGGACGCTGTTTCCAGGGAGCGCAGGAGCCCATCCAGGCGTTCCAGATGGTCGTCATCCGGAAGGTGGCGACCGCTGCAGCACAATTGGGCAAAGGTGTCGAAATCGATCCGGCCCCGGGCGACGCCTGTTGCGATCCGGCGATGACGCTGCCGGAGTTCCCCGTATTTTCGGATGCTTTCCCGAAACGCCGCGGCTGAAAACCGGACGGAAAACCGTTCTTGGAGTTCCTGGATCAGGGTGGCGATGCGTTGTTGAAAATAGAGGGCGGAACCGGCGGACGCCAGATTCGTTGCGGGTATATGCAGGCGGAGGATCGGGATGGACTTTCCCTTTTCCAGCAGGCCGGTGCTGATGATCTCCGGCAGATTCCGCAGGGTGTCGCAGGCGTTGTACAGGAAAAGGGCGTCGCAGGGAGGGCCGTCACCGGCCAGCAGCCATTGGACCAGGTAACGGGCCACGGAACAGGCGTAGGTCTGCAGGTGGCGATCGCTTTCCCGGGTCCCGTGCATCCCGGATTTCAAATCCCACAGGATCACCGGCGCCAGTCCGAGGCTGTGGAAGAGTTCCAGCGGCGGATAGAGGGGGAAGCAGCCGATGACGGGCCGGCCGTCTTGTTTTCCTTGCCGGACAGCGGTTGGGTTGAGGGGCATCCTACCTCCATGGCCGCCATGGGACGGCTGTATTTCATTACGGTTTGTTCCCGGTATCGGGATAAATACCAGATCGGGGAGGCGTCGGCAATCCAATCCGTTGCCGGGATGTTGAAAAAAGTGTTGACGGCAAGAGTCCTGGAGGGCTAAATGAGTGAGTACTCACTTATTTGCGGGAGACCCCGATTCGCCGTGGGCGCCCGGCCGACCTTCAATCGTTCTTCCATCAGGAGGTGCTGAATGAAAAAATGGATGTGGTGCCTGGGTTTATGGGCGGTCGTGTGTTTCCCGGCTGCCGATCTGTCCGCCCAGATCGATCAGTTGTCCAATCTCAGCGCGGAGTGGATCCGTCTTCCCACCCGCAACGCCGCCACGGATTCCACCGACATCGTATACTACAACCCGGCGGGATTGACCCAAATGACCGACGGGTTGCACCTGAACCTCTCCAACCAGAGCCTGTTCCGGCGACCCAACCATTCCTACAATCTGGGGTTGCCGGGCGCCGACACCTACCAGGAATCGGTCCAGGACGGGGTCGACTGGCTGCTGCCCAATTTTTACGCGGCTTATAAAAAGGACAACTGGGCCATCTTCGGCGGCATCTACATCCCCGGGGGCGGCGCGGTGGCCGATTATCCCAACGGCTCGGTGAACACCAAATTCATCGGTTCCATGACCCTGCTTAATTCCGGGGGGCGTTTGACCGGGTTTTCCAATGACAGCCTGGAGGCCTCTTCCCTCTATCTCACCTCCACCATCGGCGGCGCCTATGCCGTCAGCGACAAGATCTCCGTGGCCGTGGGCATCCGTTACATCAGCGCCAGAAATGAGACCGAAGCCGGCGCGGTGTTCACCGACGCACTGGGGGGCAGTCATGAATACCGGCTGGATACCGAAGACACCGCCAGCGGGTTCGGCGGCATTTTCGGGCTGAATATCCAGCCGGTTGAAAAGCTCAATATCGGCATGCGCTATGAATCCAGCGTGCCCCTGACCTTCGAAACGGAAGTCAATTGCAATGACTTTCCGCAGGAGCTGGGGCTGGCGGAGTATAAAGACCGGAACCGGCGGGACTTCCCGGGCGCCTTCGGCGTGGGGGCCGCCTATCAGATGACCCCCAAACTGACTGGCGAGGTCGATTTCACCTATTATCTGCAACAGCAGGCCAACTGGGGATATACCGACGATGGTGAAAGCGTCGCGGATATGGCCGGGGATTGCTGGGGTCTCGGTGCCGGTCTGGCCTACCAGCTGACCGAAAAACTGCAGCTCAGCACCGGCGCCCTGTTTACCAAATTCGAATGGGATGACATCCATGGCTACTATCAAACCCCGGGGGCCTTTGAAACGCTGTATTCCGACAACTGGAACCTGGGCATCGGCTGCGCCTATGAAATCCGGAAGGGGCTGAAACTGAATCTGGGGGCGGCCTACACCCTGTGGGAAGACGAAACCATTGCCTATTCCCTGGCGGCTGAAAACGGTTTGGGGGATGTCCAGGTGGACACCCATAATTCGACCCTCACCCTGGCCATCGGAATCGATGCGGCTTTCTGACCGGCCGGGTTTGTTTCACCGGCAATAATCAACCGTGATGATGGAGGTGCCATGAAAAAATACCGCCTGTTGACCATATGGAGCACGCTGCTGCTGGTTCTGGTGCTGGGCTGCACCGATTCCCCCGAGAACGATCCGCCCGCCGCCCGGACGATTCCGACCCTGGAGGCCGGGGATCGGGTTCAGGTGACCCTGATCCAGACAACGGACATGCACCACCGGGCCGCGGGATCCGGAGCTTCGGCCACCTACAGCCCGGGGGACAGCCTGGATAATTCGGGTCTTCCGGGGAGTGCCGGGAATACGGATTTGACGGAAGGGGGCTATGCCCGCCTGAGCCATAAGATCGGCCAGATCCGCCTTCAGAAAGACCGGCCGGATCAGGGTTCCGCCGTTCTGCTGGTGGATTCCGGCGACTTCCTCATGGGCACCGTCTATGACCTGACCGCCGCGAGTCCGGCGGCATTTCAATTCTTTCAACAGATGCAATACGATGTCATCACCTTGGGCAACCACGAATTCGACTGGAGCCCGGCCGGTCTGGCCCTGTTGCTTCAGAACGCCAGAACCAGCCAGAATTTCAGCGTGCCCATCGTGGCCACCAACATGATCACCGACGGCGTTGCAGGTACCACCGACGACGGGCTGGAAGCCCTCCAGGCTGCCGGCGCCATCTGCACCACCCGCTTGATCACCCTCGCCAACGGCGTCAGGATCGGAGTCATCGGCCTGCTGGGACCCACGGCGGATTTTTACGCCCCGGCCGCCCCGCCGGTGACCTTTGATCATACGGCGGCGGTGATCCAGAATCAGGTGGACGATCTGCGCAATAGCCAGGGCGCCCATCTCATCGTGGCTCTGTCCCATTCCGGGATTCTGGAACCCGGCGGCACGCCCTCCGGTGACGATATCGCGCTGGCCGGTGCCGTCAGCGGCATCGACATCATCGCCTCCGGGCATGAACACCAGCAGACCGACAGCGTCGTTACGGTGGGCAACACCCGCATCATCTGCGCCGGGCACTATGGAAAGAACCTGGCCCAGCTGGATATCGACCTGACCGTCGGGACCGGCGTCACCGCCGTCCAGCTGACCAATCACGCCATCAACGACAGTATCCCCGGGGATCCGTCCATGAATTATCTGGTCGATTCCTATGACCGGGAACTGAATGCGGCCCTGGGCGCCCTGTCTCCGGGCCTGACCGTCAACCGGGTGCTGGCCGGAACGGATTCCGGCAACCTGGCCATACCGCAAATGGCGGCGGAATCCGGCATGGCCAATCTGGTGGCGGACAGCCTGCGCGGCACCCTGAGAGGGTATGTGGCCGCAGGCCTGGTGACCGGCCCCACCATCGGCGTCATCGCCAACGGCAATATCCGGAACGGGTTCGATCCCGGTCAGTCCATCAGCTTCGCGGATATCTACAGCGTGCTGCCCCTGGGCATGACATTGGATCCGACCCAGCAGGATCTGCCGGGGTATCCCCTGATGCTGGTGTATCTGAACGGGGATTCGGTCTGGAATCTCTGCCAGTTCATTTCCTATGTCATCGCTTCCCAGGACAGCAATTTCATGGGCTTCCTGGCCGCTGGTTCGCCCCAGCAGCAGGCCCTTTATGGCGCCTTGTCCAATTTGAATCCGGAATATTACCTGGGACTTTCCGGGATTCAATTCACCCATGGCGGTTTGCCGGGCGGCTACCAGGTCATTGCGGTCAACGGGTATGCCCCGACGGACGGACAGTGCCGGAACACGCCGACGGTCATCGACCGCAGCGACGCCGCGACCTTGTATCCGTGTGTGCTGGATCTGTATATCCTGCTGCTGATGCAAAGCGATGCCATGCAAATGTTGATGACCGGTCTCGGCATTCCCGTCATACCGGTCAATGCCGACGGCACGGTCCCGGTAACGGTGGACAATCTCCTGGATTTCCGTCTCGATGGTGATCCGGCGGCGGGTATCCAGGAAGTAAAGGAATGGCAGGCCCTGTTGGATTACCTGACCGCTCCAGCCGCCGCCGGCGGCCTGGAAAGCTTCATAGCCGACAGCGTCTACGGCTCGGCTGCCCTGGGCTCAGGGGACACCAGCCGGGTGAATCCCTGACATCGCCCGTTGATCGTCCAAACGGAAA
>JBMORA010000064.1:0-197405 GCA_049320885.1 Thermodesulfobacteriota bacterium | reverse complement strand
AGAAAACAGCCCTGTTCAACGGGACGTTGATGAAATCCGGGGATTTCATCAGCATCGACGGCCAGGAAGGCTCCGTCTATAGGGGACTGATGAAAGTTAAAGTGGAATAGGGTTCACGGGGGGAGGATTCAGTGATGAACGAAAAAAAAGTTATCGGCGTCAATGGATTCGGCCGCATCGGCAAACTGACGGTATGGCAGTTGTTGGCCCGCAACTATTTCCATGAAATCGTCGTCAACATCGGCCGGAAGGCCGGCACTTCCATTGCCGACATCGCCCATTACCTCGAACGGGATTCCACGTATGGCGCCCTGCATGCCTTCCTGCACGGTCACCGCTCGGCGCCGGTCATCCGGGATGTGGATGAGAAAACCGGAACCATGCGGATCGACGATTCGGTGGTGCGATTTCTCAGATCCCAACGCGATCCCATGAATATTCCCTGGCGCGATCAGGACGTCCGCCTGGTGATCGACACCACCGGACAATTTCTCGATCCCACCGCGCCGGCGGACGGCCCCGGCGGTTCCATCCGCGGCCATCTCGAAGCCGGAGCGGAAAAAGTGATCGTTTCCGCGCCTTTCAAAATCAAGGACAAGGGCAGGTCCATGCCCGATGACGCCGTGACCACGGTCATGGGCATCAACGGCGACGATTATGACCCGCGGCGCCATACCGTCATCTCCAATGCCTCCTGCACCACCACCTGCCTGGCCCACATGATGAAGCCGCTGCTCAACACCTTCGGCCCCCAGCGATTGTTGTCCGCTTCCATGGCCACCATCCATGCCGCCACCAGTTCCCAGGAAGTGCTGGACCGATTGCCCAAAGCCGGTAAAACCGATCTGCGCAAAAGCCGCAGCGTGATGAACAACATCATCCTGACCACCACGGGAGCGGCCAACACGCTGCGACTGGTGATTCCCGAAATGAAACAGATCGGATTCATCGCCGAGTCCGTGCGCATTCCCACCACCACCGGCTCCCTGATCATCCTGGTGATCACTCTTCAGGAGGCCCTCTCCGGAACGCCGGTGAACCGGGAATTCCTGAACGATGTCTACCGCCAGGCCGCCGATCTCGATCCCCACGGATATCTCCATTTCACAGAAAAACAGAATGTTTCCGCCGACGTCATCGGCACCCCCAAGGCCGCCGCCATCATCGAGGGACATGAAACCCACACCCGGACCGCCGAGGTGACCATCGATATGGGCAACGTCCCCCATCTGCCGCCGGAAGTCTTGACCGTCCTGAAGGACCGGATCATCCGCATCCCCGTCACCCAGGCGGTGATTTACGGCTGGTATGACAATGAGATGGGCAGTTACGTCAACATGCTCTGCGACCGCACCATCTCGGTTTTCGAAAGCATGCTGCCATGAAGCGTCCGCTCCTCCGCTGGCCGATGGCTGGGTATACCAACGGGGAGTGAGGCGGGAGGATATCAAACAGAATCGGTTATCCCGAAAAACAAGTTGACAGCCTAATGATAAATTGATAAATAATCATATTTTTCAAGTCGTGAAAGGGCCGTTAGCTCAACTAGGTAGAGCACCTGACTCTTAATCAGATGGTTCTGGGTTCGATTCCCGGACGGCCCACCAAAGCGAACTCCAACAGTGCCCGATAAAGTAGATAAACCCGCTGAAAAGCGGGTTTATTATTTCTCAAGCCTCCAACCAAGCCCACAAAAATCCATTGACATCCGGGGGGTATCGCTCCCCTGCCGAGGAACAGATACCCCCCATGCCCCTGAACCATGTCAAAATACGAAACGCATAGGCACCAGCGTCCTGATACGAGGTTATCGCTACGCTACCAGTCTCACGGGAACCGCGCGCTGAATTTTCGAACCCAATTCCCGCTCTGCAGGCGACCCAGAAGCTGTTAAACGAAATACGGGCCGAAGCCAAACGGAAGATTATGACCGACCAAGTCATGCTGACTGAGGCCCAGATCACCAAACGCAACTCGACCATAAATCAAAGTTCGGAAAACCGGCCGCTTGATTCGCCAAACTTGCCGGGCCGGCCACAATACCCTTGACTCACATTCACTGTTCACATATATTTTGCGCCAAAAAGCAAGGTCTTATCCCAATCATCCAAACGGCTTGTTCCCGCAGCGGGTAAGATTGTCGCAAGGCTGATCGTCAAAGTACGGGAAGGTTGCATCCATGAATGTCCTCGTTACCGGCGGCGCCGGATATATCGGGTCCCATTGCTGCAAGGAGCTGTCACGTGCGGGACATACCCCGGTCACCCTGGACAATCTCGTCACCGGACACCGGGAAGCGGTCCAATGGGGCCCGCTTTTTGAAGGCGACTTCGCCGACCATTCAATATTGCGCGAGATTCTTACCGGATTCGATATCGGGGCGATCATGCATTTCGCGGCCTACGCCTATGTGGGTGAGTCGGTCAGCGATCCTCTCAAATATTACGTCAACAATGTTGCGAAAACCATCGATCTGCTGCGGTTTGCCATATCCAGCCACATCGAGATCTTCATATTTTCTTCTTCCTGCGCCACCTACGGCATCCCGGATTATCTGCCGATCAACGAGGCCCACCCCCAAAAGCCCATCAATCCCTACGGCCGAACCAAGGTCATGGTTGAAACCATACTGGAAGACTGCGCCAGAACCGGCAATCTGCGGTACACCAGCTTGAGATACTTCAATGCCGCCGGCGCGGACCCGGAAGGCGACCTTGGCGAGGATCACCATCCGGAACCGCATATTATTCCCCGGGTTCTGGACGTGGCCCACGGAAATTCATCTGCAATGAGCGTTTACGGCGTCGACTACCCGACCGAAGACGGCACCTGCGTGCGGGATTTCATTCACGTGAGTGATCTTGCCGTTGCCCACGTGCTGGCACTCGATAGGCTGAGGGCCGGCGAACCGAGCGATTGCGTCAACATCGGGACCGGCAACGGGTATTCGATCACCCAGATCATCAAAGCCGCCGCCGCCATTACCGGCCGCGCGATTCCGGTTGTCACCTGCGACCGGCGCAAGGGTGATCCACCGATGCTGGTGGCCGATAACTCCAAGGCGCAGCGGTTGCTCGGCTGGCAAGCGCATTTCCCGGGTATAGAAGAAATCCTCCAAACCGCCTGGAACTGGCACCGGCGCCTCCGGACATCAGACCGATGAAGATTCTCATTCTAACCAAACGCCAGTATATGAACAAAGACTTGATCGACGACCGGTTCGGGCGCTTTCGTGAAATCCCTCTGGCCCTGGCCGAGAGGGGCCACACCGTAACGGGTCTGTGCCTCAGTTATCGCAAACGGACCGAAGGCTGGATCGCGGATGGACCGGTAAACTGGAAAAGCATCAACGCCGGACCTTCTAAAGCCTCCGGATTGTTTCGGTTCATCATGGCTGCCCGCCGCCTGGCAGCCCGATCGGATGTCATCTGGGCCTGCTCCGATTCGTTCTACGGCATCATCGGTTGTTTCCTGGGTCGTATCCATCGATGCCCGGTGGTATTCGACATCTACGACAATTTCGGAGAGTTCTTTGTTGGCCGACTCCCGGTTGTCCGCCAGTTATATCACTGGGCCATTCGACACAGCGACGCCGTCACCTGTTTGAGCAGCGCCTTTGCCGACTATCTGGCCGCCGAATTCCCGCGGCAGTCTCGTATTTACCCCATCGAGTTCGCGGTACGTTCCGATCTGTTCAAACCAATGGATCGGAAACATTGCCGCGAGGTCATGGGGCTGCCGGTCTCCGCAACCATTATCGGCGCCTGCGGAGCACTGTACAAAAACCGAAATATTTTTGTATTGATCGAGGCCTTTACACAATTGCGGCACCGATATCCCGGCCTGCACCTCGCGCTGGCCGGCCCCCGGGATGCGGTTTTTCCCGACGACCCGGCCATTTGCGATTGCGGCATACTACCCCATGAGACGGTGCCTGTATTCCTGAACGCTCTCGACATAGGGGTTATCTGTTATCCGAACGACGCCTTCGGCCGCTATTGTTTCCCCCAGAAAACCAGAGAATTCATGGCCTGCGATGTTCCGATCATCGCCTCGGCCGTCGGTAGCCTGAAAGACCTGCTGAAGGAGCACCCCGAGTGGTTGTATGATCCCGAGGACGCCGTTCAACTGGCATCCAGAATAGAACAGCGCTTGACCGACCGGGAGACGGATTATGATCCCCCCACCACCTGGACCGATCTTGCCGTCCGGCTGGAAACGATTCTGCAGGCAGTCACGGCTGATCAGCCGCCGTGCCCATCGCCTTCGATGTAGTGAACCCTTTCCCTTATCGCATCCAGATCCCGATCCATTTTCAGTAGCCCCGCGTTCCGGAATCCGTATTGAATCGCCTTGTGAAGATACGCCAGGGCTTCCGTTGATTCTTCCAGCCGCGCCTTGATGCAGGCGATATCATAATAAACGGACGGAAAATCGGGATGTACGGCAGCGATGGACTCAAAAACAGGCAACCGCGCTTCATACGCCGCTTTCACCATGCGGACCTTGGAAATTCTATCCGCATCCAGGGCCGGATGCCCGTGCTGACGCGATAAAGCCCCGCGAAACCGTTCCAGAGCCGTCTCCAGACCGGCCTTGCGTTTATGCAGCAATTCAAATTTTATCGGCAGCTCCGAATCATCAACGGAAATTTCCCGGAGCGCCGCTTCAAAACCATCCGCTTCGGTTTCAATCTGACGATAAATGGAAGTCGCCAGCCGATGGTGCATTGCGGCTTTTGCATCCTTGGGATCAATATCCAGGGCCGCCTTGAAATGCTGAATACCCTCTTCCAGCCGGCCCTGCTGAATCAGGGCGATCCCAAGATTGTTATGCGCCTGCGAATGCAATGGATTCAGCCGCAGCGCTTCCTGAAACTGCACGATGGCTTCCTCGATTTCTCCCAGGGAGTACAAGGCGCTGCCCAGATTGTAGCGGCAGGCATCATGCCGGGGATGGATGCGCAGCGCCACCCGGTATTGTTCCGCCGCCTCCCGCATCCTTCCCTGCCGGGAAAGGGCCTCGCCGAGATTCACCCACGGTCTGTATTTCTCCGGCGATTTCCGGGTACAGTCCGTCCAAAGAGCCTCCTCGGTCTGCCAGACCTTGTTTCTTTCAAAGGACCAGACGGAAAAAACGGACAGGACCAACAGCACCACGCCGACCCGCAGCCAACGCATTGAAAGAAGCCGCTGCCCCAGGATGACGAATAACAGGGCAACAAACATGGAAGGAAGGTACAGCCGGTGCTCGAAAATGATTTCAACGGGAATCACCGTTGATTCGATGATAAGATTTCCCAGAAACCACAGCACACAGAAAGAAAGCAAGCGTTCTTTCCGGGCATTGACGACGGCAGCACCAGTCAGAATCGCCAAAACCGCCAGACAAAACAAGGTGTCCGGAGGATTTAGCAGACCCCGGGAAAGAGGAAAATCATACTCCAGATTCAATCTGGACGGATGGGGGAAAACCAGCAGGCTGACATAGTACACCAGCACCCGGGATTCGGTCATAAGCCTTTGGGAAAGGGTGAAACCTTTCTTGGCATACATGGCGGCAATTGTATCCAGGGGGTGGGCGCCCAGAAAAATCACCACCGTGATTCCAGCGAACACCGCGATTGCCCCGAACAGAATCGCATTCCGCCTGAGCCATCTCCGGTTCAGGTCTTGAATGAAATACCATTCATACAACAGCATCACCACCGGCAGCATCACCGCATTTTCCTTTGAGGCAATGGCCAGGAGCCCCGAAAGGAAGGAACCCATCAACAGCGGCCGGGCGGCGCGACTATTTCGCAGCCGGCGCGATTGGGCATACAGCAGCATGGATACGATGAAAAACATGGCCGCCAGGCTGTTCATCCGTTGAACCATGTAATTCACCGACTGCGTCTGGACCGGATGAACAAACCAGACAAGCGCTGCCACATAGGCAACGACCTGGATGCCGTGCGGTTGCAGGTCGGATGCCAAGGCGGCATTTTTCGAGTGCAGGATCAATGTTGTTTTCAGAAAAAAATACAGCATTGTCCCGGTTATGATATGAATCAGGATATTGACGAGATGATACCCGAAAACATCGTACTGATGGAAATAATAATTCAGGGCGAAACTGATCAAGGCCACCGGACGGGACGAATATTCATTATCGAGCGGTGCCCGCAAAAGCCCCCCAAGCGTGAACTCCTTCAGCCGTATGTTGGGATTCCCGGTAATGCCGACCACATCGTCAAAAATAAAAGGATTGTGAAAGGTGTTGGAATAGACTAATAAAACCAGACATGCCGCCAGCAGCAAAAACAGAATTTCAAGCCGTTGCGGCGAAAGACCATTGGAACCGTTTTTCATGTTTCACCTGGTATTGCTGCCTTGTATTGATGAATGTCCATGCGAACAAACTGCCTCACAGGAGCGCCGGTGTGGAAAGAATCGCAATTGTAATACCGGTTTTCAACGAAGAAGCCAACCTGCCGGAAACCATCCGTCAGCTGGAGGATCTGACACGACGGTCGGAACCGGAATTTGAAGTCGTGTTCGTCAATGACGGCTCCACCGACCGGACCCGGGAATTGTTGTCCCGGATAAACCATCCCGGCTTCACGGTCATTCATCACCCGGTGAATCGAGGATACGGAGCCTCCCTGAAAACCGGGATCGGAATCTCCACGGCCCCCTATATCTGCATCACGGATGCCGATGGAACCTATCCGAACGAGCAAATCCCCGACTTGTTCCATGAAATGAAACGAGTCGACGCCTCCATGGTCGTCGGTGCGCGGACCGGCAAGATTGTCAAAATCCCGCTGTTCCGGAAGGTGGCCAAAGGAATTCTGAATCGGCTGGCGAATTATCTGGCCGGAACCACCATCCCTGACATCAACTCCGGTCTTCGCATCATGAAGCGCGAGGATATCCGGCGCTTCATGAACATATTGCCGGACGGCTTTTCCTTCACCACCACCATTACACTGGCCATGCTCACCAACAACCTGCGGGTTCAATTCCTGCCTATCAACTACTATGAACGCGGTGGGAAATCAAAGATTCGCCCGTTCTATGACACCCTCAATTTCCTGCAGCTGATCATCCGGACCTGTTTGTATTTCAAACCGCTGCAGGTATTCATCCCCATGAGCGGTTTACTGCTGGTCTGCGCCATTATGGTGGCCGTTGTCAGCTGGCTTGTCACCGACAGAATCATGGATGTCACCTTCGGGGTGCTGGTCATGACCTCGGTGCTCGTTCTGGCCATCGGAATGCTGGCCGACCTGATCGATAAACGGTTGCCATAACAATATGTCGGCCCGTTTCTTTCCGCATGGGAAGGAAGCCGGAAGCCATCTCCAACCGATGCGCGGCACGCTCCGACAACGCACCCACAGCCGTTTTACTGCTTCTTTTTTACCACAATGCCCATAAATGCGGCAAATGCCCGCAGAAGTCCTTGGATTTTATAAGGCGTTGACATTTTGTATAATATTTTCAATATCTTACTTGGTCGCAAATAAAAACGTTTGTAGCTCTCTTTCAACAACCGGTTAAAATCCGCCGTCGTAATCGTATCTAGCTTAATCAAATTATCTGAATTTCCCACTTCAAGGAATTCCTGCCATTTAATTTTTTCCCCGGCATTTTGTTCCAGATACATCGTGAACAAATCCGTACCTGGAAAAGGGACAACCCGATAAAATTGGGCGAACAGCGGATCTATTTCCAAGGCGAATCGAATGGTTTCTTCCATTGACGCCTTGGTTTCCCCGGGCACGCCAAAAACAAAGGATGTGGAAATATCGATGCCCGCTTCAGTTGTTGCTTTTATTGCTTCCCGTATCTGTTCAAGCTTTGTTTTTTTTCTCATCCTCCGCAGCATCTCTTGATTTCCGGATTCCACACCATACGACAGGATATGGCAGCCGGCTTTCTTCATAAGTTCCAAGAGCGGCTTATCCACTTTATCGACCCGGCTCAAGCACCCCCATGTTATATCAAGTTTTTCCCTAAGCATGCATTCACAGATCCGCTGGGCATGTTTTTTATTGTGCGTGAATGTATCGTCATAAAAAATGATTTCTTTAATCCCGAACTGTTCGATTAAGAGTTTGATTTCAGCGATCACATTTTCAGGCGAACGAAACCTCACGGTCCGTCCCAGTATATTTTTGGAAGCACAAAAAATACAATCATTTGGGCAACCCCTGGAAGTCATTATCGTTGTGAAGGGGGTGCGCTGATACCACTTTATCGACGGTCTGTATTTGTGGATGGGCAAATCCGATCTGTCCGGGAAAGGCAATTGATCTATATCAACTATTCTTTCTCTTTGGGGATTCACTCGAATTTCCGTACCTTCACGATAAATTATCCCCTTAATCCCTCTATAGCCTTCATTCTTTTTAATCGCCGCGACAAGTTCGCGTGTTGTGATTTCTCCTTCCCCCTTGACCACGATATCGATATTTTTATTTTCCTCCAATGTCTGCCTCGGCAAAGCGGATGGATGCGGACCGCCGATAATAACCACCATTCCAGGGAAAAAGGATTTTATACAATCAATTGTTTCGTAAGCTTTTACTATGGTTGGAGTGGTTGCGGATATTCCGACGGCTCTGGGCCGGTATTTCGCAAGCAGGCCGATTATTTCTTCTTCTTTCAGGTTCAATGCGTTTGCGTCAATTATTTTGGATTTTATTGACAGGTTTTTTAAATAGGAAGAAATATAGCACAGCCCTAAGGGCGGGACCAAACCTTCGGCGGCATCCGCATGATTCGAATAGTTTATGTTTAGCAGAACGATATCAAACAACGGGTCATCCATCGCATATTGCATAATCCACCTTCCGCCATCGGTCAGGTTCTCCGTTTCCGTATTCCGACCGACACGCTAATTCTCTCATCGCATCCGTAAAACCTTTACACCAGCCGCGGCCTTGGTTTTCAACTCGCGGAAGGAGTGAAGTTTCCAAATCCTTCGTAGTATATAGTTCGGCCGCAGATAGAAAGACCGGTAGCCTTTCACCAACAGACGGTTCAATTCTTCCTTGGTGAAGAATTCGTTCCAGTGCGGCGCCATAAAGTCCTTCCGGGGATTGCGGGCGAATTCCCGCCACCAATCCTTTTCGATTCTCCCGGACTTGAGGCCATCCAGATAGATCCGGGTGCCGGGGAAAGGGGTCAATATGGTCAGATGAACGTAATCCGGATTCAGGCGTTTCATCATCCGGAATGTTGCCTGAATATCCGCAATGGTCTCGGTGGGATTTCCGATCATGAAATAGGCCAACGTCTGTATCTTTTGCCGGCGGGTCAGCTTGAAAATGGTTGCGGCATGGGCGAGGGAGATACCTTTGTTCAACACCTTCAGGATTTTTTCCGTGCCGGCCTCCACCCCGTAATGGATCCCGCTGCATCCCGCACGCCTCAGATGGGCCAGCATTTCCTCGTCCACCGTATCCACCCTGGCGCGGATGTCCCAGGATATTGTCAACCTGCGCCGCACAATCTCCCGGCAGACCTCCAATACTCTTTTCTTGCTGACGGTAAACGTGTCGTCATAGAACAGGAATTCCTGAATTCCCATTTGGACGCATTCCTCCAGCTCGTCGACGATATTCACGGCCGAACGGGCGCGAAATTTTTTGCCAAGACTGGGGCGGTCGCAGAAAGCGCACTGGTATGGACAGCCGCGGCTGGTGATGATGGTGGTTACGACCTTCCCTTTGGAAAGCAGGGAAGTATACTGCCGATACGGCACCAAGTGCCTTGCAGGAAAGGGCAGCGCATCCAAATTCTCGATATGCGGCCTGGAACCGGTATTGACGATGCCGCCGTTACATAAAAAAAAGACTCCTTTTATTGCGGCCGGATCTCCCCCCTTATCGATGGCTGCAACCAGGTCCCGGAACACCTCCTCGCCTTCTCCCAGCACCAGATAATCCACATTGGCAAAACGGATGGTTTCTTCCGGAAACAAATTGACATGGGGCCCGCCCAATACCACGATCGTATCGGGATTGATCTCCTTGACGGTTGCCGCGGTTTGCAACACATCGATCAACGTCAGCGTCATGGCGGTGATACCGACAATATCGGGCCGCAGGTCAGCGATTCTTTGCTTCAATCCGTCATAGCCCAGTTTCTCCACCTGGGAATCCAGCACACGCACTTCGTGCTCCGCGCTCTTTTCAAGAAACGCGGCGATATACAAAAGACCCAACGGCGGATTAAAACCTCTCTGTTCTTCTATGATGGCCGGGTTATTACCGGCGATTTCCGCCAACCGGGGGGGATTGATCAGTAAGACCTTCATGATTCCTCATATGGGTGATGTAATGAAAAAACAGTAGTGAGTTGAAGGATTTTTATATCAGGCCTTCTCCGTCGCCTTCCCGTCCTTCATTCGATTCATACAGAAAAAACCCGTCCAGACGCAACAGAGATACAACTCCGGCCGGACAGGGATGCTGTACCGCGGCCAAGGAGCGAATATCATATACAACAAGGTCACATACACACAAACGGAAAGGGGCAGAAGGGGGCTGTCGATGCCGCGGTCGCCTCCGGGAATGGCTTGCCGCCACTGGACATAAACCGCCGGCAGGCTGAGCAGGGCCAGGACGAGCACGAGGGGATGCAGCAGTTTCATGCCGGCCCTGATGGTTCCGGCAATCAGGGAAACCTGGAACAGGCTCACCCTCACCGGATAGATATAGATATCGCCGACCCCCTGGATGATGCTCCAGCTCCACAGATAATAGGGTTTTCCCAGCAGATACCATCTGATGTAGCGTAGCGGCTCCGCCTTGGCCCGGGACCACAGAATCCGCAGAAATTGATCCAGGGATGACCCGAATTCCGGCTGCTGCGGGTCTTCACGATACGGAAAGCGTCGATAAAAAGGATTTTTGTAAATAAAATCCGGGTACGCGCCATGGCTCAATGTGGCAACCGCGCGGTCGCTGCCCTTGGCCACCCCTTCGGTTGCCGTGAAATGATTGCGCAAGGCCCAGGCAATCGGGAACAGCGCGACAATCAGGCTAAACAAGAGCAGATCGCGGATTATTTTCTTGCCGGCAACCGTCTTCCGACCTTTGAGGCATAGAAACCAGGCCACAGCGGCCGAGAAAAACGGAATCATCACATACGCCTCGTTGGTCAACACGACGCCGCCGAACAGAATGGCCGCAAGGACATGAAACACCGTGTCGGCCTTTTGGATCGCATGCTGAAGGCAGCATACAGCCGCAAGTAAGAGGAAGGAAAGCAGGGCTTCCGTCAGCACATAACCGGATATGCTGACGAGATGAGGGCAAAGAGCTGTCAGAACGGCGGCGATGAATGCAAACAGCGGGGACATAAAGGCGACACCGGTGATAAAGACCAACGGCGAAAGAGTCGCGGTCATCACCGCCTGGGTGTAAACCAGATAGTGCAGATATCGCTCCTCTCCTCCAAGCTGAAGGAATGCAGCGATCAGCAGCGGATACCCGGGAGATCGAAAAGAGTCCGGCCGCGGCGGATCAACACCACGATCAACCGAAAAGACACCGTGCGCAACCAAATTGTGGGCATAGACGATATATTGTTTCGCATCGCGCTCGAGATAAAACTCGCCTCCGGCTAGGTGCAGATATTCCACCCTGATCCAAACTGCGAAAAGGAAAATCAGCAGAACCCCAAGAACCAATCCTCTGGAAATCCGATTCTGTCCGTCGCTCAATCACACCTCCCTGGATGGAATTGGTATCATATCACTTGATCTTTTTTCAAATCCGAATCAGAATATCGCCGTAATGCCGAGAGACATAGACTCCCCAATCCAATTCCGGCTTCCGGAAAAACCGATTGAGACAGCGATGGTGCAACCGATTCCGAATAAACGGCTTCAACAGTCCCTCACACTGCTGCTGGCCCTGCATATTCTTCTCATCATGCTGCTGGCCGCCGTACCGCCTGTCTGCCGCGACGCCCTCACGCACCATCTCGCCGTGCCGAAACTGTATCTCCGGCATGGCGGCATCTACGAAATCCCCGGAATCCCTTTTTCCTATTATCCCATGAACCTCGAACTGCTGTATCTGCTGCCGATGTATTTCGGTAACGATATCGCGCCCAAATACATCCATTTCGGCTTCGCCCTGTCGACCGCCTGGATCGTTTTCATCTACCTGCGGAAACGCACAGATACGTCCCATGCGCTGTTCGGCGCCCTGTTTTTCCTGACAACGCCGGTTGTTATCCGGCTTTCCATCAGCGCTTATGTGGATCTCGGGCTGATTTTTTTTTCAACAGCCGCCCTGCTGCTGCTGCTGCACTGGCGAGAAAACCGTTTCCATCCAAAATGGCTGATCACTTCCGCCATATGCTGCGGCCTGGCTTTGGGAACAAAATACAACGGCCTGATCGTTCTTTTTTTCCTGACATTGTTTGTTCCTTTCCTCTATGTTCGATCCGGCCAACCCGATATGCCCCGGCAGCTACGGGCCATGGGTCTCGGGTGCCTCTTTTTCCTGACGGCCCTAACGATTTTCTCTCCCTGGATGATACGCAATTACATTTGGACCCGGAATCCCGTTTACCCCCTGTATCCTCATCTGTTCCATTCCGCATCCTTGCCATCAACCGGCGTCCGGCCGGACTCCGCTCCCAAGGAGGACGGGCAACCGGCGGATCGCGAGCAGCGGAAATGGACTCATTTCCGGGTCAGGAAACTCGTTTTCAATGAATCCCTGATGGAAACCCTGACCATACCGCTACGGATCTTTTTTCAGGGCAAGGATGATGACCCCAAGTTTTTTGACGGAAAGCTGAATCCTTTCTTGCTGCTGTTTCCTTTTTTCGCGTTCTGGCCGTCCCGTTCCTCTTCCGGCAATGGCGTCCATGCGGAGAAACGCCTTCTTCTGGCCTTTGCGGTTCTGTATCTGCTGTTTGTCTATTTCCAGATCGATATGCGCATCCGCTGGATCTCGCCGATCATCCCGCCGCTGGTGATCTTGTCGGTTTTTGGTTTGAAGAACGTCGCCGATCTATGCGCCGCAAGAAAAACCGAGCTCACCGGAACCATCGGTCGCGGACTTCTTGTCGCACTTGCCGTCCTGGCCTGCGGGATCAATGCATCCTACCTCGGGCTTCAGTTTGACACTGTAAAACCCCTTGCGTATATCAGCGGTGATATCTCCCGCGCGGATTACATCCGTCGATACCGGCCGGAATACCCGGTCATTGACCATGCAAACAGAAACCTGCGGGGTGACGTCAAAATCCTGGCCCTGTTTCTGGGAAACCGAATTTATTACAGCGACCACGAAATGGATTGCAACTATAAAAAATTTTTCAAGAATCTGAAACAACTCAACGGTCCGGAAGAGCTTTACCACGTATTGAAGGCAAACCGTTACTCCCATGTAATCGTCCGATTCGACGCCCTGGAGCAATGGGCCGAAACGATTCTACCGGAAAAAGAACGAGAACTGCTTGCCCTGTTTTTCCAGCGGCACCTGAAAAAAATTTATGCAAGGGATGGACATGGATTATTGGAGCTGACAAGCAGGCAATGAAGGAATACGGCAGGGGCGAGATACATTTTTTCCGAATGGTTTGGACCTGGCATGACCAGGGGACCGGTGGTGCGCCATGATTCACATCATTACGGGGACAAAAGCGCAGCTGATCAAAATGGCTCCCATTCTCCGGCGCTTGAAAGACAGAGGCATCGACTACAATCATATCTCAACCGGTCAGCATCACGCCACCATGGATGAAATTTCCGCGAATTTCGGGATCAAGAAGCCCGACCGGGAATTGTACAGCGGCAGGGATATTACCGCCGTATTCGACATGCTCTGCTGGAGCATCCGCATCCTCTGGGAAACGCTGCGCCGCGGGAAAAAAATCTTCCGGCACGATACCAACGGCATCGTCCTGGTTCACGGCGACACCTTTTCCACCTTGCTCGGCGCCCTGATGGGCAGACTGGCCGGACTCAAAGTCGCCCATGTGGAGTCCGGTTTGCGCTCCCACGATCTTTTTCAACCGTTTCCGGAAGAAATTTTCAGACTGGTCACCTTTCGGATCGCGGATATCCTTTTCTGTCCCGGCGCTCGGGCTTGCGGAAACGTGGCCGGTTTACAAAAGATCACGATCAATACAAAGGAAAATAGCTTACTGGACTCCCTGAAAATGATCCGGCCGATCACCCACCGCATACAGGATATCCCCATCCCTTCCTCCGAATTCGGCCTGGTGTCGTTGCACCGATTTGAAAATTTCAGCAACTATGCTTCGGCGCGCAGGATAGTGGACACGATTCTTCAAATTGCCGAAAGTCGCCACCTGGTTTTCATTCTGCATAAATTCACCGAGGAACGACTTGCGGCCAATAAGCTGATCGGCCGCCTTTCCGCAAACAATAATATTGAACTGCGGCCGCGATATGACTATGTCCGTTTCATGACCTTGCTGGATCGTGCGGAATTCTTGATTTCCGATGGCGGCAGCAATCAGGAGGAATGCTATTATATGGGGAAACCGCTTCTTATCCTGCGCAATGTCTCCGAGAGAGAACAGGGACTGGGCCGTAATGCGCTGTTAAGCCGGTTCGATCCCGCCTTGATCCGGCAATTCATCCAGCGGCCCGATGCCTTCCGGCATCCGTTTCTGGAGATACCGGTTTCGCCGTCCGATATTATCGTTGCCCACTGTCTTAGATATCAATAACCCATTAAAACTGCTTTTTTTACGCGCACTCTTGTATAAGTGAGGCGAGTTTTTCAGCCAGTTTTTTACGTGTAAAACCGTTTCTCAATTCCATATCCGGATCGTACGGAAGTCGCTTTTCACTTTGCCAGGCCGCATACAATTCTTTCATTTTTATAGCGATGGCATCGATATCCCGCGGCGGGACAACCACGCCGAACCTTCCTTTCTCGATCGTTTCTTTCAGCGGCCCATCAGGCGTCAAAGCGAAAATAGGTCTCATTGCCCCCAAATATTCAAAAAATTTTCCCGTGAAAATCTGATCGCCGCCCTGATCCTTGTCAATACTGTTCACCAGCAAGAGGAGGTCCGAATCCGCCTGGTAGGCGAGTGCTTTATCATACGGCTGATGGCTGATGATCTGGGCTTCAAAAGCGGTCGCATGACTGCGTATCAGGGAACAAACGCCTTCATCATAATGTCCGATGAATCTTACGTGGATATCCCTTGGATCGATTTCCTTCCGGACGCAAAGTGCTGAAAGGGCTGTCAAAAAATGTTCCGGCGTTTGTTTGCCTAAAAATGAACCGGTATAGGTAATCACCAGCCTGCCGTTTCCGGACATTTTCCCACTGCCGATGTGCTGGAAATCCTCATCATCAAACCCATTGGTGATCAAATGCGTCTTCCCGCCACATCCATGGAATGGCTGCCGCTTGCAGATGGAATCCAGGATCGGTTGCGATACGGAGATAACGGCATCGGCCTGCCGATAAAATTTTTTTTCGTAAAATCCTTCCATAAATGCTTCCAGCCGTCCGCTGATTTTCGAGAGATCCCGATGCGGGTTCACTTTCATGGCGTCCCGCAGATCCATCAGCCAGGGAATCCCCAGTTTTGCTTTCAGATAGCTGCCGAAAAAATGGACGCTGTGGGGAGGGGAAGTTGTAAAAACACAATCGACCTTTTCCTCCTCGGCCACGGATAGGGCCCGCCGGCGGCATTCCAGATACCAGCTGCTGAAATAATCCATGCGCCAGATATACCGAAGGCCCAGCCAGTAAAAATACGGATGGTTGCGCAGTCCCTTTTCATACCGTAACCGGTAATATCTGGCCAAGGCGTGGACTCCGCATCGATGGATTCTCGTTTTCTTCAGATATGGGAGTTCCAGATTATGATGATCCATGGCCATCCAGAATGCCCGCTCGGGGCAGAAAACAATGGGCGTTATGCCATTGGCCGGCAGATACTTGATGAATTTCAGTGTTCGTTGAATCCCTCCACCGGCGATCGGTGGAAACATATACGTGATCAACAAAACTTTTTTCATTTTGCCTCCATGTAATTTATCCGAATGGATCGGCATCAGCCCAGGGGGAAAAGATCATTTGTCACTCTTCGCGATGATATGAAACGCCCGGCGGAATTCATCCAGACTCAAAGGGCGAAATCCGGATTGAACAAACTCGTATAAATCGCCGCATGCATAGCCGGAAGAAGCGAACAATTCATGGATGTCCGGGATGGAGTCACACAGCTGCTGATGGAGTTCCAGCATGATGACCGGCCTGTTTTCCCGCAACGTCTTCATCATCCCCCGAAGGACCTTATACTCATGCCCCTCCACATCAATTTTGACCACATCGGGAGGAGCATTGTTTTGTGAAATGACATAATCGTCAATGGAGACACTCCTTTTCACAGAAATATGATGGCGGGTATCCATGGCGCCCGCATCGACGATCCGTCCGGAGAAGGCGCCTCCCCGGCGGTCAAACAGCTGATTGCCTGTATGTTCGTCCACACAGCAGAATTCAATACGGAGCTGTGTCAGATGATTATGGGCCTTGCTGAGTTGCAAGCGGGAGCAATTGATCACCTCCGGTTCGAAGGCGTATACCTGGCCGCCGCTGCCTACTTTTTTTGCAAACAGGAGCGAAAAAATCCCCACATTTGCCCCGATATCGTAAACAACCATCCCGTCGCGCAGAACACCTTCAAAGAATTTACGGATATGCGGTTCATATTCCAGGATACTGCCTTCGGAATAAAACTGACTGTGATAAAAAGGATTGACATACGCGTAATACCCTTCGGGAGTGCGCACCTTCCGGTTCAGTTGACCGACGGTTTTCACCAGTACCTGTTGAATCATTTTGTGATCGACAATCTTGCGAAACAATCCATAGTGCTTCGCCCGAAACTGCTTTATCCATGCATGCATTTCCCGTTGCTTCATTGTGCCGCCTTTTGATGCAAACCTTCCGAATACGCTAACGCAGAAAGGTGTTGAAACGACTCCCAGGTATCGTTTTCAGCCGCGCATTGCCGCCAATAGAGGCAGTATCTCCCGACACATGGCAGCCCACGGTTTCCAGTCATCCTGGAGGGAGGAATTGTGCCATAAAAGAGTAAAAACACCGCCGACCGCCCGGCAGCGCCCGGCCAGGAAAAGAATGCGGTCCCGGCCCTCATCCGGTGTAAGAGCACGGTATTGCTTGAGGGTGGCGTCCATTACAATCAGAGGTATTTCGGTAATTTCCAACTCCCGCTGCTGCTCCATGTCAAAGGGACGGAATGGATGGCAGGTGCCGCACCGGAAACCCTCATGTTCGGCATAGCCCAGCGTGGAATCATACGACAGACCCTCCTGTTCCCACAAGCGCCATGTTTCCGGGATCCGGAAACGCAGGAAATGCTGCCGCCCTCCCATTTGCCCCTTTCCAGCAGCCCTTTCGAGCTGTTTTTTCTCCCGGCGGAAGCGGATCGGATCATTCTGCGTATGATATCCCGGGTGGAATCCGATTTCGTGTCCCCGCTCCAAGAGCATTTTTATACAATTTTCAATAAATGTTTCGCACGGGTCATATCCCGCGCCACTCTTCTTACACACCGCCCCCATGAAATAGAATGCGCTTATAAGCCCGTTTTCCTCCGACCAGTCGGCCAACTGAAAAATACCGTTATACAGGGGGTCATCACGCAGATTTTTCATTATCCGCATGGTATGCAATGCCCTGGAGACATCCCGTCGCTTCAGAATATCCGCCGCCAATGACAAACCACCTTTATAAAAACTTGGAAACCGGCGGACATGGTCGATATCGTGACTGAGCTTGACGGAGTATTCCCGTTTTATCGGTTGCCACCCGGGTAAAATGGTCTTGATCCACGATTGCAGGATTACAGCATATTCATCCACCACCGGCCGATCCAGAAATTTCTGTTTCCAGGCGAAACTTTCCGCTGCCGGGAAACGGCCATGAGCGTCACGGACGGAAATGGAGGTCTCCTCCCACCGGGAAAGCATGAAAAAAACGGCTGCAAGTATGTCCGCATAAAAAACAATCGCGCCGTCTTCGCGGCGCTCAACAAAAGGCTTCCCCCCGTTCTCGAAACCGCCGCCCCAAAAAAGGACGGGCACCTTTTCCATTATGGGAAGCCTCTCCCCTCTTGGCAGGGTATCGCGGATGGGAATCCATTGGATTGTTTTTACTGCCCCTGCCGACGACAGGTCCCAGCTTTCCTCCCGGCAAGGCACCACGATGATGGCGGCGGAATCCTGGCAACCGAACTCCCCGGGAAGGCCGTAATGCAACCGGAGCCCCAGTTTCTCAAAGCCCGTGCCTTGGCGCTCTTGCATATCCGTAATTCCGGCACGGTAGGCCAATTGACGCCATGAATAATTGACCGCGGCCGGAGTCCGCCAGGCCGCCGCAATGACTTGCGATGTCCGCTGATGGTGAATCGCTTGCATATCACTCCCGGGGAAGCTTACTGAATACCTTCAAAAACCATGGGGGTGATATACCATCCACGATCCTGAAGTCCGGCATTCCGGCCTGCCGCGCAGATTTTTCGCGGCATTTTCAACTCCTTTTTCCTGTACCGATTCATAATCACCGGCAGCAGTATTTCTCTGACTCCAGGATTGAAATTGGCGCGTCCGATCCATTCAATACTGTCGTCCGTAGTGGTGAATTGAACGAATTTCGCGCCCTGCCTCCCAGCCCATTGGAGTAACGCGTTTAGTAGAAAACCATACAATTCCGTCTGGGGATGCGACACGATGAAATCGTCTATCCGCATCATCCCCGGCATCGGTTCGCATATAAACGCCAAGCCGCTTCCGGCATTCGGCTCGTTCATGATCAATGTCATATACGAAATATAAGGATTATCCCAAAAACGCCATCGCAATTCCCGGTAATTCCTGGAAGGAGTGATGCCATACCGGTGTCGGACGGATTTCCAAAAGGTTTTGAAAAAATCAACGCGTTCCGTTTCCGGAGGCATATGACAGGTTATTTCCACATTCAAATGCTTCCATTTCCCTGCCGGATTCCGCTTGCTCGGCAACCCCGCTTTCTGTCGGCCCGTCTTCTGTTGAAAAGACGAAACGAACCGTTCCCTCAGGGCGGCTACCAGGAAAAATGCATCGCTTACCGGATGCACACTCCAGCAATATTGTTTCCAGGCCGCGGCAAAATGATACCCCTGGGCCTTCCGCTGCCGGATGGCTTCCTCGCTACCCATGGTGGAAAAAAGGGCGTGAAACCTCCCCTCGTATTCCTGCCGGAATCGACTCTCAAAACGCGGATAGAGAATTCTGGAACGATAATCCGGATGAACAAATGTATTCTCGGTCTTACCGAAGAGGAGATCTTCCCTGCCCATGGAAAAAGGAATGGGCATGATCCCATGATGTCCGATCAGCACCCGGTCACCCTCATTCTGCCCGGCTTCAATCAGCCAGATTTCACTCCTATCCGCCGGATTGTGAAACCACTGCCAGCGGTAGGCGGCTGTCGATCGTATCCGGCCGGTAAGGAGTTGATAAAGTCCATTGACAGCTCTCTCGTCTCCGGGTCGATAGCGCCGGTATGAATACGATATCATCGAACGCTTTGATTCAGGTAGTTCCGGATCTCCTCAATGGTTTGAAGATTTTCAATGGCCTCATCCGGAATTTTGATTTGAAAGGCGGTTTCAATCTCCAAAAAAAGATTGAACATATCCAGGCTGTCCATACCGGCATCCCGAAGTGAGGTATCCACCGCTATTTTGTCCACATTGATGTCGACGCCGGCTGCTTTCATTGCGGCGCGGATCTGCCCCTCGTTAATCATGACAAAGCCCTTTTCTTTGTAGTATTGTCGTTGCCAAGGAAAATCCAACGCCAAAACCGCTCAATACGATTCGATTGATATCCGAATCAAATAAAAATCCCTCCAGCAAAAGCGGTATGGAAGAAGAAACCGTATTGCCGGTAGCTTCGATGCCGGACGGGAAACGATCCTTCACCGTCGGGAAATGCCTGGCAATGGCCTCCACAATAGCGGCACTTCCCTGATGGAGGCAATACAGATCCATATCCTCCTGCCGGAACCCCTCCTTTTCAAGCAACTCGACGATCTGGCGGGGAACATTTGAAACTGCGAAATTGAAAACCTGCCGTCCGTTCATAACCAGCCTGCCATCATGAACCCGCAGATATTCCGCCCCGGCTCCGTCCGTCCAGAAAAGCGGACGCCCGATTCTCCATTCAGCCCCATTCTCGAGAAGCGTAGCCGTTGCCGCATCACCGAAAAGGAGCGCCGTGTTCTTGTCCGTCCGGTCGACAATCCTGGAATAGGGATCCGCCGTTATCAAAATTCCACTTTTCATACCGGCGGCTTCCAAAAATCCTTTCAAAACGGACAACCCATATACATACCCGGAGCAACCCAGCGAGATATCGAAAACCGCAACTGTGGGGGGCAACGATAGCTTCCGGTGAAGAATTGCCGAAGTATGGGGCAGGCCGAATCCGTCGCCATTTTGCGTTACAAGGGCAATTGCCTCGATTTTCGAAAATGGCAAATTGGTTTTCTCAATCAATTTCCTTATGGCTGCCACCGCCATATCGGAGGTTTCTTCATCAGCGTCCTTCCGGGGAAGCCTTACAGCCCCGATTTTTTTTCTGATGAAGTCCTCGGATTGGCCGAATTCGCGGCCAAGTTGAATGTTGTCCATACATATTGATGGGATATGGCTTGCGATATGGCTGATACCGATCACGGTTCACCTACAATGAATCGTATGTTTCCCGCATATTCATCATCCTGAAAGATTTCATTATCCGAAAATCGTTTCGCCAAAACGGATTTTTGGACGATTGCGAGGTTTTTTCGTTCCTTCTTGAAAGGATGGGTCAGATCCAGCTGGGCGAAAAGCCATTTCCCGGAAATATCGGGGACCAGTCGGTAGCTGAGGGACTTCGTAAGGGCAATGACTTCCTCAATGGGTGTATAGCCGGTCTTTATTTCCAGCCGGATCCGGTTTTTCCCATCGATGGCCGCGGAAGTGATCTCACTCTCAATAAACTCGTAGCGTTCAAACACCATCCGTTCCGTTTCCGCTATCCAAATTTTCCTCGGCTCCTCATTTCCCGAACGAATTCTCCCCGTTCCCACGATGGTTCGCTCATTCTCGGGTGGTAGCAGACAGACATTACAATCTTTTCGGACGAATTTTCGGAAAACAAGGTTAGAAAGATAGGCGTCGACCCGCCTCACCAACAAGGAGGCGACATCATTCACGGCATTGTAAATATCGCTACCGTGGAGATAATTCCTCGCTCCTTTGAAACGAAGATGGAGAGCCTGGCAATCAGAAATGCCTTGCTGCATGATTTTCCCCGTATTGGAACCAGTTCAGGTTTTTTCGCATGCCGGGCATTTTCTCACTTCCTGCTTTCCTATTTCGGTGTCACCGGAGTAAGCACCAGTAAGAGCCAGCGACCATCGCCGGGAAACACCATGTCAATCCCATGCATGATCGATAGAAGGAAGGGATGAGCCGGCAGCTTCATTCGGCCGAAAAGCAAAAAAGTCATTTTTTTTGCAAACGAGGTTTTCTTCCGGATCACCCAGCCTTCGGGCACCATATTCTCGATGGTCGCGAAATCATATGTATGCAAATGCCCTGAATAGGGGGTGTATTGAGAACAATGAACACAGAGGACCTTGTTTATTGTTTCTTTAAAGGGCACGGTCACAATGACTTTTTTCCGGGTTACACGGCAAAGTTCCTTCAATGCCGACCGATCGTCGGGAACGTGCTCAATAACCTCCGTACACACCGTATTGTCCACATCGTCCTCCTGGAAACTCGATAGCTTCCCGTTCCGGAAGTCCAGTCGGACACAATTTTTTGCGAGAATTGAGTTGGCCAGATCGACTCTTTTTTGATTGATTTCCGTGCCAGAAATTTCGCGCCCGTTCTTGGCGGCCATTTTCAAAAAATCACCGTAATAGGCGCCTACATCCAGCACCGAACCGGAAGCCAGTTCTCGGCAAGCCATGTAAAACCGATAAAAATCCAATAGCCCAAATGGCTTAAAAGGCTTCGGCATCCCCAAGGCTTCATAATAGTCATCCGGAAGAACATCAATCGATGGATTCATCCTGAACCCTTCACTTGTTTTTTATATAAGTATGCCAAGTATAATACAGATAGGATCCCAACGGAAATATTTTTTTGCCAAATGTCCTGGCTGACAAGCTGCACCACCAGTTGAACGACCAGAAACGGGAGGATCGGCTTCAAGCCATCCAATATAACAGTGACGACTGCTTTTCGTGCCACGCCTGCATGGGCCATGATTGCATAACATAAATATCCATAAATCAATATTCCGGTCAGCGAGAACAATATCAAGGATAGTCGTGCATTGCCCAGAAATCCCCCCAGTACGAGACTGAGCA
Organism: Thermodesulfobacteriota bacterium; assembly: GCA_049320885.1. GTDB lineage: Bacteria > Desulfobacterota > Desulfobacteria > Desulfobacterales > SURF-7 > DYJD01. The sequence continues at coordinate 174,958 of JBMORA010000064.1, read as the reverse complement.
ATCTTGTTGCCAGCAGCACAATGTTCAGCTTGAAGCCGAAATCCTGTTTCTCCAAGACAGCGAAAAGGGTGCTTAAAGGCGAAGAAATAAACCACAGAAAAGCCCAGAGGCCTAAAATTTGAGTATAAACACCTGCCTCCGACCAGTTCTCTCCGAAAACGAGCCGATATAAATCACGGCCCGCTATTGTCAGCATCAACATCGGGAAAAGGCCGAACATCACCAATCTGCGAAACAAGTCCTCAACCAAGACAGCCAGTTTCCCGTCATGACGGGCTTCCGCCGCCCGCTGGAAAAAAACCTGGGAAATGGCGCTGCCGATCAAATTCATCGGTAATTGTAAAATCCGAAACCCAAATGAGTAGTATCCAACCACTGTTGGTGAAAAAAACATCGATAACAGAAATACCGGCAATTGCCATGATAGCACATTGAGCAAGGCCGACCAGCTGCTATATAGAGGAAAATTGCGATGACGCTTCATGCCCGCCGATATCGCCCGCCACCGAACGGTAGCAACGGCATATCTCCAGTCATCGCGCCAGGACTTCATCCCCAGAATGATCATCGAAACCAACTGCCCCGCCAGATTTGAACCGATCATCGTTCCATGGGTCGCAATGCCGGCGACCCCGCCTCCAAGAGCGACCGCTGTCATCGCCAGGGAGCCTCCCACCTTTGAAACGGAAAGAGTTCCAAATCTTTTTTTCCTGGAGCTCCAATAGGATAACGCCATGGAAATACCGGTAAGTTGAACTGCAATGGGAATCAAGTAGAGGTAAGGCGATAAGATGGTTATATCCAAAAGATCCAGGATAATGTTTCGTCCCAAGATGACCACTACCGCCGTCACGATCGTGATCATGACGCTGATGACCAGGCTCAAAACGAATATATTGGCGGCTTCCTCGTCGTCTTCCGGCAAAACGATGGCGAGTTCGTAACGCATGCAGGCAATGGCGCTTATGATGCTGGTAATGGAAATGAAAAGGGCGACGGCTCCGAAAGATTCCGGTGAGTAAAGGCGGGTCAGCAGCGGAGCGGCGAGAAGGTTTAACAACTGAACGATGGAAAAACCGGAAACCAGTTTTAGCATATCCTTTGAAAAACTGCCTCCCGTTTTCAATTCCCTCACCTCTTCCCGTGGTATTTTTTCAACGGCATTGCCTTTGACCGCCTCATTTTATGAACCCGCCCCGGCAGCTGTTGCCGATGCTGCTATCTTTCTTCCATTTTTCCATCAGACAGCGAATATAACCGGTTGCATGCCGTGCAAGAAAACCCATCCGATAATCTTTCCCCGCAACGGCAAACCCAGCCGATCTGTACTCCCGGATTCCCGACAATCAGCGCATGATCCGGAATATTTTTCGTAACCACAGTTCCGGCTCCGATAAATGCATATCTACCGATGGTCACACCGCAGACGATGGTGCAGTTCGCCCCCAAAGTCGCTCCGGTTTTTACCAGGGTCGGCCGCACCTGATCCATTTTTCGGATTTCCGCCCTGGGATTGTAAATATTGGTGAACACCACCGATGGCCCGCAAAAAACGAAGTCCTCCAGTGTCACGCCCAGATAAACAGAAACATTGTTCTGAATCTTGCACCCTCTACCAATCACGACATCCGGACCGATCATTACGTTCTGGCCGATATTGCAATTAGCTCCAATTGTGGAGCCGGACAGCACATGGGAAAAATGCCAGATTTTGACGTCTCTTCCAATGACACATCCCTTATCGACAACGGCGCTGGGATGAACAAAAGCTTTGGAGCCGGAAACGGGTGTCTCCCCCGGTGAAACCGCGGCGCCGCGATGGTTCATGGAATACTGACCGGCCTTCAGGACCTTGAGGACCCGAAGACCTTCCTTGCCATCCGTTATGGGTTTTTTCCCGCTGGCAATGCACTCCAGGAAGGTCTCGCATTCCAGGCGCAACGGTTCCGCCTGGGGGATGACGAATCTTTCCGGCTCGGCCTTGCCTGGAACCGGAATATGGTTCTGCCACCGGATTTCATGGGGATAGACCAGTAGTTTGTCCTGCCAGGGCTGGATATCGTCAAAAACGGCCATCTTGCGGTCGCCTACAACCACCAGCTGCTGTACCTTGAACGGATGAAGCCACGACACAAACGTATGCGCTCTCAAACCCGAGGGGAATTCCAGATGTGTGGTGGTGACATCGGCGATTTTATGATGAAGATAATTGCCGCCGGTGGCCAGAATATGCTCGGGCTCCTCGCCGGCAAGGGTAAGTATCATGGAAATATCATGGGGCGCGAAAGACCACAGAATATTTTCCTCACGGCGGATTTTCCCGAGATTGAGGCGGTGGGAATAAATATAATGGATCCGCCCCAATTCGCCGGCGGTGGTTAATTCCCTCAGCTTTACAAAAATCGGATGATACTGCAGCAAATGCCCGACCATCAGGATCAACCCGTTTGCCTTGCCAAGGGCGATCAGTTCTTCCGCCTCATTCTCCTCCAGTACCAACGGTTTTTCCACGTAGACATGCTTGCCCGCAAGCAGCGCTTCCCGGGCCAGAACAAAATGGGTTTCCGCCGGCGTGGCAATGACCACGCCCTGAATATCCGCCCGGGAAAGCACGTCCTGAATGGAAAGACAGATTTCAGTGTCTGGATATTGTTCCTTGAACTGCGACAAAACGATTTCGTTCTTATCGCAAATCATCCGGAGAACACCGAGTTCATGGTAGTTGCGAATCAGATTCTTGCCCCAGTACCCGGAACCAATGACGGCAATGCTGCTAGCCCTGTGCGGCATGTTGTATCCTCGCTATATTGGCATCCATTTGCTCAGGAAGAACCGCCCGCCTACCGGGATGCCGTTCCCCGGCAACGGTCGGCACAGCTCCGCCCCTTGAATTTTACCCCATCATCTGTTTATTTATTTGTTTTTAATATATATTGTTTTAAAACCACTTCCACTACACCCATCCAATTCAATACTCTTTCTGATCCGATTCTTTTTTCACCCGACTGCGCAGACGCCTCTCGGAGCGCATCTGGCTGATCTGTTCCGATACAAGGCCCATCATGAAAATCACCACCGCGTTGGTCAACAGCACCGCGCTCATGTTGGTAAAACGCCCTTGGGTTATAAAAGTGTAAAAATAATATAAAACACCCATCAGGAACATGCTGAAACTCACCGGCAGAAAAACCCTCAGGGGCGAAAAAAGAGTACATATCTTGGTAATGATCATGAAAAAGCGGGCGCCGTCCTTGACAATGCTGATATTGCTTTTGCCTTTCTCCCGTTTGCGCATCTTGATCGAAACATATTTGACACTCCAGCCGCTTCGGAGGGCACCCAGCGTCAAGGTGGTCGGGTAGGAGTAGGTATTCGGCAACAAATAAATAAATTCCTTTGCCAAATCCGCCTTCACAGCCCGGAAGCCGGAGGTCAGATCTACGATACGGAAATTGGCCACATAAGAAGCCAGCCAATTATATACCCTGTTTCCAAAAGCCCGCGTAAAGGAGGTATGTCCGGTCATGGAACGGGCGCCGACCACCATGTCATAGTCGCCAAGCTGTTCCAACAGCAGCCCGATATCATCCGGATTGTGCTGGCCGTCGCCGTCCATGAAAACCAGGATATCCGCTTCCGCCATCCGGATTCCGTTTTTCACGGCCGCCCCGTTTCCGATATTGTAGGGATGGCTGTAGACTTCCGCGCCGGCTTCAAGGGCCTTGCTTGCCGTGTCGTCCCCGGAACCGTCGTTGATGACGATGATACTGAAATCCGGATGAAGCGTTCTGATTTTGGCAATCACATCAGCGATGGTTTCCGCCTCGTTATAGGCAGGAATGATGACTGTTATTTTTGGTTTCATCACGGTCCATTTTTTCCGTTTGTCGTCGCGGTTTTGACCCGAACATCCCAAGGGCTTCACGGGTTGTCAAGCACCCCGTTCTCACCATCTGCCGTAAACCGCCAGCGCATGCGCTTGGTTTCGAAACACTTTTTTTAAACCATATCCGAATTCGCCTCCCGCCGGAACTACCCCTTCATGCGGGATATGGTACACGATGGTCTTATAATGGTTCCGATTGGCGGCGAAAAATACCTTCCCCGGGGTCTCCACCGGTTTCTCGTTCGCTGCGGAAAACATCACGGCGTGCCGAGGCTCCCAGCCGAGCTGATCAAAATAAAAACGGAAATAATACGAATAATTCAAGCCGGCAAAAAGAAGCGGCTCGGCTGCTCTTTCAGACTTCAGCCAACGCAACGCCTCCCGGTACGGGTAATAATGTTCCGCAGTATCACACAACCCACTCCCCCACAACGGCTTTTTGGTGCCGTCCATATGGATGGGGCTGATCGCGAAATTCACGGCGATTGTCGCACAAAGAATCAATCCGGCAATGGTCTCGCGTTTCCGTGATATCATCCGGATGGCTTCTACAGCCGGAACCATGATGGCGGGAAACAACAGAAGATTGAAACGGCTATACCCCACATAAGAGGGATTGTCGGCCGCAATCAACAGGAATGTCATTAAAAATGTGAGCAGGATAAAACCGGCTGTTTGTTTTTTTTTCTCCCGGATGAGAATTATCAGCCCCAATACGGAAAACAGGCAGAACAAACCGAATTGCTCCAGCAGGGATTGAAAAAACACGGAATAGATCCGGGGATCGGTAAAATGAGCAAGACTGGGTTCGAATTTTCTTCTGGAACCATATGCGAAACGATAGAACAGATAAACCGCTGTTGGCAGCAATACAGCGGCCTGAATACGGATTTCATCCCATGGAAAATAACGTCTCCATGTATCTTCGGAAGATGTCCCCCGCCGCCGACGGGATATCAACCCTATCGCCAACCGGGAGCCGATATAGGCCAGCAGGAAAACAGCCATGGTTTCCTTTATGAAGCCGACCGCTATAAGGGAAAACCATTCGGGTTTTTTACGGATTTCCGCAAAGTCCGCCGTAAGCAACCCCGGCATCCCGGCCATGGTGATCATCATCAGAGCGACGGCAGGCATTTCCAGATACAGAATGGAGGAGTAGTAATACAAAATCGGCAGGGAACAAAGCGATGCCCCCAGGAGAAATCTTCTCTTTGGTTCAAGTCCGCTCTGCCGGCAGCAGATCCAGACAGTGACTGTCGAGGCCAGGAACGGAAGAATGCGATAAGACAGTTCATTATGGAAGGCCTGGAAGCTGGTGGCCACGGCCGGTGGAATCGCTTGAAAATATCTTGAAAAATACGGATACCGCAATAGGATTGAAGGCTGCGGGTTCAACCAGGCACCCCAGAAAATACAATAAAAAACCATCAGGATCGCCAAGGGGGCAACCCATTTTGGACGCCGTAAGGTGCAATATATCACAACCGCCATCAGGCAAAAACCGGCCGATAACAAATCCGGCCGGCCGGCGAGGACACCCACAATTATCATATGGTAGTCCTCGTCCCCCTTCCACGGAATACCAGCAGTCAAAGTCCGATGGTTCAGCGCCCCCATTAGAAAAAAACAAAAAACCATATCAACGAACTGATCTCGCGATACCTGCAAACGGACTTCAGCAGATGCTGAAAAGGCCCATAATGCCCCCGACAACATGGTAAACATCAGCAACAGAATCCGGTTTCCCGCTGACGGATCAATTCGCCAATAAGGCGCTGCTATATAGGCCAGACAAAATAGAATGAACAGTGCGGCAACAATCGACATTCTCGGAACAACGAAAGATATCTGTCTCGTGGCGATATTCATGCGGTTCCACGGATATTGGGAAAACGGTTGCCGACACTGCTCCAAAGCCAATACAGGGAGGCACAGGCGAGGACATATGAAACCGGACGGACCGGAATGGTGTACCGCGTGATCCAGGAAATCAGCCAGAGCAGCAGCAGAAAATAGACAAAGGCCATGGCGGGTATAAGCAGAACTCCTTCCCGGTCCGGCTGCATTTTCAACCGTCGGCGCACCCAGAACATGGGGAGCGCAGCCATGGCCAGAAAAAACAGCGGCCAATGGAGTATCCGCATCGACCGGTGCACTGTTTTCAGAAACATGTTCTCCTCGAAGCCTTTTCGCAGCATGGGGTAAATGTAGACATCCCCGTTAAAAAGGTCGTCCCAGTGCCACATGGTGATCAGCTTGGCATACAACCCCCACTGAAGATAGCGCAGCGGCCGATCCTGAAAAGGTGTCTTGGTGGGATTCCGATATTCCCGGTGCCCGTGACGGGCATATACATGGTCGACCCCCTGGATAAAAAATTCCGGAGGAATCAGACAGAATTGAATCCCCCGGATCACTTTTCCGACATCCCGGAAACCCTTGTGCGGCGCCATAGCAACCATCGCCGCCTGTTGCGGGATTGAGACCGCCCTCATAAACCATTTGTGAGCCCCGGCGATTGTCAGAAAAGCGATGGCGAAACAGAGGGAATGACCGATGGTTTTCCAGGCTAGCGGGCGCTTGCCCTCCGCCGTGAACAAAAAAGCGAGGGCCAGAAAGAAGGGCAGCAACAGGCTTACCGCCCGCACCTGGGATGACAGGGCCAATATCAGGCCGGCTGCAAAGGAGATGCTGTAACGCCGGTACCGCCAGGTAAGGGCGGTCAATACAATCCCGCACATCAGGATAAAGGTAAAAAGACTTTCCGAAAGAAAATAACCGTCCATGGCCACCAGATGTGGGCTGGCCGCGGTCATGATTCCGGCGGCCACGGCCCAGGGAAACGGCAGCGCCATTCGTGCCAGCAGCAGGGCGGAAACACTCACCAGGGACCCCATGACAGCCTGGACCTTCAATATGCCGCTGCCCCAAAGCTTGTTATCATGTAAAAACAGGCTGATAAATAGTGGGTAGCCGGGCGCGAGGTCTGTATTCGATTGCGGCGGTCGATTGTCCTTACGCGGTCTGTCCAGGGAATAGACACCGAAATGACGCAGGTTATAAGCAGCATCGACATATTTGGCGGAGTCGGCCCGAATGGGAGTATCCACCACAGAGGCGGCCTGATAGATCAGCCGGATCTCCAGGGCCAGGACAAACACCAGGACAATCGCTGTCAGTTCTTTTCGATGAGCCATATCTCCTTACCCAGATATCACTGCCGGATAGGGCTTCTATTCCATAACCCTGGCCAATACGTTACCCGGCAACCATCCCAAATACAGATTGCCTTCGACCAGGTAGGCGGGAGTACCCGATATTCCCAGCCGGATACCGTCCTGGATGTCCCTGGATAGATGCGCTTTGGTCCGGGGATCCAACAGGGCGTCCACCAGGCTCTTGGGATCCATTCCGATATCCCGGGCCAACATCTTGGTGTCCATTTCTTGTCTTTCCCGGGCGAGTTCAAACAATCGATCATTCATGGGCCAGAATTTTCCGTCACGGGCCGCCGCAATGGCAATCATGGACAACAATCCCGCCCCCTCGTGGAACGGTTCCCGAACGATCGGATTGATTTTCTGATCCATGGGAAAATGGCGATGAATCAAGCGAATTTTATCCGGATTTTTCTGGATTAGATTGCGCAGGAAAAAATGCATTTTCTTGCATTGAAAACACCGGTAGTCGGCAAATTCGGTGATGACCAGTTTCGGGTGCTCTGCTCCGCACCAGGGAAAACCCTCCGCGGTTGTCCCGGTGGGAATCTCCTGTGACAACTCCGGAGGCTTCAGGCGCCAATAGGAAGGCAGTGCCGCCAGTCCCGCCAGAAGGATGGAAACACAGCAAACCAGAAACCCCAAACTTCTTTTGCTGCGCGGGAGCAAGTGTTCTACATCCAGCTTGACGGCCGATAAGAGCGGCTCCACCTGAAATCGCTTGCGGATCAACCATGAAAAATAGAGCAGCAACAAGTTCACGGCGTAGCTCAGGATGCACATGATGCAATAACTGTCGATCCAAAAAGTGGATATCAGCGCCAACACCATGCTGTAAATGCTGAATCCCAGGGAAATGAGGAACACCAGGGTCCAGATGCGCTTCCCGGAAACCAATTGCGGGCGGGCGAACAGCAACAGGAGAATTACAACCGCATAGCCGATGATTCCCCAGACCGGAACCGGCACCCCGATTAATATGGAATAGGGACTTTGGGATACCGTGTCGCAGTTGAACGCCCGGGAAATGGCGCAAAAACTTTGATATTCCATATCGGTATACACCCGGTAATGGGAAACAGCCAGATAGCAGGCGTCGAAAAAGCCGATCATCGCGATCAGGACCACCGGGATATAATACCAGGCATACGGCAATGGAATGATTGGTTTTGATGAGCGCATAAATTTCGAATTCAGTATCCCTGGATATACTCGTTGACGATGGCAAGCGCTTCCCGGGTCAATCGTCACCATCGCCAAACCAGCATGTTTATCATATTGCCGGTGAAAAATGAATCGATTCGTTTAATCCGGGATTCCCAATTCCACCAGATCGGCCGTCAACGCATCCCGGATGAAAGGCCGGATTACCTCTATCGACAAGGGCGGACGGCCGTGTCTTGGATCTATGGTTGCCAATGCCGCCATGATGCTTCCAGCCGGGAATGCCGTCACCAGCTTACGGGCGTTCCGTTCCGCACCTTCCCGGTCTCCTGCCAGAACCCGGTTTTCGATCATAGCCAGCCGGGGGAACGGATCCAAGGGTCTGAGCCTGGCCGCCTGATTCAAAAACCAGATGCCGTTCCGCCACTGATTCAGTTTGGTCAAGGCCGCGCCCGTATTCACCATCAAATCGTTCGTCCCGTCCCCTTGTCTCAGCGCCCGCTGAAAACAGGTCAACGCCTGGTCGTATTGATTGCTCCAGAGCAATAAAAAACCTCTTCTGCTTTGATAATCCGGTCGGAATGGATGCTGCCGGACAAGTTTTTCCGACTGCTCCAGGGCCTCATCCAGGCGACCGACCTGGATCAAGGCAGCGATCAAATCATGGCGCGCCATTCCATAATTCGGATTCAACTCCAAAGACTTATGAAACAATTCTATGGCGCTGCCATACTGCCTCGTTCGATAAAAAATGCTGGCCATATTTCCCCAAATGCTCGCCCGATCGCCATCACTGTCCTTCAATTCCTGGGGAGCCACATTCAGGCAGCGCTCAAAAAGGAGCAGGGCCAGGTCGTATTTTTCTTGTGTCGGATGATCATCCCAGGCAAACTGAAGACCGGCTTGGAACAAGGCCCGATAATTAGCCGGAGACTTCCGTACCGCATCGATCCACAAACTTTTTCTTGTTGCCCAGGTTTCATTGCGAATGTGGGTTCCCAGGCCCAATCCGATCAACGTCATCGCCAGGACACCGACGGTCGCGGCCAGCAGCCAGTGGTTATGGTTCTTCAAATAACCCAGGACCCGCTGCAAGCCAGCGGCCACCGGTAAAAAAAGCAGCAGGGACGGCAAATAATTGCGATGCTCAAAGACCAGTTCCAGGGGGAAGAAGCTGGATTCCACCCCATGATTCAAGAAAAAAAACAAGACCGCAACGGAAAACAGCGGGTACCGCCTCGCTGACAGGGCTGCGAGCACGATACTGGCCATCGCGCCGATCATCGCCGGCAATGTCGTCCAGGGATGGAAAAAGGAAGTGGAAAGGGCAAGGTCATGGGTGATGGATAAGCGCTGCGGCAGGGGATAAAACAGCTGGGATAGATAGATCATCAGCACCCGGGGTTGGGTCAACAGCCGTTCCCAAATGGTGAAAGGTCTGGCGCTGTATCTCCTCGACATATACTCCAGCGGAGCGCCGCCGGTCAGCGCCAACACCGTGACTAGGATCGCCAGCACCGATACCCCCGCCACGATCCAAAAAAGAGGTCGCTTTATAAAATCAAACCCACCGTTCTGGAAAAAAATCCATTCCACCAGTAGTAGCGACAGTGGAAGAAGCGCCACGTTTTCCTTGGCGCCCAGACCGCATACGAACCAGAAACAACAACGGCCATAAGCAAACCGGCGCTGGAAAAGACCCGGCGCGGTTCTGGCTTTGACATAGGACAACATCCCCAGCACGTAAAAAAACGCTGCCATAACCGCCATGCGTTGAACAATATAGGTCACGGCCTGGGTCTGGATGGGATTGATCGCCCATATGGCCGCCGCCAGCAAGGCAGTGGAAGCCGCCGTTTCTTTTCCGCTCTCCTTTAGGCCGGGACGGATTTCCAGCAAAGAACGGCACAACAGGTACAGCAGCCATGCAGTGGCAGTGTGCAGAATGATATTGACCAGATGATATCCAACAGGATCCCGCCCCCCCGCATACCAGTTCAGGGCAAATGAAAGATAAGCCAGGGGCCGGTATAATCCCGGACGGCCAAGTTTTCGGGAAAAAATGGCCTTGCCGATGCTATCCAGCGACAGGGTCTCGATATGCAACCGCTGATTCAACAGGATGTTGGGTTCGTCATCCAGATGCCATTCGGCCTTCAGGCTGTTATAGTAGATCGGAACAATCAAACCGGCCAGCAACAGGAAGGCGGGAATTCGGAATATCAGCCATCCGTCGGCTCTATCATCCCTCACCGTTTCCTCCGTCGTCTACTGCCCGGTTGCATGGAAATCGATTCTTTTATCATAGGTCCTTACGGAACAGTAGTAACAGAAGAAGAAGAAAAGAAAAACCAAAAAATGGAAGGATCAAGCGGAAGGACGGTAGCGGAGACAAAAAAAGCGAAAGGCGCATGGGAAATGCGCCTTTCGCTTTTTGGTTTATTCAAGAATCATGCGTTTAAAGGCAACCCAATCCGACCCGTCAGCCGCTCCACCTTCACCGGTCCAGGTGTTCCGGTTAACCAGGCGGTAGTCGGCGGGGCATCTTCCGCTCTCATCCGTAACCGTGATGTAGATATTGTCAACGGTTCCACTGATGGTGCCCGTATTGGCGGTCGACTGACCGAAACGGCTCAACCGGACAGAGAAAGCATTGTTGCCGTAGCTCAGGTCAATTTCGCTAACCGCAGCTTGGGTGGGCAGAACTGTGTGAGCTGCAATGGAGAAATAATCCGATAGACCTGCCGCAACACTGCGGACATCCGATTCAGCCGCGCTGCAGAATGCCTTGTTCCGGTAGGCGATGAAGTTGGGAATGGCAATGGCTGCCAGAATACCGATGATGGCGATGACGATCATGAGTTCGATCAGGGTGAAACCTTGGTTGCCTTTTGCTTTGCGAATCATTTGCCGACCTCCTTTGTGTGATTGTTGTATGGTGTTTGTTCTCTTTCCATTACTACCAGAATTACCGATGATGCTTAATCAGTCTTTGATGACATCAACCCGTTGTCATTTCTTGGGGGGTGATGAATCCTCCTTCCCGGGCCTTTCAACGTGCCAAGCACTTGCCCTTACCTTCAAGCAAATTAAATGCCATTTGTCCTAAAAACGAGCGATACTTTATAACTATTTGGTTTAAAATATATTGTGAAACGAAATAACCTTGCCATTGATTCATTGCCCACTGGAATTTCCGGTGGTGCCTTCTTTTCTTTTGACAAAAATTGTCCGACCTTTGGGGGGGTGCTGACAAAAATTGTCATGACCCGCCCCGAATTCTCAGCCTTCGATTCTGGGGTCGCCTTCGATCTTATCAAAGCGGTAACGCATGGAACGCAGCGAAATCCCCAGCAGTTCAGCAGCCCGATTTTTATTGCCGTTGGCGCATTCCATGGCCTTATGGATATAGGCAGCCTCGATTTCCCCAAGGATTTCATCCAGATTGACGCCATGGGTCACATCCTCGATATTGTACCGGCGGTTCTTCACTCCCTCGATCCAGCGCCGCTTATGGATGGAAATGGAAAGGCTCTCCGGAAGAATGATGTTGGTGGTGGACAAAGCTACGGAACGCTCAATGAGATTTTCCAGCTCCCTCACGTTACCGGGGAAATCGTATTTCTTCAACATGTCGATGGCGTATGAGGATATCTTGGCCACAGATTTGTTCATTTCCTTGGCGTATTTTTCCAGAAAATACTGGGACAGAATCTTGATGTCGCTTTTTCGTTCCCGCAGCGGGGGCACTTTGACTTCAATGACATTCAGCCGGTAAAACAGGTCTTCCCGAAAACGGCCGGCGATCACTTCCTCATCCAGTTTTTTATTGGTTGCGGAAATAATGCGGATATCCACACTGATATCCCGTGTCCCGCCCACTCTTTTAAAGGCGCGCTCCTGAACGGCGCGCAGCAGCTTTACCTGCAACGCGAGACTCAATTCACCGATTTCGTCCAGAAAAATGGTGCCCTTATGGGCGATCTCGAACAGCCCCTGTTTATCCTGGGTCGCTCCGGTAAAGGCCCCACGCTGATGCCCGAAGAGTTCGCTCTCCATGAGATTTTCCGGAATCCCGCCGCAATTGACCGGCACAAACGGTTGCTGGCGGCGATCACTTTGCTCATGGATGGCCCGGGCGATGAACTCTTTTCCCGTGCCGCTTTCACCGGATATCAATACGTTCGTGCGGGTCTGGGCCACCTGCCGAATCAGATTGTAAATCTTCATCATTCCGGGGCTGTTGCCCACCAGCCGCCCAAAATGAATCTGCTGCTGCAACTCATCATCCAGGATCTGTTTCTCGTGGGCAATGGTCTTGCGTTCCAGGGCCAAACGGATGGTCTGACGCAACTCGTTGTTATCGAACGGTTTAGGAACATAATCATATGCGCCGTAATTCATGGCGGAAACCGCCGCTTCCGTGGTGGAAAAAGCGGAAATCATGATCACCACCGCTTCGGGGTTGCGTCGTTTGGCTTCTTGCAGCACATCGATACCGCTTATATCTCCCAGTCGGATATCCAGCAGAATCAGGTCGAAAAACGATGCGTTCAGCATCTCGATGGCCTGGGCGCCATTTCCGGCAAGGCTGACCCGATATCCTTCCCGGATCAGCATGACCTCCAGGAATTCCCGCATACTCAACTCATCGTCCACCACCAATATATGCGCTTGTTTATCGGCTGCCGGCATGAACGCTCAATGCCCTTCCACCAAGGGTTGGTTGGTCTTCTGAATAAGTATACGGGAATAAAACGTATTGCTGATAATATTGCATGAAATGAAAAAAAAGGGACCGAAACTGCTTGAATCGCGCATTCGCATCATCCGGAAAAAGGAACTGTCACTGTATTCGGAGCTCTTTATGATCTGCAGTCGTTGTTGAAAAATAACAGTAATCTGAGGACTTGTCAATAGACAATGCCAAGGAGCGGGAGACACCACTGGAACCGGATACGGTTCCCGGTGCGATTCCGGTGGTTCCGACGAAGCGATTACAGATTGCTGAAAACGATTCGTCCGCCGACCATGGTCAGCAGCACCCTTCCCTGCAGCGATATGCCGCCGAAAGGGGTGTTGCGGCCCAGGGAATGAAATGAACCCGGCTCCACGACAATGGGCTGGCGCGGATCGAGAATTGTCAGATCGGCCGGACTGTTGACCTTGATTCCACACGCCAATCCGAGGATACGGGCTGGATTTTTGGCCATCTTGTTTACCAGACCTCCGAAATCCAAAATCTTGTCCCTCACCAAGGCGAGGGACAGGGCCAGACTGGTTTCAAGGCCGATGATTCCGTTGGCCGCCTGATCGAATTCCACTTCCTTTTCCAGAATCGAATGGGGGGCATGATCGGTTGCGATGACATCGATGGTACCGTCCGCCAACCCTTCCCGTATTGCCTGGCGATCCGTTTCCGAACGTAACGGAGGATTCATCTTGGCATTCGTGTTGTATAACCCCACCGCCTCGTCCGTAAGGGTGAAATAATGGGGCGCTGTTTCCGCCGTCACGGTTAGTCCCTGGCGCTTGGCGGATCGGATGGCCGAAACCGATTCCGCCGTGCTGACATGGGCGATATGCACATGTGCTCCGGTGAGGGCGCTCAGGACAATGTCGCGCATCACCATGACGGTCTCGGCGGCATTGGGAATACCGGCAAGGCCCAACCGTGTGGCCACCGGACCTTCATTCATCACGCCATTCTCCGCCAAACCGATATCTTCACAATGGGAAATCACCGGCAGTCCAAACCCCGTTGCATATTCCATGGCGCGCCTCATCAAGCGGCTGTCACTTACGGGCCTGCCGTCATCGGTTACGGCAACAGCGCCCGCGGCTTTCAATTCCCCGAAATCCGCCAGCGCTTTCCCTTCTGATGCCCTGCTGATGGCACCCACGGGAAATACGCGGGCAAATCCGGCTTCCTCCGCTTTCTGAATGATATACCGCGTGACTTCCGCGCAGTCGTTCACCGGTTTGGTATTGGGCATGCAGCAAACGGCGGCAAATCCGCCAGCAGCGGCTGCCAGGCTTCCCGTGGCGATGGTCTCCTTGTATTCATATCCGGGTTCCCGCAGATGCACATGCATATCGATCAACCCCGGTGTAACGATTTTTCCCTCGGCATTGATTTCCCGTTCGATTTCCCTTGAATCCACAGCCTCGGGCTGGCCTGTCTTCGATTCGCCATTCCGTCGATCCACCAGGGCGGAAATATGACCGTTTCGGATATAAATATCATATACCCCATCCACATTCCCGGGATCGATGACATGTCCGCCTTTAATCACCAGCATTTCGCATCCCTCCGGCCAGCAGATAAAAAAGCGCCATTCTCAAGGCCACACCGTTGGTGACCTGATCAAGAATCAGTGAACAGGGTCCATCCGCCACATCCGGGGCGATTTCAAGCCCTCGATTCAGCGGCCCCGGATGCATGATGAGAACATCCGGCGGCGCCAGTTTCAATTTCTGCCGGGTGAGACCATAGACTTTTGCGTATTCCCGTTCGCTCGGATACAGAAAGGCCGCTTGACGCTCTTTCTGGATTCGAAGCATGATGATCACATCCGCGTCTGCTATGGCGGTTTCCAGTTTACAGCTAACCTTGGCCCCAAGGGTTTCAATCCCCTTCGGCAACATGGTCGGCGGTGCCGCCAAGTGGACCTCGGCGCCCATTTTGGTAAAGCCGATAATATCGGATCTGGCCACCCGGCTGTGCGCAATGTCCCCGACGATGGCGATCTTCAGCCCGGATAGCCCCCCCTTGGCCTCCCTTACTGTCATCAAATCCAGCAACGCCTGGGAGGGGTGCTCGTGCATACCATCGCCGGCGTTGATCACGGATGCGGTCACATGTCTTGCAACCAAGTCCGGGGCTCCGGAAGAGGAATGGCGTAGCACCAGAATATCCGGTTTCATGGCCGCCAGATTTTTGGCTGTGTCGATCAATGTTTCGCCTTTGACCATGCTGCTGCCGCCGGCCGTAAGAGAGATACTGTCCGCGCTCAGACGCTTGGCGGCAATATCAAAAGACAACCTTGTCCGCGTACTGGGTTCATAAAAAAAATGAATGATGGTCTTTCCGCGCAAGGTTGGCACTTTTTTGATCGGACGCTCCGAAATTTCCTTCATGCTGTCGGCGGTATCCAGAATCAAACCGATTTCCGCTGCCGTCAGAAATTCCATTCCCAGAATATGCTTCTGTGTAAATCCCATGCTCACCTGCTGATTTACTTCAAAAGATGCCCGATACGACCCCAACGTACATAGTGCAGAATTGAATCCTGGTTATCGCTGTTCCAGGACCAATAGATGATGAATGCCTTGCCCTTCACTTCCGAAAGCTCCACAAAACCCCAAAAACGGCTGTCATGGCTGTTGTCGCGATTATCGCCCATCACAAAAAGGCTGTTGGGTGGAATCTTCACTGGCTCAAGAAAATCCCTCTCCACCCGGAGCTGGTCATCGCTGTGGATGGCATAGGCTCCGTCTTCCAGAGGGGCTCCGTTAACAAACACCTTCTTGTCCCGGATGGAAACGACATCCCCGGCCACACCGACGACCCGTTTGATAAAATCCTTGGACGGATCCCGGGGATATTCAAAAACAACGATATCTCCCCTCTGAGGCGTGGCAACAGGGATCAGGGTGACCCCCCAAAACGGAATCTTGACACCATAAATAAACTTATTGACCAGAATGTGATCACCAATCAACAGGGTGTTTTTCATTGAACCGGACGGAATCTTGAAAGCCTGAACAATAAAAGTCCGGATGATCATGGCCAGTATGACCGCCACCAGAATCGCCTCGATATTTTCCCGCAGGCGGCTCTTCGGCGGTCGAATGGTTTTCTCATTTTTCTCTTTTAATTTCAATTCAGTATATCACCTTTCATGCTTCCCGGAAAAGCCGATTAAGCCATTTTTTCCCTGCCTGTCCCGGACGGACGGCGGCATCTTACACCGGCAGAGTGAATTGCGGTTCCCCCAGCAGGAATTCCCCTGCCGTTATCCAGCGTTTCAGGATTGCTGCGATCTCCCGCGCCTTAACGATACTGGATAAAGGCACTGTGGGAATCACTTTGCCATCGATGGTGATCTGACCGCTTTTCAACTGGGCATAGCTTACCTGGCCATGGCTACGGGATATGCCGTTAGGATAATCAAGTCCATAATCAACTACTTGGGTGTAAATATCCTCATCGCTTATTGCCGTATAGGCAGCCATTTCCGCATTCAGAATTGGGATCGGGATACCAAGACCCACTGCCAACGAAACCCCATAGCCCTGGATACTCACCCCCATCAGCCATTCAGGTTTCATCTGTTTCAGGTCACCCATCACCCATAGGGTACCGGCCGCCTTGACGGGGATCCCTTTCTCCGTGCGGGGTACGCCTGGATTATGCTGCGTTCCCTGCCAGGTCACATACCCCTGTCCCCCTCCCAGAAAAATCCGGGTTCCAAGGCCGATGGTCTTATAGTAAGGATCATTGAGCAAGGGGCTGAGTTGGCCCGCGGAACAGTAATTCGCATTGCCAGCCATGGGCTTCAGGGTGCCCATATACGTATAAATGGTTTTTTTGGTCATATTGATCGCGCAGTTATAATTCTGGTATCCATTGCGCGGATTGCAAAGCGTAGCGGAGGGGAGGGATGCCAATCGGATTTCCTTTTCCACATAACGATTCGGATAACAAGACGTCCCGTATGCGGTAGCCTTCAGATGAACCGGCTTGCCGGCCACCAGGTCCTGAATGACATGGCCGCCCCCGTAGTTGAATTCACCCGGCCATTTCTTGTTCAACGGGTCATCCTCGCAAGGCTCGGTGGCGCCTATATAGCAATCAACCGCCGCCAACCCGCCATAGGCCGGTACGTTGTTCAGCCATACTTTTGAGGCCTTGATGCCGGGTTCACTGTGACCGAAATTGATAAAGGCCCCGGACGAACACATGGGGGCGAAAGTTCCGGTGGTTACCACATCCACTTGACGGGCGGCTTCCTCGGCTCCATGTTCTCTGACAATACCGATAATCTCTTCCGCTGTGACAACCACCGCCTTCCCGGAACGAATTTTTGCGTTTATTTGCTCATAGGTTTTGCTGAC
The DNA here is from genome assembly GCA_049320885.1 of Thermodesulfobacteriota bacterium. Classification (GTDB taxonomy): domain Bacteria; phylum Desulfobacterota; class Desulfobacteria; order Desulfobacterales; family SURF-7; genus DYJD01. The sequence continues at coordinate 157,567 of JBMORA010000064.1, read as the reverse complement.
GTTTTGTCTGCCCATCGGCCGCCGTCACTCCTTGTATCCGGGTTATCGGAAAAGCCCACCTGCTTATGGCTGGGCTTCCTCGATTTTACTTGTAATATTGTTTGTAATCCAGGACTCGTCCCACCATTCGATAGGATTGACAAAAGTCGTATTCACCAGCATGGCGTAATGTAGATGATCCCCACCGGCCAGACCTGTGGTTCCTGTTTTACCAAGGGGATGACCTTTGTTCACCAAATCACCCTCCGTAACATCCATTTGGCTTAAATGGGAATACAGGCTGAAAACCCCACAGCCATGATCCAGCACGACGGTGTTGCCATAGATTCCGACAACTCCGGCAAAAACCACCTTGCCGGCATTGCCGGCCGGTATGGGAGAATTCGCCAACGAGGCCAGGTCAAGTCCCATATGGTATTGACGATCGACAATCTTTCCCTGGTATTCATAACTGCGGAGATCGGCAAAACCGGCCCGGGGAGCCGAACGCGGCAGACGCTGAAACACCCCGTCCCAGCGGACGACGGGATCCGTCTTGGATGCCAGAGCCGTCAGCTCTTTTTCGTTCTTTTCCCGTAACACACGGTTGACCGCTAAAAATTTATCCAAACCGGATTCCTGCCGGCTTACCTCCGCCGCCGAGTTGAACTCCGGCATCTTCTGCTGCAAGAAACCATCCGACAACTGGATGGTGTCCTGTCGAAATTTTTTTTTCCTTATATAATGGGGCAAAACGGCTCTGCCGCTGTTACCGGCCGGATCCGAAGCCGTCACAAACATGTCTGTATCCGGCCCCTGGAGATGATCCAGTGCGAAAAAGGCCAAATAAACAAGTGGATCCGTGAAAGACCCGCTGTAACCCGGGAAAAAATGGTCTCCAACCATGACACCGTTCCGGGTGTCGGATTCGGAAACCCGGTAAACGGCCAGACCAGCTCCGCCCTGGTTAATGTTGTGCTGTCGGCTGATGACTTCCAGCCGGGGCGGTTTTGTATCGATCACCATCCGCCTTTCAATATCCGCCCTGTTTCCTTTTCCCCAGTCACGCCAGGAATGATCCCAGGCTGTCAACCGGATTAAAGCCGGCCCATCGGCAAGCCCGTTTTTCTCAAGGTCAATCCTGAAACGGAAAGCCGCCTGTGCTGTTCCCCCTTCCTGGAACCATTCCCCTCCGGGGTAAACCGTATTCAACAGATCGATTTCCCGTCCTGCCTGTCGCAATTGGATCAGAAGTCTGCGAACCCCTCTGCCGGTATCCGATACGGTACCGGAATATTCACCTGCAGCACTAATATAGGAAGAAGCGCAATCAAGGGTTACCACGGGCCCCCCGCCTTCCATGCGCTCCACGAAAAACCATGCTGGCGGAGAAACAAGCAGCAGTCCGACCACACCCACTGCCCAAATACGGAATTTACTTAATTTTCCCTTTTGTTTCAACCGGTTCCTCTTCATTTCCGTGGTTGCCGAACAATCGTGGGGGACAATACCAGCTTATATGAGTGTAATCAAGGCAAAGTTTTCACTCCTTGACTTTTCACAGCCGCCGCATTACACCTGACCAGTCATTTTCGGATGATAAAGGACGCAAAACCTGCACCAAACCGAACATGTAACGATAATCAAAGAGGTTGCACTCAATTATGGAAAACCATATGCCCGCTTCCGTAACAATCGGCAATGTTGCCATCGGTCACGGCAAACCTCTCGTTTTGATTGCCGGCCCATGCGTGATCGAGACTCCGGAAATCACCTATGAAATCGCGGCGAGATTGAAAGATCTCACTGACGAATTGAATATTCCCTTTATTTTTAAAGCATCCTATGACAAAGCCAACCGGACCTCCATCCATTCCTATCGCGGTCCCGGAATAGAAAAAGGTCTTCAAATCCTGCGACACATCAAGTCTGAGTTGGCTATTCCAATTCTCTCCGATATTCATACAGTTGACCAGATCAAACCTGCGATGGAAGTTCTGGATATACTCCAGATACCGGCTTTTCTCTGCCGCCAGACGGATTTTGTGCTTACGGCTGCGAAATCCGGCAAACCGCTGAACATCAAAAAGGGACAGTTTTTGGCTCCCTGGGATGTTGTTAATATCGCAGAAAAAATCACGTCCACCGGAAACAGACAGCTCGTTTTCACAGAACGGGGAAGCATGTTCGGATACAACAATCTGGTGGTGGACTTTCGCGGCATCGGTATCATGCAGGAAAAAACAGGTTTTCCCGTTATCTTTGACGCCACCCACAGTGTCCAGTTACCGGGCGGTGAAGGCGCCAGCTCGGGTGGTCAACGAAAATTCGCGCCGCTTCTGGCCAAAGCCGCTGTCGCGGCAGGAGCGGACGGGATTTTCATGGAAGTCCATCCGGATCCGGATAAGGCTCTCTGCGATGGCCCCAATTCCATAAGACTCAGCGATGTCGGCAACCTGCTCGTCACATTAAAATCCATCCGGATAGCAGCAGGAAGAGAACCATTATGGACCTGACGGATGAAAAGCTGAAATCAATTGAATTGGTACTACTGGATGTGGACGGCGTACTGACGGACGGCAGTATTGTATATGATGATGCCAAAAACGAAACAAAAACCTTCAACGTAAAGGATGGTTTCGGAATCCGCCTGCTGATGAAATCCGGCGTTCAAGTCGGAATTGTCACCGGCAGATCCTCCATGGCCCTGCGCCACCGATGTGATGATCTTGGCATCGCCCTCCTGTTTGACGGCGTGAAGGATAAAGCCGCTCTGCTCCCCCGGATCATGGAGCTGACCGGAGTTTCTGAAAGTCGCATTGCCTTTGTCGGCGATGATCTTCCGGACCTTCCGATCATGAAAAAAGTGGGTCTGGCCGTCGCTGTTGGCGACGGCCATGAACTTGTCCGTGAACATGCGCATATGACCACCCGGGCCTCCGGAGGGAAGGGTGCGGTGCGGGAAGTCTGTGAAGCAATTCTGGTTGCCAAAGGCATGTGGAATTCCCTTTGCGAGTCATTTCTGGTTTAAAAAATGCAGTCATTGGTTTCAAAACGGGCTCGCTGGATTCTGGGCGGTATCTCCATTCTGCTGTGCGGGCTTGTATTTTCCATCTTCATCGGGCATCGATATCTATCCGCCCCCCCTGTTCAACTACTTTCCGCCATTGACGAAAAGGCCTCCATGACAATCCGCAACCTGCGACAAATAGCCACGCGTAATGGCGTGGAGGAGTGGCAACTGGACGCCAGATCCGCAACGCTTTCGGATAGCGGAAAAACAGCCGAGCTGGAAGGACCCGCTGTCTCGTTTTATTTGCGGGATGACAGACGGTTATCCTTGACCGCCAAACAGGGATATTTGCAATTGAATGATAATGATTTTGAAGTAATAGGGGATGTCGTCATACGCGAAAACCGCTATGAACTCCGTACCGAAAAGTTGCAATACCAGCATAAAAGTCGTATAATCACAGCAGTAACACCCGTTGAAATTTCAAGCGGCTGGATGCATTTCAAAGCGGACGGCATGTTGGTTGATGTGAACGCGAATCAGATTGTTCTGAAGGGAAATGTCGAAGGCCTCCTGGGAGTTGGGCAACATGAATAGACTGTTTCCGGCCATTTTTCTGTTCACATTCGTTCTGTATTCCTTTTCATCCAGCGTGAACCCGTTTTGGGCCGGCGCCACCGAAGCCGACGGCCGAGTATCCGACAAGATACATATTCGTTCCAACACGCTGACGATCGACACCCAGAACATGACGGCGGAATTCAACGGCGATGTCAAGGCTTCCCAGGGGGATATGGTCATCCAGGCGGATCGATTGACCGTGCACTATGAAAAAAACCTGGCGGCGGAAGGAACGGAGGGAATGCAGGAACAGGCCGTCCGTAAGATAATCGCCATCGGGGGAGTTCGCATCCATATCGATAACAGGGTTGCAGTCGCGGATCAGGCGGTATATAGTGCCAATGACAGCATGTTTGTTCTGACCGGTGAACAAGTCGAAATCCGTAGCGGAAACGACTCCATCAAAGGGGAAAAAATCATGATCAACAGGGCCAATGGGAAGATGGATGTCGTTGGAAGTGAAAAAGCGCAAGCGGAAGCCACGTTTGGTGGCGGTAAAAACGGGATGAAGTGACCGCAACAGCAATGCCCGTCCTTCGATTGGAAAACCTCGTCAAAACCTACCACGGCAAACGGGTCGTGGATTCCGTCAGCCTGGAGGTAAAGAGCAGCGAAGTCGTCGGGTTGCTCGGTCCGAACGGGGCCGGGAAAACAACGACATTCTACATGGCCATCGGTATGATCAAAGCCGACAGCGGCCGGGTGCTTTTGGATGGAGCGGATATCACCAACATGCCCATGTATCAAAGGGCTCGAAAAGGGCTGGGGTATTTACCCCAAGAGGTTTCGGTTTTTAAAAAACTGACCGTCAAAGAAAATATCATGTTAATTCTTGAGAACCTCCCGTTACCCGAAACGGTTCGGGAAAACAGGACGAATAGCCTGCTGGATGAACTTGGCATCAAACGCTTGTCGGACCGCAAGGCCCGACTGCTATCGGGCGGAGAAAGAAGGCGGCTTGAAATTTCACGTGTTCTGGCCACCGAGCCTTCGTTCATTCTCCTGGATGAGCCTTTTGCCGGTGTCGATCCGTTGGCCATTATCGATATTCGCCATATTATTCAGCATTTAACGGGCCGCGGCATCGGGGTACTCATTTCTGACCACAATGTCCGTGAAACCCTTGGAGTTTGCAGTACGGCCTACATCATGAACAACGGCAACGTCATTGAATCCGGACCGCCGGAAAAGATCGCCGAAAGTAAAATCGCGCGGCAGTTCTATCTCGGAGAGGAATTTAGTTTATAAAATGGCTTTTGAACTCAGACAACAGCTGAAACTCACCCAACAGCTGATCATGACCCCCCAGCTGCAGATGGCGATCAAACTGCTTCAGCTATCCAGACTGGAATTGATGGACATGGTCAGTCAGGAGCTTGAAAGCAATCCTGCTCTGGATGAAGTGCAGGAAACCATCGGCGATGAAAGCCCCGACGCGGCACCGGAAATGCCCGCTCCGGATACGGGAGAACAGATCAAGGAAGTCAGGATTGACGAAAATATCCAGACCGATGTGGACTGGAGCAATTATTTGGATGAATACAATTCCCTTGGTCGCAATCATTATGAAATCGAGCATAAAGACGCTCCGGCTTATGAAACCTTCATTTCCAGCAAAAAATCCCTCAATGACCATCTGTTGTGGCAATTGTTAATGACCCTGCCGACCAAGGAGGAAGAATACATTGGGAGCATGATTATCGGCAATCTCAATCAGGACGGGTATCTGGAGATACCCCTGGAAGAAATCGCCACCCTGAGCGGCAGCCCCATTGAACAAGTGGAAAAAGTGCTGACCCAGCTGCAGACCTTCGATCCCATCGGCGTATGCGCCCGAAACCTGAGTGAATGCCTTCTGATTCAGGCCGCTCAACTGGGACTGGCCGACACCATTGTATCGGACATCATTCAACACCATATTAAAAACCTGGAGAATAAAAACTACAAAGCCATCTGCCGGGCCTTGAAAATCTCCATCAAGGAAGTCATCGCCGCCGTTAATGTGATCAAAATGCTGGAGCCGAAACCGGGCCGGTCATATTCCACGGAGGAACCGCAATATATCAGCCCGGATATTTATGTATACAAATTCGAGGAGGACTATGTCATTGTTCTGAATGATGACGGAATGCCCAAGTTGCGTATCAATCCTTACTATAAAAAAGCCGTAAACAGGGGGGAAAAAATCAGCGGCGACACCAAGGACTATTTGCAGGATAAAATGCGCTCGGCAGCATGGTTGATCCGCAGTATTCACCAACGTCAAAAAACGATCTACAAAGTCATGGAAAGCATCCTGCGCTTCCAGAAAGGATTTTTCGACAAGGGAATCGCTTATTTAAAGCCGATGGTACTGCGGGATGTAGCCCAGGATATCGGCATGCATGAATCCACCATCAGTCGCGTAACCACCAACAAATACGCTTATACTCCCCAAGGTATCTTTGAACTCAAATATTTTTTCAACAGTTCCATCAATCGCATTCACGGTGAGGCGCTGGCGTCAACCAGCGTGCAGGAAAAAATACGAAAAATCATTGAAAGCGAGGACACCAAAAAACCATACAGTGACGACAAAATTGCCAGTATGCTGAAAGAGTCCAACATCGACATCGCTCGCCGAACGGTGGCCAAATACAGGGAGATGTTGGGTTTGTTATCGTCCAATAAACGCAAACAATTTTAAGGAGGTGCTTCACTATGCAAACATCCGTGACCTTCAAAAACATAGACCCCTCCGATCATCTCCGATCCTTCATTCAAGACAAACTGGACCGTTTTGACAAACTGCTGGACAATCCGGCGGAGGCCAGCGTGGTGCTGTCCGTGGAAAAATTCCGGCATATCGCCGAAGTCAATCTGGTTGGTGATCGCTTGAATATCAACGGGAAGGAAGAAACCAATGATATGTATTCCTCCATCGACATGGTGATTGACAAACTCGAGGCCCAACTCAAGAAAAACAAGCAGAAGATTCGTAAAGGCAGGGCCGACGCCAAAAAATCAAAAGGAAAAACCAAAGGGATGGCTTTCGACAGCATGGCCTATCCGGTTGATAAAGAATCACCAAGGGTTCGGATACAAAATATCGAGTATAAGCCAATGGATATCGAGGAAGCTGTCATGCAGCTGAATCTGATAGATGACCAATTCTTTGTATTTACCAATTCCCAGACGGAGAGAGTCAACGTTCTGTATCGTCGCAAGGACGGGGACTTCGGCTTGATTCAGCCGAGCGGCAGCTGATGAGGTTGTAATACATGAAAATCCTTGATGTGCTCCATAACGAAGCAATACTGACGGATCTGAAAGCCACGGATAAAAAAGGGGTGCTGGAAGAGCTGGCGACTCCTGTGGTCGACATCACCGGGATAGACCACCAGACCCTCGTCCGGGTTCTCATGGAAAGAGAACGTCTGGGCAGCACCGGTATTGATGGCGGCATCGGTATCCCCCACGGCAAATTGAAAAACCTGGAGGAATTGATCCTGGGCTTTGGTTTAAGTCGCAAAGGGGCCAACTTCGAATCCATGGACGGTCGGCCGACCCATCTTTTCTTTCTGCTTTTCACACCTGAAAACTCAACCGGTCTGCATCTGAAATTGCTTGCCCGGATTTCCCGGTTGCTGAAGAACGACGCCATCAAGGAACGGCTGATGAATGCAGCCGGAAAGGAAGAGGTAATCAGCGTTATCAGGGAAGATGACGAGGAATTTTAATTCATTGAAGCATAAACAGACGGCAAGCCGCTCCCGTAACCGTGGGAGCGGCCGTCTTTTATGCAGCATCATCAGCATCCCTCACGGGAATGGGAAATAACGGAATCTCGCGGCAGGTCTTTTGTGAATCATACCGGAATCATTATCATCACAGGCCTTTCAGGGTCCGGAAAAAGCACGGCAATAGCGGCATTTGAAGATGCGGGTTTTTATTGCGTTGATAACATGCCCGTGGCCCTGCTCCCCAAATTTTTAGAACTCCCCTTTGACCAGTCCTCGGATATTGCCGGCCTCGTTTTCGGCATGGACCTTCGAGAAAAAGATTTCATCTCCAAATATCCGGATATTTTCTCGAAACTTTCAGAGAAAGGATACCGTCTGGATATCCTGTTTTTGGAAGCCGACGAGGATGTTCTGATGCGGCGCTACAGTCAAACCAGACGACAACATCCACTCGCCCCCAGTAAAGGAATCCTGGATGCCATCCGAACGGAAAAACGCCAACTGGAAGACTTGCGCCGGATTGCCGGAACGATCATCGATACTTCCAAGAACAATGTCCATGAATTGAAATCAGCGATTCTCAAGTTTGCTCGTGAAAAAACGCACGGAACGAGCATGCGCATCCAGGTCATGTCCTTCGGCTTCAAATATGGAACTCCTCAACATTTTGATTTAATAATCGATGTCCGCTTTCTGGCCAATCCATATTTCACGCCGGAATTAAAACCGCTCGATGGAGAAACCGATGCAGTCAAGAACTTTGTTCTTTGCCGGGAGGAAACCCGCTTATTTTTAAAAAAATATTTGGATTTGCTTGACTATTTGATTCCATTGTATGAAAAGGAAGGCAAAGCATATTTGACCATCGCCTTTGGATGCACCGGTGGAAGGCATCGCAGTGTTGCCATTGCAAAAATCGTCCACGAGCATCTTCGCGATCTAGGCAAACAGGTGGAACTGATCCACCGTGATATTGACAATTAAATTTGTTGGTAAAACCAATAAAAGATATCTTCGCCGGATTTCTGCTCCCCGGCCGTAGAAACCTGAGGATATTATGATTGGAATTCTGGTGGTTACCCATAGCCAACTTGGTGAGGCCCTTATCGAAGCAGCGGCATTCGTTCTGGGAAGTAGACCGGAAGCAGTCCTGCCCCTGTCCATCGACCTGAATGAAAATGCCGATAAATTGCACGATAAGATAGCCAAAGGCATTAAACAGGTGGATGGGCACAGGGGGGTGGTCATTCTGACGGACATGTTTGGCGGCACCCCCTCTAACCTGAGTTATTCCTTTCTCGAGGAAGGCCGCATCGAAGTCTTGTCAGGAGTCAACTTGCCGATATTATTAAAAGCGATCAATTCGCGGGGCGAACAAGACTTATCCGCGCTCGCAAAAACGTTGGAGGAAACCGGTAAAAAAAGCATTTCCCTCGCCAGCAGCATTTTAAGGGGAAACAAACGGAGTTGACATTGCCGGCCTGGATTTTGGCTCCCATGACCGCAAATGATATCGATGAGGTTGTCGCCATCGAACAACGCTTGTTCCCCAGTCCGTGGTTGCGGCAATCCTATGAACATGAGTTGGTTTGTGAAACCGCCCGTTCCTATATCATGCGGTGTTGTCGGCACGACACCGACGGGCAACCGCTCATCGCATACGCCGCGTTGCGCCTGATGGTGGAAGAGATTCAATTGTTGCGGCTGGGTGTGGCCGAAGGCTGGCAACGCCGAGGAGCCGCTACTTATCTGTTACATCAGTGCCTGATCAGGGCGGTGGCGGAAGGCGCTGAGAATGCGTTTCTGGAGGTTCGCGCCTCCAATTCCCCGGCCATCCATCTTTATCAACGGCTGGGGTTTCGGCTGATCGGGAGGCGCCCCAATTATTATTCCGATACACATGAGGATGCTCTCATGATGATAAAAAACCTGAAGGAGGAACACAATGAGCGTTAAAATCGGAATCAACGGTTTTGGAAGAATCGGGAGGCTCGTTTTCCGGGCGGCATTAAAAAATCCGAAAGTTGAAGTGGTGGCCATCAATGACCTGACTGATCCGGCAACCATGGCTCACCTTCTGGCATACGACTCCGTGCACGGGAAAATCGAAAACACCGTCGTTGCCAAGGAAGATACCATTGAGGTGGATGGCCGCTCCATCGCCGTCACCTCCATCAAGGATCCCGCCAGTCTCAAATGGAGTGAATTCGGTGTGGATATAGCCGCCGAGTGCACTGGTATTTTCAGCAGCCGGGAACAGGCGTCCAAGCACCTCGCCGCTGGAGCCCGCAAGGTAATCATTTCCGCTCCGGCTTCCGACCCGGACATCACCATCGTCATGGGTGTCAATTCGAATCAGTACAATCCCAAAGCCCACAACATCATTTCCAACGCTTCCTGCACAACCAACTGTCTGGCACCGGTTGCCAAAGTGCTGCTGGAAAATTTCGGTCTTGAAAAAGGATTGATGACCACAATCCATTCCTATACCGGAGATCAGCGCCTGCTTGATTTCCCCCATAAAGACCTTCGCAGGGCTAGAGCCGCTTCCTTGTCCATGATCCCGACGACCACCGGCGCCGCCAAAGCCGTTGCCCTGGTGCTGCCGGAACTGAAAGGCAAATTGAACGGCCTGGCGATCCGGGTGCCGACACCCAATGTCTCCATCGTCGATCTGGTGGCCACTGTAGGCAAAAACGGGTTGACCGTATCCGACATCAACGGCGCCTTGAAAGAAGCCGCTATGACCTCTCTTTCCGGCATTCTCGGATTCAGCGAGTTGCCCTTGGTGTCGTCGGATTTCAATGGTTGCCCCCTGTCTTCCATTGTGGACGGGCCAATCACGTATGTGATCGATAACATGGTCAAGGTTCTATCCTGGTATGACAACGAAGCCGGTTATTCCACCCGGATGGTGGATCTGGCGGCCATGATCGGCAGCCAGTTATAAAAATAAGGAACTTATGCCCATGAAAAGTCGAATACCATTCATCGCCGGTAATTGGAAAATGTATAAAACCTGCCAGGAAGCAACGGAAGCGGCAGCCAAACTGGCCCGCCTGGTCCGTGATGTCACGGATCGCGAGGTGATGATCGCACCGACCTATACTGCCCTCGCCGCCGTATCGGAACAACTCAAAGGCAGCCGCATCCGTCTGGGCGCCCAAAATCTCCATTGGCGGGAAGAAGGGGCCTTCACGGGCGAAATATCAGGGAAAATGCTGATTTCAGCAGGTTGCACCCACGTCATTATCGGCCATTCCGAAAGAAGGCAGTATTTTGGTGAAACCGATGAATCCGTCAACAACAAAATTCGGGCCGCAGTCAAAACCAGTCTGATTCCGATATTTTGCATCGGTGAAACGGAAAAGGAAAGGGATACGGGTTCAACATTTTCCGTACTTGACAAACAGGTGCGAAAGGGGTTAGAAGGGTTTTCTTTGGATGATCTGGGATCGTTGCTGATCGCATATGAGCCGGTCTGGGCCATCGGAACAGGCAGGACAGCCTCCAAGGATCAGGCTCAGGAAGCTCATTGTTTTATACGTTCCTTGATCGAAAAGGATTTTGGGCCGGAACTGGCATCAACCGTCCGGATCCTTTATGGTGGAAGCGTCAAGCCGGACAATATCGCCGATCTGATGGGCATGCCGGACATCGACGGCGGATTGGTGGGTGGCGCCAGCCTGGATCCGGATGTTTTCAGCAAAATTGTTCATTACTAAAAAAAAGTGTAAACCATCATGACTGTGTTAATTGTCATCGTTCATGTTTTCGTATGCCTGGCATTGATTCTGATTGTTCTGCTTCAGACCGGCAAGGGGGCCGACATGGGTGCGTCCTTCGGTGGTTCCGGCAGCCAGACCCTTTTCGGAGCTTCCGGGGCCATGACCTTCTTAAACAAGGCCACCACGGTTGTCGCCGTAGTCTTTATGGCCACATGTCTGATGCTGGCCTACATCTCCACCAATCGGACGCCCTCATCCATCATGAAGGAAACAAAGGTGCCGATTGAAGAGTCCGCCGCGAAACCGGAAACCGCTGATATGCCGCAGCCGGCGGCAGAGCCTTTGCCGGCTCCCGCTGCCGAAACAGCGCCGGAAAAAACGGAATAATCTGCAGGATCTCTGCCGACATGCCGAAGTGGTGGAATTTGGTAGACACGCTATCTTGAGGGGGTAGTGGAGCAATCCGTCCGGGTTCAAGTCCCGGCTTCGGCACCAACGAATCAAAAAGGCCTCGATCCTGATGGATCGAGGCCTTTTTTCATTCCCGGTTGAACCCTGATGGAAATTACCCTATAAATATTTTTTCTGATCAAAAAACATGGCCTGCCGGGGAGTGATATAAACCTTGACATCAACCGTGGCAAAACCCTCGTGATAGGTCACGGCGCCGATCTGGGCACCGCGCATGAAAGCCCGGGTTTCCACCATCACTTCATCCATGGAAAGGGCATTACTCCCGCCATAGGTTTGGGCGTTCAAAACAAGCCCTCCAAGGCGCTCCGCCAGTTTACGGTACCCATCCAGAACCGCTGCGCGCTCGGCAAGAAATTTTTTCTGCATGGGGGTTCCCTTCTCCGGCTCGATCCCCTTGCCCCTCACCAGAATGAGAATTTTCCGGTCCGACTCCTCGGGTTCTATACCGGGAACAATATTTTCCGAACGATTGACGGTGCTTTCATATTTCAACACCTGATTCCTGCCGATACATCCGATGAAAGCCGCTGCCAAAATGGCCACCATGATTCCTGACAATTTCCATATTCTCCCGGCATGCCGATACTGGTTCATATCCATTCTCCTGTTAAGCCTGATTGGGGACGGTCCTATCACTTGATCGGCAACAAGGCGGTAAATCTTTATTCTTCAGCCCACCTTCCCCAGCGGCAGCTTTTTCCGGCATTTTTTTCCCATTTTTGGTGTCTCTCGACAATAACAATCTGGATTTATATGATTAAATTGGCTGGCACAATCATTGCTGTTCCATGGGCATTGGCCGATGAAACAGAACCGATCTACATCCCATGGAAATGCGCTCATTCACTACACATATTCTGGCGGAATTGTTGCTGCTGATTTCCATTCGCGCCGTGATTCCGACCCTCACCCTGGCGGAAGCCGACCAGACGTCTTTATATTTCGGACGATTCAGCATGGTATCCCGGAACGGCATGATCGTTGAATCGCAATTGGAATTGCAGCCGACGGAAACGGAATACCGCATGGAAGGCTTCCAACGCATCCGGGCAGTCGGCGTTGCGGCTCCGGGGGCCGGCCAGGATATCACCGCCGCCGCCGGACACGATGCCGTTGCGCGGATCCTGTGGGCCCGGGGTCTGAAGTCCGTTTCCGCAAGCGGAACCTTATACAATGCGCTTGCCGATGACCGGGTTCGGATGAATTATGAAGGCGTTGTCCGATATCCTTTCCGGATTGTGGACAAACAATTTGAGAACGGTGTTTATCGTTTCGACTTGGAGGTGGAATTCGCTCCCCTGGCCTTCCCGGACCAATGGTCTTATCTTGGCTTGAAATATCGAACCCGCCAAACCCTGGATTGGCTGTTGCATTTTTTTTGGTGACACATTGGATTGCTCATGGGGATGCTGATGCCGGTTCCCCGGGATGCCAGGACCATAATTTCAGATACTCCGGAAACGCCTCGGGCTTGTAAACGGACTCCCCCAACAACAGTCGCAGACATTCCTGAATTCCTTCGGATATGGTCGGATGCGGATAGACTGTTTTCAGCATGTCCCGAATGCCGATATTCTGATCCATCAGCAATGCAACCGCCATGATCATGCTGGAAACCTGCGGACCCGCCGCCCGCATTCCCAGGATTGTCTGCCTGGCGTCGTCACTGACGATGATCTTGGCAAATCCGCGCACGGTTCTCATGGCAATGGCGCGTGAAAGCAGATGATTGTCATGATAAGCCGCACGATAGGCGATATTCTGTCTGCGGCAGGCCCGCTCACTCAATCCCACGGAAGCCACGGCCGGATGAAAAAACATGACGGTCGACATGTTTCGATAGTTGAGGGGCCGGGGATTTTTCCCGAACATATGCTCGACAGCCAGCCGCCCTTCCCCTTCCGCGATATTGATCAGCGCCGGATGATGGTTCACATCGCCCACCGCATAAATGGAATCGGTCAACCGGCAATTCACATCGGTTAAGAGATGGCTCGATTTTTTTTCTATAATCCCGGCCTGTTCCAGCCCCAACTGCTCGACCTGTGGCCGGCGGCCGATGGCGATCAGCAACGCATCCGTGTCAAACCGCTCCCTCCGGCCGTCCGAGCATTCCAATACTGCCTGTAAATGCGAATCGTGCCGGATGACCTCCCGCAACCTGGAGGAATGATGGATCCTGACGCCGTCCCGGGTCAGGCTTGTCCGCACAAAATCACTGACGTCATCGTCCTCATATGGAATCACCCGGTCCATGTGATCGACCAGGGAAACGGCGGTTTGACCGAAATTCGCAAAAATCGTCGCATACTCACAACCGATGATGCCGGCGCCGATGATCATCAAGCGTTTGGGGAATGTCTTCAGATTCAGGATTCCGTCCGAATCGAGAACGCGTTCCTGATCCGTCTGGATGCCATCGATCTGGCGAGGCCTGGAGCCGGTTGCAATCACAAAAAAATCGGCGGCAACCCTTTCCTCCCGGCCTGTCTCCGAAATGACCCCCAGGATCTTCCGGGACAAAAAGCGTCCATGCCCTCGCTTCAATGTCAAGGAGCCGCCCCCCTTCCAACGATGGGGGGAAAACCGGTCAAGCTGGGTCAGCATCTGGGATTGTCTTTCTTCCACTGCCTGAATAACCGTGGATCGCATGGACTCAAAATCAACCCGCAGGGCCGTCGTACAATACCCCCGGTCCATTTTCGCGGCAACGGCATAATCCTTTGACAGCTCCCACATGGTTTTGGACGCCAGCGCGCCCCATCGGACACCTGCGCCTCCGATTTCTCCCGCCTCGAGGATGCATACGGATTTCCCGAAGTCAAGAGCACGCATGGCGGCTGCAAAACCGCCGGGTCCGCAACCGATCACGCACAGGTCATATCGTTCCGTGTGCCAAGCATTCATCGTTTCACCATCGTCCGGTTTTCCGAAATTTCCATCATTCCTCGAACGGGTCATCCCTATCCGTAGCACAAACCCTCTCCGGCTGACAAGCCGCCTGCATTGACCCATGAACGGATCATTTGCATTGAAGCAAATTTGACACCATACCCGCGCTTCGGTATAATACCTGCCATCCATCGGCAGCGATGAACCGGCATCATGCCCGGACAAGCATTTTTTCCCGGCTTTTCAGACAGACGACAGGAAAATACGGTCGTTTTTTCCCATGAAACCAACCCAGGATCATGTAAAAATGACGGAATCCGCCTCCGACACCAACCCACAGCTTGCGGAAACAGAGTTGTTTTTATCGCAATATGGTGAAATAATTTCCATATTGCTTAAATCCAGTTACCTGACCAGGAAGCAGATCGAATACGCCGAACGAATCCGGAAAAAGCTGCCCACACCGAAACCGTTGCTGGATATCCTGAAAGAACTGAAATATATAACGGACGAACGCGTTCGGGAAGCCCTGCGCGCCAATCGGGTTTCCTTGAAAATAGGCAGTCTGCTTCTGGAACTCGGATATATTGCCGAGGCCGATCTCCAGGCGGCCTTTGCCCACCAACTGGAAGACAAATCGAAAAAACTCGGTGAAATCCTGGTCAGTCATGGATTTATCGATGAAAAAAAACTGGTGGAGATATTGTCGCTTCAGCTGGGATTTCCATACATCGAACTTGAATTCACCGACATCGATCGTCAACTCTTCGCCAGCGCGCCGACCAAATTTTATGAAAACCATCATTTTATTCCCATCCGTAAGGAAGCCGAAAATGTTTTGGTGGCTTTCGCCGATCCGCTGGATCAAAAGGATCTGGACGGGGCAAGGGGAATCTTCGGCCGAAAGATCATTCCGGCTTTTGCCCTGAGAAGTGAAATCACCAGCACCATTGAAAAAATCAAACGGGGAGCCAAAGCCAGAAGAAGCATCGACCTGGATGAGGACTCCATTGCCGGCCTTGTGAACGCCATCATCATCTCAGCGCTGGAAAACCGGGTGAGCGACATTCACATCGAACCCATGCAGGACCGGCTCAGAATTCGTTTCCGTCAGGATGGCGTACTCCAACATTACAAGGACTATCCCCCGGATATCTCACCGGCCCTTGCCAGTCGGATCAAGGTGATGTGCCAGGCGGACATCGCCGAAAAGCGGCGCCATCAGGGCGGACGGATCTTTTTCGACCATGCCGGCGGGCAACTGGATTTACGGGTTTCCGTATACGTAACGGTATATGGTGAAAAAATCGTCATGCGGCTCTTGAACCGGAAGGGCCAGCTCATGCATATCGACCAGATCGGCATGCTTCCGCGCATGCTGGAGCGTTTCCGGGATGAAGCGCTCCTGAGTCCCAGCGGTGTTTTGATCATCACCGGCCCCACCGGCGCCGGAAAGACTTCCACGGTTTACAGCTGCATCAACCACATTAACACACCCCAGATCAGCATTATAACCGCCGAGGAACCGGTGGAATATATCATTGACGGCATCGCCCAGTGTTCCATCAATCCCAAAATCAACCTGACCTTCGAGGAGACTCTCCGACACATCGTCCGTCAAGACCCGGACGTGATCGTCATCGGCGAGATTCGGGACAATTATTCCGCGGAGGTCGCAGTCCATGCGGCATTGACCGGTCACAAAGTTCTGACGACGTTTCATACCGAGGACAGTATCGGCGGCCTGATCCGGTTGCTGAATATGGACATCGAAGCGTTTTTGATTTCCTCCACCGTGGTTTGTGTCGTTGCCCAACGCCTTCTGCGACGGATCTGCTCCTCCTGTGCGATGGAATATACTCCCACCACAAAGGAAATCCAGTTTCTGGGATACGGTCCGACGGAATTATTGGGTGCCAATTTCAAAAGGGGCAAGGGATGCAGCCAGTGCAAACATACCGGATATTTAGGCCGGACGGGTGTTTTTGAGTTGCTGATTCTGGAGGAACCGGTGCGGAATGCGATTCTGGAGCGGAAGACCAGCCATGAAATCCGCAAAATCAGTATCGAGTCCACGGGGCTTGTGACGCTGTTCGAGGACGGGATCGTCAAGGCGGCGGACGGCATCACCACCATCGAGGAAGTACTCAGGTGCCTGCCGAAACTTCTAAAACCGCGGCCCCTGTCAACCCTTCGCCGTTTGGAAGGTATATGATCCTTCCTGGAGACTGCCGCACATGAAAACGGAAAAATCTTTCACCGAAATCGTCAACGAACAACTGGCGGCGGATGAAACCCGCCTTCCGGTTTTCAATGAAACCGCCTTGCGGGTCCATCAGGAACTCGGCCGGGATGATCCGGATACCGGCCTGATCGAAAACATCATCGTAAGAGACCAGGCGTTGACAGGACAAATCCTGCGCCAGGCCAACTCCGCTTTTTTCCGCGGACTGCAAAAAGTCTCGACCGTCAAGGAGGCCATCATCCGGCTGGGGATCCGGGAGGTCGCCCGGATCGTCATGGTCGTCAGCCAGAAGGAACTGTTCGTGTCCAACGATCGATTCATCAATACCATCATGACGACCCTGTTCCGGCATTCCCAGGCCACCGCCATGGGCTCTCAATGGCTGGCCAGACAATGCCGTTTTGAGGCCCTTGAAAATGAGGCTTTCTTCGCCGGTCTGCTTCATGATGTCGGCAAACTGTTCATTCTCACCGTGATTGAAAGAATCCGGTCCAAAAACCTGATCGACTTCGACCCAACCCAGGCGCTGCTGAACGAGGTTCTGGAGACGCTCCACCCGGAACAAGGGTATTCGCTGATGAAAAGCTGGAATCTGCCTGAAAAATACTGCGATGTCGCCAGGGATCATCATCAGGAAGATTTTGATCAGAACAATTTTCTGCTGGCCATTGTCCGCCTGGCAAACAAAGCCGCCAACAAAATCGGTGTCGGCCTCATCGACTCCTCCTCCCTGATTCTTTCGGCAACGGCCGAAGCCAATCTTCTGGGACTCTCCGATATCGATCTTGCACGGTTGGAAATCGAATTGGAAGACGCACTGGAAAAATACGCCTGATGTGAACCCGGGATCGGTCCGGCTGTCAGCCCTGCCGATAAAACCCGCGATACCATTCCACGAATCGGTTGATTCCCTCCTCAATGGGCGTGGCTGGTTTAAAACCCACATCCGCGATCAGATCCGCCACATCGGCATAGGTCGCCGGCACGTCACCGGGTTGAATGTCGTGATATTCCTTCTGGGCAACACATCCCAATGCATTCTCCAGGGCGGCGATGAAACGGGTGAGTTCCACCGGCTGGTTGTTGCCGATATTGTAGATTTTATACGGTGCGTAGGAGGTTCCCGGATCCGGATCGTCACCCCGCCATCCCGGATCGGGCGCGGCCTTCCTGGTCATGACCCGCACCAGTCCTTCTATAATATCGTCAATATAGGTAAAATCACGCTTCATTTTTCCATGATTGAACACCTTGATCGGCTTGTTTTCCAAAATGGCCTTGGTGAACAGAAACAGCGCCATGTCCGGACGGCCCCATGGGCCGTAAACCGTAAAAAAACGGAGGCCGGTGCATGGCAGGCCGAACAGGTGACTGTAGGTATGTGCCATCAATTCATTGGCTTTTTTACTGGCCGCATACAGGGATACGGGGTGGTCCACATTATGATGAATGGAAAAGGGCATTTTGGTGTTGGCACCGTAAACGGAACTGGAGGATGCGAAGACGAAATGTCCCACCTGGTGATGCCGGCAGCATTCCAGAACATTGACAAACCCCACCAGGTTGGAGTCCACATACGCCTGGGGGTTCACCAGGGAATAGCGCACACCGGCCTGGGCCGCCAGATTGACCACCACATCAAAATCCCCACAGGCAAAAATGGAAGTCATCTGCTTCCCGTCAGCCAGATCCACCTTGTGAAAGGAGAAATCCGGTTGGGCGGTCAGGATCCCCAGCCGGGCCTCCTTCAAGCGCACGTCGTAATAATCATTCATATTATCGACACCGGCAACCCGACAGCCCTCGCTCAACAGGCGCCTGCAAAGGTGAAATCCGATAAATCCGGCCGCACCGGTCACCAGCACATTTCGATAAGAAGGTTTCATGTTGATCCGCCTCATGGTTTTCAGTTGATATGTCCCATAAAAACTACAATGCCGCCGGACACAATGCAACCATTAATTCTTCCCGATCTTTCATTGACATGGCGAAGCCTTTCTCCTATAGTTTCCAGTATTATTGATCATCCAACGGAGGAGTTTTCAGATGAAAGTACGCAAAGCCGTGTTCCCCGTCGCCGGTCTCGGCACCCGCTTTCTGCCCGCCACAAAGGCCATGCCGAAGGAAATGCTTCCGATTGTCGACAAACCCTTGATTCAATATGCCGTGGAAGAAGCCTTCCAATCCGGCATTGAGCAGATCATTTTCGTCACCGGTCGCAACAAAGAAGCCCTGGAAGACCATTTCGATCACTCCTGCGAACTGGAGATGGCGCTCCGGGAGCGCTCCAAGAACGATCTGCTGCAAGCCCTGCATGCCACCATGCCGGAAGCCGGAACCATCATCTACACCCGGCAAAGTGAGCCGCTTGGGCTGGGACACGCCATCTGGTGCGCCCGAAATGTTGTCGGCAACGAGCCGTTTGCCGTTCTGCTGGCCGATGACCTGATCCAATCGGATGTTCCGGTTTTGGCCCAGATGGTCCAGGCGTATGAAGACCAACGGGCTTCGGTGGTGGCCGTCATCGAAGTCGACCCCAAGGAAACCGTAAAATACGGTATCCTGGACATGGAGGAAATCGGCAACGAACTGATCCGCGTTCGCGGTCTGGTGGAAAAACCCAGACCGGAGGTAGCGCCATCCAATACGGCTATCATCGGTCGTTATATCCTTACACCCGAAATATTCAACATCCTCGGCAGAAAAAAAGTCGGCGCCGGCGGCGAAATCCAACTGACCGACGCCATGGCCATTCTGTTGGAGAAACAGCCCATTTTTGGATATCGCTTCAAGGGAACGCGTTTCGATTGCGGTGATAAAGCCGGGTTTCAGATGGCCAATCTGGCGTTCTCCCTGGACCGTCCGGATATCGGCCCCCAATTGCGGCAATACTTGAAAACCCTGGCCTGTTGAACCCTTTCTTTGTCGACTATCCGAATCGGAGAGCCCATGCAGCCATTGACCCAATCGCAAAAAGCCAGAATCGCCATCAAAATCATCAAAACGACCATGGACGCCCTGGCCCTGAGAGGATATTACAAACCCTCCGGCCGTTCCGGACAAACCCTGGCCGAAGGGCTTCGGATGCTCAGCCCGGAAATTTACGGCTCCATGAACAGCCCGCGAATTATCGAATTGAAGGGGCTGGAATATGTGATTGAACGGCTGCCCAGGGGAATCGAAAAATGCAACCGCATTATTGTGACCGCCCAGGAAGAACTGGAGGACACCTCATTTGAAAAAGTCATGCCCCCCAAAAGGCGAAGAACTTCCTACCGGGTCAACGAAAAAGAAATTTGCTTTGTCATCACCAGGGGACTAAGTGAAATTTATGACATTCTCACCCATGTCACCTTCCTGGATATTGAAGCCAACAAAATTTTTAATCAGATGAAAGACCGGGAAGGGAATCCCACCCGCGAATGGAAGGAACTGGATAAAATTATAGCCCAGGAATCGAAACTGAGCGGCGACCAGTTGGACAAGGCCATCTGGAACCTGAGCATCCTGTTGGGCCGAACCTTCCATGAAACCAAAGAAACATATGATTTTCTTGAAAAATATAGCGACAACGAAAAAAATATCAATGTACTGTTCCATATCATTTACGATCTGGGCAAACGCGTGGAAGCGGAGAAGCAGGACAAAGACAATCAATTGCTCATTTCCTTCACCCCCGCCCTGAAAGACCTGATCGGAACCCAACGGTACAGCGAAAAATGGGCCCACGACATCAAAATGAAAATCCACGAACTGGGTCTGCGGAATCGACCGCTGCACATCATCAGCGCCAATCTGCACAGCATTGTCAACACGCTGTATGCTTACGGTTCCCTGGCACCGGCCGCCAAGAAAAAATCGGAAACCGACCTTTACGATTTCATCATTAAAATGCGCGATAAACACCAGGCTGTCAAAACATTCGCCACCGGGCATGGGTTCCATGAATTGCCCGACACGTCCGGAACGCATATCGATTGCCAATTGATCGATACCGCCCATCTATCGGCTGTGATGTTTCATCCGGACCTGAAAATTGACAAGGCCTATATCAAAAAGGAACAACCCCTGCTTCTGGTGATGGACTACGCTTTCGGCGAACAGGCGTTTGAAGCCATGGACGAACTCCTGGAACCGGACAATACGGGTGATCTGCAAATCGTCTTTGATACACGCTCCATCTCGATCATGGGCAAGGCCGGGATCCTGCCCGGCAAAAAAGGGGACATCATGCTCGCCACCGCCCATGTCTTTGAAGGCACGGCCCATAATTACATGGTCGACAATGATATGAAAAAGGAAGACTTCGAGGAAGGGGCCGATGTCTATGTCGGGCCGATCATCACCGTTTTCGGTACTTCGCTGCAAAACCGCGATTTACTGACCCGCTTCCAGGGATCGAGCTGGAAAGCGGTGGGTTTGGAAATGGAAGGCGGTCATTACCAGCGCGCGATCACATCCGCCATCATTCGCGGACACATCGCCCCGGATGTGAAGACCCGCTATGCATACTACGCCTCCGACAATCCGCTGGTGAGCGGGCAGACGTTATCGTCCGGAAGCATGGGCCTGGAAGGAATAAAACCGACGTATATGATCAGCAAGATCATTCTGGAAAAAATACTGGGCCCCCGGCCCGAGAACGATATCTGCAAATAATCTTCCGCGCGGATCGCTTTGTTCCCGCGTAACGGCCAAAGGCAGCAGGGGGAAAAACGGGCCGCCTAGGTTATCACCGCCCGCAGCGATTTCACCCAACCGCCAGCCGCAAGACTTCCGCCAGCTCTTCCGTAGTCAGCTCCACCGGATTGCCCTTGATGCTGCTGGTCCGCTGTGCGCGGACGACCACCTCCGTGAAATGGTCCGGCGTGACGCCGTACCGGGACAATTCCGGAATCTTCATATCATCACAAAGGCCTGCAACCCATTCGATCCCGCTCTCCGCGGGTGCATCCGGCTCACCGGTCAACAGCCGGCTTGCCGTCTCATATCGGTTCATTCCATCCGCCGGCCCTCTTTCCCTCAGGGCCTTGATGTTCATGGCCATCACAAACGGCAAAAGCCGCGCGCAGATCAACCCGTGAGGCGCGTCAAACATACCCCCGACAGCGGCGGCGAATCCATGTACGGCCCCCAGTTTGGCATTGGCCAGGGCCAGCCCTCCGAACAGGCTGACCAGCGACATATCCTCTCGCGCATCCACATCAGCGCCCTGCGCCCAGGCTTTGCGGAAGGAGCGGGACACCCTTCTCAGCGCCTCCCTGCATAGGCTGTCGGTCAGCGGATTCGCATAACGGGAAACATAGGGTTCCAGAACCTGAACCAAGGCGTCCATGCCGGTGCCTGCCGTGATATGGGGCGGCATGGAAACCGTCAATTCCGGATCGACGACGGCGGCTGCCGGCAGCATCCCCGGATGCCGCAGACTGACTTTAATCCGATGGCTTTTTGCGCTCAGGACCGCATTGGCGGTGACTTCAGCCCCGGTTCCGGCCGTGGTCGGAACAGCGATCACCGGCACCGGTTCCCGGGTAAGCGGCTTTCCAAGACCGATGACCTCCAGATAATTCATCACATCATCGCGGTTGCGTATCAGCGCCGCAATCGCCTTGGCGGCATCAATGACGCTGCCGCCTCCGATCCCGATGACCAGATCACAGCGTTTGCTTATGGCGATCTGTGCGCCCTGAACGACGGTCTCAATGGTCGGCTCCCCAGTGACGGCATGGCACTCCGGCACAATATTTATGTTTTTCAATTCGTTGCGTATATCGGTCGCACGGCGACCATCTCTGCCGGTCACGAGCAAGGGCCGCTGACCCAATGATTGCGCCAGCCGGGCCACCATGTGGATCTTTCCCCGGCCGAACAAGATGCGGGCCGCCGTCGAAAATTCAAAATGGATCGCCACAAAAAATCTCCCCTTGACCTGTCTGATGAAACGCGTATTGTACGTCTATTTTACTTAATCAAAAGGAGATGTAAATGCAAAAAGTCGAAAAAGGCCTGTTCGTCAGTGTGGATTATACCGGAACCCTCCAAAATGGAGACATATTTGACAGCAGCCGCGGCCGTCATCCCCTGGAAGTGGAAATCGGCGCCGGCCACTTGATCAAAGGATTCGAAGCCGCCCTCATGGGCATGTCCCTGAATGAAAAAAAACGGTTCACACTTGCGCCGGAGGAGGCATACGGCCATAAAAATGAAGAATATCTGCACACGTTTGACCGCTCCGAGATTCCACCGGAGATAACGCCGGAGGTAGGCGAAACCGTCGCCCTGACCAGTCCGGACGGCCACGAAATTCCGGCCCGCATCGCTCAGGTGGATGACCAGCGAGTGATCGTGGACCTGAACCACCCGCTGGCCGGTGAATCCCTCACTTTCGACATACAGATTGTGGGCATCAGTGATACACCCACCCAGGAAAATCATGGTTGCGGCTGCGATTGCGGCTGCGATTGCGGTTCCGACGAGGACTGCTCCATGGATTGACGCGGGTAGAACATACGTAAGGGGAGGCCCTTCCCCCTTGCTTGCGTAAAGGACCATTTGCAATGCATGGGCTCATTATCGATATCGGCATGGCGATGACGGTTGCGACCGTCATCGGCATCATCACCCACTCCCTGCGGCAACCGATCATCGTCGGCTATCTTATCGCAGGCATTATTTTGGGACCGGAAATCGGACCGCAACTGATCACCAGCACGGAAAACATCGCGGTCATTTCGGAAATCGGCCTGATCCTCCTGCTCTTTGTGATCGGCATGGAGTTGGATTTGAAGGCCATCATCCAATCCGGCCCCCAAATTCTGGCCACCGGGGTCGGCCAATTTCCCATCTGCGCGGCAGTCGGTGTGATGGTGTTTTATGCCGGCGGATTCTCCTCCCCGCCCGGTGGCAATATGGCCGTAATCTATCTGGCGCTGCTCTGCGCCCTCAGCAGCACCGCCATCGCCGTCAAATCCCTGAACGACAAATTTGAAATCGAGACCTTGACGGGCAGGACCTCCGTCGGCATATTGGTGATCCAGGATTTATGGGTCATCTTCATCCTGGCCTTTCAGCCCAACCTGAACAACCTGCAACCCGGCATCATCGGAATGGCGATTTTAAAAAGCGTTGCCTTGGTGTTCGTCGGCATTGCCGTCAGCAAATATGTCTTGAAATACATCTTCAAATCGGTTTCCAAATCTCCCGAACTGGTCATTTCCATTTCCCTGGGTTGGTGCGCATTCATGGCGGGTCTGGCCGGTTACCTGGAGGTGTCGAAAGAAATGGGCGCCCTGATTGCGGGAATATCCATCTCCCTCTTTCCATACAGGGTGCATGTCACCGCCAAGACCCTGCCTCTGCGGGATTCTTTTCTGATCCTGTTCTTTGTTTCCCTGGGAATGAAAATCATCACACCGCAACCCATGCTGATTCTGCAAACCCTTGGGATCTCCTTTTTCATTATTGTTTCACGCTTTATCGGTGTCATCCCCATCCTGCTCCTCTCCGGGGGAAGCTTCCGGACGGGATTCATCACCAGCCTGAATATTTCCCAATTAAGCGAATTTTCCCTCGTGGTGGCCTCCATCGGTGTGGGGCTGGGCCACATTCCTTCGGATTTGCTGGCGGTGTTGATTTACACCATGGCCCTGACCTCCATCAGTTCCTCCTATTTCATCAAATTCAATCATCAGATTTACCGGGCTTTTCACAAACTACTGGAAATCGCCTTCCGGAGACCGGGCGGCCTGGAAAAAACAGGGCTGGATATTGAGCCAGAGCAGACCATATTCATTTTAGGCTGCCACCGGGGCGCCATGTCCTTCTTACAAACGGTTTCCGAGAAATATCCCCATTTTCTGCCGCACATCATTGTACTGGACTATAATTTGGAAGTGCTGAAGGAATTGAAGGCCATGAATGTCAAAGGCGTTTTCGCCGATATCAGCCAGTTGGATACCTTGGAACATCTCCATATCAACAAGGCGCGGGTGATTATCTCGAGCATTCCGGATGTACTGCTCAAAGGCACCAGCAATCTGCAGCTGGTCACCATGTGCAGATCCATGGCGCCGGAAGCGACCATCATCGCCACCGCGGACCAATCGTCCCAGATCGAAACCCTGAAACGCCGCGGCGCCAATGAAGTTCTGCTGCCTTATTCCATGGCCGGCATTTATCTGGCAGACTACCTCAGTGAACGCTTGGAAGGCGATCTGACCCACGAAAAGGAAGGCATATACCCTTAATTACGGACACCGCCCGAAGACCTTTTTTGAAACCGGGCCTCAACCGGCACCTCCCGGCGGATAAGCACGTCCCGACCGACCGGGTCATGCCAGAACGGCTGCAATCCGCCGGGCCGCCTGCTGACCGTCCATGGCGGCGGAAACAATGCCGCCGGCATGGCCGGCGCCTTCCCCGCAAGGGTAGAGATTGGCCACCTGGGGGTGAGCCAGGCTGTGGACATCCCGGGGAATACGCACCGGAGAACTGGTCCGGGACTCCACTCCCACGACAATCGCTTCCCGGGTATAATATCCCTTCATTTTTTTCCCGAAAACGATAAAGGCCTGCCGCAGACGTCGGCTCATGTCCGGCGGCAGCAGGTTGTGCAAGGGTGCCGAACGAATCCCCGGTCGATAGGAAGAAACCGGCAGCGTATCGGAAAAACGGCCCTCCACAAAATCGGTCAGCCGCTGGGCAGGAGCATTCTGGTCCCCGCCGCCGGCTTGAAAAGCGGCCTGTTCCAGTTTTTTCTGGAAGTCGAGGGCCATAAAGGGGCCCGTGAAACCACCGGGCAGGAGATCTTCCAGGCGTATTTCCACCACGATACCGGCATTGGCATGGGGTCCGCCGCGATCTGAAAAGCTCATGCCGTTGATCACCATTTCTCCCGGCGCCGTGGCGGCGGGAATAATGACACCACCCGGACACATGCAGAAAGAATAGACTCCCCGGTCCTCGATCTGGGCGGCGATCCGATAGGACGCCGGCGGCAGGTTGGGATGACGGGGCCGCTGATGATAGCGAATCTGATCGATCAGCGCCTGGGGATGCTCGACACGCAGCCCGGCAGCGAAAGGTTTGGGCTCGATGAGCCACTTGTTTTTGGGGAATACGGCAAACAAATCCCGTGCGGAATGGCCGCAGGCCAAAATGACGGCCTCGCCCTGATATTCTCCGCCGCCATCCACCCGTACCCCCCGTATCCGCCCGTCCCCGGGAATAAAATCATCCACGCGGGTCTGGAAGTGGATTTCCCCTCCGCAGGACAGAATCGTATTCCGGATTTCCCGGATGATCCGCGGCAGCCTGTTGGAACCGATATGGGGATGCGCATCCACGAGAAGATCTTCCCGGGCGCCGTGGGCCACTAGTAGACGGATAACATCCGCCGTATCTCCGCGCTTGGTGGAACGGGTGTAAAGCTTACCGTCGGAATAAGCACCGGCCCCGCCTTCGCCGAAACAGTAATTCGAGTCCGGGGAAACAATCCCGTGCCGATGAATGCCGGCGATAGCTTTTCGGCGGGCGACCACATCCGCACCCCGCTCCAGAATCACCGGTTTCAGACCATGTTCAATGAGTTTCAAGGCGGCAAAATAGCCGGCAGGACCCGCGCCGACGATCAGAACGGTTTTATTGGCACTCACCGGACGAAAACGGGATACGTGCATATCCCTCCCGGAATCCGACTCGTCCGGGGACGCCAAGGCGATTTTCAGGATATAAGCGGGGTTTCTGGATCGGGCGTCAATGGAACGTTTGACGATCCTGAAACCGTCGACCCCACGAATGGAAGCCGGCAATGCTTGCCGGATCAAGGTGTTGAGATGTTCCCGGTCATCGATGAATTCAGGGTCGACCTTGATGGTCAGTTCTTCGGGCATGCGGCCGCCTTTCGATACCGTTTCCGACCCTGATCATGATCTTCCGCCCAAACGCTCTACTTATATACCTTGATCAGGGAGTTGACTATATCGGTAAATACCTTGAAATTATAATCATATCCTGCATCCTTGGAAATCAGGGTGACCTGCAGGCTGCAGGTGCCTTCCTTGCTGCACCGGTTCAACAAATATGCCCGGGCATAATTGTCGCCCTTCAGGCTGTTGGCCGTTTCACTATAGATCAGCGTCGGTCCATACCCCTCGGCGATTTCAACCGGGTACAGCTGATAGGTATAGTTCTCAAATGCATACCTTTCCGCAAGCTGGGCTTCCCACTCCGAAATTTTGGCCAATATTTTTTCCTTCAGGGACTCCTTGTTATAGCCGATGGAGACGATGTCGAATTCGGACTTTTCGGCCGTAATCAGGATCATCCCCTCGGTTTCCGGATTGGTCAGCATGAAAACGAAATTTTCGGCGAATTCGGCGGCGACACCCTCGGCAATCTCATCCGTAATATAATTGTGCGCCACCCAGCCACCAGGGAGTCTGAATTTGAATTCATATTCGAAATTTTTATAGTACCCGTTATCCAGGCGCGGTTTGGGATAGACAGTGCAGCCGCAAATGGTGAAAAACATCCAGCCGGAAAGGGCCGCTATAAAGAGTTTCCCGATTGATTTCATTCCATTCTCCTTTGTCGTTTTGTAGGATGCGGTCTTTTGGGTCAAGGCGGTGCCAGAATAATATTTTCACGATCGTAAGTCAAACGCTAAGGTAAGGCCCGGGGATTGCGTTTTACGCGGATTCGTGAACACCATCCGGCTCATTCCCAGACCCGCACCGTGGGAAACCGTTGCGCATCCGTGTGGGGAAAGAACTTGGCGGCGCTGAACCGGTTCATCAGGTCCTGATTCACGTTCAGCTCCAGGTAGGTGATCCGATCCCGAATCCGGCTGATTTCGTCGACCCTGTCCGGCCGGGCAAGAACCATGGCGGCACCTGCCAGAGAACTGTTACCCAGGGTTTGATAGGTTTCCGGGGGCAAATCCGGCAGCATGCCGATGGCGATGGCCGAGGAAGGCCGGATATAGGCGCCGAAAGTGCCGGCCACATAAAACCGGGCAAGTTCCCGGAAGGTGACGCCCACGGCCGTGGTGATGGTTTCCAGGATGGTATACATGGCGGCCTTGGAGCGCACCAGACTGTCCAGGTCCGCCTGGCTGATGGTCAACGGCTCTCCGGTAGCGGAACTCCCGGCCGGTACGACAATGAGATGCCGCAATCCATCCTTTTCCACGATCCGCCCCGGCGCCTGCTCCGGTTGAAATTTTCCCCGGATATCGATAATCCCGGACAGAAACAGCTGGGCCGCCAGATCAATGAGTCCCGAACCGCAGATACCTCGGGGCGGCTGCTCCCCAATGGTGTGCACATGTAACTCGCGGGTCCGCCGGTCGATGGTCACCTGATCGATAACCCCGGGTCCGGCCATCATTCCCATTCTTGTCACCCCGCCTTCCAGGGCCGGACCGGCGGCGCCGGCGCAGGCCATCAGCCAATGGCGGTTGCCGAGGACGACTTCCGCATTGGTGCCCACATCCACCAGAATGGCGGTTTCATCGTTTTCGTGGAGGCCGGCAAAAAGGATCCCGGAGATCAGGTCTCCGCCGAAATAACTCCCGACATTGGGAAAAATCAACATCCGGGCGCGGGGATTAGTCCACAGGCCCAATTGTGAGGCCGTAATGTCAGCCGGCGCGTTCACCACGGGGATATACGGCTCACGGATAAGCCAGTGGGTGTCGAGTTCCAGGAACAGGTGGGTCATGACGGTGTTCCCCGCCACCGCCACCAGGAAGATATTGTCCGATGATGCGCGTCCCGCCGGGCACAGGCGCTGGATGCCGCGGTTCAATCCGTCAATGATGAGTTCCCGGAGCTGCCGCCGATTTTCCGCCGACTGACCGGCGAAATGGATTCGCGCGAGGACATCAGGCCCTATGGCAATCTGGGGGTTGTCGAAGGAGGTCTCCTCGACGGCCTCCCCCTTCTCCAGCTCCACCAGACGGACCACCACCCGTGTGGTTCCCAAGTCGACCGCCAGTCCCAACGGCACGGTTTCCTCGTTTCCTCCGAGTACCCCAACCAGCCGCCATTGCCCGCCGTCCTTGAAAACGACACAGCGGACGTGGTAATCCCAGCGGCGCAGAATCGCTGGAAGCTCGCGCAGCAAGGCAAGATCAACCCCGATGGATTCCACCCGCAGCAGTTTTTTAAGCTTCAGAAGCAACCGATCCGCATCGGCCGTATTATCCCGCAGACTGGGTCTTTCAAGGCGCAGGGTCCACACCCAGCCGTGGCGTTCCGCTTCCATGGTATCATCCTTTTTCCTGAACATACGGTAATCGACAAACCGCAGGGTTGACCGAGGCGGTTTCCGGAGAATCAGCGCATCCGTTCCAATACCTCGATGATGGCGTTCAGCGATGCCCCGGCTTTGCCCTGAATCAGCATGTCGCTGATCGTCCCGGTTAACGGGGTGGGATCGGGATTGATTTCAATCACGGCGGCGCCGTGGTCCCTGGCGATGACCGGCATGAAAGCCGCGGGCTGGACCAGTGCGGATGTGCCGATCACCAGCATGAGGTCGCATCGGGATGCGATTTCCTGTGAGCGCTGCAACAATGCCCGGGGGATTTCCTCGCCGAAAAACACGCAATCCGGTCGGATGATTCCTCCGCATACACATCTTGGCGGCAGCGTCGTGAGGTCGATATCGCCGAAATGTTTGCGGAGACCGCAATCCAGGCAATAATAATCAGCAAAATTCCCATGAAATTCAATCACATCAGAATTGCCCGCGCGTTGGTGCAACCCATCGACATTCTGGGTGATCACGGTTTTCAGCAACCCCATGGCCTCCAGGCGGGCCAGCCCCCGATGACCATCGTTGGGCTCGGCCTTCTCGAGCACCGTTTTCATTTCCCGCAGCAGAACCTGCCACACATCGGCCGGGTCGGTCATGAAGGACCGGATATGGGCGTATTTCATGGGATCGATTTTCTCCCACAATCCGCCTTTGCCGCGAAATGGGGGAATACCGCTTTCCACTGAAATGCCGGCGCCGGTCAATGCCGCCACATAGTTCGCTGACAATAGCCGGCGGGCCACGATTTCAATCCGCTTGGATTCCATTGCTCAGGCTCACTGATGAAATAAGGTTACACCGAATTCGAAGCGCCGATACCCCCGCTGGGGTCACTGCTTGCGGGAAAAGAGGCCGCCATGTCCGCCATGAACCAATTACAGGGAGAACTCCATGTCGCTCGCCACGGCGAAGCACTCCAATGTTTCGTTCCTCTCATGGATGATTTTCTGGCAAGTACGGACGATCGCATCCATTTGGCGGTCCGTGCGTTCCTGGTTCAAATGAAACAGACCAAGTCGTTTCACGCCGGCCCGGAACGCCAGTTCAAGAGCGTCGATATAGGAAGAATGCCCCCATTCGATCTGGGTCTGATACTCTTTCGGCGTATATTCGGCGTCGTGGATCAGGAGATCCACCCCCCTGGCATGGGCAAGGTATTCTTGTGAGGTGAGACCTCCCGGGTGCACGAACCCCAGCTCGTTGTCTGTCAGAAAAACGAAGGAGCGATCCCCCTCCACGAATTTATATCCGCTTCCGCCGTTGGGATGGCTCAGCCGTATGGGCATCACGGTCATGGAACCGATGGTAATGGTCTCCGGGCAACCGAATTGATAAGCGAAATTGGCGCTCAGGTCCGAATACTTGACCGGGAAATTCGGCGGGGCGAGCACCTTGGAAATCATGTCTTCCACATATCGCCCGGGAAAGGGACAGCGGTAGGTCTTGATTTCCGCTTTTCGGGTAAAAAGAGGTTTGAAAAAGGGAAAGCCCATGAGATGATCCCAATGGGCGTGGGTGAACAGCAGGTGGTACTCATAGCGCTCTTCATCGATCAATTTATTGCCCAACCTGCGGATGCCGGTGCCGGCATCAACGATGATGATGTCGTCGCTCTGGGTCCTGATTTCCAGGCAGGTGGTATCGCCGCCATATTTGTTGAATGCTCTTCCCGATACCGGTATCGATCCTCTTGAACCCCAACATTTAATGTACATGCGCGCCCTTTCAGACGGATAACTTCACCCCAGCCCTTTTCCGAAAAATGTATGCCAAATACCATCCCGCTCCCATGTCTTCAACACCGTCACCGGAAGTTTTTTCAGCTGCTCGGAAACGGCCCGCGCCTGGCTGCGCATCAGTCCGGACAGAATGAACCATCGGTGGTGTGCAAATCCCGCCGAACCGATCAGTTCCTTCATCACGTCATAGTGGATATTCGATATCATAAGATCCGCGGGCCTGTCCATAAAATCCTCCGCCCGTCCCTGGGCCACCAGAATGCGGTCAGTCATCCCGTTCAAGGCGGCATTTCGCCTGGCTGTCCGGGCGGCCAAAAAATTCAAATCCACGGCCAAAACCCTTCGGCAGTTCAAACGGCAGGCAGCGATGGCGAGCAAACCCGTTCCGGTACCGAGATCAAGTACTGTTTCAATTTTTTGTTTATAGCACAGTTGCTGCAGGGCTTCAAGGCAGTCATGGGTGGTGGCATGCGTGCCGGTCCCGAAAACGACTCCGGGGTCCAGGACGATCTTTCGGTTATCCCCGGCCCCGGCAACGCGGGATTCCTCCCAGGGCGGGAGGATATGGAAACCGCCGACGGAAAAGGGACGAAGTTCTTCGCCCAACCATTGGACATACGGCATTCTGTAGCAGTCCAGCAGTATTAGAGACGGTTGGCGGGATACAATACGGGCAACCTCCTCATCCGCGGGGGTTGAAAAAAACAGAAAGGAGAAATCCCCTTCTTCCCAGTTACCGATAAACTCTTTATTATTCGGCAGCAGACCGTCGACGATCCGCCCCTGGATGTAGTAGATGTGCAGCTCGTCATGCGGGGCGAGATGATCCGGCTTTTCCGGCAACACGCTGGTGGCGGTGGTGTCAATCGACATCATGTGGAAACCCGATTCACCCGGACGTCTTCAGGAAAAAATGCCGTCAAATATCCGGAAAGCCGCGGCCACCGACCGGCTGGTTTCCGGCATATCGATGGTCGGCCGCCCCTTGAAATCGAAATCGTAGACAGTATCGTCCTCCGGAATCAACCCGGCCAGAACCAATCCCTCTTCTTTCAGCATTTCATTCACCTGAATGGAAGGGGGTTCCTTGGCCTGGTTGATGATCAGATAACTCTTGCCGACTCCGATATTCAGTTCGGCCGCCAGCTTGTTGATCCGTGCCGCCGCTTGCAGGCTGCGCCGGGAGGGGTCGGACACCACCAGCAGAATGTCCACGTTCCGGGTGGTCATCCGGCTGATATGCTCCATACCCGCTTCGTTATCCATTACAATATAGTCATAATTCCCCTGGAGCCGATCCAAAAAATTGATCAGCAGGGTATTGGCGGCACAGTAGCAACCCGATCCTTCCGGCTGCCCCATGACGACCAGATCGAACCCGTCGGATTCAGCCACGGCCTGCTCCAGTTTCATTTCGATAAAAATGTCCTTGGTCATGCCGCTGGGCACATTGCCTTTTTTCATTTCCTCCCTGGCGTTGCCCAATGTCTCGGGCACCTTCAAACCAAGGACCTCATTTAAATTGGCGTTGCTGTCGGCATCAACGGCCAAAATCGGCGTCATGCCTTTTTTCACAAGATATTTGATCAACATCCCGCATACGGTTGTTTTCCCGGTTCCGCCTTTTCCGGCCAAAGCGATTGAAAACGGCATTACCATCCTTCCTTTCCTTATGATCCGCATAAACGGGGTCGCGGATACTGAATTACTGAATAATAACAAATGGCAATCTAAGCCAGAAAGGCCGTTGAGTCAAGTTACAAATGCCGCTGCCGCCCACCCGTCGCGTCATCGGCATGGCTAATCATCGGGGAAAACCATGGTCCCGCATGCGGAAACCGGAAACCGGAGAGCCCCGGATTTGATCCATACCTATAAATATTATATATGATATCAATTTATTAAAAAGAAAACTGTTCGTCATCGACCCTTGACATCGAATCCCGACTAGCTTACAACACATTCCAATACGAAGTACGCGAAATGGTTCCCCGGCACAAAATCCCGCTGCGGTTGCGCCCTTTCGGATAGGGGTGAAAACCGTCGCGAAACAATACATACACTGGCAAGGAGAAAAACGCATGGCACAGCTGATTGCAGATCGAAGAGATGTTGATTTTGTTTTACATGAACAGATGGGGGCGGCGGAACTGGCGAAAAATGAAAAATTCGCCGAGTTCGACAAAAAAACCATCGACCTGATCGTCACGGAGGCCAGGAACCTGGCCATCAAGGAGATACTGCCTACGCAGAAACCGGGGGATGAGGGGTGCCGCTTTGAAAACGGCAAGGTCGCGGTGCCCGAATGTTTTCACAAAGTGTACAAGTTGTATAATGAAGGAGAATGGCTGGCCATGACCGACGACCCGGAATGGGGAGGGCAGGGAATGCCCAAGCTGGTTTCCCTGGCGGCCAACGAGTATTTCCATGGGGCCAACGCCGCCTTCATGCTGTATCAGAGCCTCTCCCACGGTGCCGCCAAACTGGTTGAAACCTATGGGACCGAAGCGCAGAAAAAGGCCTGCCTTAAAAATATGTACTCGGGCAAATGGTCCGGCACCATGTTGCTCACCGAGCCCGAGGCTGGCTCCGATGTCGGCGCCCTGACCACCTCGGCCAAAAAAAATCCGGACGGCACCTATTCCATTACCGGTTCCAAGATCTTCATTTCCGGCGGGGAGCAGGACATGGTGGAGAATATCATTCATCCGGTCCTGGCCCGCATCGAAGGCGCTCCGGAAGGCACCAGGGGCATCTCCCTCTTTCTGGTGCCCAAGTATCGGATCCAGCCGGACGGCAGCCTGGGTGAATTCAACGATGTGGTCTGCACCGGCATCGAGGAAAAAATGGGTCTGCACGGCAATGCCACCTGCTCCCTGACCCTTGGCGGAAAAGGGCAGTGCATCGGCACCCTGCTGGGTGAAGAAAACAAAGGCATGCGCGCCATGTTCACCATGATGAACGAAGCGCGACAATTCGTCGGTCTGGAAGGGTTCGCGGTTTCCACGGCGGCATATATGTACGCTCTCAATTACGCCCGCGAACGCATTCAAAGCCGCGACCTGGTCAATCCGGACATGGGCCCGGTCCCCATCATCCATCATGCGGACGTCCGCCGTCAGCTGATGATCATGAAATCCTACGTGGAAGGAATGCGCAGCCTGATTTACTATACCGGCCGATGCTGGGATCTGGCCGCCACGGCAAAAAATGAGGAGGAACGCGCCAGACAGATGGGGCTCATCGACGTGCTGACGCCCATCGTGAAAGGGTACATCACCGATAAGGCCCTGGAGGTCACCAGTCACGCCGTTCAGGTCTACGGCGGCTACGGATACATCCAGGAATATCCGGTGGAACAGCTGATGCGGGATTGCCGCATTTTCATGATATATGAAGGCACCAACGGCATCCAGGCCATCGACCTCCTCGGCCGCAAGCTGGGAATGAACAAAGGCAAGACCTTCCTCGACTACCTGGGGGAAATCCGCCGGCACATCGGGGCGGCCAAAGAACAGCCCATGACCGCCGGGCTGGCCGATGCCGTGGACCGGGTTTTCAATCGTTTCAGTGAAACCGCCATGCACCTCGGGAAGACAGCCATGTCGGACAGCATCAAGCAGGCCTATATTTTCGCGCACCCGTTTCTGGAATCCCTCGGCGACTTAACCATGGCCTGGATGCTGCTGTGGCGGGCCGCCATCGCCGCGCCGAAACTGGAAAAGCTGGCCGGTGCCTCCGATCCGGAAGCCATCCGTGCCAAAGCGGAAAAGAACAAGGAGATCGCCTTCTATGACGGCCAGATCAAGACGGCGCGGTTTTTCATCCATTATGTCCTGCCGGTGACCATGGGCAGACTGGATGCCATTCTGAAAACCGACGGTGCAGCCGTCGAAATGATCGAAGCGGCTTTCGGTGGTTGACTTTCTTTTTAGGTCCTCCCGGGCATGCCCGCAAGCCCGGGAAATCGTCAACTTCCCGTTCACCGTGGGGGCGTCATCCGCCTTCACGGTGAATCGACGTTTCTGAAAGGAAAAACAGGGATGCCAGACTTTTTCGATATCGCCAAGAAAACCATGATGACGGGCATTGGCTTTGCCTTGAAAACCAAGGACGAAGTGGAAGACTGGGCCAAGGAGTTCGTCACAAAAGGAGAACTTTCCGAAAATGAAGGTGAAAAATTCACCAACGAACTGCTGAAACGGTATGAGGAAGCCAGGGAAAACATGGAGCAACGAATCGAAAAATCCGTCAGGGACATCCTTAAAAAGCTGGATGTACCCTCTCCGGAAGACATTGCGGCGATGAAATCGGAAATCGCGGCCCTCAAAGCGCTGGTTGAAGGTAAAGGCAACCGGAAGGAATGACATAAGAAGCTTTCCATGCTGAGCATTCAAAAAATCACCGCCATCGGGCGCACCTATCGCCACCTGAACCGGTATCGTCAGATCCTGACCATCTTCCTGAAATATGGTTTTGACGATTTGTTGAACCGGCTGCACATCGACCAGTATATCGAGCTGGGGTTGCAGATGATCACGCGCAAAAGAAGAGAGCGCGTGGAAAAAATGACTAGGGCTGAGCGCATTCGTATTGTATTTGAGGAGCTAGGCCCCACCTTTATCAAATTCGGCCAGATCGCTTCCACCCGGCCGGACTTGTTTCCCATTGAGTTCATCAATGAATTGTCAAAACTGCAGGACGAAGTCCCGGCCTTTCCATTCGATCAGGTGAAAAGCACTATCCAGCAGGAATTGGGCCGGCCGCCTGCGGAACTATTCGAGGCCTTCGATGAAAAACCGATTGCCTCCGCTTCCATTGGCCAGGTTCACCGGGTGCGGATGACCGACGGCCGCGAAGCAGTGATCAAGGTGCAGCGCCCGAATATCCGCAAAACCATCGAAATCGACCTTGAAATCATGCTGTATATCGCCAGCCTGATGGAACGCCACGTTCAGGAGTTTGCCTTCCACCGGCCGACGGAAATCGTCGAGGAATTTGCCCGCACCCTCGGCAAGGAAGTCGACTATAACCTGGAAGCCACCAGCATGGAGCGGTTTGCCCGCCAATTCGCCGAGGATCTCACGGTGTATGTGCCGAAAGTCTATCGTGAGATGACCACGTCTCAGGTGATCACCATGGAATTCGTCAACGGAATCAAAGTTTCCGATGTGGCGAACCTGAAGGCGGCCGGGCTTGATACCCGTCTGATCACGGCCCGGGGCGCCAATCTTACCCTGAAGCAGGTGTTTCACAATGGCTTTTTCCATGCCGACCCGCACCCCGGGAATATTTTCGTCTTGCCAGGGAATATCATTTGCCTGATTGATTTCGGCATGATCGGAACCGTGGACCGTCAAACCCGGGAAAACTTCGTCGATCTGCTGGACAGCATTGTTCACAGGAACTCCGCCGAAGCCGCCCAAGTGATTTTGCGCATAACGGATTGGGAGGACCAGCCGGATATCCGGTCCCTTGAGAGGGAACTGGCGGATTTCATCAGCCGGCACCTGTTCAAGCCCCTCAAAGACATTGAAGTCGGCAGGCTGCTGCAGCAGCTTTTGCAGCTGGTTTCCCACCATCGACTGCGGGTTCCGCCGGATATTTTTTTGATGATCAAGGCCCTCGCCACCGTGGAAGGAGTGGCCAAAGCTCTCGACCCGCAATTCGATATGGTCGGCCAGGCTGCGCCGTTTATTGCGAGAGTCAAGATCGCCCGGTTTTATCCGGAACGTATCGCCTTCGATCTGGTGACTCTGGCCGGGGATCTCCGGCACTTTCTCCAGAAAGTGCCCAAGGATATTCTCGACATCACCCGGATGATCAAAAATGAAAAAATCGGGATCAACGTCGAGTACAAAGGTCAGGAGACGACCCTGGCCGCTTACCACAAAATCAGCAACCGCCTGGCATTTTCCATTATCATCGCCGCCCTCCTGATCGGATCGGCCCTGATCGTCATCTCCGCCACTCCGCCACTTTTCTACGGCATTTCCTTCATTGGTATCATCGGCTTTCTGGCCGCGGCCGTTATGGGCATCTGGCTGCTTGTGGCCATTGTGAGAAAAGGCTTGTGACGTCTATCCCAGAATGGACCGGATGGCGGACGACAGGCTTTGAAGGGAATACGGTTTGGGTACGAAAAGCTTCGCTCCCCGGGCCAACGCCTTATTGACCCTGCTGTCGTCACGGAATCCGGAAGACACGATCACCCTGGCCTGTGAATTCATATCGAGAATGCGGGCACAGGCCTCCTCTCCGGACATCCGGGGCATGACGATATCCAGAATGACAGCCCTTATTTTATCCATGTGTTCCGCATACAGCCGGACGCCTTCTTCCCCATCCGCGGCGGTGATCACTTCATACCCGCAACCTTCCAGCATCATCTTTAGAATTTCACGGTTGGCATGTTCATCGTCCACGACCAGAATGAGTCCGCTGCCCCCTGCTATTTCATATGAACGGATTTCTGTATTTTGGGCGACTTCCTCGTGAACAGCCGGCAGAAAGATATTGAATACACTTCCCTGCCCGGGCTCCGAATATACCGTGATGAAGCCGTTGTGAGCCCTTACGATGCTGTAGGCCATGGACAGCCCGAGACCCGTCCCCACACCCTTTTCTTTTGTCGTAAAGAACGGATCGAAGATGTTCTGAATCAAGTCCTTGGGAATGCCGACCCCGGTATCCTCCACCGAAAGCTTCCAATAGTCTCCAGCCGTCAAATCCAGGTCCAACGAGGATGGCAGCTCCCGGACACGCGTACTGGTGATGGAAAGGGCACCGCCCCATTTTTCGTCTTCCGGCCGCATAATCGTCATGGCATGCGAGGCGTTGACGCAGAGGTTCAGCAGCAGCTGTTCCACCTGGGTGAGATCGGCCATGACCGTTGCGGGCTCATCCCCAATGGCAACGCGGATTGTAATACTTTTATCAAAGCTGCTTTGGCAGATCTTGGCAATATGCCTGACAGCCATGTTCAAATCAACGACGGCAAGCTCGAGTTCCTGACGTCTGGAAAGGGTCAACAGATGCTTGACGATATCGCTCGCCCTCTCGGCCGCATTTCGCATGGTCGTCAAATATTTGTTGACGGATTCCTTCGAAGGAACCGCGTGACGATCCATTTCAAGTTCCATTAACGATACGGCGCCGAGGATACCCATGAGAATATTATTGAAATCATGGGCAATGCCTCCGGCCAACGCACCCACCGTTTCCATTTTCTGGGCTTGACGCAGGGAATCCTCGGCTCGTTTCTTTTCGGTAATGTCGATACCCATGGCGATGGATCCCACCGTAACCCCATCAGCCGATTTCAAATTCTTCGAATACCACGAAATATATTTCCGTGCGCCGGATTTGGTCCGGATCACCGTCGTCAGGTCTTCGGCCACCTCCCCTCTTCGAATGATGTCCGAAGCCGTTGAAAAAATCCGTTCCCGGTATTCCTCCTCCGGATATAGCAACTGCCATATATCCGTGGTGCCGAGCACTTCTTCCCGATCATACCCGCTGATTTCCTCCGCCGCCTTGTTCCAGACGATCACTCGCGCGTCCTTGTCAAGAACATTCAGCCACACGGTGGCATTGTCGATAATACTTTCCCTGAATTCCGAAAGACTGCGGATTTCCTCCCGGCTCTTCTCCAGTTCCTCCTTCTCGTTCTTGAGGCGGCTGGTGAGTTCGTCAAGCTTCCGGCCGGTATCCATCAGGGATCGATTCAGCGTATCGATTTCCGTCACCCCCGAATCAGCCAAATCCATGGTAAAATTCCCCCCGGCCATGGCCGAGGAAGCCTGGATGGCGCTGGAAAGCGGCAGGGTGATGTTTTTGATCAGCCGGATGAAGAAAAATATGGTTGCGGCTATGATGAAGACCAGAACCATCAGGGTCCAGGGGATGACCCGCAGCAAGATCGAATTCATGATGCCGAAATCCGGAACAGCACACAAAAACCAGCCATTATCCAGTCTCCGCTGACTGAAACCTTCCCGGAGGCGATGGGCGGAAGCAATCGGCGCCATCAGCTGTCGTTCGTCGTTGGAAACAATCACCCGACCGTTTTCATCGGTCAGCCAGACAAAACGGATATCACCGCCCTTGGTTTCCTCATCGATGATATTCACCATCTGAACGTAATCCTGATTGATCAGCGGAACGGCGATGATCTGGGCAAGCCTGGCGAGATGATGTCCGACCCTGGAATTGATATGGGACTCCAACACCTGCCGGATAATCAATAAATACAAACCGGTGATTACCATCACGACCAAGATTACGGAACCGATGGACAGGCTTAGAATCCTGCCGTAAATGCTGGTGGTTTTGGATTTCATTGTCTGGCGCGTTTCCAGATTTCCTGGTATTTTTTCAGGACATCGGGTTTCAAGGGCTGCCACAATATCAAGTTCTTCATGAAATTTGGATAATTCAAATAATACAATTTCTTTTCTTCAGCCGTTAGGTACCTGCCCGCATAGGGATTGATGGGACCGTAGGAAGTGATTCTCGCCATCTGCGCCTGCCGCTCCGCACTGATCATGAAATCGATCCAGATATACGCCGCTTCCAGCACTTTCGGGTCCGTCGCGTTGATGGAAATCGCCCAGGTATCGATCCAGCCGGTGGCGCCCTCTTCCGGAATGGCAAGGCCCCAGTTCCCCTCATATTTGCGATTGATCAGGTTCACACCGATACCCCAATCCATTCCCACATCCACCCGCTCGCGGCTTTCCGGATCGAGATTATCCCGCCAATACTCACCGACTTGGTACCGGCATAGCTCCCGCAGCTTGTCCTCCACCGCTGCAAGCTGTTCGGCGTCCAGGTCGAACAGGTCTGTCTTGGGCATTCCCAGCATAAGCGCCGTCATGTATATATTGATGGTGTCGTATTCACCCGGGATGGCGACACGTTTGGCATACCGGCGGTCCCAGAGGACTTTATAGGATGCGGGCGCCGGCATTTTGTCCCGATTGTAGGCGATTGAATAGGGTCCGAAATTGAATGGCACGGCATACGGCAGGCCGTCCACCTCATGGCATCTGGTCTCCAGCACCACCGGATTGATTTGATTGAAATTGGATAATTTCTTCAGATCGATCCTAAGGAGCAGGCCTTCCCGCAAGAGAGGCGCGATCAAATCATTGGCCGGGGAAACCAAATGGGCCTTTGCCCTTCCCCGGATGTTTTCGACATTGGATTCGTATCCGGATGTGGACGAAAAGACGATGTCAACATCCAGGCCGTACCCGCTTTTCGCGTGTCGCTGAAAGGCTTCCCGGTATTCCAGAACATACCCGTTCCAGGCATGGATCTTCAAGGTGACGGGGTCGACCTTTTTTTCATTGGCGGGTCCCTCGCCTCCGCAGCCCGCCAGTTGGCCCAGAACCAAGACGAAAAGGATCATGACAGCAGGACGCATTGTTCACCTCCAGGAAAAAGGCAGTGGTGTTCATCGGAATCCAGGTCCCGGGACCCGCTTTCACAGGAAGCGTATTTTTTACTATATCATCATTGTCCTTGTTTTGTCAGATCATTTATTCGCAGCGGACCAGATCTCATTGTGCCAGGCGATTTCCCGCTGCTCCACCGTTTCCACAAAGAAATCGATATTCTTGATCGCTCGGAAACCTTCATACGCCTCATAAATGAAATCCAGGATTTTACCCATGCCGATTAGATGAGCGGCGGATCGTACCGTATTGAGGGAAAGGGCCACCAGCCATTTCTTGCTCAAGCGATGAAACGTGCGGGTGACATCGGTGCTCAGCCGTATCTGGTAGAGACGCTGATCATAGTTGTCCAGCCGGCGATAGACTTCCTGATATTGCTGCATGGTCAAATCCGGTCCGACGCCGAGGTCGATCATTCCCACCACCATAAGGTTGTCCAGTTCGTCGGTGAGCTCATGCAATTCGATGACCTTGTTGACGGCGGATATGATTCCCGTGTAAATCTTGCCCTTCAGGAGTTTGTGCAATTTACGGATACTCTCATCCCGGAACGAAAAATCTTCCGGGGCATACAGTTTTTCGAAGAAAAAAACTCCGATCTTGGCATACTCCGGATTTTCCTTGATGTCCTTATACGTACGGCTCAACCGCGCAGACTGGAATGCCTGAAGAGCTCGTTTTAATTTAAAAAACCGGTCCCGGTCCGCCTGTTTTCCACTGTTTATCGAATCGTTCATTCAGTTTCTTCCCAATAACTATATGATTCCATTGTGTAAAAAATCCAACGCACCCGCCGCCCATACGGCCGAAGGGACCCGGACCGTTTTTTTTAGTATCACGGAGCGCGGATCGCTTACAAGAGAATGATCATCCCCTCCCCATTGGTCTCCGGCGCGGATCGAATCGGCCTTGACGTTCATGACGCAATGCGTTATTTTAGTCCCGGAACCAGACGCCTGTCAAGGTAATTGTTCCGGCCGCCAAGGAGGACCTATGAATCCCGGCACGAACCAGAAAGCGTATCTGCGGATATTCATGGCAGCGGCTCCCGTCAAGGGACGCCAGCCGACCCGGGCCATGATGCGAAGCAGGATAGCACCCATTTTGAAAAAAATGAAAGACAGCCATACCGTCGAAACGGTGGTGCGTCCCATGGTGCTCTGGACCGGTCTCAGCCGCCTTCTGCCGGAACAATACAACAAGTTCCAGCCCGTGGTCATCGAATCAATGATCTTCCTTCTTCAGGAACTGCCGGTCCCGCGCCTGACGGATAAAATCGTCGATCAGCTGGCCCTTCCACCCCATGCCGATCCGGGAAGCAGACTGAGCGTCCTGGTGAAAGACATGCCCTGCGTACAAAAACTCGGCCAGGTCATCTGCCGGACACCCGGTCTGGATCCCGAATTCAAGCAAACGCTTACCGATCTGGAAGACAATCTGGAAACAATCGTCTATCGGCAGATCCATCCCATGATAGCAAAACAATTGCGCCGATTGAAACCGGGAAACACCGTGATTCCGGATCGGCGGATTCTTGCCGAGGCCAGTGTTTGCGCCGTCGTACCGGCGGACATCATCACAAAAGGTTCTAAAAGGCCGATTCCGGCCGTTCTGAAAGTGGTCAAACCAAGAGTCCGCAAGAACCTCGCCGGCGACTTGGCGCTGCTGGAAAAACTGGCCGTCTTCCTGGACGAACGGAAAACAAACTGGGGAATGCGGCAATTCGATTTTTCAGGCACACTCCACCAGGTGCGTAGTCTGATTGAAAATGAAATCGATCTGGCGGCCGAACAGACCCACCTGATCGCGGCCCGGCGATACTATCAGGACCAGCGTCATATCGTTATTCCCGAGCCGCTCCCCGGCTCCACGCCGGAAATGACCGTCATGACCCGCCGGGAAGGGAAAAAAATCACGGATGTCGCCGGATTGACCGCATTGCAGAAAAAACAGCTGGCCGAGACCCTTGCAAGGGTCTGCATCCTGAAGCCGATCCAGGAGCTTCGCGAAATCAGCATATTTCACGGCGACCCCCATGCCGGCAACATCGCTTACCGATTTGACGGTGATCAGCCGGAAATCATTTTTTATGACTGGGCCATGATGGGCCGCCTGACCCGGCGGGAACGGTTTTTGATGGCATTTCTGGCCGTCGGCCTCCTGTCCGCGGGTCGCCGGGCGGTTTTCCATGCCGCCGATCTCATCACCAACGGCGGGATTTCCAAGAATCCCGAACTGGAATCACCGGTCATGGAGTTGATCGACTCCGTTATAACCGATCATTCGGGAGGGGCCCGTGGCGTCCTTACCAGCATCGAATTTTTTTTCGAGGAACTCACTTATCTGGGGGTCATATTCCCCACCGATCTCATGATGTATAAAAAAGCGGCGGTGACCCTCAACGGCGTGCTTGCCGATATTGATCCATCCTTCGACAGGAATGGATACCTCCTCCGGGAAGGCGCCGCCTTATTCCTGGACGATTTGATCAACCTCCGGTTCCATCGCGCCATCCTGGATGAAGCCTGGATTCTGTACCAACACAGCATCGAAAAGCTGCTCGACCTGCAGAAAGAAATCCGGCTGACGATTTATCGCGGTTGCTCCCAATGGCTGAAGCGTTCGCAGAGAACT
Organism: Thermodesulfobacteriota bacterium; assembly: GCA_049320885.1. GTDB lineage: Bacteria > Desulfobacterota > Desulfobacteria > Desulfobacterales > SURF-7 > DYJD01. The sequence goes on along the minus strand of JBMORA010000064.1, from coordinate 114,738 downwards.
TCTCCCCGGCATTTCCCTTCTCACTAACCCGGATGGCGCTGCTGGTCCCGCCCCCCTTTGGGCTGGGAGGATTCCATTCTCTGGATTTTTCGCTCCAATCGATCCAACCTGGCCGCCAGATGGCTCATATCGTCCTTGGTCGCCAGGTTCATCATCCCGAACACCTCATTGACCCGCCTGTCGACGTTGTCGCTGACCCATTTTTTCAGGGTGTCGGAATAGCCAAGAATTTCCCGCTTCAACCGGCTTCCTTCCGATTTGGAAAGTTCCTTATCCTTGACTAGCAGATTGACGACCTTGTCGATTTCATCCTCCGCCATGGTAAGCGCGTTCTGCCATAGAGAGGCGTATTTTTTCGCGTAGTCGGTCAGCGTCCCTCCGCCTTTGCGTAGAAGCTGCATCAGCACCTTGGAAGATACGATTTTATCCTTGCCCTTTTTCTCCCGGCCGATGAGCTGAGATACGATCGCAGCGGTCAAATCTTCATCCGTGCGATTATCCACCACCATGACTTCCTCACCGGATTTGATCAGTTCGGCAAGCTGGGTCATGGAAATATATCTCCTATCCGTCGTGTCATACATTTTGCGATTGGCGTATTTCTTTATATGGTGCATGCTGGCCTCCAGGTAAGCAAGTGCTGGATTCATATTCAAACCGCCGCATTTTTTCAATTCCTCCCGTATTTGTCAAATGCTTTGGCCGAAAGCCCGGGGTGAAACAAAGGATTTCTTCCTTCCGCGGGGTCGGCCCCTTCGGATTTTCATCATAAAAAATTTACCGCCCGGCCCTAAAAAAAGCTTGACATTTATGACGCAGCGCATCATATTACGGCCATGACGCAGTGCGTTATTTCGATACGACCGCGCCGGCGTCGCATCCAGAGCGAAAGACATCAACCCCAAATTACAATACGGAGGCAAACAATGGCACAGGCAAAAAATGCAAAACGGAAAGCCGCCCCATCGGGCAAGGTAAAAGCCGGGTCGCGCTATTATGTGGTCCGCAACCTTCGGGAAGCCAAAAACACCTTGACGGACAAGCTGGACCGATACAACGAAAAAGTCTTCCGGAAACCCATCGAAAACGGCAAGGAATTCGTGGAAGACCTCAAAAAAGACCCCGTCAAAGCCATCGAGGGACTGATGGATGACGGCAAGGAATTCATCGAGGATGTGAAGAACGACGCCCGGGAAAAAATCGACTCCCTGCTGGATGACGGCAAAATGTTTCTGAAAAAAGCCAGGAAAGATCCCCGCAAAGCCATCAGCCGGCTCATGGACGAAAGCAAGGATTTCATTGAGGAGCTAAAGGCCGATACCCGTGAAAAAATGGACAGCCTGATCGATGACTATAAATCCGTTTTAAAAGGTATTGAGAAAGACGCCCGGATTGTAAAAAAGGACATCATCGAACGCGGGAAAAAGGCCATCGAAAAAGTCCCCGGAAAACAGCAGCTAGAAAAAAAAATCAGCAGCCGCATGAAATCCATACCAGCTCAGCTCAACCTGCCCAGCAAAAAAGACATTGACAGCATTACAAGAGGCGTGAAAGAATTGAACGAGAAGGTGGATTCGCTCAGGAGCGCATACGCCGCATAGTTTTAAAACCTTCCCTTTTGCCGGTGATGTTGTTTTTTCGTTTTTCGGCGAAGCCACCGGCTGAAAAAACCATGGCCGTTCCGCTTGGGCAAGACCGGGCGGAACGGCCACCATGACCACAAACCCAGACAAACCCAGTAGAAGTATTTTCAAAATCTTCAATCGGGTTCGGAACCAGTTTCAAAGAGTTGCCAATGCGGGGAACCAGGTGGGAAAATCCATCCCCTGATGCCCCGGAGCCCCGGTCGGCATGGTTTTCCGGTATCCGAAGCGACGGAAATATTTTGAAAGCATTTCTACCAACATTATCGAAGGAGGAAAGCCATGCTGTTGATCAAAAAATACGCCAACGGGAAACTGTATGACACGCTGAACAAGGAATACATCACCAGGGAACAATTGTCCGACATCATCAAGAGCAAAAAAAAGTGCAAGGTGGTTCTCAGCAGCACCGGCAAGGATGTGACCAAAGCCGTGACCGCCCAATTGACAGCCGCATCGAGCAAGAAAAAAGAAGCGCCTTTGAAACCGGAAAACATCAAAAAATGGATCAGCAACCAGGTCGACACCCGTATCAATAAAGTACTGGAAATAATGAACCTGGCCAATAAAGAGCAGGTCCAAAAACTGAACAACAGCCTGAAAAAATTGGCCCAAAAAGTGGAAGAACTGGAACGGATCCAGGCCCGGCAAATGACCAAGGCCCAGAAACCCCAAACCAAACCCGCGGTAAAACCCGAAATGCCGGCTGAAAAAGAGCCGGAACAGATATCACCCAGCCTGGGACAGAATGCGTGAACCGTATATAGCCGCGGAACGGCGGTCAGGCGACAACCCAACGAGCAGTCTCATTGGACGGCAAGGGCTCGTGCATGCCGTGATTTGATCCGGCATCCGGACGAGCCCTTGCGGATTTTTCCCATTGGCTGCGTAAAAACCCATTCAATAGATTTCCTGCGTATTCCGAAAGCCGATCCATGGCGATAAAATGTCCTGAATGGCAAGGTGCCCGGCGCTTCCGTATTTTTCTGTTGCATTTTTCACGTCATAGGATATTTTAACACAAGTCAACTTTTCGATTTCTTAATAAATTTAAATCGAGGAGCGTCAAAATGGCCGAACGAATGACCAATGCCGATAATTTCTGGCTTTGTATGGATGATCCCACCAACCTGATGGTGATTACCGCTTTCATGGAATTTGAGTCGCTTTTGGATTACAATCGATTGTATGCCACCATTGAAAGCCGGCTGGCCTCCTTTCCCCGGTTCCAGATGCGCATCGTCCGGCCCAAGTCGGGCATCGGTCTGCCCTTCTGGGAGACGGACAAGAATTACGATCTGAAATCCCATCTGCAACGGGTTGCCCTGCCGAAGCCGGGGGATAAAAAAGATCTGCAGGAAATGATCGCCAACCTGACCATCAGCCCCCTGGATCCGGACAAGCCCCTGTGGCAGATCCATCTGATCGAAAATTACGGCAATGGCTGCGTTCTGTTTTTCCGGATTCACCATTGCATTGCGGACGGCATCTCCCTCATCCATGTGCTGTTGTCAGCCGCCGATACGGATCCCAATGCGCCCTGGCCGAAAAGCGAACCCCGAAAAAAATCAGGCAAATCGGCTATAGATCCGCTACTGTCCGTCGACGCCGTGATCCGCAGGGTCAAGGACACGGCGGGGGCCGGCCGGAAATTCAGCAGCAGGATGATAAGGGAAATCGAAAAGGCCGCGACGGATGCCGACTATTTAAAAAAATTGGCAAAAAATACCAGCTGTCTCCCGACCGATTTCGCTTCCGTGCTTTCCAAGCACACCATCATGTCGTCGGATCCCGATACCGCCTTCAAGGGCAAATTAGGCGTACGGAAAAAGGTCGCCTGGACGGAACCGATGCCTCTCGATAAGATAAAAACCGTCGGGAAAGCCATCAGCACCGCCACCCTGAATGATGTACTGATCGCCACCGTCACCGGGGCCATGCGCCGCTATTTGAAAACGAGGAAAACCCCTGTCAATGAGCTTGACCTGCGTGTCACCGTCCCGGTGAACATTCGCAAACCGGGAACGGAATTCGAGCTGGGCAATAAATTCAGTCTGGTGTTTCTGCCCCTGCCGGTTTACCTGGAAGACCCGGTACTGAGACTCAAAGAGGTCAAAAGACGCATGGATCAGCTGAAGAAAGCGCCGGATCCCTATATCAATTTCGGCCTGCTCAGCGCCATCGGCTACCTCCCTCCCGCCCTGGCCCGCAAGGCGGCCCAGCTTTTCGGAAACAAGGCCTCGGGCGTCATGACGAATGTTCCCGGACCAAGGCAGCCGCTGTATTTCGCCGGGAAAAAGATCAACAACATCATGTTCTGGGTTCCCCGTTCCGGGAAAATCGGTTTGGGAATCAGTATTTTGAGCTATGACGGGAAGGTCACGGTGGGTATCGCCGCCGATGAAAAATTGATGCCGGATCCGGAACTGCTCCTGGAGGGATTCGAAGAAGAATTCAATTTCCTGCTGGATTTGGTGAAATCCGGAAAAATTTATGACGAACCGCTGGTTCTTCATGATCGATACCAGGAAGCCAAGGCCGCCAAAAGCTTGAAAAAGGAAAAACCGAAAAGCCGGGGGCCCGCGCGTTGTCAAGCCGAAACCAAAAGCGGCAAGCCCTGTCGCAGGCAGCCGCTGCCCGGTTCCGACTATTGCAGCGTCCATCAGCAACAACACGAAGAGGACGTGCAGCTGCAGGACGTTGCGCAGATCATGCGGGAGCTGATACGCTGAAAAATCGGAAACAGTAGAAAAAATCCAAAGAGGAGGAATTTCGATTTGCTGCCGGCAACTGAATTACATGGGACCATCAAAGCGAAACTCTCGCGTGCCTACTTCACGTTCGTCAAACTGCCGCTGATCCTGCTGCTGATTGTATTGGGGTTTGCGCTCGAATTCATGGTCGAATTGCCTTTCATCGCCTTGTTGTTTCTGGGCTATCGCGCGGACACCGGGATAAACCGCCGGTGATTCATTTTTTCGGAAAAAATGACGCATTTCCCGTTTCAGCGGCGGAGCAATGAGGGAGAACGGACACTGCGTTGCCGGATAAAACGAAAAAAATAAAAGAAAACGTCCGGGGGCGGTATTATGTGGACGTTTCCTGCATCAATTGCACCCTGTGTGTCGAAATCGCAGCGGACAATATCCGTTCGAATCTGGAGGAGGGATATGAATTCTTTTACAAACAGCCCTCATCGGCGGAAGAGGAAGACTGCTGCCTTGAAGCCATGGATATCTGCCCGGTGAATGCCATCGGGAACGACGGCGAAGATGTAGGTTGTTGATTCAATAAGTACGGAAGTCGCACCCTTAACATATTTGCAGGAGGAGCCTGTGAAAAAGGTCGTCAGCATCAGCCTAGGGCCGAGCGATAAAAATTATGAGTTTGAAACCGAATTCCTTGGGCAGGATTTCCTGATCAAACGGCTGGGTACCGACGGCGATATGGAAAAAGCCGCCGCCCTGTTGCTGAAATGGGATAAGGAGGCGGCCGCCATCGGTCTGGGGGGCGTTAGAAGCCCTTACGGTATCGGTCCCCGCTATCTGACAAGAAAAAACAGCAACAAGCTGAAAGAGCTGGGAACTCAAATCCAGACACCGGTCACCATGGGAGACCGGCTGCGCGACGTTTCCTTCGAATGGTCGCTGCGCTATATCGAATACAAATTCGGCAACTATTTCAGCAATGCCAAAGTCCTGTTCCTGTCCGGCATGGTGAGTTACCGTATTGCCAAGGTCATGTCCGAATTCACCGACAACCTTTCCTTTGCGGATCCGATCCTGGAAAACGGCATCCCCAAGTTTATCAACTCCCTCAAGGATCTGGAATCCTACGCCCACGGTTTTCATGAAATTCTGCAATGGGTGCCGAGCAAACGGCTGACCGGTTCCGTCGTGCCCATTCAATCCTGGAACGATTTCATTCTTAGAAAAGCGATGCAGAAAGCCAACATTATCGTGGTGCCGCATCATGATTTCCACGAATACCTGAAAAACACCTCCATTGAGGAATTGGGCGGTAAAACCATCATCACCTCCACTGCCTATGATGACAGAATTTCCTTTCTGAAAGAAAGGGGCGTCGATGTCATCATCGATACAACCCCAAAAATCCTGGAAAGGGTGGTCCCCCCCAATTTACTGGAAGCCTTGATCATCGCCGCCATGGGAAGAAACCGGGACCAGGTCCGGTCGGACGACCTGTTGGAAATCATCAGCGCTCAAAAGATGGATCCGCGGATCGTCTATCCCTCGGGCAACCCGAAACGCATCAACCGCTTCGCGTTTGTTATCCATCCTTTATCAAAGGAATTCCTGAAAAAGGACAAAGCCGTGGATTTCATGGCCAGCTTTACCCCACCGGTCTTCCTGGACGCGGTCGAAAAAGTGGTCGCCTACGCGCCACCGTGGGTTTATTCCCGGGTAACCGGCATCAAATCCCCCACCGGCGCGGAAGCGGAAGGCTGGCTGATCACCGTGGGCGGGACGCCGAAACAGATGCTCGCCCACAGTCCGGAGTTCACCTACAAACGCCTGCTGCAAGCCGCCAGAATGGCCAAACGCATGGGCGCCCAGATCATGGGCCTCGGCGCCTTCACCAAAGTGGTCGGCGATGCGGGAGTCACCGTGGCCAAGAAAGCCGATATCCCCATCACGACGGGCAACAGTTACAGCGCCTCCGGCGCTCTCTGGGCCGCCGCGGACGCCGTCAGGCGCATGGGGCTGATCAAGATTGAAAAAGGAAAGAAAATCATGGGGAAATCCATGGTGCTGGGCGCCACCGGGGCCATCGGATCGGTTTGCTGCCGCCTGTTGGCAACGGCATTCGACGAAGTGTACATGGTGGGCCGCAACACCGCCAAACTCATGGCGCTGAAAGAATCAATTTTGCAGGAAAACCCGGAAGTGAAAATCAAAGTCACCACACGGCCGGATACCTATCTGCCGGACATGGATGTCATTGTCACGGCCACTTCCGGTGCCGGGAAAACGGTTCTGGACATTACCAAGGTCAAACCCGGATGCGTCATCACCGATGTGGCCCGCCCCCTGGATCTTTCGCCGGAAGATGTGGCCAAACGTCCGGATGTTCTCGTCATCGAATCCGGTGAAATTGAATTGCCCGGCAATCCGGAAATGAAAAACATCGGCCTGCCCCACAAGGTCGCCTATGCCTGCCTGGCCGAAACCATTGTCCTGGCCCTGGAAGGACGCTTCGAGGTGTTCACCATCGGTCGGGACATCGAATGGGAAAAAGTGAAGGAAATTTACAAACTGGGTCTGAAACACGGCATGAAGCTGGCAGCCATATCCGGCGTGGACGGCGTGTTCACGGACGAGGATATCGCCAGGGTCAAGAAACTCGCACTGGAAGCCAAAAAAGCGGCGCTGAACTAGAGGAGGTCACCTTGAAACAAATCGTTGACATCAGCCTCGGCCCGAGCCGGGACGATTACGAATTTGAGACCCGCTTCATGAATCAAAAATTCTGCATCCGGCGTTTCGGAACGGATGGCGATTATGAGCAAGCCTCGGACCTGATGCTCCAATGGAACAAGAAGGCCGACGCCATCGGTCTGGGCGGCATCCGCTTCCCATATAACGTCGGACGCAAAGCCGGTCCGGACCCGAAGACCCAAAAGCTCCTACGGTTGGGAAAAACCCTGGAAACCCCGGTGACAACCGGGAAGACATTACGCGACGTGGGGCATGAATGGTCCCTGCGCCATACCCAGTTCAAATTCGGCAACAATTATTTCAATAATGCCAGGGTGCTCTTTTTTTCAGGCATGTCCAGCTACAATATCGCCCAGGTCATGTCGGAATACACCGTCAATCTGGGCTTCGCCGACCCGTTGATTGAAAACACCCTGCCCAGGCTTATCAATTCCCTGGAAGAATTCCGGCTATATGCCGGCAAGGTGCGGCCGGCCATGGAATGGCTCCCCGGCCGGAAACTATTATCCGATGTCAAACCCCTGCGCAGCCTGAACGAATATCTTCTGCGCCAGGCAGCCCAAAAAGCCCAGATCATCGTGGTGCCTCACAGCAATTTTTTCGGTTATTTGAAACTGCTGGGCGACGGCGATCTGAAAGGGAAAACCATCATCACCTCCACCGCCTATGACGACCGGCTGGAATTTCTGAAAGAAAAGGAGGTGGATGTCATCATCGACACCACCCCTGCCCTGATCAAGGAGGTAGTCGGCGTTTGCGTTCTGGAAGCGCTGTTGATTGCGGCCTTGAACATTCCCAAGGAAAATCGAAGCGGCGACGATCTCCTCGACATCATAACGGAAATGAACATGGAGCCGAGAATCGTTTATCCGGCCGGGCAACCGAAGCGCGTCAACCGCTTTGCCTACCTCGTGCACCCCCTGAACCAGGAGTTTCTCAAAAAACTAAAGCCCATCGAAGTCCTGGCCGATATGACTCCCGGGGTAATGGGCGTGGTGGAAAAAGTCATGGCGTATTCGCCGCCCTTCGTCTATTCCAAAGTAACGGGCATCCGGTCTGCAACCGGTGTGGAAGCGGAAGGCTGGCTGATCGCCCTGGGCGAAACACCGGAACAGATGACGGCCCATCCTCCCGATTTTACAAAAAAGCGCATCCTGCAAGCGGCGAATATCGCCAAAAAGCTGGGCGCCCAGATCATGGGGATCGGGATGATGCCGCGGGAATTGAAAGATTCCAGCATGGAAGTCGCCAAACACGCCGCATTACCCATAACAACGGGAAACAGCTATGTCGCCTCCGCCGCGCTTTGGGCCGCGGCGGAGGCGGTGCGTCGGATGGGGCTTGCCAAAATTAAAAAGGGCAAGAAAATCCTCAGCGCCAAAACCATGGTGATCGGTGCCACGGGTCCGGTGGGCGTCATCTGCTCGCGACTCCTGGCCCGTGCTTTCGAGGAAGTATACCTGGTGGGCCGGAATATTGCCAAGCTGCTGGCGCTGCAGGAATCGATCATGGAAGAAGCCCCCGACGTAAAACTGCATATTTCCACGCGCGCGGATACATACCTGGGAGAAATGGATGTCATCGTGGCGGCCAGCTCCGGGGCGGGTCGCGTGCTGGACATCATGCAGGTCAAGCCTGGATGCGTCATCACGGACATCACCAGACCCATGGTGTTTTCCAAAAAGCATGTTGCCAAAAGGCCCGATGTTTTGGTAATCCGCAGCGGCGAGATTCTTCTTCCCGGTGAAGAAGTGGAAATGAAGGATATCGGTCTGCCGCCGAAGGTGGCTTACGCCGGCCTGGCTGAAACCATCATTTTGGCGCTGGAAGGCCGATTCGAGACATTTACCGTGGGCTCCGCGCCCCAATGGGACAAAGTCCGCGAAATTTATCGCTTGGGCCTTAAACATGGCATGAAGCTTGCTGCAATTTCAGGGGTGGAAGGTGTCATCAGCGACGAGGATATTGACACCGTTAAAAAACTCGCTGTCAAGGAGTTGAAGAAGGGATGATTTTCAAGAAGTTGAATAAGCTGGGCGGTTCATTCACCCGCTGCGTCGTCAACGACATACCGACGCTGTTGATCAATTCCGGCTACAATGCCTATAGCAAATTCTATAAGGGCCAGATCAACATGGGCTTGCCGGTTTCAAAGGAACTGATCGTCAGCCAGGAGGAAATCCGCACCGACGCCGTGGGCAAGCTGGCCCTGGCGTTGTACCACATGTTCCTGAACGCCACCGGAGTCCGGATTCAGCGGGATGAGATCAAACTGGTGGTCGTCGACGAACTGGAGAAAGGCAGGCTGCGTTTGACCGAAAACGTCATCCTGCTTTCCGAAAAGGATCTGGCGTATTTATCGCTGAAGCGGTTCAATATCCCCAAGAAACAAATCCCCACCATTCTCAACGTCGCCCGCCGCCGCCGGATTCTGAAAGAATCGTTGCGCTCCGATTCGGTTCCGATCTACTTCGAAAGCAAGATCGAGGAAGCCAGCCGGAACGGCCGCGGGGATTATGAAACGGTGTATTATCGTGATTTCACGGATGAAGGCAAGGAAATCGCCTTTCGCCGCCTGGTGAGCATGGAGGCGGTGACGGCCGGCGACAACCATCCGGCGGTGGTTCTGGTGCCCGGATTCGCCAACAACAGCAATTGCTTCAACATCAACAACCGTTATTCCCTTGCCAAGGATCTGGCGGATAAAGGCTGCTGGGTATATCTTTTCGACCCCAGAGGCGTGGGCGTCAACGAGGGGCGTTTCGACCCCCTGTATACCGTCGACACCCTGATCGATTTCGACCTGGCGACCGTGGTCCGGTTTTTAAACAGCCGGAGCTACGGCAAGCCGACCTTCCTGGTGGGACACAGCATGGGCGGACTGGTTTCCGAGTATATGGTGCTGAACTGGTCCCTGCGCCGCTACCTGGACGATATTCAACTCTTCGACAACCACCAGAAGGAAATATTGAACCAGATCCTGCCCCCGGCCGCGGAAGCCAGCCAGTATCTGAAGATGGTCCGGGGCATCGTTTCCCTGGGCTCGCCCAAATTTTTCGAAAAAAAATCCCATCTGTTTTTCCCCACGGCCCTGTGGCTGAATCATTTGTCCCGCATTTTCCGTTTCCAGCAGGTGCCGGTCCAGGAAATTTCCAAAGTCTTGACGGAACTGCCCATGCTGAAGCAGATCATCCGTTTTCTTTCCAACCACAATATCGGCGAACTGAATTTCCTGATTTCCCCTGAAAATCATAAAAACGACAAGTATTTCGTCGAGCGCTACCTGAAAACCGCCACCCAGTCCATTCCGCTGGGACTGGGTTTTCAGTGCCTGAAGGCGATCTATGACGGCAAGGGGTTCAAGCGCATGGACGAGAGCCGGCTGAATTATTCGGAATCCCTCGGCTGGTTCCCGGAAGATATACCCGTATTCCATTTCTGGGGCACGAACGACCATCTCGCCTCGACCCAGAACCTTCGTTACAGCCAGTACTATCCCCACCGGATAAAAAGACGCTATCATCTCTCATCCCCCAGCGACCTGAAAAAAGTACGGATCAGTTCGGAAAAAAGCCAGCTGATCGATTTTGTCATCGAGGGTGCCAATCACCTGGATCTGTTGTACGGGAAAAAAGCGGACGAAATCATCACACCGCTGTTGATGAAAATCATTGAGAAGGTCTGGGACGACTGGTCGTATGAACGCTCGTTTTCCAAAGCGAGTTGAACGGTCCGACAGGAAGAACCGGCTGCGGCACCCTTACCAGGAACCCTTACGTCAGGTCACCCTGGGTTTGGCTCTTTCCGCGGTTACGACAATGGCATCCAGTTTTTCCGTTATTTCCGGGTCGATTGATGCAACCGGCACCAAGCTATAGAATGCTTTTGCCGAACAAGGATACCGCCAGATCCACGGCGATTTTGGCCGTCTTGTTGCGGCTGTCGATGATGGGATTGATCTCCACGATGTCCAGGGAACAGAGACGCCGGGAATCGGCGATGATTTCCATGAGCAGATGGGCCTCCCGGTAAGTCAGGCCGCCGGGGACGGGCGTGCCGACACCGGTGGCTTCCATGGGATCCAGGCTGTCCATGTCCAGGCTGACATGGATACGCTTCCGGTGTTTGAGCCTTTTCAACGCCTCGTGGGCAATGCGGCTGATCCCCTGTTCATCGATATCGCGCATGGTGAAAATGTGGATCCCGCTGCCCTTGAGTATCTCCCGTTCCTTTTCATCGAGATCGCGGACACCGATGAGGGCGATATCCTTGTCGCTCACTTTCGGACCCGGACGGCCGACGTCCACCAGTTTCTTCAGGCCCCGACCCGTCAGATGCGCCAGGGCCATGCCATGGATATTGCCGGTTGAAGAGGTTTCCGCGGTATTGAAATCGCCATGGGCGTCGATCCAGATGACGCCCGCCTTCTCCCCATGGGTGACCCCCCCGACGGTTCCGATGGAGATGGCATGGTCGCCCCCTAGAAAAACCGGATGGCAACCTGCCTCCACGGCGATTCGGCCAGCGCTGTAGGCCGCCTCGCAGGCCTGGTGGATCGCCGGCACCAGGTGGTCGTGCTGCAGGGCGTTGCGCACCGGCACCTCGATATTTCCGGCATCGCTGATCTCATACCCCAGATGACCCAACCGGTGCGCCAATCCGGCATAGCGGATGGCGCTCGGCCCCACATCCACCCCCCGCTGCGCCTGGCCCAGATCCATGGGAACGCCGATAATCCGAATGCATTTACGCATGGTCCCCCTGCTTTCTGCCGGCTTTGGCCAGGTTGTTCCACAGGTTGATCATGAAATCCTGGACATTGGTGAGGATCGGCACGGCCTGGGCCGATCCGCGATTGGCCAACTTGTCAGCGCTGAATTCCGTCATATCGACGATATAAAAGAAAACCGGGCGGACGGAACCGTCCTCCCGGACATGATAGCTGGGAGTCATGTTGCCGAAGGCGATGGAATGAAGCTGGGTTGCCAGGGTGATGACCGTGGTCGCCTTGCGGGCATACTGCCGCATCTGATCCTGGGCCTTGTAGACATCGGCGATGACTTCCGGCAAAGGCCCGTCATCCCGGATGGAGCCTGCCAGCACATAGGGGATCCCGTATTTTTCGCAGGCATGGATGATGCCGTTCTCCAATTTCAGGATGTCCAGGGCCTTCCGGATCGAGCCGGCCCGCCTGATCATGTTCAGAATATCGAGATGGTTGTAATGACCCAGCGGTTGCAGGGCCTGGGTATAAATATTCTGGCCCAGACCGGTGTTGAAACAGGCGGCTTCCAGGTCGTGGGTGGCCAGGGCATTGCCGGCCAGCAAGGCATGGCAGTAGCCGTTCTCGATCATCGCCTGCATGGCGTCACGGCTGTCCTTGTCAAAGGCCACCGCCGGGCCGAGCACCCAGACGATAAACCCCTTGCGGCGATCATGACGGAGAATTTCATATAATTGGTCATAGCTTCTGGAGAACGGGGTTTCCCTTGTGCCGCGGGTGCGAAAGGAGAATTTATCGTCAACGGAACCGCCGGATGGGTCGAAACCGGCAGTATATACCAGGATGCCCTCCTCGCCGTTTTCACTTCTGCCGATCACCACCGGATCCCCTTTTTTCAACCGCCGGGCTTCCATCACTTCAATCCGCTCGCCCCGGAGCACCATGGTGCAGTCCATGCGGTTTTCCCGGGCCAGCATCCATTTTCCTTGCCCCAGATGAACATATTCGGGATGGTTGGACGTTCCATGATAATTATCCGGCGCCACGCCATCCATGGGGGCCGGGGATACGCGAACGGCTGGCGCCCTGGAAAGGGACGGAATGGAAAAATCAGGTGGAATGTAATCGGGAATGATGGAATCCACAGCCTTCTCCTTTCACCTTGGGTCACGATCAAGAAAGAGTCGCCGCTGCCGGATATCCGGCCGGTTTTTCGGGCCGGACTTTTCTTTTTATACCATGCGGCGCTGCCGGGCACAATTCCGATTGCGCATGCGTCCTTCTGATTTCGCCGGCCGGTTTCCATCGGGCACTTCATTTTTCAACGGACATGCATCCGGCATTCCCGCCCATGAAGCGATTATCCTTGACAAAAACGCATCCAAGCCCTATGAAGGGACCATCTTCAGCACCATTCATTTTTTACAAGTCGTAAAAAAAAGCGACAGGCATATACAACGACACGCATGTGCATTGATGCCGCGGATGAGGTAAAAACAAGCGGCAGCGTTGGTATTTCCTGACCGGTCAACCAGAATGCACGAACCTCGTTTGCGGTTTCTTTTTTCCACCAAACGATCTTTTAAACTGGCACCCAATTTGCTTGGCTTTCATCGATGAAGCACCGGTCAGGTGGAGGGTTCATGGATTCCTCCTCCCGTTGGGGAGAAGGTTGCCGGAATGCCGGGACGATATATCGGATCGGCTCGATTGATTTGCGACAGGAGGGACAACATGGCAGCGAAAACCAAAAACAACCCGGAACCAAAACGCCGAGTCAATTTTGTCTATCAGGCCCAGGATGCCAACGAAGTATATCTGGTGGGAGATTTCAACCAGTGGAATGAAACCGCCCATGCCATGAAAAAAGACAGTAGCGGTTTATGGAAAAAAACCGTGATGCTGATGCCGGGGCTTTATGAATACAAATTTCTGGTGGACGGCCAGTGGAAGAACGATCCGGCAAATGACGATTGCTGCGAAAATGCGTTCGGCACGACCAACAGCCGCATCCAGATAGACTGAATACATCACCGCCGAGGTATTGTATCAGAGCGGCAGGGGCAGGATGCATCCGGGCCGGTGTGGCCCGCGGAAATGGGTTCCGCTCCCGGCCACCTCTCTTGCCGCCCGCCCCTTCTCCTGCTGGATTCGGCAGCGACCTTCATGGTGTCGGCTTCCCCGGCTGACCCCATTCTTTGGGTTGCAATTCCCCTAGGTTTCTGTTAACATGCTAAATATTGACGATATTTCTATCTAAGTCCTGTTATTCTTCCATATCGGCCCCTTTTTTCCTGTCATGGCGGGAGGGATGATGAGATCTGACCGTCTATCCCAGGCTTCCAGTGCCTTCATTTTCTATTCGTTGTCTTTCTGTCTGATGGCGCTCTTCACGGATGTCGCTTCATCTGACGAATCCTCCATGGATAACCGTATTCGGAAATGGGTGGACGAATTCCAGCCGTCGGCCCTTTCCCAAAAAGCCCAACAGGAAGAACTGCTTTGGTTTTCCAGGGCGGCGGAACCCTTCCGGGGCAAAGTGATCCGTTCCACGGCGGAAGATATTAAAACCCATTTCTGGGAAAGGGATGTACTTGCCAGGGCATTCGAGGAAATTACCGGTATCCGCGTCATCCATGATATTATCGGCGAGGGATCGCTGGTTCAGCGCATCATGGAACAGATCAAGACCGGGCGCGTCATCTATGACATTTATGTCAATGATGCCGACCTGGTGGGAACCCATTTACGTAGTCAGGCGATCTTGAATCTGACGGAATATATGCAGGGTGAAGGCAGACCCTATACCAATCCTTACTTGGATTTGGACGATTTTCTGAACCTCGAATTCGGCCAGGACTATGACGGCAATCAACTGCAACTGCCGGATCAGCAGTTTGCGAATCTCTATTGGTTCCGGTATGACTGGTTTACCCGCGAGGATATTCGACGGCAGTTCAGGAATCGCTACGGATATGATCTGGGCGTGCCGGTGAATTGGGCGGCCTATGAGGATATCGCCGAGTTTTTCACGGGATTGGAGATCGACGGAAAAAAGGTTTACGGTCACCTGGACTATGGGAAAAAATCCCCATCCCTTGGCTGGCGCTTCACCGATGCCTGGCTTTCCATTGCCGGGGTGGGCGACAAGGGGCTGCCCAATGGTTTGCCGGTGGATGAATGGGGTATCCGGGTGGAAAATAGGATACCGGTGGGCTCTTCGGTGTCCCGGGGAGGAGAGTTGAACGGACCGGCGGCGGTCTATGCATTGGAAAAATATATCCTCTGGCTGAACAAATATGCTCCGCCGGAAGCCAAAAACTGGTTATGGGTGGATGCGGGACCCAAAGCCGCCCGAGGCGACATCGCTCAAGTTGTTTTCCAATACATCACCTGGCTGTCCCATGAGGACTTCCATCGTCCCGGAAGCCCGGTGGTGGATGCAGCGGGCCGTCCCCTGTGGCGGGTGGCGCCGACGCCCCATGGAAGGTACTGGGATGAGGGCATGAAGGTGGGCTACCAGGACGCCGGCAGTTGGACCATCCCCAAAAATGTCCAGGGGCAACGCAGGGCCATGGCGTGGCTGTGGGCCCAGTTCTGCGTTTCCAAAACGGTTTCGCTGAAAAAATTCCTGGTGGGCGGCACGCCGGTGCGCAAATCGACGGTTTTTTCAACGCATTTGGATCCGATCAAGGACAAATGGGGCGGCCTGATTGATTTTTATCGATCGCCGGAAGAAAAGAAGTGGACGGGAACGGGGCTCAATGTTCCCCATTATCCGGCTCTTTCCGCTGTCTGGTGGCCCAATATCGCCAAGGCCATCAGTGGCGAATTGACACCCCAGGAAGCCATGAACACCATTGCCGAAAGCCAGGACAGAATCATGGATAAAATGCGTCTGGCCAGATATTCGCCCAAACTCAATCCGGTGAAAAGCGAAGAATACTGGCTGAACCAGCCCGGCGCCCCCAAGCCGCCGCGCCCCAAATCCAAACCGAAAACCGTCGACTATGACGAATTGATCAAACAATGGCGCTCCCGGTAAAACAGTATCCGGTGGATGCCGGTTATGGGCGGATACGGCCGCTGAACACGCCTGCGGATATCGCCGATGTCCGGATTCAGGAGCTTCAAACGCGGCTGAGACATGAGGACGGGCGATGGCCCGCCGCCAATGGATGGACGGTATGAGCGATCAAACCATCATTCCCAAGTATTTCCCCTTACCGCTGAATCGTCTGGGAGTCGGCAATAAAATCCTGCTCATGGTGCTGCTGATCTTTATCTGTTATGCGATCCTGCTCTCGCTGGTGGTCGGCGCCACCAGTTTCAACAACCTTTCCCTGGTCACCAACAACAACCTGAAACGCATGGCCAGCCTGCTCGCCGCCCGGATCGTCAAAATCAATTCCCAATCCATCCAGGTGGTCCAAAGCATGGAAACCAATTATATCATCGTCCAGCAGTTGCAGCGGTTGACCAGTTACAGTCCCTATTATTCAACCGATGCATCCCTGCTGGGCAGGGCCATCGAAGATTCGGAAGTCATTTATGCCTTCCAGGCCCAAATGGAGATTTCCAAACAGCTTCTTTCCCTGCAGACCGTCAACGCATTGAACAGCATCCGTATCTTCCTGGTTTCTCCATTCAATATGGTCCCCGACGCCAGTCCGGCCTTGACGATTCATCTGGACCGCGAGGCCTTGGTGGTGACCCGGTTTCATCACAAGGGACGCACAGCCCCGCCCCGATTCTACCGCATTGCCCTTGAAAAACTGGTTTTCCCGGGTCCGGATTATTTTGATATCAGTTCGGTCTATGCCCTGCCCCCGGAAAAATTCTATGAGGATAACCGGTTTACGGCGGTTGACAATGTCCCGGAATCGATCCTTCGGACGGATTCCTGGTCGCCCCATGACCCGCCGCGTTCCAAAATCATCTTAAAAGAAGGGCTGCCGGTCATCCGGACCTGGTTCCCGGTGAGCGTACTGGTGTCAAATCCGGAGACCTTCATGGATCAAACAGCTCCTTGCGCCCTGGTGGTTGTGGAAAAAATCCTGGATGCCGAGGTGATGAAATCGCTGAAGAACGATCTCGGCGTGGACGTCGGTCTCGCTTGGAAAAACAGATTGTTGATCGCCAGCACGAATCTCATCGAAGGCCGTAGGCCATTGTCTGGGGAAAAAAACCTGGTGCTGGAAGGTAAGGATTATTATTACTGCGCCGAACCGGTTCGGCTGATGGAGGAAGATCGACCTGATTTACAGGTTGTCACCATGAGTCCGATATCCGAACTGACCGGATTGACCCGCACTCTTTTCTTTCAGATCGGCATGGTGACGGGTTTCGCCGTGCTGGTCACCGTCCTGCTTATTTACATCGGGATCCACCGCGTGGTGAAGATTCCGCTCCAGAGCCTGATGAATGGCGTAAGGTCCATTGCCGAAGGCGATATGACTTACAAAGTCCATATCCATTCCCCGGATGACGAGTTGGGCGCGCTCTCTTCGGCCTTCAACCAAATGAGTGCGGAAATCGGCCGGAAATCCATTGAACTGGAAGACGTCAATCGACATCTGCGGACCAGTGTCGTCGATCTGCGCGCTAAGGAAAGCGATCTGAATAAAACGAAAAATTATCTGAACAATATCATCAATTCCATGCCCTCCATGCTGGTGGGCGTGGATCAGGGGGGGAACGTCACGGAATGGAACGTGGAGGCGGAGCGGGCCACGGGAATTCCCGCCGGACAGGCCAAGGGAAAACATTTGAACGTTGTGTATCCGGGCTTGATCACCCAGCTGGAAGAAGTGTACAAAACCATGAGGGAAAAAAAACCCTACAAAGCCGAAAAATTGATGAGCTGGGTGGAAGGGGAAACCCATTATTCCGACGTCATGGTATATCCGCTGATCACCAACGGCGTAGAGGGGGCTGTGCTGCGGATCGACGATGTCACCAACCGTGTCCGGATTGAAGAAATGATGATTCAGACGGAAAAGATGATATCCGTGGGCGGGCTGGCGGCAGGCATGGCACATGAAATCAACAACCCCATCGGCGGGATATTGCAGAGTGTCCAGAATATCAATCGCCGGGTGTCGACGGATTTTCAGAAAAATGTTCAGGCGGCCCGGGAATGTGGCACGGAACTGCAATTTATCCGCATGTATTTGGAAAAGAGAGAAATTTTTTCGTTTTTGGAGGGTATCCGCGATGCCGGGCAGCGGGCCGCCAATATCATCGCCAACATGCTCAATTTCAGCCGGCAGAGTCATTCCCAATTCATGCCCACTCGCCTGGATGCGTTGCTGGACAATACCCTGGCCCTGGCGGCCCATGATTATGATCTAAAGAAAAGATATGATTTCAGACATATCCGGATCATTCGGGAATTTTCAAGCAATTTACCCGAAGTGCCATGCATACCGACGGAAATCGAGCAGGTGATTTTAAACTTGCTGAAAAATGCCGCCCAGGCGATGATGGAAAAGGACGACCCCCGCAAGGAGCCGCAAATCATCCTGCGACTTCGGCTGGAAGGCAAATCGGCGGTGATCGAAGTGGAAGACAATGGCCCCGGCATGGATGAAAATATCCGCAAGCGGGTGTTCGAACCTTTTTTCACCACCAAGGAAGTGGGGGTCGGAACCGGCCTGGGGCTGTCGGTTGCCTATTTTATCATCAACAACAACCACCGCGGAACCATGACGGTGACATCAACGCCATCCATCGGCACCAAATTCAGTATTACCCTTCCAGTAAACGGGAGTTCATCATGATCGCGGACTGGCCGAGAGTCTTGATTCTCGATGACGACGACATCATTCGGGTGAATCTGGTGGCGTTCTTCGAAGATGAAAATTTCATTGTGCGTTCCGCCATCTCGGCGGAAACCGGATTGCAGCTGATCGCCACCGAACCCTTTCATGCAGGCGTGATCGACATCCGGTTGCCCGGCATGGACGGCAACGGATTCATCCTGAGAGCTCATGAGATTTGTCCGGCAATGAAATTCATTGTGCATACCGGATCAGCGGATTATGTATTGCCCGAAACCCTGACCGCCATCGGCCTGACGTCCCGACATGTTTTTACAAAGCCCCTGAAAGATATGCGCCTGCTGATCCAAGCCGTCAAGGAGTTGATCGAAACTCCTCAGCTGCCGGAACGGTGAACCGGGATGGACTATTGATGAAGAATTTTTGGTTCGGAACACATCCACCGGAATTCGATAACCGGCTGATTCTTTCCATAGACGATGATCCCGTCATTCGCAAAAGTATCTGCAGCTATCTGGAAGACTGCGGGTTCCGTGTTATCCAGGCGGAGAATGGCCTCCGGGGGCTCGAATTGTTCGACCGGGAAAAACCGGATATCGTACTGCTGGATCTGCGCATGCCGGGGATGAATGGCTTTCAGGTGCTTGAAGAGTTGACCAAACGCACAACGGAAACACCGGTCATCGTCATATCCGGGACAGGGGAAATCCAGGAAGTCATAGATGCGCTGCGAAAAGGCGCCTGGGATTATGTGACCAAGCCGATCCATGACATGCTGATTCTGGAACATGTCATCTCCAATGCTCTGACAAAGGCCGGCCTGCTGGTGGAGAACCGGGAATACCGTGAACATCTCGAAGAACAAATTCTCCAGCGCACCGCCAGACTCAACGAGCGCTCCAAGGCGCTGGAAGAAGCCAACCAGCGATTGGAAACCGAAATGACCGAAAGGCAGGCGGCCGAAAAAGAACGGCTATATCTGGCCACCGCCATCGAACAGGCAGCGGACGGTATTCTGATCACTGAAAAAAACGGCACCATCCGGTATTTGAATCCGGCGTTCGAACGCATGACCGGTTATTCCCAGCAGGAAGCCAAGGGGCGGTCATATAAGATACTAAAAAATAAAAGCTATCCCGAATCATTTTACCGCAACGTCTGGCAGGAAATCAATGCCGGTAGAACCTGGAAAGGACACATGGTCTCTCCCCGGGAAGCCGCCCCTCCCCGCGAACTGGAAGTGTCGATATCGCCGGTGCGGGACAAGGATGACAACATCATCAGTTTCGTCTCGGTCAACCGGGATGTCACCCAGGAGCTGCAGCTGGAGAAACAGCTGATTCAGGCCCAGAAGATGGAAGCCATCGCCACCTTGACCGGAGGGATCGCCCACGATTTCAACAATATCCTTTCGGCCATCATGGGATATACCCAGCTGGCCATGGGCCGTGCATCCCTGGATGAAAAAATGCGGGGCTACTGTGAAAAGGTTATCATGGCCGGCAACCGGGCCCGGGACCTGATCGGCCAGATCCTGTCCTTCAGCCGCCAATCCCCCCAGGAAAGCAAAAAAGTCCATATCAAATTCATTGTCAAAGAGGTGATGAAGCTGCTCAAAGTCACTCTCCCGGCCAATATCGAAATCCGGTTGTCCATTTCGGCGACCCGGGATGCCGTGCTGGCGGATCCGACCCAGATTCATCAGGTATTGATGAACCTCTGCACCAATGCGGCTTACGCCATGAGAATGAAGGGCGGCGCCCTCACGGTCGCCCTGAAGGAAGTCCGTCTGGACAGGGAGGAAGCCACCCGGAAGGAATTGAACGAGGGTAACTACCTGCGGTTGACGGTCGCCGATACAGGCCAGGGGATTCCGCCGGAGGATATCCATAAAATTTTCGATCCGTATTTCACGACCAAGGGACCCGGTAAAGGCACCGGCCTCGGGTTGTCCGTGACCCGCAACATTATCAAAAAGCTTTGCGGCTCCATCGGGGTTGAGAGCCAACCGGGCAGGGGGACATGCTTTACCGTCCTCTTCCCCCAGGCAGACACTGTCATGGAAGAGGGCGCTTCGGCCAAACCCGAAAAACTGCCGGTGGGGAACGAACGGATTCTGTTCATCGATGATGAGGAGTTTCTGGTGGATGTCGGCAAGGAACTCCTGGAACAACTTGGCTACGATGTCCTTGCAAAAACAAGCAGCCTTGATGCGCTGGAACTCTTTCTGGCAGCGCCCCGCTCCTTCGATCTCATCATCACCGATCATTCCATGCCCAAGATAACCGGTATCGAACTGATCAAACGGGTCCACCTTGTGCGGCCCGATATTCCCGTCATCCTCTGCTCCGGCTTCCCGGAAACCATCCCGACGGAAAAACTCCCGGAACTCGGCGTCCGGGAACTGATGGTCAAACCCTTCACCATTGCCGATCTGGCGCTGAGCGTTCGGCGCGCCCTGGATTCGACGGATTGATAATGACCGAATTGCGAGTTACGTATCTCCGGGACTACCGTCCACCCGTTTTCCTGGTGGAAACAGTGGATTTATTCATCGACCTTCACGAACATGAGGCCCTTGTCACGGCAACAATGAACTTGCGCCGGAACCGGGAGGCCACCGCAGGAGGCCCCCTGCTGCTGGAGGGCCGCGACCTGACGCTCGTAACCATATCCATGGATGGAAGGCGCCTGGCCGAAGGAGATTACCGGATCACCGGCGAGCACCTGGAAATTCCGGATGCCCCGGATGTCTGCCGCGTGGACATCGTGACCCGTCTGGAGCCCCAATCCAACAAAACCCTCGAGGGTCTGTACAAATCAAACGACTTGTTCTGCACCCAGTGCGAGGCCATGGGGTTCCGGAAAATCACCTATTTCCCGGATCGCCCGGATGTCATGGCCATCTATAACTGCACCATCGCGGCGGATCAAAGCAAATATCCGGTGCTGCTCTCCAATGGAAATTTGATGGAAAGCGGCCCGCTGGAAGGCGGACGGCATTATGCCAGATGGCACGATCCCCACAGAAAACCGTCTTATCTCTTTGCCATGGTGGCCGGAAATCTTGCGGTCCACGAGGATCGCTTCCGCACGAAAAGCGGCAAGGATGTCGCGCTGCGCATTTTCGTCGAACAAGAAAATATCGACAAATGCGCACACGCCATGGAATCCCTTAAGAAGGCCATGCGCTGGGATGAAGAAATCTTCGGCAGGGAATATGATTTGGACGGATTCATGATCGTCGCCGTGAAGGACTTCAACATGGGGGCCATGGAAAACAAGGGACTGAACATCTTCAATGCCAAATATGTGCTGGCCAGGCCCGAAACCGCCACCGATATCGATTTCCAGAATATCGAGGGGGTGATCGCGCATGAGTATTTTCACAACTGGACCGGGAATCGGATCACCCTGAAAAACTGGTTCCAGCTGAGCCTGAAGGAGGGGCTGACCGTTTTCCGGGATCAGGAATTTTCAGCCGACATGGGATCGCGGCCGGTAAAACGCATCGGGGATGTTCGCCGGCTGAAAACTTTCCAGTTTGCCGAGGATTCGGGTCCCATGGCCCATCCGGTGAGACCGGAATCCTATATCCAGATGAATAATTTTTATACCCAGACGGTTTATGAAAAAGGCGCTGAAGTGGTCCGGATGCTGTATCGGCTGTTGGGCCCCGATCGGTTCCACAACGCCATGGACCTGTATTTCCACCGCTTCGACGGACAGGCCGTGACCACCGATGATTTTGTCACGGTCATGGAAGAAGCAGGTGGACGGGATCTGGTCCAATTCCGGCGCTGGTATTCCCAGGCCGGAACTCCGGAAGTGGTTGTGAAACGCCAGTATGACGAACCTCGCCGGCTATTCCGCCTGGAATGCCGCCAGTCGTGCCCGCCGACGCCGGGACAGCCGGTGAAACAGCCCTTTCATATACCGATTGCGGTGGGCTTGATCCGGCCCGACGGCAGCGAAATTCCGCTGGGATCAACCGTAAACGGTGGCGCGCCCTCCACCACCGCGATGTTGGAGCTGCGGGAAACGGAACAGGTTTTCTGCTTTCCGGATATCGACGTGGAACCGATCCCTTCCCTGCTGCGCGGCTTTTCCGCTCCCGTGAAACTGGACGCGGGGTATACGGATGAGGAATTGAGTTTCCTGATGGCCATGGATACCGATCCGTTTGTCAGATGGGATGCCGGACAGCGCTTCATGATGCAGCGCGTTCAGGCGCTGATCGATGACTTTCGGAACGGCCGGGAATTGTGCTTGGAGGAATCCGTTTTCACGGCCTGGCGTAAAATATTACAGGACAGGACCCTCGACCGGGCCTTTGTTGCCTTGATGCTGACCTTGCCGTCGGAAGCGGAAATCGGACAGCGGATGTCCGACCTGGGGCAGGCCATTGACCCGGATGCCGTCCACCATGTCCGCTGTTTTATCCGGGAACGGCTGGCAACATCGTTGCGTGATGACTTCCTGACCGCGTATCAGGAAAATCGGTCAGCCGGGCCGTACCGGATCACATCCGGCGACATGGCCCGGCGCAGCCTGCAACATCTGGCCCTCGGGTATTTGTCCCGCACCCGGGAGGAAGCCGATATCCAAAAGGTCTACACCCATTTTTTCCGGGCCGACAACATGACGGATGAACTGGCGGCTCTAGCGTTGATCGCCGATTTCGATGACGACCGGGCCGCAGCGGCGGTTCAGCGCTTTTATGAAAAATGGCAGGGAGACGATCTGGTGCTGGAAAAATGGTTTTCCGTGCAGGCCGGCGCCGCGTCGCCGCATGCATTGTCACGGGTGCGGGAACTCATGCGGCATCCCAAATTTTCATTGGCAAATCCAAACCGGGTGCGAGCCGTGATTGGAACCTTTTGCGGTATGAATCCCTGGCAGTTCCATCAGGTTAGCGGAGACGGATATCGGTTTCTGGCGGATCAGGTCCTGGCTCTCAACGCCATCAATCCGCAGATGGCCGCGCGGATGGTTTCCCTGTTCAATCCCTGGAAAAAATATGACGCTGTTCGTCAAGGAATCATGAGGCAGGCACTGGAGCGGATTCGCCAAGCGCCTCGTATATCCAGCGACGTGGCCGAAATCGTCACCAAAGCGCTCGACGGATAAAACCGATAAAAAAGGCCGGGAAGGTTGCCGCAACCGCATTCTTTCGCGGGCGCCTCGCCCCCCGTATGGCCGCGTATGGGCCGTTTTCTGTTGCCTTCCGGATCAGGACCGGGAAATCACCTTAGCGACTTCGATATCCTCGATATCCGGCAAGCCGTTTTCGCGCGACGCCGCCAACAGGCAAGCGACGACGAAGTACAGGCAAAACGCCGACGCGACTCCCAACAGAATGAATACCAGGTACATCATTGTTGCCACCATTTGTTCGTTTCACTCACTCTTGTGTCATCATAAACAATTTCAAGCAAATACAATGCCAAGAACCAATCTGCCGCTTCCTGTCCGGCTGGGTTCCGTCTGAAAACGGGGGGCGTTGAACCACCGGCTGCGGATGACGGCTCCACCCCCGTCTCCGATTATAGATATATATATGATTTTAATCACCATATTTTCAAACAAGCCTACCCATGAAATCATGCCTGAAAAAACCGTCGCCCTGTAATCAGGTGCAAGCTACCTCTCCAACATTAGGAAATAACTAGAAAACGGTAAGTTTTTTCCATGAAGGCATGAAAAACAATTCCCAAAAGTTGGCAACGATTGCCGATTATTGTCTTACATCATGGAAAGTTCATCGAAAGCTGAAAAAAGAGATGGTTGTAGAGTTTTGACAAAGGAGGAAGATACAATCAGAAATTGTGGCTGTTTTTTAGGAGCGAATATACCCCCCGTCCCCCGGTATACAAACCGGCGATGGGAATGTTTATTTCGTCAGGCGCTTCAGTGAATATAGCCCTTTCAGGCCGCAAATCGGCTTGGGGTTTTTTCTTTTTCATGCCCCAGGAGTTCTTCCACCATATGATTGAGATAAGAAACTGTTTTTTTGGAATCAATTTTTGTGAAGAGGCTGGCGTGTCAATTCATTTCGCATGCTGGTTATGTCTGTCAAGCCATTCCAGTGTCTGCTGCCAGAGGGAGGGTTGCATTTTCTTCTTGAAAAATCCGAAATGCCCTACACTCCCAAGGCCCATTTTTTTTACATCCAGAAAATGAAATTGAATTTCGGATGACCCGAACTGGGATAGAAGATGCCGGATCGCTTTTTCCGATGCGTATGTGTCATCGGAAAATCCATAAGCCATAATCGGTATTTTCAATTGAGAGTACCGGCTGGTATCCAGACCGTTGTCAGGTGAAAACAGGTAATCCCGCTTTCTGGCCCATTGAGACCACTGCTTCATCACACCGCTCGGTGCATCCATGGAAGCCAGCCCGATTTTTCTGGCCGGGAATTGATCTCTTTTAAAAACCAAAAGGGGTATGAACAGGTGCCACATGAGATAAAACAGAAGCCGGGTGGGAAACGGATACAGGCTTGCATTGGCTGAGGAGGCCGGTGCCAGTATAACTCCTTTCAGGTGTTCACTCCAGGATGAGAGTCCGAAAAGCTGACCCCCGGCACTATGTCCGAGCAGAAAGACAGGGCCCATATCCCAGTGGATGGCTGTCTCCAGGACTGCATCTATATCCAGTTGCCCCCAATCCTGCATCAGAATGTCCCGTCCGCGCAGATCGTTGTTGTTCGACTCTCCGATTCCCCGGTAATCAAATGACACAACCGTATAGCCATATTCGGCAAGAAAAGTGGCAAAATCATTGTAAAACCGTTTTGAAACACCCAGTGCAGAGCAGATGATTACCACACCTCTGGGAGAGTTGTCCGGGAGATGGCGGACAGCACTCAGTTTTAGGTTGTCTTTGCAGGTGATTTCCATCGATTCTGTTTTCATTTCTGATCCCTCCATGCGGATAGCGCTTTTATATTTCCCATAAAATTATTTGGTTGTTTTTATAACATCCATAGTGATTCTGTTCTTGCATTTTGCAAGAACGGTATTTATACTCCGGATATATAAAATACTATATGTATGTTACATACTGATAGTATGCATGTCAAGGAGAAAGATGAATTCCAAAACGAGAAAAGAAGAATACGCAGAAATGACCCGGCAGGCTTTGATGGATTCAGCCCTGGAGTTGTTCATTACAAAAGGGTTTCATAAAACATCCATCGAAGATATTGTTCAGAGGGCGCGGGTTACCAGAGGAGCCCTTTACCACCACTTCCAGAACAAGGAAGAGATATTTATTGATGCCTACACCCTGCTTGTCAAACAACTGGTGGACGTGGTGGAAAAAAAACTTTCCGGGGTCGGGGGGGCATGGAAAAGAGCGATTGCCGGATACAAGGCTTTTCTGGACTACTGCGTTGACCCGAATTATCAAAGCATCCGGCTGGATGATGCCATCGGTGTGCTTGGGTGGAAAAAGTGGCGGCAAATTGATTCTTCCTACACCATGAAGATTCTTCGAGATATCATTCAAGATATGAAGGACTCGGGAGATTTTTCGATCGATTCTGTCGATTATACTGCAAATATGGTTTACTCCCTGCTGGTGGAAGCGGCCCTGACCATCACAGGTGCGAAGGAGCGAAAAAAGGCCCATGCA
This sequence comes from Thermodesulfobacteriota bacterium, assembly GCA_049320885.1. GTDB lineage: Bacteria > Desulfobacterota > Desulfobacteria > Desulfobacterales > SURF-7 > DYJD01. Next base: position 88,490 of record JBMORA010000064.1, on the reverse strand, counting down.
CAGATGTCCGGGATCATACAAAAAATGCTGTCTGGTTTAAAAAAGGCCGGTTCAGCAGCAGGAGAGGACTGATCTCTTTTTACGAAGGCCGGCTCCCGCCTTGGGGTTTGCGGGCAATGATCTCATCTTTCATCCCAAGCAATCCGGCCAACGAATTCCGGTTTATCAAAGAATAGCGCTTCTTGGGATTCTGGATTTCATTATAACCGCCATACATCCATTCCGAAGGATGCTGAACTACTCCATGGAGTTCTCCCTGGTATCATGAACCAGCAAATGAATGTGATTCGAGGTCACCGTATAATTGAGGATTTCAAGCCCGAAGCGCTTCTTCGCCTCAAACAGCCACTTGATCCATCGGTTCTTGTCTTTTCCAAACTTTAAAAGGAACTCCTTCTTGTGGCAACGGTGCGTGATGTGCCTAATATAGCCCGGGAGGTGATGTCTATTTGCCCGTATCATGATTGATGGATTGACTTCAAATTCATTCAGCAGTCCGCGATACTTTTTTCCTTAGAAGCCACTTTTCACCCCCCAAAAGATAGCTCTAAGAACTTTTTAGCCCCAAAAAAACCACTCTTTTAATAGTTTTTCAAGTCTTTACCTCGAAAAAAAATCACAGGCAACTCCTCAAATCCGCCGGCATCAAGCCCATCCGTCTCCCGCCGCAAAGTCCGAACCTGAACGCTTATTCTGAACGCTGGGTGCGCTCCGTAAAGGAAGAATGCCTGTCCAAATTGATCCCGTTCGGCGAGCGCAGCCTCGAAAACGCCCTGAGCGAATATCTCGCCCATTATCACGAAGAGCGCAATCATCAGGGCAAAGAAAACCGGATTTTGTTTCCAAAAGACCCAAATGTCCCGAACCCGAATGCCGGTGAGATCGCCTGCCGCACGCGTCTCAACGGCGTGCTAACCTATTATTATCGCAGCAAAATACCCGAGACGGATGGTTTTTCGCCTTGTTTTTCATCGCAACCTACTGTTTTGGAAGCGTAAAATGCTCAAATAATATTTTGACCATACGCCAAAAAGAGAGAAATAAAAATTTCAGGTCTCGTGGAGTTCGAAATCTCCTTTATCCGCCTACAGTCTCCTACCGATGGCCCGTATTCCCAGCCTTGACATTAGGTCGAATACAAATTTCTTGTCCCCCATCGCTATACATGCGGAGGAGTTGCCATACGGATGATCATCTGGTAAGGGTGAATGAAAAAATCAGGAGCCATGCCGGCCATCGCCGAAAAGACGCCATCATGAAAATAGCCATCGCCCAGATCAATCCCATCATCGGAGACTTCCACCGCAATTGCGAGAAAATCGTCACCTTCACCCAAGAGGCCCGGGACCGTTCCTGCGACCTGGTCGTATTCACCGAACTGGTCATCTCTGGCTATCCGCCCCGGGATTTATTGGAAAAAGAGGATTTTGTCGATTTCAACATCCGCTGCCTGCACCGTCTGCGGGACACCATCCGGGGAATCGGGGTGATTATCGGTTTCGTGGACCGCAACCCGTCCGGAAAGGGCAACCCCCTGTTCAATGCAGCGGCGCTCCTCGAAAACGGCCAACTCCTGCACCAGACCCGGAAACGCCTCCTGCCGGGCTATGATGTCTTCGATGAACGACGCTATTTTGAACCCGGGGACAGCAGCCGGGTATTCGCTTACAAGGGCCGCAGACTGGGCTTGACCATTTGCGAAGACATTTGGAACGACAATCATTTCCTGTCCAAAAGGGTCTACGCTGCCGATCCGGTGGCGGAATTGGCGAGCCAAGGCGCGGATCTGATCATCAACATTTCCGCCTCGCCGTTTCAGGCCGGCAAGGACGCCATCCGCAAGCATCTGGTGGGCGCCCTGGCCCGCACATACCGGATGCCGATTGTCTATGCCAACCAGGTGGGGGGTAACGACAGTCTGCTCTTCGACGGCGCCAGCGCCGTTTATTCCCCGGATGGCTCCATCGCCGCCCAGGCCCTCGATTTTTCCGAAGACCTGATTTGTTACGATACGGAAACCGCCCGCGGGGATCTTCACCCGGTGGCGGCTTCGGAACTGGATTCCGTCCTCAGCGCCCTGATCATGGGAACCCGGGATTATGTCCGGAAATGCGGTTTCTCCAAGGCCGTGGTCGGATTGAGCGGCGGGATCGATTCGGCCCTGACAACCTATATCGCGGCCCAGGCCCTGGGAAACAACAATGTCGCCACGGTTTTCATGCCCTCGCGGTATACGTCGGCGGACAATTACGAAGACACGGAATGTCTGGCCCGCAATCTCGGGGTGGATTACCGCATCATCCCCATCGATCCGGTTTTCGAGAGGCACCTGGAAAGCATTACTCCCGATTTCGATGACCAGGTCCCCGGAGTAACCGAACAAAACATCCAGGCCCGCATCCGTGGAACCATCCTGATGGCCCTCTCCAACAAACACGGCGGCCTGCTCTTGACCACTGGAAACAAATCCGAGCTGGCCGTGGGCTATTGCACCCTCTATGGCGACATGAACGGCGGGCTGGCAGTGATCTCGGATGTACCCAAAACCATGGTGTGGGCCATTTCCCGTCATATCAACCGCCACCGGGAAATCATCCCCCGGCGGATCGTCGAAAAGACGCCATCGGCGGAACTGAAGCATGATCAGACAGACCAGGACGATCTGCCGCCCTATGAGGTGCTCGATCAAATCCTGGCGGCCTACATCGAGGAAGGCAAAGACCCGGCCGCCCTGGCCGGCATGGGATTCCCGCGGGAATTGGTAAAGGATATCGTCGGCCGCGTGGATCGGAACGAATACAAGCGGCAGCAGGCGCCGCCGGGCCTGCGGGTGACTTCCAAGGCCTTCGGGTACGGCCGTCGTCACCCCATCGCCCAGCGGTATACACCCATCGCCCTCCAGATCCTGGGAGAGGAAGCATGAGAGCGGCGGCTGTCCATAGGGCGGGGTGGGGGCCGGGAATCGTTTCCGGATCACCGGCATCATTTTCCTATTGCGCAATTTGGATTGGGCATCTATAAGAAAAGGTTGCGTTGCCAGATCGAAAATATGCTTTGAAGACGGCGGCTTTGAAAGCCGGGAAGGTTCAGGATGGAACAGGGGAAACACGCGGTTATCATCGGCAGCGATCATGCTGCTTTTCCGCTGAAGGAGACAGTCAAGCGTTTTGTCAGGGAAATGGCCATCGAGGTTCAGGATGTCGGAACGGACGGCGAATCTTCGGTGGACTATCCGGATTTCGGTATCAAAGTCGCATCCGCCGTTTCGTCCGGCAAATTCAAGCGGGGAATTCTGCTGTGCGGCACCGGCCTCGGCATGTCCATGGTGGCCAACCGCTTTCCCCATGTACGGGCCGCGCTCTGCAATGATCTTTTTTCCGCCTGCATGAGCCGGCGGCACAACGACGCCAACATTCTGGTCCTGGGCGGACGCGTGATCGGCGAAGCCCTGGCCCTGGAAGTGGTGAAAACGTTTTTGGAAACCCCCTTTGAAGGCGGGCGTCATCAGGCGCGACTGGATAAATTCGACCGGCTGACGCCATAACCCGCGGAACATGGCCGTTTGGCGAAACAGAAAGAGGCAAGGATCGTGTTGGATATCCACAACCCCCGGAAAGGAAAAATATATTTGGATTTACAGACCATTCGCAAGACAGACCCGGAAATCGCCGCGGCCATTTCCAGGGAGCTGGAGCGCCAGCAATACAATCTGGAGCTGATCGCATCGGAAAATATCGCCAGTCCGGCGGTGATGGCCGCCCAGGGCTGCGTAATGACCAACAAATACGCCGAAGGCTATCCGGACAAGCGATATTATGGCGGCTGCGAGTTCGTCGATGTCGCCGAGCGCCTGGCCATCGAACGGGCGAAAAAACTTTTCCAGGCCGAGTATGCCAATGTTCAACCCCATTCCGGGTCCCAGGCCAACATGGCGGTCTACTTCGCCTTGCTGGAACCCGGCGATACCCTACTCGGCATGGATCTGGCGCATGGCGGTCATCTGACCCACGGCAGCCCGGTCAGCTTTTCCGGAAAGTTGTTCCGCTTCGTTCATTATGGCGTCAAACGCGAGACCGGCACCATTGATTATGATACCCTGGCGGACCTGGCCGTGAAACACCGGCCCAAAATGATCGTCGCCGGCGCCAGCGCCTATCCGCGGATCATCGACTTTCCTCGTTTTAAGGAAATCGCCCAATCCGTCGGCGCCTATTTCGTGGTGGACATGGCCCATATTGCCGGACTGGTTGCCGCCGGTGTTCATCCGTCGCCCATACCCTACGCGGACGTGGTCACCTCCACCACCCATAAAACCCTGCGGGGTCCCCGCGGAGGATTGATCCTGGCCGGAGCGGATTATGGCTCCCGGATCAACAAACAGATTTTTCCCGGCATCCAGGGTGGACCGCTGATGCATGTGATCGCCGCCAAGGCCGTGGCGTTTCAGGAAGCCCTGTCGGAAGACTTCTCCGAGTACCAGCGCAATGTGGTGCTGAATGCCGCGGCGCTGGCGGACCAGCTGATGGCCGAAGGCGTTGATCTGGTTTCCGGCGGCACCGACAACCATCTGATGCTGGCGGATCTGACCGGTCTGAAAATAACCGGCAAAGACGCTGAAACCGCCCTCGGCCGGGCCGGAATTACCGTCAACAAGAACGCCGTGCCCTTTGATACGCAAAACCCCATGGTGACCAGCGGTATCCGCCTGGGTTCCGCGGTGCTGACCACCAGGGGCATGGGAATTTCCGAAATGAAACGGATCGCGAGCCTCATCGTCGATACCTTGAAACACCATCGGGACGAGATCGTCATCAGTCGGACCCGCAATCAAGTGCGCGAATTGTGCGAAGCTTTTCCGATCTATACGGATGAAGAGGACTAGGAGGATAATGCCGAAACCCGATTCCCGCCCTTCCTGGGAAGCCTATTTCATGGACATCGCCAACCTGGTGGCCAGGAGGTCGACCTGTTTGCGGCGTTCGGTGGGAGCGGTGATCGTGAAGGACAAACGCTTGCTGGCCACCGGCTACAACGGAGCCCCCAGCAATATCCGGCATTGCAGCGAAGTCGGCTGTCTGCGGGAAAAACTGAATGTTCCATCGGGACAAAAGCACGAGCTGTGTCGCGGCATTCATGCGGAACAGAATGCCATTATTCAAGCCGCGTATCATGGGGTTGCCATTAACGGAAGCACCCTTTTTTGCACCAATCTGCCCTGCTCCATTTGCGCCAAGATGATTATCAACGCCGGAATCCGCAGAATCTATTATCAGGACGGTTACGCCGACGACATCTCCCGGGAAATGATCGCCGAAGCCGGGATTGAACTGATACAGTGCCAAAACTCTTAGCAAGGGGGGTTTCATGAAATGTCCGTTTTGTGGAGAAACGAATAACAAGGTGATCGATTCCAGGTTGAGCAAGGACGGCAATGTCATTCGGCGGCGGCGGGAATGTATCGATTGCAGCAGAAGGTTTACCACATACGAGCATATCGAGGAAATTCCCATCATGATCATCAAGAAAGACGGCCGCCGGGAAATTTTCAACCGCGAGAAGGTCCGTTCCGGCATGCAACGGGCTTGCGAGAAGCGGCAGATCAGCATGAACGTGATCGAGCAGTTCATCGACGATCTGGAACGGGACCTGCGCGAGACCGGTGAAAAGGAGATCCATTCCAGTGTGGTGGGGGAAAAAATCATGGAAAAACTTCACGAACTGGATGACGTGGCCTATGTCCGGTTTGCATCGGTTTATCGTGAATTCAAGGACGTAAATGATTTTGTTTCGGAGTTGAAAAGCCTGCTCAGCAATCAATAAGCGCCTGCCGTCGACCTGCAACTGACGATTGCTTTTCCCGGATGTACGCATGTTGTTATTTGTGTTGCGATGATGATGAATGAACCGTATTTCATGAAAATGGCCTTGGCCCTTGCGGAAAAAGGGCGGGGCTGCGTCTCCCCCAACCCCATGGTGGGCGCCGTGCTGGTCAAGGACGGACGGGTGGTCGGCAAAGGCTGGCACCGGGCCGCGGGCCAGGACCATGCCGAAGTCGAGGCCATCCGGGATGCGGGCGGCCAGGCGCGGGGAGCTGTTCTGTATGTGACGCTGGAACCCTGCAATCACACCGGACGCACGCCGCCCTGTACGGAAGCGGTGATCGCCGCCGGCATACGGGAAGTCGTCATGGCCATGGAAGATCCCAATCCCCATGTGGCCGGAGGAGGAGCGCGCTATCTGGCGTCCCGGGGCATTCAGGTCAGAAGCAACGTCTGCGGGGACGAGGCCAGACGACTGAACGAAAGTTACATCAAATTCGTCCAAACCGGCCGGCCGTTCGTGGTAATGAAGACGGCCGCCACCCTGGATGGCCGGACGGCAACCCGCACCGGCGATTCCAAATGGATCACCGGACCTGCGGCACGGAGGTGCGTTCACCGGATGAGACATGAAGCAGACGCGATTCTGGTGGGCATCGGCACGGTCAGAGCGGACAATCCGCAATTGACCACCCGCCTTGAGGGGATACGCGGCCGGGATCCCGTTCGCATCATTCTCGACACCCGTCTGTCCATTGACGAAGAGGCCGAAGTGCTGCGTCCCAATCCATCCGGCACGGAAACCGTGATTGTAACCGGTCCGGGTTGTTGCGATAAAAAACGGCAGCGGCTGGAACAGCGCGGAGTCCGGATACTCCGGATGGAGTCCGCCAATGGGATCGACCTGAAAACCCTGATGCCGGAGCTCGGCGCCAGGCAAATCACGCGGCTGTTGATCGAAGGGGGCAGCACCATTCATGCAGCGGCTTTGAGCAGCGGGATCGTGGACAAGGTCCACCTGTTTTTTGCGCCCAGGATCCTCGGCGGAGACGACGGATTTCCAGTGTGCCGCGGACCGGGGCCGGACCGAATGAACCAGAGCATTGCGCTGAAAGATATGCGCGTTTGTCGTTTCGACGACGATCTCATGATCGAGGGGTATATCGGCTGAAACATGTTTACCGGAATTATTGAAGGACTCGGCACCATTGCCGCCGTACGTTCGGCCGGCCAGGGCAGGCAACTGACCATTGAGGCGGATTTCGACCTGGAAACGGTCCGGATCGGCGACAGCATCGCCGTGAGCGGCGCCTGCCTGACGGCGGTCGGCATCCAGGGAAGACGCTTTCAGGTGGATGTGGCGCCGGAAACCTTGTCCCGTACGACATTGGGTAAAGCCGTGGTCGGGGCGCGGGTCAATCTGGAACGCGCGCTGCGATTGTCGGATCGCCTGGACGGCCACCTGGTATCCGGGCATGTGGACGGCATCGGCAGGCTGAAGGCGCTCAGGCCGGAAGGCAATGCGCTGGTCATCACCATCACTGTCCCGGACAATCTTGGCAGGTACATCATCGAAAAAGGTTCCGTGGCCGTTGACGGCATCAGTCTGACCGTCAATCGCCTGAGGGACGATGGATTTGATGTCAGCATCATTCCCCATACGGCCAAACTGACCACCATCGGATTGAAACAGGCGGGCGCGGAAGTCAATATCGAGAACGACATGATCGGAAAATACGTGGAGCGTTTTCTGCTGAAAGCCGAAGGTGGCGGCAGGCCCGGACAGGGGATCAACTTGAATTTTCTGGCGGAGAACGGATTTCTGCGCCGGACCTGAAATAACCACCGGCGACGGGCCTGACCCGGGTCGGACGTAACAAAACACTGTAGGGGAGCAAACTTGCATTATGCCGAAAATTACAATTGAACAGGCAATTGAAGATATCCGCGCCGGCCGGATGGTCATACTCGTGGATGATGAAAACCGGGAGAACGAGGGCGATCTGACCATGGCGGCCGAAAAGATCACCCCGGAAGCGATCAATTTCATGGCCAAATACGGCCGCGGCCTGATCTGCCTTTCCCTGAGCGGGGATATCTGCGACCAGCTGCGGCTGCCCATGATGGTGGCGCGCAACACCTCCCCGTTTGAAACCGGATTCACGGTTTCCATCGAGGCCCGTTGCGGGGTAACCACCGGAATATCCGCGGCGGATCGCGCTACCACCATTTTAACCGCCGTGGCCAAGGACGCCCGTCCCAGGGACCTGGTGCAGCCGGGACATATCTTTCCCCTCCGGGCGCGCAACGGAGGCGTCATGGTGCGGGTAGGCCAGACCGAAGGCTCCGTGGATCTGGCGCGTCTGGCCGGTCTGCGCACGGCCGGCGTGATCTGCGAAATCATGGATGAAGACGGCACCATGGCCCGCATGCCCAGTCTGGAACAATTCAGCCAGCAGCACGGCATCGGTATCTGCACCATCGCCGACCTGGTCGAATATCGCATGCGCACCGAGTCCTTTGTCCACCGGGCGGCGGAAACCGTCATTCCCACCGTCTATGCCGGCGAATTCCGGATCATCGCCTATGAGAACGAGCTGGACGATCTCCTGCACATCGCCCTGGTCAAGGGGGAAATCGATTCCGAGAAACCGACCCTGGTTAGGGTTCACTCGGAATGCATGACCGGCGATATTTTCGGCTCCCTGCGCTGTGACTGCGCCGAACAGCTCCACAAGGCCATGGCGAAAATGGAACGGGAAGGCAGCGGCGTCCTGCTGTATCTCCGTCAGGAAGGCCGCGGCATCGGCCTGGTGAACAAATTGAAGGCGTATGAATTGCAACGCCAGGGCTTCGACACGGTGGAAGCCAATGAAAAACTCGGGTTCAAGGCCGACATGCGGGACTATGGCGTCGGCGCCCAGATCCTGGCCGATATCGGCGTCCGGAAAATGCGTCTGCTGACCAACAATCCCAAAAAAATGGTGGCCCTGGAAGGATACGGCCTCAGTGTCGTGGAGCAGGTGCCCATCGAGGTCCCGCCCAACGAACACAACGAATGTTATCTGCAATGCAAGCAGTTGAAAATGGGGCATCTGTTAAATGTAGTCAACGACTGTCAAAAAGACGAGGACCAATGATCACGCCATCCGCAACAAGGGAGGAAATCCATTCATGCCAAGAATAATCGAAGCCGGGCTCAGCGCGGCAGGGAAAAAATTCGCCATCATCGTCAGCCGATTCAATGATTTCATCACCGACAGGCTCACCGGCGGGGCCGTGGACGCCCTGTTGCGCAGCGGCGCCGCCGATGAAGATATCGATATCGTCAAGGTTCCCGGGGCCTTCGAAATCCCGCTGCTGGCCAAGAAGATGGCGGAGAAGGGCTGCTATCACGCCGTCATCTGTCTGGGGGCGGTCATTCGCGGCGCCACACCGCATTTCGAATATGTCAGCGCCGAGGTCACCAAGGGAACCGCCCAGGTCAGCCTGGAAACCGCCGTCCCGGTAATTTATGGAGTGATCACCACGGACACCATCGAGCAGGCCATCGAACGCGCCGGCACCAAGGCCGGCAACAAGGGATGGAGCGCGGCCATTTCAGCCGTGGAAATGGCCAACCTGGTCGAAACCGTTGATCGAGGCTGATCCATGGGCAACCGCCGCCGCTCCCGGGAATTTGCCATGCAGGCCCTGTTCGATATGGACATGAGTCTGGACATATCTCCCGATCGCTTTGAACGCTTTTGCCGGAATTTCCATCCGCCGGATCGGCAACTGCCGTTCGTCAGGCTCCTGGTGGAAGGCGTCATCCAACACCGACAAACCATCGACGCCTTGATCGAGAAACACGCCAGCAACTGGAAAATGAGCCGGATCGCCTGCGTGGATCGCAATGTCATGCGCATTGCGGTATTTGAAATGCTGTACTGCGAGGAAATCCCGGCCAAAGTCGCCATCAACGAGGCCATCGACATCGGCAAACGATACGGCACCGACGAATCCGGTGCATTTATCAATGGCGTCCTTGACAGCATCAACCTGGCAGTGCAAAAAGAAATCGAGGAAAAGCAACCACATTCTCTTGAACCCCCTCTTAAACCCAACAAGGAGTGAATTATGGAGGCTAGAAAAATTCTGTTGAACGAAGACGAAATGCCGCGCCAATGGTACAATATTCTAGCGGATATCAAAATGAATCCACCACTGGGACCGGATGGAAAGCCGGTGACACCGGACGCCCTCGCGCCCGTGTTTCCCATGAACCTGATCGAACAGGAGGTCAGTACCGAAAGATGGATCGATATCCCGGAAGAAGTGCTCGGCATTCTGCGCATCTGGCGTCCATCCCCGCTGGTGCGGGCGCTCTCCCTGGAAAAGGCCCTCGACACGCCGGCCAGAATCTATTTTAAAAATGAAAGTGTCAGTCCACCGGGCAGCCACAAACCCAATACCGCAGTCCCCCAAGCGTATTACAACAAACAATTCGGCATCAAACGCATGACCACGGAAACCGGCGCCGGCCAATGGGGAAGCGCCCTCTCGTTTGCCTGCTCCCAATTCGGGCTGGAATGCAAAATTTTCATGGTGCGCGTAAGCTTTGACCAGAAACCCTACCGCAAATCCATGATGGCGGCCTGGGGCGGGAAATGCGTCGCCAGCCCGAGCATGGAAACCAAGGCCGGCCGGGATGCCCTCGAAAAAGACCCCAATACGCCCGGAAGCCTCGGCATTGCCATCAGCGAGGCCATCGAGGCAGCGGTGTCCGACACCAGCGGTCAAACCCGCTATTCTCTGGGCAGCGTCCTTAATCACGTCATGCTGCATCAGACCATCATCGGTCTGGAAGCCAAAAAACAACTGGCCAAAGTGGGGGACTACCCGGATGTGGTGATCGGATGCGCGGGCGGCGGCAGCAATTTCGCGGGACTGGCGTTCCCCTTCGTGCTGGACAAGATCAATGGCAAGGCCGTCGAGATCTATCCGGTGGAACCGGCTGCCTGCCCGACCATGACACGGGCGCCTTTCGTTTACGATCACGGGGATACGGCCCGCTACACCCCGCTGTTGCCCATGCACAGTCTGGGACACGCCTTCGTTCCGCCGCCTTTCCACGCCGGCGGTCTGCGCTACCATGGCATGGCGCCGACGGTCAGCCAGCTCGTCGTCGAAGGACTCATCGAACCCAAAGCCGTGACCCAGCTCGATGCCTATGCCGCGGGGGTATTGCTGGCCAGAACCGAGGGCATCATACCGGCCCCGGAAACCACCCATGCGTTGGCCTGCGTCGTGGAAGAAGCCAAAAAAGCCAAGGAAGAAGGCAAGGAAAAAGTGATCCTGTTCAACTGGAGCGGACATGGCCTGTTGGATCTGATGGCCTATGAAAAATATTTTGCGGATCAGCTTTCCAACTTCGCCCTGGACGACCGGGAAATCGCGGCAGCGGGAAAAGTGTACGAAAATTTTCCGAAACCGGCGCTCCTGAAAAGCCGGTAGGCGTTTTTACCGAAAGAACCTGTTTGATGGAACATCCGGACCATCTGGAAACGCGTTGCCCCAGACTGGGCAGCCTGGTTGCCTTTCGCTACTGTCGGGAACACGGCGGCGACGGGTTGCCGTGCTGGAAGCTGTTCGATTGCTGGTGGGAATACTTCGATGTCCAATCCCATGTGCGGAACTGCTATCCCCAGGAGGTGGTTGACAGGATGCTTGCCGGCAAACCGCAACCGAAAATCAACAGCCTGATTGATCTCATCCAGGCTGCCAAAAAACGGACGGGGCAGGAATAAACACATTCGAGAACCGTTTCTATGGAAACCGACCGATCGCCCGGGAACATGCGGATACCATCCGGAATGTTCCCGGGCGTTCGCCAACAGATAAAAAGGGGAACCGCCCGTACCCGGGGCATGCCCGCATAGGAGGTCGTTTTGATTATAAAGGAAATCGCCGTGGGGCCGATCATGGCCAATTGTTTTGTTGTCGGGTGCGAAAAAACATTGGAAGCCGTGGTGATCGATCCCGGGGATGATGTGGATAAAATCCTGATGGCCCTGACCAAATCCAAATTAACGGTCAAAAAGATCATCAATACCCACGGACATTTCGATCATGTGGGCGGCAACAAGCGGATGAAGGCAGCCACCGGCGCCGAGCTTCTGATCCACCCCGGCGATGCCTTCATGCTGACCCAGCTAACCATGGCCGCCGCCAGTTTCGGCCTGGCAGCCGAAAACTCACCGCCGTCCGACCGGCAGATCAATGATGGTGACCACATCACCTTCGGCACCCTCAGCCTCCAGGTTCTTCATACCCCCGGGCATACCCCGGGCGGTGTTTCCCTTTATACCCCGGGGCATGTCTTCGTGGGTGACACTCTTTTTGCCGGCTCCATCGGTCGCACCGACTTCCCGGGAGGGGATTTCAACACCCTGATCCGCAGCATCCGGGAAAAACTGTTTACCCTGGATGACCATGTGGTTGTTCATTGCGGTCATGGCCCCACCACCACCATCGGACATGAAAAGCGCACCAACCCCTTCGCCAGGATGTGAACCAACAACATGCGGGATTCCTATCCGGCGACCTACGGTCGGCTATCATGATACGACAGGGTCCACCTGTGATCAGCTTTCCGACCGGCGGGTGACGGATGAGGCGGGATCGGCGGCATCTGCATCAAACCGGATGCTCTTATGCTTCAGGATATCATAATAAATCACGATGCGCTGAACATACCGCACCGGCTCCATTCCCTGACAATATCCATAGCGGGCCTCCCGGTAATATACCGGCTGCTGCAGCAGCGGCAGCATTTTTGCTATGGAAGACCACAGGGTCGGGTCATATCCTTTTGCGCGGGCCAGACGCTGGGCGTCACGGATGTGCCCCGGACCGACATTATAGGCGCCCAGGGCAATGAACATTCTATCGGCGCCTGCGGCTTCATCGAATAGATCGTACATTCGCTTCAAATGTTTGACACCGGCCCGGATATTCTGGGCTGGTTCGTAGGGATCCAGGACGCCGTGGCTGTCCGCCGTCGCCCGGGTGAGCTGCATCAGGCCGCGGGCCCCGGCGGGACTTTGGGCATACAGCCTGAAACGGGATTCCTGATATATCTGGGCCGTGATCAGACGCCAGTCAAGGCCCTGACGTTCCGCTTCCGTTTTGATGATGCGACCGAATTCAGGCAACCGCGATGTCAGAAACCGGTGGTATGCGCGCAGATCCACAAAATCCATGGATTCATCTCCGGAGTAATGGCGGCTGTGGATTTCCGCAAACAATCCGTTGGAATTGATCTTCTTGAAAAAATCGTTGATCCGGGCTTTCAGCCGGCGGGCGTCGGGGTGAACCGCCCAGGCAAGACGCTCCTCGCCGCCGATGGCGTCGGCGATAAAGATATGCGGATAATAGCGCTGGTTCAGCCTGGCGATATTGCTGTAAGCCACCGTTGCTTGGATTTCGCCGGTTTCCACCTGACGGATGAGTTCGGTGGTCGACTTGTCTTTCCAGGCACGGATCTCCAGCTCGGCTCCCCGGGACTTCAGCAACTCCAGTTGTTCCTGATATGCCGAATTCTGTCTCACATGCACCTCAATACCCGCGAGGTCCGCCACATGATGAACGGCACGGTTATCCCGATGCACAATGAGATGCTGACGGATGGCCTGGTAACTGTCGGAAAAGGCCGCCCGGGCCATCCGTTTGGGCGTCACCGTCATATTGGCCGCAATGATATGGCCTTGATCCTTGGCCAAAAGATAGGCCATTTGATTCCAATCATCGGCAATTTTCAGTTGTAATCGAACCCCCAGATCATCGGCGAACGCTTTGGCGAGATCATACTCAAACCCCATGGGTTGATCGCGATACCGGTAATAACAATGGGGATTGTAACGGGTGATGAAAGTGATTTCACCCCTGGACCGGATCTGTTCCAAATCATGATAGGCTCCCCCTTCTTCCCCGGAGAGGAAGAACAGGGTGGCATAGATGATCACGCCGAACAAGAAACCGGTCAACACCAGCGGCCGGTTTAAAGCCGCATCTATTTTTTGGGATAGATACAAGCTCAGAAAGCCCCGAGCTGACAGGATTTTATTTTGATTTTCAGGGCTTCGCAGGCCGCACTGACCCTCATTTTGGGGCAGTTGAACCCATCAGCGATCCGCCAGATATCGGCGCAGGTAACTCTTCCATCCGTCTGGACGTCCAGAATGGCTTTTTCCAGGCCTGGCATATCCGGCTGTTTCGGCTGGACGATTTTATTCCGGGGCTGGTAGCCGAACAGCCCGAGCTGACAGTGAGTCAGACGGATGTCGTGGCGATCCGCCTGACTGCCGATTTGCGACGGTTTGATATTCAGCTCCGCTGCAAGGGAAAACGCCAGCGCGCAGGGAAGACCGTCGGTCGGCATTTTTTCCAGCAGCCGGGCCTGGGTGACCGGGTCCAGTTTTTCTACGGCCGTCGCATCCCGTCCGGCTTTCTTTTTTTCAGAAAATCCCATAGATCGCCTCCATCTCCGGCAAGTAGGGCATTATGGCGTTTGGAACGATTGTGGGAATATAGCATGCCAAGACGCAAACGGGCAAGCCTCCGGCCCAAGATCTGTGGGATGGAAAAGGAAACCGGCGGAATTTCTTTTCAATTGAAACCGAAACATGGTACGATGAATTCAGTATTGGTATTCGGTATTTTTCGGCATTCCCGTTCCATTCTGACAATTGATACGAAATGGTATGCAGGACAGCCCCGCCACCGCGGATCGAATCCCCATCGCCGTTTTTATTTCGCCCCACGGATTCGGGCATGCGTCCAGGGCCGCGGCGGTTATGGAGGCCCTTGGGGATGCCTGCCGGAATGTGCACCCGCATATTTTCACCACCGTTCCCGAATGGTTTTTCAGTGAATCGCTGGGGTCCGCTTATACCTATCATCATTGTCTGACCGATATCGGCCTGGTGCAGACAAATCCGCTGGAGGAAAACCTGCCGGAAACCATCCGCCGCCTGGAAGGATTTTTTCCCTTCAGGGATTCGCAATGGGAGCACCTTTGCCAGCTGATCGCCCGAATAGGCTGCCGCATGATCATTGCCGATATTTCCCCGCTGGCAATCCATATCTCCCGACAAACAGGCATCCCGTCGATGCTGATCGAAAACTTCACCTGGGACTGGATCTATTTTCCTTACGCGCAGCAGTTCCAAGAGTTCGGCCTTTATATTCAGTACTTACGGCAGATATTCCGCCAGGCGGATTTCCACGTTCAAACCGATCCGCTTTGCGAGCGGCACCCCGAAACCCTCCATGCCGCCCCCATCAGCCGCAAGGTAAAGACCCCCCGGCAGGAAATCAGGCGACGACTGGACATACCGGAAAAGCAACCGGCCGTCTTGATCACCATGGGAGGAGTGAAAGGCGGTATCAATTGCCTGGCTGGACTGACACGGCGTTCGGATATCGTCTTCATCCTGCCCGGAGATGATCATCCGGCGGCACGCACCGCCAATGTCATCCGGCTGCCGCACCATTCCGGTTTTTTTCATCCCGACCTGGTGCATGCAGTGGATGCGGTTATCGGAAAAGCCGGATACAGCACCATTGCCGAGATATACCATGCCGGGATTCCCTTTGGATATGTTACCCGCCCGAATTTCCGGGAATCGGAAAAACTGGCTGATTTCATAGCCGCAACCATGCCCGGATTTCCGGTCACAGCGGCAGAATTTCATTGCGGAGACTGGTTGTCCAGGCTGGACCACCTGTTATGTTTGCCGCGTTTCCCCACGACAAGACGCAACGGCTCCCATCAGGTGGCGCAGTATATCATCCATCGCCTGGGCGATACTTGCGAAGAATCGGACACTCCATGATCCGGAAAGAAAGAAATACCGGGAAACAGCACCCCATTGTCCGAATCAACTATATCCCCCGGCTGGTGGGCGGCACCTTTGTGTTTTTCATCATGGCGACCATTCTGTACGGCCGGAAAACCGATCCCCTCATCTGGCTGCCCGTCTCCTTCTGCCTGGCCTGGCCCCACCTGGCATTATGGCTCGCCTCCCGGAAACATCCATCCAAAATCATTGAAATCCGCAATATGTATGTGGACGCCTTTTTTTTCGGTTTTTTTATTCCCATCGCCCATTTCCAGTTGTGGGTGGCCTTCACATTCCTGAATATTCTTTTCTCCAATACGCTTCGGGTCGGCGGGGTGTTGCTGCTGGTCAAGGCTTCCATGGTTTCCGTGCTGGGAGCCCTGGCAGGCATCGCCCTGGAGGGGTTCCAGATCGATATTTCCTCCGGTTGGGCCACCATAATATTGTGCGCCCTGATGACAAGCGTCTACTTCAGCCTGTTCGGCCAGTACTCCTATACCATGACCCGGGAATTGATCCAGTCCAAAAAACACCTGGAAAAAGCCATGGCCGCCTCGGAGGAAGCCAATAACAAAACAAACGCATATCTTCATCAAATGCAATCCGCCAACCAGTCTCTTCAGGCTTCGCTGAAAAACCTAGAAATTGCCAAGACCCAATTGGTGCAATCGGAAAAGATGGCGGCCCTCGGCGGTCTGGTGGCCGGCGTGGCCCATGAAATCAATACCCCCCTGGGAATCGGCATAACGGCGGCGTCCTTGCTGGAGCACCGCGTGCGGGAACAAAGAGCGCATTGGGAAAACGGAGAAAAAAATCCCGCCGCCGTTGAAAAATTCTATGCTTTTGCAGCGGAAACAGCCGATATCATGATGATCAATCTCCAGAGGGTGGCGGATCAGGTCCGCAGCTTCAAGCAGGTGGCCGTGGATCAGACCAGCCAGGAATGCAGACGAATCCAGGTAAAAACCTACATCGATGACATTCTCTTCAGTCTGCGGCCCCAATTCAAATCCAGCCGTCACGCGGTGACGCTCAATTGCGCGGACGACATCCGTTTCCACACCTACCCGGGCGTTTTCTCGCAATTAATCACGAATCTGGTGATGAACTCCCTGATCCACGGTTTCGAGGGAATCCCCGACGGCCGGATCTGTATCAACATATGGCAGGAAGGCCGACACCTGATTTTATACTACACGGATAACGGTAAAGGCATGGATCGGGAAACCCTTGATAAGATGTTCGATCCATTTTTTACAACCAAGCGATCCCGTGGCGGAACAGGGCTGGGCATGCATATTCTGTATAATCTGGTGACCCAGTCCCTTGGGGGAGAACTGGAGTGCACCAGCACCCCAGACGAGGGCGTTGTTTTCCTGATCCGGATACCGGAAAAACTTCCCCCCCAGCCGATTCCGGCATCCCGGACATGAGGGGTGTTCACTCCCGTCGGAACCATTATTCTGTCTGGGGGTTTTTCTCCGCCGCCGCAACGGACAGGTTGATCACTTTATTATCCGCAATGGGTGTGACCAGGTTCCGGGGCGATACATTGTCGCGGGTTCTCTTCCGCTGGTATAACCGCTCATCTGCCTTTTTCAGCAGCTCTTCGGGCAAATCGGTCTCCCCTTCGGTGGATGAGGCCATCCCATAGCTGATGGAGACATGAACTTCTGCCTGCGGGAAATGATAAGGGGTGACTTTGAAGTGGGAAACGATGCGCTCCATCAGGTTTTCGGTCTGCTGGGCATCGGTTTCCGGAAGAATCAGCACGAATTCATCCCCTGCAAAACGGGCCACGATATCCGACTGCCGGCTCATTTTCAGGAGCGTGTCGGCGACAAACACGAGAATGTCATCACCGCGCTCATGCCCGTAAGTGTCATTGAAATGCTTGAAAAAATCCAGATCGGCAAAAACAACCGAGAGGGGTTTCCGATAACGCCTGGCGCGTTGGACCTCGCGTTCCAGGATATTTTCCATGACACGGCGATTCAGCAGACCGGTCAATGGATCATGGTAGGCAAGAAATTTCAATTTTTCATGGGCTGTCACATTGGAAAGGCAGATGGACACTTTCAATGCCAGTTGCTGCAGCAGCGAGGTATCCATTCCCGGCTGGAACCGCGAGGGTGAAGCATCGGCCTGATTCAGACTGCCGATAATCTCGCCGTCCAGGGTGATGGGCGCCACGGCAAGGGATTTGATAAAAAATTTCCTGTTTTGCGGGAAGAGCTTGAAATATGGTTTCAGCTTCTTGTTCGCCAGAATCGGATCGGTATGATGCTCGATCAAATCCAGGAAGACATCCTTATCGATCAGATTGATGTGCTCCTTCAGCAAATCCGAGGAACCCAGGGATTCAATCAGACTGGATATTTCGCTGTTTTCCACCATGGAAATCCACACATAGGGTACTTTGAAATTGTCCTGGATCTCCGTTAACAATACTTCAAAAAGGTCTTTGAAATTGAGAATCGAAAGGATTTTGGTTTCAACTCGATGAAATTTTTTTGTTATTTCTTCGTTTTCCTGGAGTCGCAGCAGAATTGCATCAAGTTCGTTCATGATGTTTATGAGCGCTTTCGTTTCTGAAAGGCGTTTCCCACCGCCGGGGGGTTCCTCCGGCGGGAGAGCTGACGCCTCTGTGGACAGATGATTTGAACCACCTGAGGCGGTCCTCAAGCGAGTTGACGGATTATGGATAAATCGGATGGTGCTGTCAAGGCCAAACCGTGTCCCTGGAAAAAGGCGGAGACATGCTCATCGGGCATTCCCATGGGCCCGGCAAACCGGCGGGGCAGTTGCAAACAGATGTCCGGATATTTCCTGTTGATTCGATCTTCCGAAACAGGTAATATTGATCTCACCGCGTAATCATCTTCAGGGCGAATGCTTGCACCGCCGCCGCGACGCAAACCCGTTAACATCATCTGAAAGAACAGGATATCATGGATCTGAACGAAATCAAAAATAAATTCAGAAACAAAGCCCGGGTAGATCTTCAAGATGTGGACATAGCTCTCCGGGCGGTTCCCATTCTCGTAAGGGAGATCGACCGGCTGGAGGAGATCCTTCGCGAAGCGGAAAAAAAATACGACCATATAGCGGATCTGTTCGGTAAAAAACGTCCGCCCCTCGAACGGGAAGGGAAAAAAGGCGACTCCAAATGGAAGGTCTGGATCGATGAAACCAATAATCGCCTCTATGTGGAACTGGCCGGAGCCATCGACTACCGTTTTTCCAAGCAATCGTCCAATGGCATTCTTTCCGTCATCCCGAATCTGCGGGAAGGGTACCATGTCATCCTGGACATTACGACGATGTCGCGCTTCGAGGATCGGCGGGTGTTGTTTCAGATGCGCAAATTGTTGTACAACCTATACAATGGCGGTGTCGGCAAAGTCATCCTGGTGGTCAACCCCGAAACAAAGGAAATCAACGGGTTGTTCGAAACAGCGGCAAAGGATATGGAAATGAGTGTTCAAACCGCCGAATCCATTGAGAAGGCCGAAGCGATGATCGTAAATGTCGGCCGCTTCTTGAAAGCCTGACATCTTCCTCCCCGGACGGCAAGGGCCGGCGAAATCGCCGGTGGCTTTCCGCAGGATTCAAACGGATTTCCTCCACAATCGAGGGAAGGCAAACGTGAAAAAAACAAAAATTATCGCAACTATCTCAAATGTAAATAGTGATATGGATTTTATCCGCCGACTGCACGAAACCGGAATGGACGTGGTCCGGATGAACACGGCACACCAAAACCAGGACGAGGCCCTGGAGACGATTCAGAAAGTGCGGGCCGTGTCCGACCGGATCGCCATCATGATCGACACCAAGGGGCCTGAAATCAGAACCACGCCGACGAAAGAGGACATTATCGTCAAATGCGGCGATATTATCCATGTCAAGGGTGGACCCAACGAAATGTCTTCCCCGGAATGCGTTGTCGTCAATTACGATCATTTTGTGGACGACCTGTCTCCGGGCGACAGGATTCTCATCGATGACGGCGACATCGAACTGGCCGTATTGGAAAAGAACAGCCGGCAATTGACCTGTGAGGTTAAAAACGAAGGCACCATCCGCGGAAGAAAGAGCATCAATCTGCCATCCGTCAAAATCAGGAACCTGCCCTCCTTGAGTGAGAAGGACAAGAACTTCATCGCCTTCGCGGCCGAACAGGACATTGATTTCATCGCGCATTCCTTTGTCCGAAATAAGGAAGACATCCTGTCCATCCAGAAAATCCTGGATGAGAAAAAAAGCGCCATCAAGATCATCGCCAAAATTGAAAACCAGGAAGGCGTGAACAATATCGATGAAATCCTGGATCATGCCTACGGGGTGATGGTGGCAAGGGGTGATCTTGCCATCGAGATTCCGGCGGAGCGAATCCCTCTTATTCAAAAAAATCTGGTAAAAAAATGCATCGAAAGACGAAAACCGGTGATCATCGCCACCCAGATGCTGCAATCCATGATTCAGTCTCCCCGGCCGACCCGGGCCGAGGTCTCCGATGTGGCCAACGCCTGTCTCGATCATACGGATGCGATCATGCTTTCCGGGGAAACCGCCCATGGCAAATATCCGATTGAAGCCGTCGGCATGATGGCGAAAATTGCCGCCGAAGTGGAATCCAGCCACAGCACCTTCATCGATACGACCTATGAAAGCAAGAACAACGTCACGAGTTATCTTTCCAAGGCCGCTGTCAAGGCCTCCTTGCGGCTGAATACAAAGGCCCTGATCGCCGACACCATCAGCGGCAAAACGATTCTGAGTCTTGCCGCCTATCGAGGTGAAAATCCAATTTTCGCGCAATGTTACAGCAAACGAGTCATGCGCGAGCTGGCCTTGTCCTTCGGCGTCTATGCGCATTTCATGGAAAGGGACCTCTCCTCCCACGAATTTCTGCGCACGGCCCTGACCCGGCTGCTGGACGAAAAACATTTCACGGAAGACGATCTGATCACGGTTCTGGCCGGAAATTTCGGTTCGGACAACGGGGCCTCCTATGTGGAGATCAGCAGCGCCAAGAACCTGTTGAAACGTCGATAGGCGGAAACCCGTCGGCATTTCCGACGGGAATTTTCCCTTGACTTTTTCCAAAACGAAAGGGTATCTCTATAACCCGAACAAGCACTGTTCAGGTGCCTGCCGAGGCATAAAAGGGAAAGCGGTGAAAAACCGCTGCGGGCCCGCCGCTGTAATCGGGGACGAAAGCTGCATGGAGCCACTGTCCGGGAAATGGACGGGAAGGGGCAGCCGGTAGAACGAACCGAAAGCCAGAAGACCTACCTGAATGGAAGGCGTTTTCTTTCCGGAAAAAAGAAAACGCGATTGGATCTATTTGGATAAATTGGGACATCCCTGGATCGCAACCGACGGTCCGGGGTTTTTTTTTCTCCGTGACCGGTTTTGATGACAAAAAGGGGAAAAAATGAAAAAAAAGATCGCATTCTGGTTGGCCTTGACATGTCTGCTGCCGACAGTTCTATCCGCTAAAGAGCGAAAAGAACCATCCGCCGTTCCAACCCTTGCGCCGGTCATCGTCACTGCCACCAAAACCGAGGAAAAAAGGCAGGATATCCCCAACCCGGTGATCATCAAGGATATGCTGGATATTGAATCGTCACCGGTCCGGAGCCTGGGAGAACTACTGGCCAATGAACCGGGGATCGACTGGCGGACCAGAGGGGATTATGGCGGTGCGGGGGAAGAAATCCATATGCGCGGCATGGCCGGAGACGAAGTTCAGGTGCTGGTGAACGGTGTCAGCATCAATTCCCCGTCCCTTGGATCAGCCGATGTGAGCGGCATGCCCCTGAACAACATCGAACGGATTGAAATCGTCAAGGGGTCTGGGTCATTGCTCTATGGATCGGGCGCCATGGCGGGAACCATCAACATCCTCACCAAAGCCCCCCAGCGCGACCGAATGGATTTGAGCGCCAGTGCGGGCTATGGGACCCAGGGGACCTATGCGGTCTCCGCCGAACAGGGAATGTTCGTAACCGATAATGTCGGTTATTACCTGACCGCCGGCCGTCAGGAAACGGACGGTCACCGCGATAACGGCGATCTGAGCCAGAACGATGTATCATTAAAACTCGTATACGATAAGGGTGACAAGCTGGATGTCAGTCTTTACGGTGACTATATCGACCGGGATTTCGGCCGTCCGGGAATCGACCCCCCGCCCGAAGCGCAGCCGACGAACCATTTTATCGGCGGCGTGCAATTTTATGACGATGCCTCCGCGAGTCTACTGGATCAAGGGGAAACCAAGGACGGGCATGCCGTGCTGGACATCGGCAGCAAACCGCTGAAATGGCTGGAATTGAACCTCAAGGGGTATTACACGGATATGGAGAGTTATGATTGCGAACGATACAACGCCGCTTCCTGGTTGACGCCGGCGGGCGCCGGGATGAAAACCTGGGTGGACAACACCATCACCGGCGCCGAAGGCAATCTGGAATTCAAGCCCTTGGAGGGGGCCAGTTTGTTGCTCGGCGGAGATATCAAGGAACATGACTGGAAAACCCGGCAGGTCGATCTGGATGCCGGCGGAGCGGATCTATCCGGTGAAACCACCAACAAGGCGGAAATCGAAACCAAGGGGATGTATGCCGAAACCCAGTACCGCCCCCATCGTTTCATTAAATTCCTGGCCGGCGTCCGTCAGGAAAATCATTCCACCTTTGGAACGGAAAATTTGCCCCTGTTGGGAATGATCCTGAACCCGCTTAACCAGACCGCGCTGAAAGTCACCCACGGCAAGCATTTCAAGGCCCCCACTCCCAACGATCTTTTCTGGCCGGAAGACGATTTCGTCCGGGGCAATCCGGACCTCAAACCCCAGACCGGCTGGCATACCGATATCACCGTGGAGCAGGAACTCCTGGACGAAAAGCTCGATCTGTCATTTTCCTATTTCAACTGGAATGTGGAGGACAAGATCACCTGGGCGGAAAACCCGAATTTCCCGGGACCGTTCGGCAACAAGTGGACCCCCACCAATGTCAATAAAAGCAGGGGAAACGGCTGGGAAGCCGCATTGAAATATGACCCTGTTTATGCCTTCGGCGCCTCCCTGGGGTATACCCATACCAATGCGGAGGAAGAAACTCCCTTTCTGACCCGCAATGCCCAGTATGTACCCGAGCATCTCACCAAGGCGGATGTCCGTTACCGGAGTCCCTTCGGATTGACCGCCACGGCGGTGATGCGGTACACGAGCAGAAGGGATTTCTATCGTTCCGCCACGGATGCCGTCCCTTCCTACACCATGGATGGATATACAACCATGGATCTCCGAATCGATCAACGCCTGTTGGACAACTGGCTGTTGGCCTTAGAGGCCTCGAATCTGATGGACGAGGAATACGACACCTATGTGGGAAGTTTCGTCGACGGCGGCGGCACGAGGCATTATGGGCCATTCCCGGGAGCCGGTCGTTCCGTGTACGCATCCGTCACTTATCAATATTGAATACAGCGCTCCAGGGGAAGCCGTGCCTCAACCGGAAACACCTGACGGGATTATCATGGAAACAACCACCCGATCATTCCCAAAAAAGAACCGCACCGACCGCATAGGGCCCTGTCTGGCGGCCATGATCCTTTTCTTCGGATGCGCTCAAGCCATCGGAGCCGCCTCCCTGAGCGTTGTGGATGCCAGCGGACAGCGGTTTGATTTCGCCAAACCGCCCGGCCGGGTCATATCCCTCGTGCCTTCGGTCACGGAAATGCTGTTCGGCATCGGCGCCGGTGATGTGCTGGCCGGAGTGACCATCCATGACACCTGTCCGCCGGAAGCGGCCGGCCTGCCAGTGGTGGGCGGCTTCTACCATCCATCCATCGAAAGAATCGATCAGTTGTCCCCGGATTTGATTTTTCTGTCGCAACAGCACAAGGCGATTCGTCAACGTTATGCAGCAGGCCATGTCCGGCTGATTGAACTGGACAGCCGCACCATTGAAGGAAGTTATAACGCCATCCGTCTGCTGGGAAAACTTTTCCGGAAAGAGGCGCAGGCCGGGCGTCTCATTGCAGACATCCAGGCGGAACTGGATCTCGTGGCGCGGAAAATGGAGAAAATTCCGCCGGAAAACCGCAGACGGGTGATCCGAATCATGGACGGCGCCGGCACCATCATGACTCCTGGAAAAACATCCTTTCAGGATGAGCTGATCCTTGCCGCCGGAGGCATTGCGCCGGACTTCGTCCGGGACGGAGCCGTCGTCCCGATTACATTGGCACAATGGCGAAAGTACAACCCCCAGGTGATCTATGGTTGTGAGGACGATAAAAATGTCGCCCGGGAGACCTTGATCCGGGAAGGCTGGAAGGATGTGGAAGCGGTAAGAAACGGACAAGTTTTCTATTTCCCCTGCGATCTCACCTGCCGGGTGTCCACCAGAACAGGCTATTTTGTATCCTGGCTGGCTTCCCGGATCTACGGGGATTCCTTTGCCGCAAGTGAAGACCGGGAGGAAACCGAGACGGTTCTGATGAACAAAACGGTAACCATAGACCTGCCCCATGTTTCAGGCGCCCGGATTGTGGAAAGCCGCATCGATGACTTCATCGGAAAAACCCTGCTGATCGATTTCATGCACCCCCAATCGGTATTATCCACCCTGGAAGGATGGCGCAACGGTATTCAAACAGTCGGCAATCACTACCTGCCGCCCCAAACCTGGACTTCAGGCCACCAGAGCGATCTGGCAGACCTGCAACGGAAAATCATGACTGTCGTTGGTTTGTCCGGGGAGAGCACCAGCCTGTTATTTACCGGCGCGAATATGGACCATCTCGCCGTCACGGAAAAAGCCTTCAAGGACATGCGGGTTTATGCCCTGATAACCGCCGGTGTGCAGTCCAATGCCTTGAGGACATCCAAAGATTCCGGCGGGTATTATGAACCCGGCACCATCAACATCATCCTGCTGACCAATATGCGGTTGACGCCCCGGGCCATGACCCGGGCAATCATCACGGCCACGGAAGCCAAAACAGCCGCGCTTCAGGACCTGGATATCCGCAGCAGCGAGACCCCCCTGTCATACGGCGCTACCGGAACCGGAACGGACAATATCCTCATTGCCCAGGGAATAGGCCGCACCATCGACAACACTGGCGGTCACACCAAAATGGGGGAATTGATCGCCGCTGTTGTCCATGCCGGAGTGATCCGGGCGGTTTCACTCCAGAACAGGTTGACGGGCAACCGCTCCATTTTCAGCCGCCTGCGGGAACGCGGTATCACACCCTCTTCCCTGATCGCCGGTGAAAATTGTGAATGCGGGGTGGATCAAGACCAGTTGGTTGCCGACCTGGAGGCAATCCTGATGGATCCCCGCTATGCGGGCTTCTTGACCGCCGCCCTTTCCATCAGCGATGCATCCGAGCAGGGGCTGGTGGGGGATCTGTCCGCCCATGAAAGCTGGTGCCGCCTGGTCGGTGAGGAAATCGCCGGCGGCGAAATCGAAGCGACCGGCCCCGATTTCAACCGGTTGGACAGACTTCCGGCGCCTCTCCGCGCGGCCCTGAAGGCGATTCTATCCGGCTTATATCAACAAAGAATAAGGAACAAAGACCATGATTGAACTCTTCTATAAAGGCGGTCCCGTCATGTACCCGCTGCTGTTCTGCTCCCTGCTTTCCCTGACCGTCATCATCGAACGATCAATTTTCTGGATTGTGCTGAGGCTCAGCTACAACCAGAATCTCGTGGATGAAATTCTGGAACTTTGCCGTGTGGGAAACTGGTCCGGGGTAAAAGAAAAAGCCGCAGGCACCAGAAACCATGTCATCCGTATCCTCGTTTCCGGAATCCTTCACCGGGAGTATTCCATGGTCAAGGCCATGGAATCGGCCGGAGCGGACGAGATCAAACGGATGCGCCGCTATATGGGAGTTCTGGATACAATGATCACCGTCGCGCCGCTGCTGGGAATATTCGGAACCGTAACGGGCATCATCACCGCCTTTGACATGCTCGGAACCTCCGGTATTGAACATCCGGAGATCGTCACCGGGGGCATCGCCGAGGCGCTGATCACCACGGCTGCCGGTCTCGGAGTCGCCATCCCAACGGTTTTTTTTTATAACTACTTCAATGCCTGCATCGAACGGGCGGCCCTGCTGATCGAAAAATACGCCACCAGCCTTGAAATCGTGTATGAAAAATTGGCAAACACCGCAAAAAAAAACGGGGAGGCCGGCCGTGAAAATTGATTTCAAGGTCGAACGGAAAGCCCGCATTGAAATGATCCCCGTCGTGGACATGATTTTTCTGTTGCTCGTATTCTTTGTCTACGCCATGCTTTCCATGGCTGTTCACCACGCCTTGCCGGTCGATCTGCCCGTTTCGGAAACCGCCAGAATCGATCAGCAGGTCCTGCTGTCGGTTACCGTCCTGCAGGACGGCACCTTGTTTTTGGACAAAGAGCCGGTGAATCTGGAGGCACTGGCTCAAAAATTGAAGGATAAAACCGTCGGCCGCCGGAATGCCGGATTGCTGCTGTTCGCGGACAACCGCTTGACCTACCAGAAACTGTTCAACGTCATCGATCGGATCAAGGCGGCTGGGATCAATCGGATTTCCCTTGAGGCTGAAAAGGAACGGTAAATGAAACGGCTTTTTCCGGCCTTGTTCCTCTCCATCCTGATCCATGCCGCCTTCCTTACCATGGCCGCAGGCAGGTTGGAACGGCGGTGGCCACTCCATCACCGTGAAACCCGCTTCCTGAGCGTGCAACTGCTGCAGCGCGAAGCGCCCCGGCCCCACCATCAGCCCTCTCCGCCCAAAACGACGGCAACGCATGGGGTTCCTGCCGCACGCCGCCCCATTCCCAAATCATCGCCCCTTCCCCAGACACCGGCACCAATGCCTGAACAGGCAAACCCCATTCCGGAAACGGCCATTCCCCCACCTCTGGAAACCGTTTCCGGGGCCACCGGAGAAACAGGCCCCTCCCCTCCCGGGCCAATAGCGGAAAAAGCCGAAGCGGCAACGGTATTGTCAGCTGGGGCAGCGGAAACCCAGCCGGAACAGATTAGGGAAGCAAGCCCGCGCTACGATATCAATCCGGCGCCGCCTTATCCTTCCCAGGCCCGTCGCAGAGGATACCAGGGCACGGTGATGCTGCATGTTCTGGTAACCGCTTCCGGAACCGTCGCTGATGCCCGCCTACTTCAATCCAGCGGCTATTCGCTCCTCGACCGGTCGGCCATGACGGCCATCTGGCAATGGGTTTTTCAACCCGGCACACGCAACGGCCGTCCTGTGGACATGCAGATCAACGTGCCGATCGTATTCCAACTGCGTTAGCGTTTTTTCCCCCTTTTCCAAAACCCCCGCAACATAAGTTGCCGTGTGAACCTTGCTTGCCCGTCCGGCAGATCCTTGCCGGGCGGGCTTTTGTCTGCGGCCCCGGCCCTTTCCCCGCAACCTGGGTTGCCGGGTCAGCGGTTTTTCAAAACCCCCTCTGACGACGAATAAATCCTTACAATTCAAATCGATACCAAAGTATCGGCTCGTGGCACCCCCCTTGCTCTATTACCGGCCAACGCTCACAACAACAGGGGGAATCACCATGGCAACCATCACCTTCACCGACAAACTTCCGACCATCGAAACCATCACCCGGATGCTCATTCAGGAGGCGCTCAAACGCACCGGCGGCGACAAGAGCGCCGCCGCCAGAATGCTGGGTCTTTCGGAAAAAACCCTGGGAAAACAGCTCAAAAAATGGCGCTCCATGGTCGGACAGGCCATGCTGGTTCTGTGTCTGCTTTTCACGAGCCCCGGAGCCCGGGCAGATGAAGCCGGCGGCTTCGTGGACGGACAGGTGGTGGTCCGTTTCCAGGCCGATGCCCATCCGGCCGATATCGCCGCCCTGATCCAGGACCACGGCCTGACGGTCCATGAGCAAATCGACGCCATTCAATATTATGTCCTGATCCTGCCGCCGGGCGCAGACGTGACGGCAATGGTGGCCGAGCTGAAGAAGAACCCCCTGGTCAACACCTGTGAGCCCAATTACGATAATGAAACCCTGGATTTCCCCAACGACGAGCTCTTTCCCCGGCAATGGAGCCTGGACAATCCGGAAACAGGCGGCTTCGGCATGGCCGTCACCAAGGCCTGGGAAGTGGAAGCGGGCAGCAGCGACATCATCGTGGCGGTCATCGACATGGGCTTCGACCTGACCCATGAAGACCTCCAGGCCAACCTCTGGCGCAATCCGGGGGAAATCGAGAACAACGGCGTGGACGACGACCGCAACGGCTACGTGGACGATATCACGGGCTGGGATTTCGTCAACCAGCCGGTGGGCCTCGAGGAACCGGCCAACGATTACCGCGATGAGGACAACGACCCCACCTTCCGGCTCTCCTCCCACGGCAACCGGGTCCAGGGCATCATCGGCGCCACCACCGGCAACGGCATCGGCATCGCCGGCATCGCCGGCAAGAGCCGGGTGATGCTCATCCGCGCCGGGTACATGAACACCGAAGGCAACGCGGTGCTGAGCTCCTCCCATGTGGCCAAGGGCGTGATCTATGCCGCGGACAACGGCGCCCGGGTGATCAACATCAGTTCGGGCAGCGATCGCTACAGCAACAGCTACAAGGCGGCCCTGGAATACGCCGCGAGCAAGGGGGTCCTGATCGTCTGCAGCGCCGGCAACGAAGGCTCGGGCTCCCTGGTGTACCCGGCGGCCTACGATATCCCCGGCCTGATCTCCGTGGGCGCCACGGACAAGAATGACGGCAAATCCTGGTTCTCCAACTTCGGCGACTGGGTGGACGTGTCCGCCCCGGGTCAGAACATCGTCACCACCCTGCTGGACAACGGCTACGGCGAAACCCAGGGCACCTCCTTCTCCGCGCCCATGGTGGCGGCCACGGCGGCCTTGATTTTCGCCCGCTATCCCTTGTGGACACCGGCCCAGGTGAAGGACCAGATCATGAATACCGTGGATGTGGCGGCCGGCCTTTCCGGCGCCAACCTGACTTCCGGCCGGGTCAACGCCTATCGGGCCCTGACCGCCGATCCCGCCTCCTTCGGGGAAGGGACGGAAACCACCCGCACCCAGGCCTCGACGGCACAGGCTCCTGCGGCGGAGGAAGGCGGCTCGGGCGGCGGCGGTTGCTTCATCGCCTCCACCAGCACGGAAGTTTCTGCAACCGGCATGCTGCCGATGGGGCTGATCCTCTTGATCGCCGCCACCATCCGGCCGCTGCGGAAAAAAGCGTAAGCTGCTTCAGTTGATAGCAGGCGCCCTTCGATCGCTAATTCCCGGCAAATCGTTTCGCCAGATCGTTGTCGATCACATAAATGCAGATCTCCTGCGCGCCTTTTTTGGAGTAAGCAAAGCGGGTGTACAGATTTTCCATCAGCAGATTGACATCTTCCTGAATTTTGGAATCGTAGGTTTTGAATTCCTCCTTGTCAAAATCTTTGATGGCGCGGCGGAAATTTTCATTCTTGAGGAAGGGATCGAGAACTTTCTCTTTTAAATTGTGGATATAGCGTTCCCGCAGATCCCCATACAGAGCTGTTTCCGTCAGCCTTTTGCCTTCCAGGATTATTTCCTGGGTCAAAGTCCGGGAAGTATAGGTTTTCTGGATTTCTTTGCGGAACATGTAGTGCCGTCCCTTGTCCTGGCCGGCTCCCATCAGTTTGGCTTCGATGCTTTCAAACCATTCCTCGGAGATCTCGATGCGGTCCTTTGTATAGCTGCTGGTCTCAACAGCCCCTGGTTCGAAATTGACCGCAAAAATATAATTCTGCAGATTTCGTGAAATCTGCTCCTCGTTGTAAAAGTACAGCGCCTCTTTCACTTCCTGGAGTACGGTGTAGTCATACATCTGGAGCAACGATTCCAGGAACCCTTCCGGTATGGAAGTCTCGCCGCTTTTTCGGAGTTTGTGAAAAAACTGGCACAGCATCGACATGTTGATGAGATTGTCTTCCTTGCCGTAAGTGGAATAGAATTCATTGAAAATCTTGATGGAATCACGTCCCGAGATGCCGCTGCCCCCTTCTTTTTCGGACTCATCGATGATATTCCGCCTTCTTTTTGCCGTGAATCGTTTGCGGTCTTCTTCCAAAAGCCAGGCCGGAATTCTTCCGCTGTAGATTTCCATCTTTAATAACATGAGGTTCTTGTCGCAGTAGAGTTTGTACTTATCCGGATCTCCGATCCACTCCAGAAGCGCTTCCGACTTCTCGTTCAGCCGGGAGGAAATGATGGCGCGCGCGAAATTTTCCAGCACCCTCGGAAGGAAATTGGCGTCGATATGACTGCCGAACGTATTCCGGTAAATCTGAACCTCCGTATCGAGTTCCATGACATAGGGAATGGTAATATACTCGATCCGATCTAGAAAAGACTGGAATTCCTGGATGTTCGGTTTGTCTTCCGGATTCATCACCGCCAGAAACAGGGAATTGACGTTTTCTTCGATATCCTCGACTTTATGAACGCCTTCACTGATGATGTTGTGAAGTTCTATGAGTCGGTCGGTGTTGTGGGATTTGATATCCATGAGGGCATAAATGCCGTTGTTGGTTTTGGCGTGACGGGAATAAATGTAAGCGACCTGGTTGCTGTCCCGTAACAGGGAATTGATCCGGCGCTGGAGAATCGGATTGGTCAGGATGGTTTCCCGCATGGGCCGGTCACCGGGGTTGAAAACACTGATCCCTTTGCCCAGGCGTCTGTTGAACTGATAGGGTTGGGCGAAAATCTGCCGGAAAACCTGAAGGGGGCTGTTGAGTTTTCCCAGCAGCGCACTGTAAAGGGAACTGCAGATAGTGCAGGGGACATCCCGGAAGATCCAATCATATTCCTTTTCCGTGGACAGTTTCCATTTGAACTCATCGTTGCGAAAGAGATCGTCGAAAAAAGCACGCCGAAAATGCTTGGGAATCATCAGAATGGGGTTGTCGTGGCTGGGGCAGGCAATCTCCAGATAGTCGCCGGCGGCGGTGTCGGTCTGGGAGGAATTGCTCATCTCTTTGACGCTTTTACCTGAATTATCCAGCAACTGCAGCAGCTTTTCGATTCCGGGGTTGATTTCCTGCTCCAAATATCCCCCCAAAAGGCTGCGGTCGATGCGCCAGACGGTCTCGTAGCGCGTACCGTTTTCGGAATGGGTGTACTCCTCGAATTTACGCAAGAGATTGTTCAGGAAAGTGCTTTTTCCGCAACCAGGCGGCCCCTCGAAAATATGGATCTTGTTTTGTTGGGCCCCCCGTTTGAAGGATTCGGCCAGATTGACTAACCGGTTGGCGAACAACCGGTCGGCGAAGAAGGGCCGGTCCGCCCCGTCGACGAAAAGAGGGGCGCAGTCGTAGTACACGTAATTGATGGATTCCGGGTCATCGGGATATTCGTCAATCCCTCCGCCGATATAGTGTTTCAGCATATCGTGAAACACCTGGAAAATATTCCTCATGACCGTGGCCGGCTGAACGGCCAGGATTTTTAAAAATTCCTCGAAGGATATAGGCGACCGCTGTTCCCTCTCGCTCATGCTGTTGTTCAGGTTTTGAATCGCCTTGTCGATATTTTTCTGATTCTGCTGATCGCTCATGGAGCCTCATGGATGAAATATCTGATCATTCATTGCACTTCGGATTACAGTACTTTCTTTGATAGCTTGCGGTTTTCCATGGTATAGAGGACCCGCTGCCATTTTTTGGGTTCGGGCTTGTCGCTGCTTTTGGCGACAGAGGTTCCAAAGGGATAGACCGGCTGACCGGCCCCCTGGGTCGCTGCCGGCTCACTTGTTTCCAGATGCACCGGGGCGCCCCACAGATATTCGATGCCCAGCATGGTATTGGCGATATAATTCCTCACCAGCGCTTTGCCTTCAAAATGATGCACTATATACAGATTGTGCTCACTTTTCTTTTCATCGACGGTGATATACGGTGGATGGTACATAGCTTCCATCAACATCTGCCGGTAATCCTCCGCGTTTCGGCTTTTGACATAGTACTCATACACCGCGCGATTCTGGTTCAGGCGTCTGCCAGCTACGAACAACTTGTGACGATTCACGAAATCCTGGTCGATGAAATCGCTGATAAACAAATAATCGCAAAGGTTCCGTCGAATCGTAAAGATAAAATCCCGGCCCTGGCCTGTTTTCCGGTTAAAATCCTCGCGTTCTCTGATACCGCGCAACTCACGGAAATCGAGATCATATTTTCCCTTATCGCCGATTTCTTCCAGGTGATAAAAAAGCCGCATGCCGAGGGCGTAGGGATTCAGCCCCACCCGCGGCATGGCCGTCACGCCGGCGTTCACGCGGGCGAAATCGACTTCATGGCCTTTGATGCGGTCATCCTGCAGAAAAAGGATTTCATGCCAATAGCTGGCCCACCCCTCGTTCATGATCTTGGTACGGATTTGCGGCTGAAAAAAAATCGACGTTTTGCGCACCACGGATAGAACCGATTTCATCCAGACATTCTCTTCTCTGTTTAAATGCGGGGAATGGTCCATCAGAAATTGAAGCAAATCCAAAGGACGCTGGGGCTTTTTCTCCAGGCTTTTTTCAAAGAGCGCTTCAAATTCAGGATGTTTGGTCACAATGGATGAAAAAAATGCCTTCTCGCCCAGGCTTCCCAGTGTCCGTTTGAATTCATTGTAGCGTTCGATTTCCTTGATGTACTCATGGATTTTCGCTTTTTTTTCGGTTTGCAGAAACACATCAAAGTAAAAATCGAGACGCCGCGACGACTCCGAAGGAGCCGGCCGGTCCAATCTGGCGAGTTCGCCGTGGTAGCCGACGATATTGTCTATGCTCCTGGCGAATTCGATGACATAATCCACCCACCGTCCCTTTTCCGAGCGCAACCGGGCGATCAGACGCTTGTCCGACAGAGCCTGTCCGTTGAAATCATAATCCCAGGTATGGCGATAGTATAAGTTGTTTTGGAAAAAGTCGATATGACCGATGACATGATAGAAAATCATCACGTTAAGCCAGTCGGGATTGTTGTCATTGTAGAATGAAATCGCCGGGCGGGTATTGATCACCGTCTCGTAGGGATTGTTCGGATACAATTCATAGCGCCGCTTTTCCTTGATGACTTCCACATCATGAACCCAGTAATCATAAAGCGTCGGTATCATCAGTTTGGGGGACAGCTCCAACAGGTCGCGGTTGGTGACGATGTACTCGAGGGTTTCATTCTCGAAATGCAACCCGGCGTCTCTTGCGCGTTCCTTGCAACCTTCCATGATCTTTTTGGTATGTTGGTCGATCAGCTCCATTCAACATCCTTCCAGGCCGTTAATTATTCGGAAATCAGATGTTTGATCCCTTCAATCAGCCGCGGTTCGTCCGCATCCTCCGGCATGACATCCAGCCGCAGCAGGTTGGCTTTTTCATTCAGAAGCCCCGAACTTTTCAGGTATTTTTCCACCTCGCTTTCACTTTGGCCGCCGTAACTGTGCCTGGCGATGGATATTCCGGTTCGGTTGGCGTAGGCCAGGGATTTTTTCAGCTCCGGCACGGTTTCCTTCCCGTCCGTGTCCCAATCATCGCCGTCCGTTCCGTGGAAGATGTAGATATTGTATTCCCTCGCCAGGTTTTCCTTTTCAATGATCTCGTTCACCAGCCGGAATCCGGACGCGACTTTGGTGCCTCCAGCCACTTTGGAATTGTAATAGGTGTAGAAATCCGGCACTTCCTTGGCGTCCGTATCGTGAAGAATGAAGCGGGATTCCACCTGCATGGAATATTGATAGAGCAGCCAGCTGTAAATCAGAATATGTTGGGCGACCACCACTGTTGTGGCCTTGCCGGCCATGGAGCCGGAATAATCCCGGACGAAAAACACCACCGCCTGGGATTCATAATCCTTTTCACGGGAAAGTACCCGGTAAATCTTGTCGGACGGAGATATCAGGAAACCGGTGGGATCGATATCACCCACATCCGGTACTTTCCCAAGGCTCATGTTGGTTTCCAGAATTTTCCGCAGGGTCGCTTTTTTGTCAAGAATCTGCCCGAAGCCCCTGTTCTTATCCGTCATATCGTATGTATAACGAATCACGGAACGTTTGCTGCCCTTGTCCTTAAGATTGGGTAGTTGAAATTTCTCCGTCAATATCTTGCCCAGATCGTAGGCGCTGGATTCCAATTCATGGGCGCCGCCTTCCCCTTCCCCGGGGCCTTCGCTTCCCGGCATGTCCGGCGCATGGATCGGTTGTTCGCCGATAACTTCGCCTTCCTCACCTTCCCCCGCCCCCCCCATGGTATCTTCTTG
The DNA here is from genome assembly GCA_049320885.1 of Thermodesulfobacteriota bacterium. Classification (GTDB taxonomy): domain Bacteria; phylum Desulfobacterota; class Desulfobacteria; order Desulfobacterales; family SURF-7; genus DYJD01. The sequence goes on along the minus strand of JBMORA010000064.1, from coordinate 54,477 downwards.
GTCATCTTCCGAAGAGGGGTCGTGAATGAATTTTTCCTCCACGGTGGTAGGCACGACCACCACGCTGCCCTGGCGGCCCTTTCCCGGTTTAAGAAGCCGTCCCACCCGGATTTTACGGGGGAACCCGTCCTCCTCCCGCTTTTTATCGCGTTCCAGAAGTTCATCGATGGACTTCAGGGCGGTTGTATAAGGCGCGACGGGCGCGGTTAACGCCTGCAGGACTTCCGGATCGTTCATCCCGTAGATTCCGGAAGAGGCGGAAAACCGGTCTTTCACCGAATCCGAACCAACCGATAATCGCCGCGGGGACATCCCCTCCTCATGGGTCACCGCGGATCGCAGCTCTTCCAGAAGAATGGTTTCCCTTTCGGAAGAAAGCCCGCGGGACTTGATTTCGTTGTAGTATTTTTGAAGTTCTTCCTGATTCATATGGACACTTCCCCTGCGCTTTGCTCTATCACCATGGCCGGCAATTCATTACGCCGCCCCGGACTACATCTCATCTTCCTGGCTGCAGAAATATTCGATGGTTTTCTGAGCACAGGTGTTGCAGTAATGGAGTTTGGTCAGCATGGTGTCGATCATCCGGTCGTAGAGTTTCTGGTTTTCCTCGTTGGTGCGGTTTGCCAGGGCGCCGATCAGACTTCCGGCGCCGGCGATGTCCGATTTGAGACGGACATCGGTCACCGCTTTTACCAGCTCGAGGTTGTCCATAAAATCGTAATTCGGATCCACGGAAATTTTCTGCCCATATATTTTCCGAATCGAGGTACGGAAGGTTTCCCGTTGTTCCTGGGTTTTCAGGCCCAGGCGTTCATCCACGCTGTTGATATAGCGTTCGTCGATTTTCAGGGCCTTGAGCTCTCCGGTCTGGGGGTCCTTGAATTTCCACATTTTATCCGGCCCCAGATTCTCGGCATCGATGCCGATGATCATATTGACGTAGTTCATGACATCCTTACGGATTGCATGGGGCTCGTCCATGTAGGCATTGAACATTTCCGTCATGATCCGTTCCCGATACAACCCCTTGGCGATTTTCAGGTCATCCAGATATTTGGCCCTGTCATTGGCGTCCACCACATAGTCCAGGATCACCCGCTCCATTGTCTTGAAAATATCGAAAGCGAACATGCAACGCCCTTCATTGGTTTCCGAGCTTTCGATCATCAGCTGGATTGCCCTACCCAGGTTGCGCTGTCCCATTCCCTTTTGTCCGAATCGTTTCGTGATATCGGGGTCCTGATTGAGGGTGTCAATAACCTCAGCCAAAGTCTTGATGCTCTTTTCGCCAGCCACCTCCCCGGCCGCCAGTTTCATGGTTTCAATGGGCGTCAATTTTTCCGAATGCGCCAGCCTGGTCAGCACCACAGCAATGGATGAAGCGTAATTCAAATTCGGATCCTGGTGCAGGACCTCCATGTTCAGCGTCGTCTTGGTTTCATTACCGATGGCGTATGCCGTCAATTCACTCTGCAACCGGTAGTTGGTGTTATGGGATACATAACAAATCCGACAGCGGTCTACGATGGGCGCCTCCTCCTTCTCCGCCAGGAAACGGTTGAACTCCGAATTATTGCTGGTCGCGACGATCAATGTGTCAATGGGCCATTTGTAACCGTCGATCTCGATGTTGCGGTTCTGGATCACGCCCAGATATACCTGCACCAAATCTTTTTTGTTTTTATAAATTTCATCACTGAAGTGGATGCCGCCTCCCGCCACCCGCGCCAAGGCTCCCCGACGCAAATCAAAACGATAGGGATTATTGGTGTCGGTGATATGCAACAACCGTTGGATGGATTCCTCTCCCAGCAAGTCGACGGCGGACGAGGTGATTTTGTCCTTTGCCGGGTACTTCCCGGTCACCGTCCCCAGACTCTCCGTCAGGGGTACCGGTATGATTTCGACGAATTCAAGCATTTTGTCCAGGTTTCCGTCAGTATATTGACGGATGTCGTTCCAGATATAGCCGCTGCAGGCTCCCAAAGGCCGATAGTTGTCATAGAATTTCTCCGTTTCCGCATCCGTAAATCCGATCCGTTCCGTTAGGAAATGTCGATTGTCGTCGGCTGAATCGAACAGGTTCATGGCCAAAATCATCGGATCCTCATAGGTCTGCGACTCAATGGTCCGAATTTTGCCGTAGTGCCCCAATTTGTCGAGATTGTTAAATCGGAATGAATACTTACGGTTTACCTCCACGGACAGGAATTCACGGTATTTGCCGCACAGGTAGTCCACAAAAAATGTCTTCCCGTTGCCCGGCTCTCCTACTAGAACAAACGCCATCTCCTTGGATGAGCCGCCTTCGGCGGCGTCTTTCACATACGAAACGAAGCTGTTCAGTTCGTCATACATACCGACAATGTGTTTTTTCCCTCTTCGGAACAGCGCGAAATCATATGTTGTTTTTCCGTTGACAACGACTTTTTCGATTTTATCCCCTAAAATCATGCGGGTGATGCCTTGAAACGCATTCTCAAAAACGCGCTTTTTTTCCTTGACAGCCATCAGGTGTTGCTGAAGCATGGAATTGGCTTTGGTTGTCATGTCTCCTCCATTTGAGATCGCAGTAGGTTGGATCGTGCAGATATACGAGAGATTAATGCAAAAAAAATGCCTGATTTCGATCTGCCGCTTGTCCCGGCCAGGATGCAAATTTGTTGGACGTTTCGGTATCCCCGACCATCGGCTGCATCATAGAAGAGCTATCCGGCGCTGTCAACCGGCTCTCGCCAAACCGTTGCCGCCCGCAATGGGATCAGGTCTTTTGCCGGACCTCTTCCTTCAGCAGGCAGCAGGCGATTTTATAAGCCGGCCGGCCGTTTTCCAAGTAGTAGAGGTTGTCAGGCTGGATCAGCCGGTTCATGACACAACCTTCCGGGATATTCAACTGAAACAGGTTTCGCTCGTTGATGGGCGAAGTGTCGACGAGCCGGTTGCCGATAAAGAACTTGCTGTGCAATGGATAATCTTCGCACAGCGGACACTGATAAACCCTGCCGTTGGGAAAGATGAAATAGTTCTCAGCCACATTTCCTGCACAGGCAAAGGGTTCTTCCATGCTTAGAAACACCTTGGGATAGGTTACCACAACGCCGTTCCCGGCGATTTCTTCCGCAACAGAAGGGATCACCGACAGCCACTGCCGACTTTCAACCGGCAGAATTGGTTTTTTTCCATCGGATTTTTGACGGGCGGATTCGCCGCGAAGGCCGATGACCTGAATGAAAAACCGTTCGATTCCCAGGTCTGCCAGAATCCTCCCCATATCCGGCAGCTCATGAATATTGTCACGGCTGACGGTAAATATCAGGCTGGTGTGAAATCCAAACTGGACTGCCTGTCGAATTCCCGCCAAGCAGGTATCGTAGGATCCTCGGCCGCGGATGCCGTCATTGGTTTCTCGGGTCGCCCCATCCAGGCTGAAGCTGATATAATCGACATCCTGTGGCGTAACACGGTCCAGAAAATGATGAAACAGGTACCCATTGGTATCGACGGTGATGGATTGATAACCGATTTCGCGGGCCCTGCGGATGGCCTGGGGCAAGTCCGGATGCAGAGTGGGTTCACCACCCAAGAAAATCACATTGGCTGAAGCGCTCTTCTGTGCAAACGCTTTCAACCAATCGCAAATCGTATCTAACGGCAGCGAATTGCTGCCATGTTGCTCCGGATTGATGTAGCAATGCCGGCATTTCAAATTACATCGGGTCAGGATGTGAAAAAAAACATTGATGGAATCGATGGCAAAGGAAACGGTTTTCTTCATCAGGAATCAGCATCGCCGGCAATGGAATAAGCGGCGGGCGCGGCCGCCCGCCGCCGTTCTATTTTATAATCGTTCTCGTCAGAATCTTGGTTTTGCCGGCGTCGGACTGCTCTTTTTTTAATTGCTCCAGCTCCTTGCGAGCCTCTTTGGCATCATGCTTGGCTGCCACCAGCTCATCATTGGTCAATCGCAACCGAATCGACATATATTCCGCAAAAATACGATACAGAAGCAACAAAAAATCAAGTTTCTTTTCATCGGTGGACAATTTTTCCTGGGCCGATGTGTCCACCGCCAGACAAACGGTCTTGCCATCCGCGAGAACGGATGCGGAACGACTGAGGCTATCAATCACCCGCATTTCCCCGAAAATTTCCCCTTTCTTATCGATGCGAACAATGTCAAAACCTTCTTTCGTAATGGCGACCTTGCCCTTTAGCAGAAAATACAGCCAGGGATCACGATCCCCCTCCTGGATGATAACCTCGCCATCATTGTACTCCCGGATCTTGCTCAGACGAAGCAGTTTGGCAAGATTTTTAATTTCGAAATGCTTAAGCGCCGGAATTTCCAACAGCCGTTGGATGTTTTGCATATTGTCTTTCAGATATTTCGACTCAATCATCGCCGCCTCCATCCGGTCATCATTCGGTCCATAGAGTTTTCGTATTATATAAGGCGTTGAAAAAAAAGTCAAATGCCAAATCATGCCCCAAGTGAAAAGGTTTGCGGGGTGATCGACGGTTCCACGCCCGGATCCCTGTACCGCATTTTTTATTTGATGTTGATGCTAAAATTGCCGTATAATAAAATTCATCAACTTGGAAGTATAAAATTAGGCAGGTCGGCATTCACAACAACCTTCCGGTCATTCGTTCGATAATCTGTATCTGAATGGGATGGAGTTAACTGCAGCGGACAGCTGACTCTTGCCTGTTCTGCATTGCCAGTATTTCCCTGATAATGATGACTGTTGACGACCGCCGATGACGGTCGGAAGAGGTGGAAAACCCACCGAACCCGCAACGTCCGGTTGAAAAACAATTCCGCGAGCAGGATCGATTCTGTTGGCAGGAGGATCAACGTGCCGGAACGAACCCCCCCGGTAATTTTAACCATCGACGACGAGGCCCTGGTCAGGGAAAGCTTCTGTCTTCTTCTGGAAGAGTATGGCTACATTGTCCTGCAGGCGGAAAACGGCAGGATCGGTTTAGAAATGTTTGTGGCGACCCATCCGGATCTTGTCTTGGTCGACTTGCGCATGCCGGGCATTGATGGTTTGGAAGTACTTAAAACCATTGTTCAAAAAGCACCCGACACACCGATCATTGTCGTATCGGGAACCGGTATTATCAGCGACGCGGTCGAAGCGATCCGGGAAGGCGCCTGGGATTATGTGGTCAAACCCATCGAGAATTTGGATATTTTACAGCATACAATCCGCAAGGCACTGGAAAGATCGCAATTAATCAGGGAAAACCGGGAATATCAACGCCACCTGGAGGATCGGATGGCGGAGCTGGAACTCCTGTCCGATAACATCGAAACCCAGATCTGGTACCTGCAGGACGAATCCACTTACGGCGCCGTGAACAGAGCCCACGCGGAGTTTTTCGGGGTTCCCAAATCAGCCATAGCCTATCATAAGATTCAGGATTTTTTCCCTCCGGATGCTCTGAAAGTGCTGCTGGAAAAAAACCGATTGGTCTTTCATACCCGCCAGCAGATTCGCAGTGAGGAATGGATCATCAATCACGCCGGGGAGCCGCGTCTGCTGGAAATCATTCAAACTCCGAAATTGAATGAAGATGGCCTCGTCGAATACGTCGTCTGCTCGGGAACGGATATTACCGGCAGAAAACAAGCGGAAGAAGAACTGCGGGCAGCAAAAAAAATGGCGGAGGCCGCCAGCCGAGCCAAGAGCGAGTTTCTGGCCAACATGAGTCACGAAATCAGGACGCCGATGAACGGCGTCATCGGAATGGCCAGTTTGCTGCTCGATTCCGATCTCACAAAAGAACAGCGGGAATATGCGGAACTCGTCATTCGGAGCGCGGAATCCCTTGTAACCGTGATCAATGACATTCTGGATTTTTCAAAAATCGAGGCTGGCAAGCTGTTGCTGGAAAAAATCGATTTCAACCTCAGACAGGCTATTGAAAAAACGGTTGAAATTCAATCCCTGCGCGCCCAGGAGAAACAGTTGGAGCTGGTTTGCGAAATCAGTCCGACCGTTCCTTCGTTGCTTCGGGGTGATCCAGGCCGGATTCGGCAGATTTTAACCAACCTGATCAGTAATGCCATTAAATTTACCGAAAGAGGCGATGTCAGCATACGGATAAGCCAGGACAGGGAAGAAGACCGGATGGTGCTGCTCCGATTCGAGGTCATCGATACCGGCATCGGCGTCCCCGCCGATCGACAGGAAAGTATTTTCGATGCCTTCACCCAAGCGGATTCATCCACGACTAGAAAATATGGCGGGACTGGTTTGGGCCTGTCGATTTCCAGGCAACTGGTCCGGATGATGAATGGTGAAATCGGGATGAAAAACAACAAGGGTCCGGGGACAACCTTTTATTTCACCATTCCGTTTGAAAAACAGCCGCAACCCCTTACCCCTGAAGAAAGTATCCATCAGGATATCAGTGGATTGTCCATACTGGTGGTGGATGATAACGCCGCCAACCGCCGCTGGCTCCAATCTCTGCTGAATTCCTGGAACTGCCGCTGCAGAACCGCCGCGGATGGAGAACAGGCGCTCTCCATTTTGCAGGAGGCCGCCAGGCAAGGCCAGCCGGTTAAAATCGTCATCCTGGATGCGGCGATGCCCGGCATGAACGGCGAGATGGTCGGCGCCGCCATTCGATCGAATCCGGCGCTAAAGAGCACCATCATGGTGATGATGACCCTGATCGGAAAAAGAGGCGACGCCGCCCGTTTGAGGGACCTGGGTTTTTCCGCTTATCTCACCAAACCGATCAAGCAGTCCGTCATCCATGATTGTCTGCTGACCCTTATCGGCCGGGATGGCAAGATGCCGGATTCATCTGCTCCGCCTATTATCACGCGCTATTCATTGGAAGAAGAGCGACAGCGACACAGCCGGATACTAGTAGCCGACGATGATGATATCAACCGCAGGGTGGCCGGAGAAATTCTCCGGAAACTCGGATACCGGAGCGATATGGCCACCAACGGCCAAGAGGTCGTGGACGCCTTGGCGGAAACCACCTACCATCTCGTTTTGATGGATTGCCAGATGCCGGTGATGGACGGGTATGAGGCCACCCGCCGGATCCGAAAGCTGCCGGGAAATAACCGGGCCGTTCCCATCATTGCGATGACGGCCTACGCCATGCAAGGGGATCGTGAAAAATGCCTGGCTGCCGGAATGAACGATTATCTGTCCAAACCCATCGATCCGCATCAATTAATAAAAAAAATTCATCAGTGGCTGGAAGAACGGGGCCTGTCCGCTCCGGCAGCGTATTGTTTCCGGCCACGGGAAAACATCGAGATATTCAATCGGGCGGCGCTGCTGGATCGGATGATGGGTGATGAAAAACTTGCCCAAAAAATCATCGACCGGTACTTGCTGGACCTGCCGACACAAATCTGTCAGCTGAAAGAGTCCATCGAAAAAAAAGATGCTTCCCGGGTTTCCTTTATCGGTCATCGGATCAAGGGGGCGGCCATGAATCTTTCCGCCCCGCCCCTGCAGGAAATCGCGACATTAATGGAGGCGGCCGGTAAAACAGCTGATTTTAAAAAAGCACGCTCACTGCTGACAGAAATCGACAAACGCTTCGAGGCCCTTAGGATGGTGCTCGCCGAATCGGCGTGATGATGCCAGGAACCGGCCTCGTATTAAAAGCATGGAACATAATGATATCATTACTGAAACGCTTCATTCATAAGCGAAAGCCTCCGGAACGGGAAGATATCATGGCCATCGCCAAAATCATCGGCCCCCTGATCGATGTGGTGGCCCACGATATTTTTCGAAAGTATTTCCACATCCTTCTTGCCAAACCGATCACTTATATCGTTCCAGCGGTCTGGGGCGCTGATCAGCACCATGAATTGGATACGGTCTCCAAGGAAATCAACGGAATGGTGTTGCCGGCCATGGGAGAAATCATGGCCGCATTGGATATTAAAGCGCTGCGCAGATCCCAGGAATTTGCCATCGGTTTCCTTATCCGGGGTTTGATCATCTCCAAAATCGCGTTTATGGTGGAATCGGCCAGAAACCAGTCCTCAACCGCCGACACCGGTGACCGGGATACCACCAACGGCCTGAAAGATGTCAAGCCACTCGGATCGGCCTGAAACGTTTTCCAGCCCGATACCCATCATGGTCGCGGCGCCCTGTCCTGAATAGCAAGACGAATTCCTGCCCGTCTGGACGATCGACTCCAGAACAATACATGAGATGCGCCGGATGCCCCTATCCGGTGATCAAGGGCAATAGATAGATCAGGGCGGCCAGATTGTGACCGTAGCGCAGCCATCCATAGGCCGGTATCAGGCGCGAGATTCTTCTTTTCAGACCGCGGGAGAAATGTTGTTTCATTGTGGTCCGTGCCGATATGGATTTCGAATGCAGCACGGTGTACCCGTATTTAATATTTTTTTCTATTAAATCTGGATAATTATTAATGTTTATCTTAAGCTTGGCGCCGTTGGATGTCACCTTTTCAAGAATAGCGATCTCCTTGCCGACCACCTTGTTGCTTCGCTGCCTGAGAGCATCCAGGAATGCAGCCCGGTTGCCGTCACAGGCGGCATAGCAGACAGCGTTTCCCATGTCTTTCAACTTATGTCCATCACTGCCGCCGGTCATGCTTTTTTCGATGTTGAACCCGAGAACGGCACTCTTCAGATTCCATTTGTGCATGTTTTCCGCATTGATAACCTCCACACCGTCCACCAATTCAAAAATTTTCGCCAGGCGCTCCTTGGAAAAATAAAAATTGCAGATTCCCGTGTACACAGCGCTAAAGGGGTGGGGGAAAACAATCAGGGTTTTATAGGTCCGGGCGCGCAGTACGATCTCCTCTATGGTCAGCGAGATGGAACTCATGACCGTATGTCCCATATAGGGCTGGATATCCTTCTGATAGAAGGCTTTCAGGCTGTTCGTGTCATAAAAATACACCAGCAGATGCGTGCCTTCTCTGGAGGTGATTTCAATGCCGGGGATACTGAGTATATCATCATAAGCATCGATTTCCAGGGCGCCTTTGATTTCATTGTGATCCGTGATGGCCACACCGATCCCCAGGGAACGGGCATGTTCGGCAACCTGTTCCACGGTGGCCTGGCCATCCGAATGACGGGTATGATAATGCAAATCCACCACGGTGTATTGTTTTGTCAATGCGGCAAGGTTCGGTTTTTCAAATTGAACCATATTCGTCTGATTCATTTGTCTTGAAATCCTCTTTGGATGATTCCGGTTCCAAACGGCTGCTGATCAATTCATCTGCCAGTGAAAAGCATAAGGCATGCCAGACAAAAACGGGAGCCGACAATCCCGGTATTTTTACGGTATTTGTTATGTCCAGCGGGCGACGGCCCCTGCGGAACCCCTGCAACCAAAGTTGACCGCCGCAGCCCTACCTTCAAGATAGTATCTTGAATATTATTTATAATCATTAAAAACCAGCCCTCTCTCGATATCAACAAATATTCCAGGGGTTGATGTTTCCCATCCGGTTACACGCTGCGGGCCCTGGAAATGAAAGGACGACGATCCTGTTCTTCCGCTCATTCCCCTTCCGACCCCTTGACTTTCACCCATAGGGCCAACATTGTCTTTTATCAAAAAGCCGCTGGAAAGTCAAAAACGGAAAAACCAAGGAACTCGCGAATGACAGTTGCCGCCAAATAGTGTTTGACAACCACACAAACCATCCTGCATATGCGTTATTGAAAGGTGGCATGAAAATCGACTCATTATTATCGAAGAGGCAGAACGCAATGACCCAGGAAAAGGATATTGTCCTGATTTATTTCGAAGATAAGCCCGCCGGCTTTGCCAGGGTGGAATCCATACAACCGGACGCAAAAAAGGATTGGTATCATGTCAAGCTGCTGTTGCTGCAAATACCCCTGCAAACCATTACATGGATTTTGAAAAACGACTACATCAACGGCGCTGAATACACCATGGGGGGCAATCGGATGCGTCTCGAACGGGTTGTCCCTCCGGAAGAACCGGCCCAGCGAGATGAAACAGCGGAACCGGAAACACCGAGCCCTTCCCATTCGGGAAGCGACAGCGCGCCCAAAGGCAAGGTCATCTCCCTATCAACGATTAAGAAGCGGTAATGCCCCGCAGTTGGCACAGATGGCATCTGATTTTCAAATCGTGATTTCCGCTTCCCGAAGGACCGATATCCCGGCTTTTTACATGCCCTGGTTCATGGAGCGGATCGAAACCGGCGTATTTGAAGTGCGCAACCCCTATACGAATCATATCAACCGGATCCCCGCAAAAGCGGGGCCGGTTCACACCATTGTATTCTGGTCCAAGGATTTCAACACATTCCTTTGGGAAAGATACGGCGAGAAGCTCCGGGGAAAAGGGTATCATTTATTCTTCAATTTCACGATCAATTCCGAAGATAAAATCCTGGAGCCGAACCTGCCCCCCTTGGCCAACCGGCTTCAGCAATTGACCCGGCTTTGTGAGCAATTCGGACCGGATTCGATTCAATGGCGCTTCGATCCCGTCTGTCATTATCAGGACTCGGCCGGTGCTGTTTTTGACAATTTACATGCATTTGATCTCATCAGCGAGGCCGCGGCAACTCTTGGCGTCCGACGCTGCGTCACCAGCTTCATGGACCCCTACCGCAAAGTGCTTCGGCGAGCGGCGATCGACGCCAGTAATATCCGTTTTATCGAACCGTCGCTGGGAGAAAAAGTCGCCATTGTATCGCGACTGCAGGCCCGGCTTGAAAAATTGTCCATGCAACTGCTCGTCTGCTGCGAAAAGGAGGTGTTGTCCGCTCTACCGGAAGGCAAACCGGTTGTCGCCGGGGCCTGCATACCGAACGACTATCTGATGGCGCTTCACGGAGGCCGTCTGCGCCTTCAGAAGGACCGCGGCCAGCGGCACTCCGCCGGCTGCGGTTGCATGATTTCCACGGATATCGGTTCCTATGAATTGCACCCCTGCCATCATCGCTGCTTGTATTGCTACGCCAATCCGTCGGATGGCCGCATCCCCGCCCGTGAATAACCATATGAAAATCGGCAACCTGACACTTCGGAACAATGTGATTTTCGCTCCGCTCGCCGGCATCAGTAATCTTCCGCTGCGGCTGCTGGCCAAGGAAGCCGGTTGCGGGTTGGTCTGCTCGGAAATGGTCAGCGCCAACGGGTTGCTCTACGGCTCCGCTAAAACCCTGCGCCTGATGGAAAGTCTTCCGGCCGAGAAACCACTTTCCATACAGATTTTCGGCACCCAACCCGACATCATGGCCAAGGCGGCCGGCATAGCGGCTGCCGCCGGCGCCGACGTCCTGGATATCAACATGGGCTGTTCCGTAAAAAAAGTGGTAAAAACCGGGGCAGGGGTTGCCCTCATGCGGACGCCGGATCTGGCGGAAAAAATCTTTCGGGCAGTCCGGGCGGCCGTTGACATTCCCTTGACCGTCAAAATTCGAAGTGGTTGGGACTCCTCGGGAGCCCAGGCATTTCAGATTGCCGCCATTGCCCAGGACTGCGGTGTGGACGCCGTTATCCTGCACCCAAGAACAGCTGGCCAGGGATTTGGGGGCAAGGCCGCATGGTCCCTGATCGCCGCCATGAAGCCCCGGTTACGCATTCCCTTGATCGGCAACGGCGACATCGTCTCCGCTGAAGACGCCGCCCGGATGCTGGCGGAAACCGGTTGCGACGGCATCATGATCGGCCGGGGCGCCATCGGAAACCCTCTGCTGTTTTCTCAAGTGCTGGCCAGGTTGGATGGTAAGCCGATACCCCGAATAGACCTGCCGCTTCATTTTGAGATGATCTTCCGGTTTCTGGATGCATCCATCGCCTATTTCGGCGAGGTGCATGCCTGCCGCATCATGCGCAGTCGGTTGCCGTGGTTTGTGAAAGGGTTTCCCCACAGTGCCGCTTTCCGGGAAAGTCTCACCACCGCATCAACCCGGGAAGAGATCGTCTCTCTTATCAACGATTTCAGCCGCAAACTGGAAACCGGGGATCCGCGAAACCGCTTCCAGGGCATATACCCATCCCCGGAAAAATCTATTGTAATGCAAAAATGAAAATCGTATCATGTAAAATTTGATCAATTGTCAGGGTTCAACCGGATAGTCACGGGTCAACAAGGCAAGGTATTTGAATATGGGCATTTCTTCTTCGGAAAGAATGCGTCGCTTTTATGAACGTTTCAAGGGGGACGATCAGGTCCTGATCGTCATCAACGCGGATCCGGACGCCATTGCCAGTGCTATGGCCGTCAAACGCCTGCTGTGGCGAAAAGTTGCCCATGTGGCCATCACCCATGTCAACCTGATCAAACGACCGGATAACTTGACCATGATCCGGACCCTGAGCATCAATCTCAGCTACGAAAAAGACATGGATAAAAGCCGTTTCAACCGGTTCGTGCTGGTGGACTCCCAGCCGAACCACCACGAATCCTTCAGCCGATATACTTTCGATGTCATCATCGATCATCATCCGGACACCCTGCCGGCAGCCGCCCATACGGATATCCGGCCCAAGTACGGAGCCACGGCCACCATCCTGACCGAATATCTTCAGGCGGCAAAGATACGACCCTCGGCCAAACTGGCCACGGCCCTTTTTTACGCCATCAAGACCGATACCGGAGATTTTGAACAACAGGCCCTCATCGAAGATGTGCGGGCGTTTCAATTTCTTTTCCGGCTGGCCAACATGCACCTGGTGCGAAGGCTTGAGCAGGCGGATCTGCGGCTCGATTTTTTAAAATATTTTCAGATGGCCATAGAAAGAAAATGCATCCGGAGGGGACGCGCCTATGTCCATCTCGGAGCCGTTCTGAATCCGGATGTCTGCGTGGTCATAGCCGATTTCTTCATGCGGATCCACTCCATCAAATGGAGCATCGTGTCCGGGATATACGATAAAAAACTGGTGGTGATCATCCGCAACGACGGTCTGAAAAAAAATGCCGGGAAAATGGTGAAGGACTGTTTCGGGCAGATCGGATCCGCTGGAGGCCATAAAAGCATGGCCCGGGCGGAAATACCATTGGAGACCTTGGCTGGACTGGTGGATCTGGAAGACCATAAATGTCAGCATCAATGGTTGATCCAGAGGATGGAACGTAGTTCCAGTAAAAGAAAAGACGGGAAAAAAGACCATGTCATCGGATAACCACCCGCGTATCACCACATTGGGAACCGGGACCTGCGTCCCCTCCCTGCGCCGGAGCGCCTGTTCCGTATTGGTGGAGACCGGGACGGAAACAATACTGCTGGATGCAGGCCCCGGCACCATGCGCCGCCTGCTGGAGCACGGAACCACGGTTTTTGACGTAACTCACATTTTTTTCAGCCATTTCCATCCGGATCACACCGGCGAACTCGCGACGTTTCTGTTCGCCAACAACTATCCGGACAGCACGCGCAGGAAAAACAACCTGACCATATCCGGCGGCCCCGGTTTCCGGAAATTTTTCAGCGGGCTGGAACAGGTTTATGGAAACTGGATCCGGCTGGAGCCGCAATTGTTTCGCATCCTGGAACTGAATCCAGCCATTGAAGACCGTTGGCATACAAATCGTACCTCCGTCTCGTTCTCACCGGTGGAGCATCGCCCGGAAAGCCTGGCCTATCGACTGAATTTCTCTGACGGCATATCCGTCGTATATTCCGGTGACACCGATTTTTCGGAAGACTTGGTGGTGCTTGCCGATGGGGCCGATGTATTGATCTGCGAGTCCGCCTTGCCGGATGGAAGCAAGGCGCCGGGCCATCTCACTCCTTCCCTGGCCGGCGAAATCGCCAGACGGGCGCGTGTGCGCATGCTGGTCCTGACACATTTTTATCCGGATTGCGATCAAGCGGACATTGCCGGTCAATGCCGCAACACCTATGCTGGAACCTTATTTCTGGCCGAGGACTTATGGCGGATTCCGCTTGAAATCCTGCAGCCGTAAAAAAGCGATGAAATACTATCCCGTCAATCTTGATATCCGCAACAGAAGCTGCCTGGTGGTGGGGGGAGGAAGCGTGGGCGCTCGAAAGGTCCGGGGCCTTTTGAAGTCCGGTGCGCTGGTCCAGGTGGTCAGCCCTGACATAACGCCGGATATCCGGGAACTATCCGAAACCGGTCTCATCACGGTGGCCATGCGTCCATACCGTCCCTCTGATCTCGAAGGCATGTTCCTGGTAATCGGCGCGACCAGCGACCCGGTTTTGAACCGCAGCATCAGCAGGGATGCAGAGCGCCTGAACATGCTCTGCAATATCGCCGATGTGCCCGATGCCTGCAATTTCATTCTGCCGTCCATCGTGGAAAGAGGCGACCTGATCATCGCTGTTTCAACTTCCGGGAAAAGCCCTGCTTTTGCAAAAGCGCTCCGGGAAAAACTCGAAAAACAGTTCGGCGAAGAGTATGCGGAATTCCTTCGCCTGATGGGGGCGATCCGGGCAAAACTGCTGGAGGAAGAGCATGCCCCGGAGGCCCATAAGCACTTGTTTGAGGCATTGATCGAAGGCGGTCTCCTGGAAATGATCCGTTGCGGCAGCAGGTCGGATATCAATAGGTTGCTAGGCAACCTGCTCGGCGAAGGATTCGATGTGGATTCATTGGCGGTGCCGACTGAAAGGGAAACGAAGACCGCCAATGGTTGCTATCCACACCGCCACCTTACGCAGCGGAACCCTTGACGACCGGAAACAGTTACCGCGGGAAAGGCGAAGCGAATGCACCGATTGAATATGCTGGTTATTCTGTTGTATGTTCTCAGCGCAGCCTTCTATGCAGCTTACCTGTTCGTCCAGAAAAAAGCACCCCGGCAGGGAGGTTATTATTTCCTCCTGGCCGGCTTTCTGGTTCATTCCGTTTCCATAACCGCCGCTTCCATCTCCGAGGGAATGCTGCCGGCCCGCAATTTGGCTGAAAATCTTTCCATCGCCTCCTGGGCCGTGGCCGGTGTTTTTCTACTGCTGCGGTATAAATTCGATCTAAAAATTCTAGGCATTTACGCTGCCCCCCTGGCTGCATTGACCATGATCACGGCCTCCCAGCTTCCGAATCACCCGCCGGAAACCGCAAGCCTGTTCAAGAGTTTCTGGCTGACGGTCCATGTAATCACGATTTTTATCGGCGAGGCAGCGTTTGCATTGGCCTGTGGAGTGAGCATTTTTTACCTCATCCAGGAATACGCCATAAAAAACAAGAAACATGGTTTTTTTTTCAAGCGCCTGCCTTCTCTGGACTTGCTCGATTCAACCGGCTATGCCTGTATCGTGGTCGGATTCATTCTGCTGACCCTTGGATTGATTTCCGGATTTGTCTATGCCAAGTCCGTGTGGGGGAGGTTCTGGTCATGGGACACGAAAGAAGTCTGGTCGATTATTTCCTGGCTGGTTTACGTCGCGTTGCTGCATCAACGCCTGACCGTCGGCTGGCGGGGACGGAAGGCCGCCATCATGGCCATTATCGGGTTTTGCGCACTCCTGTTCACCTTTTTCGGAGTCAATTTTTTCCTGCAGGGGCACCATGATCCGTTCACCCGATTGTAGCTGCCCGACCGGATGGAGGGAACAATCTAAATTCAAGCCGGTGGAACACATACCGGCGGAAGACAGGGCGAGAATACCGTATTGGAAAGCATGAAACCAAATCGAGCGGAAATCCTTATAGTGGGGCTGAATCATAAAACCGCTCCCATCGAATTGCGCGAATGCGTCGCCTTTTCCAGGGAAGAGACAGAGGACTCACTGGTGCGGTTGCACGCCCAGCCGTCGATTATCGAGCTGATTATTTATTCCACCTGCAACCGGATGGAACTTCTGATGACCGCCGCGGACCGCCGGGCGGCCATCGATGCTGCCAAAACCCACATTGCCGAATTCAAAGGGATTCGGGTTTCCCAATTTGAAAACGCCTTGTATATCCACGACAATGAAAACGCCATCCGGCATTTGTTCAAAGTCGCCGCCAGTCTGGATTCCATGATCATCGGTGAACCTCAGATTCTTGGACAAATCAAGGAGGCCTATCGGATCGCGACGCTCAAGAAGACCTCCGGCGTACTGTTGAATCGCCTGCTGCATCGGGCCTTTTTCGTGGCCAAAAAAGTACGGACGGAAACGGGCATCGGCGACAGCGCTGTTTCAGTGAGTTACGCCGCCGCGGAACTGGCCCGAAAAATCTTCGGCGATCTCAATTCCAAGCAGGTATTACTCATCGGCGCTGGAGAAATGGCCGAACTGGCGGTGGAACATCTTGTCCGGCTGAGGGTTGGAACGGTATATGTCGCCAACCGTACCTTCATGCGCGGGGTTGAACTGGCCGAACGCTTCAAAGGCCAGGCTATCCGGGTGGAAGAGATCCCGGAGCATTTGAAGAAGGTGGATATCATCATCAGCTCCACCGGTGCGCCCGGATATATGGTCACCTGCACCCAGGTGAAGGATATCATGCGCAGCCGAAAAAACAGGCCGCTTTTTTTTATCGATATCGCCGTTCCCCGTGATATCGAGCCCGCAGTCAATAAAATCCATAATGCCTATGTCTATGATATTGACGATCTTAAAGGCATTATCGACGAAAATCTGGACGAACGCCGTAAAGAGGCGGTCAAGGCGGAACGTATTGTCGACGAAGCGGTCATTAAATTTCAGGAATGGCAGGACAATCTGGATGTGGTGCCGACGATTGTCGATCTGCGGGACAAGCTGGACCGGATCGTCAAATCGGAGGTGGAAAAAACAGTTCACGGTTTGAAGCACCTCTCCGAAACCGACCGGCTGGCCATGAACCGGATGGCCGACGCGGTAGTGAAAAAAATCCTCCATGATCCGGCGTTGTTGTTAAAGGGCAACGGCTGTCACGGCGATAAAGCCGTATACATCGATATGACCCGGAAATTGTTCCATCTGGACGAACCGGAATAGGTCCGTTGCGGCTAACGACCCGGCTCCGTAAAAACCGTGTCGCGCACACGCCGAAAACCTTCTCCAGGCCGGGCAACCCCATAAAAATGTCCCTTAATTTATTCACAAATTTGCTCTTTACAAAGCCGCAGAAACTTGTTACCGTTGACTTTTCAAAAGTCGCCAACGATCCTCATTCTATACGGGAAAGGACTCATGAAAAAAAAGGAAATTCAATTTTTCAAGGATCTTCTGACCAAAAGGCTTGAGGACCTGATGAGCCAGGCGGATGATACGGTTTCGGGCATGATCACATCGAAAGAAAGTTTCCCGGACCCCACGGACAGGGCGTCCCACGAATCCAACCGCAATTTCATGCTTCGTATCCGGGATCGAGAGAACAAACTCATTAAAAAAATCACCCAGGCCCTGGAGCGCATCGAAGCCGGAACATATGGAATTTGCGAGACCTGTGGCGAAGATATCAGTATTGAGCGATTAAAGGCCAGACCGGTGACCACCCAATGCATCGAGTGTAAAACCAAAGAAGAGGCCATGGAAAAAGCCCTTGGGTTATGACGCGATTGTGAGGATCGATCTACACCTCCATTCCACCGCCTCGGACGGAACATTCACGCCTCTTCAGCTGATCCGCCGGGCTGAGCAGCTGGGTTTAGGCGCCATCGCCATAACCGACCATGACGCCATCGAAGGTTGTCGGGAAGCGTTCCGGCATGCCCCCCTCCCCCGGCTCAAATTGCTCAGCGGTGTTGAAATCAGTACCGAACCCCCTGCCCTTCTGCCGCATAAAGGCAGCCTGCATATTCTCGGGTATGGGTTCCGCCTGGAAGATGCCGCCCTGAACACCGCCCTGTCAACACTTCAGGAAGCCAGAAAAAATCGCAACCCGGAGATTCTATCTCGCCTGAAAAAAATCGGGATCCATCTTTCCATGGAAGAGGTCCGGTTGGAAACCGGCGACGGACAGCTGGGCAGGCCGCACATCGCCCGCCTCATGGTGGCCAAAGGGATTGTAGCGACAATTGATGAGGCCTTTGATCGCTATCTGGGAAAGGGCAAGCCGGGGTATGTAGACAAATACCGCATCCCCTGCGCGGACGCCATCCGGATCATCCGGGACGCCGGGGGAATCGCCGTGCTGGCCCATCCGGGACTGCTGAAAACCGAACCCGCGGGCAACGAGATGGAGATACTGATTGACCAGTTGACCGCCTGGGGACTAGAAGGGCTTGAAGTGTATTATCCAGCCCATTCACCCATGCATACCGACACGTTCATTGCCCTGGCGGAACGCCATGGCTTGCTGTTGACGGGTGGAAGCGATTTCCACGGTGCGTTGCAGGACGATATTGATATGGGCACGGGAGACGGAACCCTGAACGTACCGTTTGAATTGTACGAGAAACTCATGAACGCCATTGCCTCCATCCGGCGCACCCGCCCGAACGGAGGCGTTTAAGCCAATGGACATCAAACGTCTGGAAAAAAACCTTGGCTACCGGTTCAAACAAAAGCAGTTATTGCAGACGGCGCTCTGCCACAGTTCCTTCATCAATGAACAGCAGCCGGCCGGAAATCTCAAAAACAATGAAACCCTGGAATTCCTCGGCGACGCCGTGCTCAATCTCATCGCCGGCCACATCCTCATGGCTCAGCATCCGGCAGTTAAAGAAGGAGAGCTTTCCAGGATGCGGGCAGGCCTGGTGAACGAAAAGCAGCTAGCGGCCATTGCGCGGAAACTGGACATAGGCGCCCATCTGCTGCTGGGCAAGGGGGAAATCCAAACCGGCGGCTATGATAAAAATTCGATCCTGGCGGATGCCCTGGAAGCGGTCATCGCCGCCGTGTATCTGGACGGCGGTTTCATGGTGGCCTTTCGCTTGATCGAGCAGCATTTTGCAACTCTTTTTCAATCCATGTCGCCGGCTGCCGTTGACCTGGATTATAAAAGCCGCCTTCAGGAACTGGTCCAGACCTCCCTGAAAGTGACCCCGCATTACAAGGTAGTCAGCGAATCCGGACCGGACCATGACAAAACCTTCACTGTTCAATTGAAGGTCAGGGATGTCACGACCATGGGCATCGGGAAAAACAAAAAAGCCGCCGAACAGAACGCGGCAAGGGAATATCTCGAACGCATGGAAGCGAAAAACGGATAGGTTGCAGCCCTTTCGGCCTCCGGCACGGAAACAACCAGCGATGCCCGTAAAGCCCTTCATCATTCCGATTTTTCTTCCCCACAGGGGGTGCCCCCATCAGTGCATTTTCTGCAACCAATCGGCCATCACCGGACAAACCCGGAAAATCCTTTCCGAGTCTGATTTTCAGATGCAGGCCGATACCTTTCTGGCCCATCGCCGAAGCCATCGCACCGATGTTCAGATCGCCTTCTATGGTGGAAATTTCCTGGGAATTGCCCCGGTATCCTTTCAGACCCTGCTGGGATATGCCCAGAAATACATCCAGGCCGGCGAGGTCAACGGCATCCGCTTTTCCACAAGGCCGGAAACCATCCGGCCGGAAGCCATGGAAGTCCTCCGGCGCTTCTCCGTGACGGACGTCGAACTCGGGGTCCAATCCATGGATGATCAGGTGCTGCGGCTTTCCCAGCGGGGACATACCGCCATGGATACCATCCGGGCCGTTGATCTGCTGAAGCGGTCAAACTACCGGATCGGTCTGCAGATGATGGTGGGACTGCCCGGCGACTCTGCCGAGGCTTCCATCGCCACGGCCCGGGAGGTGATCCGCCTGAAACCGGATTTTGTAAGAATTTATCCCACCGTGGTGCTCGCCGGAAGTCCTCTCGCGGACTGGGTTCGGGAAGGGACATATCACCCCCTGTCCCTGGAAACGAGTGTCACTCTGGTGAAACAGCTCTATTTGCTGTTCGAACAGTCAGGGATTCCGGTGGCCCGCATGGGACTGCAGACATCGGAAACGTTATCGCCGGAAACGGTGATCGCCGGACCGTTTCATCCCGCATTCGGGCATCTGGTACATTCGGAAATTTTCCTGGACCTCGCGGTGGAGGCCTTGAAGGCCGCCACATCCATTCAGGGCCACGCGGTCATCCGGGCACATCCGCGCAGTGTCTCCCGCGTACATGGAGAAAAAAACCGTAACATCAAACTGTTGTGCAGGATGTTCGCGCTCGAATCCCTCATCGTCAAGCCTGACGCGAGTCTCCCCGAAAACCATGTGGCCGCGGGACCATTACCCCAAGTCACCCGGCATTCGCACCAATAGCACGGGTGTTCGGGATTGATCCAGCACCTGTCTGGCCGTGCCGCCGATGAGCTTGCTCTCGATGGTTCCATGCCCGTGGCTGCCGATGACGATGAGGTCACACCTCTGGCTGGCAGCCTGGGTAAGAATCTGTTCGACCGGGTTGCCCGACTGAATGATGATTTCATCGCAGACACAGGGATGATCTCCTGTGCCGCCCGCCACGCAGCCGCAAAAACTGTTCAGCACCCGTCGTATGGTCTCGCTTTTTTTTTTGTTTGCCGATCAAGGCCTGCCGCGCATCCTCCAGCTGCTGTCTTTTAATCTCCTCCAGTTGATCGGCACCGACATAGCCAGCCATCTTTTCTTCCAGGTCCGCATCGTCCATGAGCACATGAAGAATGATCAGATTGGCTTCATACAGATTCGCCAGACTGACGGCATAGGAAAACGCGAAACGGGCATTCTCGGAAAAGTCGGTCGCATACAGGATTTTTTCGATTTTTACTTGGGAGATCGGCATTGGTTATCCTCATTTCAACAAGGACGGAAACGGGTGAACGCCACACAGGGCCGGTGGTTATCATATGCATCGGGTCCGTATCGCCAAGCCCCTAACGCTTGCTTTTTCGGAAACGGGTCCGACTCGGCGAAGTCACTTTATTCTTTTACACCGGACTTGTAAATCATAAAAAAATGACCGCGCGAAAATGCAGACAGGAAACCATTATGTTCCGAATTTTTCCCCCGTCTTTGGAAATTGTGAAAAGGTCTGGTGAGAACCCAAGCCTCAAGTCATCCCTGAATCCCCCCGGGAAGCCCTTCCGCGAATATCTCCACCGTGTGCCGGACTGCTATCTCCCGGCCTGATTTGGAGAGCTGATCCATCAGTTGCAACATGCAGGCCGGACAGCCGGTGGCGACAACCGCACAACCGGAAGCCAGAACGCCTTGACGTTTCCGCTCACCGATCGCCGAGGATATTTCATAATGGTCGATACTGAAACTGCCGCCCAGGCCGCAGCACTGTCCGGCCAGGGGCATTTCCACCAAACGATAGACCGGGTTGGCCGCGATCAGTCTGCGTGGCTCCACGGTGATCCCGAAAGATTTGTTCAGATGGCAAGGATCGTGGTAGGTTATCGGAATCCCATTCCCATCGGGCGGCGGTTCAGGGGGCAGGCCGATGATGGAAACCAGCAATTGGCTTATATCTATCGCTCTCTCGGATAATTGAACTATCCGTTTTCTTAAGGCGGCGGGGAATTGAGCGGCCATCATCGGCCAAATCTTTTTGATGGTGAAGGTGCAGGTGGCGCAGGCAGTCACCAGGTATTCCCAGGCTCCTCCCTCAAACAGCTCCATGTTGTGACGAACGAGACGACGGAAGGACTCCTCATCGCCGGCGGCAAGCGCTGGAATCCCGCAGCAGCCCTGGTCTTTGGGCATGAAAATGCCCGCCTTGAAGTGTCGCAGGACCTTCAGGCTCGCCATCGCCGCTTCCGGGAAAACTTTGTCCAGCAGGCAACCGGGGAAAAAAGCCACCCGCGGGCCGCCTGCAGCGGCGGGAGTATCCAGGGAATCGATCCGGCGATGCAGGGGAACGGCCGCCAATGGCGCCATGTGACGTTCCGTGAGATAGGACGGCCCGATTCGTCCGCAGGACGCACCCAAAAGACCGCCGGCCGGCTTCAGGAACAGATGCTGGTGCCGGGCCGCCCAGGCCATGACGCGGTCGAACGTCCGGGGCCGGGTCAGCAGGCGTCTCAACATCATCTTTTTGGCCGCCGGCAACCCGTTGTATCCGGCCAATATGGCCCTGGCCTTCAAAAAAATTTCCAGCACCTGCACGCCGCTGGAACAATTCCGCTCGCAGGCACCGCACAGCAGACATCTATTCAGACGCTCCGCGGTTTTTTCCGGATTGTCGAGCAGGTGCTGCGCCAACCCGTCCAAAAGCGCCAGTTTCCCCCTGGCCACATCGCCCTCGTGTCCGGTCTGGGAAAACAACGGGCAGACCGCCTGACACATCCCGCACCGGGTGCATTTGGCCAGCAGGTCTCCCAGTTCCTGCATTTCTCGAATCAGATGGGCAATACGCGCCATGCCGCTCTACTTGGCCATGAGGCGGCTGACCGCTTTTTCCAGTCCGTCCAGGGACAGTTCAAACATGGGGAAAATTCGGCTGATGGTCAGAATGGTCTGGGTGTAATTCCACATATGCGGCGGCACCGGGTTGAGCCATACGCTGCGGGGGAATATAGACGCGATAAACTTCAGACGCTCGATGCTCGCTTTGCCGCTGCGCTCATGGACATAGATCGAACCGTCACGGGCCGTCAGCTCATAGGGTGCCATACTGGCGTCCCCCACCAGAATCAGCCTGGTTTCCGGATCCCGGCGGGCGAAGTCGTCCACCCGGACCGGCTTTTTGTAACGGCTGGGGTCTTCCCAGACGGTATCATAGATGGTGTTGTGAAAAAAATAGGTCTTGAGATCCTTGAACTGGGCCCGGGTGTAATCAAATATGGTCTGGACCACCGGTATATAGGGATCCATAGACCATCCGCCGTTATCGATGGCCAGGATCACTTTCAGGCGGTCTTTCAGACTGCGATCGAAAACGATTTCGATCTCCCCGGCGTTTTTCATGGTGCGATAAATCGTTTCATCGATATTGACCTGATCCTTCGGTCCGGAAGGAAGCAGGTTGCGCAGTCGTTTCAGGGCTTCACCGATCAGGGCCTGGGTCAGGGGCCCGCTTTTGGAATAGTCCCTGTAACGCCGCTCCATGGCGACTTTCACGGCGGATTTGTTCCTCGAGACGCCTCCCACGCGCATCCCCCCTGGATGATACCCGGAGTGCCCCACAGGAGAGGTGCCGCCCGTACCGATCCACTTGCTGCCGCCGTCATGACGTTCGGTTTGTTCCTTCAGCCGCTGTTTGAAATAGTCGATCAATTCTTCCGGTGTCAACTTGCTGAGTTCGGAAGCATCCACGCCGAGAGCCCTGGCAAGCTCCCGGGGATCTTTGAGCCACTCCTCCAGAAGGGATTTGGCGATTTCGTCCAGCTCGACTCCCTGGGTATCCGGGAGTTCCGCGCCCTCGAAATGGTGGGCGAAAATTTGATCGAACAAATCGAAATAGCGCTCACTTTTAACGAGAATCGATCGGGAAGCCGTATAGAAATCATTCAAACTTTTGACCAAACCGCTTTCCAGCGCGCGGTGGAGCGTCAGGAAAGCGGTGGGGCTTACCGGTATACCGCTTTCCCTCACTTTATAGAAAAATTCGACGAACATGGA
Organism: Thermodesulfobacteriota bacterium; assembly: GCA_049320885.1. Lineage (GTDB taxonomy): Bacteria > Desulfobacterota > Desulfobacteria > Desulfobacterales > SURF-7 > DYJD01. The sequence continues at coordinate 31,023 of JBMORA010000064.1, read as the reverse complement.
ATGCCGCTTTCCACAACCGGCTTTTAAAACAGCTTGCGCCGGCTGACATGGTTCAACGCCCTTGCATAATCCTGGCTTTTTTTGAACAGAACGCCGAGGTAAGGCAACTCCCCTTTGGCCAGTTTCTTGGGAGAAAAATCCGGATCCGCCTTCAATGCCCGAACCCAGTTGATGAGCTCGCGGGTGGCGGGTCTTTTTTCAACGGCATCCAGTTCACGCAACCCGTAAAATGCGGTTACCGCGTGATCCGCGAGGGTATTGTCGATATCCGGGAAATGCACTCCCAGGATTTTCCGCATCATCTTGGGATCCGGAAAGGCGATGTGATGAAAATTGCATCGACCCAGAAACGGGTCGGACAGATCCTTCTTGGCATTGGAGGTGATGATGATCACCGGTCGATGCCGGGCGCTGATGGTTTTGTCGATCTCAATGATATCGAACTGCATCTGGTCCAGCACATCGAGCATATCATCCTGAAAATCCGTGTCGGCCTTATCGATTTCGTCGATCAGCAGCACGGTCCGCTTCTCGGCCGTGAAGGCCTGGCCGATCTTGCCCATGCGGATGTAATCCTCGATGTTGCTCACATCCCGCGAGGAATCACCGAAACGGCTGTCATTCAGACGCGTCAGGGTATCGTATTGGTACAACGCATCCACCAGTTTCATGCTCGATTTGACGTTCAGAACGATGAGGGGCATTTTCAGATTCTCGGCGATGGCGTGGGCCAGCATGGTCTTGCCCGTGCCTGGTTCCCCCTTCAGCAGCAACGGCATTTCCAGCGCCATGGAAATATTGACGATCTGGGCAAGTTCATCATCCAGAATGTATTTATTGGCCCCCGCGAATTTGTTGCCTGGACTGGTTTCCGACATAATCACCTCTTGTTTAACGTATGGATGGTATCCTCAGGATCATCGATCCTTTGACCGCTTTCGAATCCGCTGCGCCACTTCCGCCGTCAGTCGCAGCGCACGTTTCGCCTGGGCGGGCGTAAGAGAGCCGGTCCCACAGGCCGGTGTAATCAACGAACACGACAGCACGTCATCGGCACTCATTCCCGTGACCGCGCCCAGCCGGCCGGCCCTTTCATGCCACATGGCGGTCAGGGAATCAACGGTTTCCTTTTCCAGCTCCTCCGGACTCAGGGTCGGCACGATGCCCCATGCAATGATCCCCCCCTTTTTCACAAAGCGCTTCAATGGCTCCGGATACAGTAAAAAACGGTCAAAATACGCATACGCGTCGAAACTGACGATATCGGCCGCCGAATCGAGCACCAGCGACCATTCGGCATTGGCGCATACATGAATTCCGGCCAGCCCACCCTGGCCATGCACCGCTTCGATCACTTCCCGGAAGCATTCCGCTATTTCCCTTTGTGAAATGCTGATAAAGGCGGAGGAACCGAATCCGGTAAGGGCGGGTTCGTCAAAAAAAATCAGGACGGGGCGCCCGAATTCGGATAGCTTTCCGACCTGCCAGCGGGCCTTCATCGCCAGCATTTTTACGCACACGTCCCGAAGCCTTTCGTCATAAAAAATCGCACGGCCGTTCTGGTCCGTCAACCCGGTTCCCAGGGTGAAGGGCCCGGTAATCTGTCCTTTCAACGCCAGAGGAGACCGAGCCTGTTTTTCCAGTTGAACCAGCATCTCGAAGAATCCCGGGGCCGTATCCCCGGCCAGTGCGAAACGGGACTGCTCCATATCTCCGTTTCCTTCGGCAACCGCAAAGTACTCTTCATAAAAAGACAGCAGGTCCTCCTCGAAGGTGGCCGCATCGGTATCAATGTAAGTCCGATTTTCCGTTAGCACGAGCCCCGGAAAGCCGGACAGAAACTGCGTCATCATGCCTTCCTGCCGATAAGCCGGCAGCTGAACCCAGAGCGGGATGTCGGGGGTATGTTCCAGCACCAGCAGGGCAGCCTCGCGATGGTCCTTCAAGGGCAGGCTGCCGATAAGCGTTGCATTTCCGTTTGCCGTGAATTCGGCGCTCATATGAATACCTTTCCGTCTTTCGTCCATCCGGAGGGTGATGGCCGTCATCGATTTTATCCCTGGGGTGCGAGGCCCCACCAGGGGGCCGCCCCTCTCCCGTTCAGTAACTGATAGTCGATTCCGGAAAAGTTCTCAAGGTATTTCGAGAAAAGCAACCGTCCGACAACCTCCCCGCTATCCCCACGGACGGTTTGTTGACACCCTATATAGCCGGTGGTATATGCTTTTTATCTGGCTGTCCGCAGGAAACCGAGTCACATCGGCGTCCGACGGCGGCTTTATCTTTCAGGTTCTTTTTTCAGACCTCTGCATGGGTCGGAAATAAGATAACATTTTGGAGGCGCATATGTTTGGCATCGGCATGCCGGAGCTTCTTGTCATCCTCGTCATTATTTTAATTATTTTCGGAGCCGGGAAACTTCCCGAAATCGGGGCGGGGCTGGGAAAAGGCATCCGCAATTTTAAAAAAGCCACCACCGAAACCGATAAAAAAGAACAGATAGAGGACCGGAAGGAATCAAAGGAAGACGGTCAATAAGGTCCGGTTTTTTTTTCTTCGCCGGTGATCAGTTCCCGCGGTTTGTGGATCAGCTTTCCGGGTAACTTGAGCACCCGTAAAAGCGTTTCCGATACCGATCCCGAGACACTATCCACGGGCGCGAGGTTGATTTCGGGTTTGTCGGTTGTTCCGGAAACCCGCAAGGTCACCACGATGAGTTTCCCACCGTCCCCGGTCAGGACCCATCCGATCACCGGGATGGCGCTGACGGCCCGATCCAGCGTTTCGAGTGGCTGCACCCCGACCAGGGCGTCAATCGCATTGGTGTTCATGGAATACGAACCGACGGCGGACAACTGGATGGAATCACTGTCCAAATAGAAGTCGTTGAAATCGGCGACCCCGTTTTTCAGGGGAAAATTGACCTGGATGGTATTGTAGGAAAATCGCTCTGTTTTCAAATCCAGGTGGCGTGATTTGATGATTTTGTAAACATTCAATGCGCTGAACAATTTTGTCACCAGGGACGATTTCATGGTCTGCCCCTCCCGGGCGTGAAAGGAAAGCAGACCGCTCAATGATTGGATCGTGCCCGTGACGCGGCCCTGCAATTTCAACTTTCCCTCGATCAGGTTTTCTCCCCGGTAGAAAGCGCTCAACAGTTTTTTCACCCCCCCGTCCCGGAAATCCACGGAAAGATCCAGCTGGGTCGGATCCGAATTCGATATGGTCATGTCTCCCGTTATGGAAGCCTCCTTTCCGCCAAACTCGGCTCCATATAATTTCAGCCGCCCGTTTTCGAGGCGGGCTTTTGCGCTGCCGGTGTCAAACGGAATTCCGTACAACGTCAGATCGGTAAACGACAAACCGACTTCAGCAACGATATCATCGGGCAACCGGGACTCATCGCCGTCCTCTTGCCGAATCCGCAACCCACTCACCGCGACTTCGCCTGTATAACAAGCCGGCGGACTGGTTTGATATTCACCGGACAACCGATACCGGGTGTCGCGGCGCAGCACATCCAGTTCGCTTGCGGAAAGGATGTCGCCTTGAATCGACACAGGACCGTTGAAAACAGTCACGGCGTCATGGTAGTGGAAGGCGAAATCACTGAAACGGATACGACCGGTCAAGGGCCGGCTCTGATCCCAGGCAAGGTCCATCTGGATGTGGCCTTTCATCGGCCTTGCCGGTCTGGGTTGGTTATCCGGCATTTCAAATAAGGCCAGGCTGCCCAGGATGGAGACATCGCCGCTGTTTTCCCGCAGATGATGTTCCAGTGCGATCCTTCCCTCCGGCATCTGCAATTGAGTTTCCACCAGGTCCAGACTGAATTCCGGCCACAAACGGGCAAGGATCTTGCCCTGCCCCCGGATCTCGCCTTCCAGCGGGCCGTAGCGGGTATCCAGCAGCTCAATCCCCGGCAGGCGGATATCCGCTTCCCCCTGAACATGGCCGCCTTTTCCAACACCGTCAACAAGGAGGAGGCTCTTGGGAGCCAAACGGAATCGATCCATCCGCGGCAATTGATCCGCCGCCAGCTGAAACCGATAATGCGGCTCCCCCAGCGGGTCGTCCAGCTGAAGATCCAGGCGGTTTACCGGAAAGCCGTTGACCGATCCGGTAAGCCGGATGGCGGCTGTCTTACCAAAATCCGGGATGCTTGCATGCCCGGAAACATTCTGGAACAATCGATCGCCCCAGATAAACGTCCCCTCCTGCAGCCGGATATCCCCCTTGATTTGCGGCGACGTGCTTCCCACGCCATATCGATAGACGGCTTTCGCCGATATTCGACCGCTCTCGATCAACTCCATGGAATCCAACAGATGAAATCCTTCCTCGGGATACATCCCGGCTCGCCAGGCTTTCACAAAATACGCAACCGGCATGTCCAGATCGACTTTCACAACTACCCGCGTTTCCGGCTCGATGAGTTTTGGAAAAGACAAATCCACCGAGTTCAGCCGGACGTTTTCAATGGTCCCTGATATACCCGAGAAAATCAGATCCCCGTTTTCCGTGGTCACGGCGGCGGTGATGTCGGTAATGCGATCCCCGCTGTATCCGGCGCCGAAACTCATCCCGGCCAGCTCGCCGTTGACATGGAGATGCTGAAAAAAATCCCCCCGGCTGTTCAACGCCGATACGGGACCAGTGTATGTCACGGATTCAAGCCGCGCGCTTCCGCTGCGGATCTGACGGGTAAGCAGAATGGTAAGCCAATCGGGAAAACTTTTCAGGGGCAAATGGCGGACGAGTTCTTCGTAGTCGAAATGGTCCGACGACAGGGCCAAATCCAGAACTGCTGCTTTCATCCTGTCCCTGGTGGGAGGAGCGCTTAGGCGAGCCTTGCCGGACAACCGCAGGAAAGGGGTTTGAACCGCCAGATCCGAAATGTCCGTACTCCTTTCCGTGACCGCCGCCGACAGACGGCAATCGAGTTCATCGATGGGTTCGCCGCCCCCCGGAAAAGAGACCTCCCGGGCCCTGATATTCGTTGAAACGCTGGTGAGGGCACCATCCGTATGAATCAGGATATCCAGATCCGCTGTCCCATCAATCCGATGACCCAGAGCACTCATGTCAAGACGGCTGAGGTTGACTTCACCCCTCCATCCGCCGCTGACTTTTTTTGCAAAACATTGTGCATTCGCTCCCTGATAGTCGGCGGCCAGAATAAGGTCCTGCCCATCAAAGCGACCGTTTACCCGGGAAAAGGTCCATTCACCATCCTTTGATATAACAGTTACCGAGCCGTCTTCCACTTCGATAACGGGCAAATCGGCGACAGCAGCGGATACCGCATGGGCGCCTTCTTCCAACCGCATGGACAACTGGGGGCGGAACAAATGTAGCTCCCGTATGCCCCGGTCCCCCAGAATCAGATTCAACAGCGAAAGCCGCGCCTTGATATTCCCGACCGCCAGGAACAGCCTGTCCGTTGCGCCCATCCGGATGGAATTCAAGTCAACCGCCAGTCCTTCCCGGAAGCTGATATCCACTTTCCCAATGGCTACGGACCGGCCGATGGTGCTGCGTACTTCTTCCTCAATCAGAACCCGCAGGCGGTCCTGATCCAGCCATATCAGGCCGGCATACAAAACCACGCCGGTCAGCACCAGGATGATCAGCGCAAGCACCGATGCACCGATTTTTCGGGGAGACATATTCATGGGAAGTGAATAAATCCGGCCTCTCACTGGTTGCCGAAGCCGTTCTGGGCGCCGCAGTCCGGGCATTGCCAGGTGATACCGTTGCAGGACATGCCCCAGACGTTTTCATCCATGCAGGCCTGGCAGATGCCGAAACCGCATCGGCACTGCCAGCAGAACGGCATTGTTTTTCCACAACAATGGCAAGGCTCCTGCCTTCTCCGACGACGCCGTTTTCCGGTTACCGGGCTTTCGGGAAGGCCCTTCCCACTGTTCCCGGCCGCCTCCGCTTGTTGTTTACCCCCATTCATGCTATGGTCCGTCACAACCTGTATTTTTGAAATTACGAATGAAATTTACTACCATCGCCTGATTTTCTCCACTGCGTCCCCAAATGGCGGGCGTACTATAGTAAGGCCGATCTCATCGGCCGTCAATATGCTATCGGAAATGCAACATGACTGTTCGGAAAACCATTTACCTTGTCGACGGAAGCGCCTATATTTACCGCGCCTATCATGCCATCCGCAATTTGTCCAATTCCAAGGGCACGCCCACCAATGCGGCATTCGGTTTCACCAAGATGTTGCTGAAACTGATGGCGGATAAACGCCCTGAATTCGCGGGAATTTTTTTCGACGCCAAGGGACCGACCTTCCGCCATGCCCTCTATCCCGATTACAAGGCCAATCGTCCACCCATGCCGGACGATCTCGCCGTCCAAATACCCTTCATCAAGAGAATCGTCAATGGTTTCAATCTCAAAATGATTGAAATGGCGGGATTCGAAGCGGATGATCTCATTGGCGCGGTTTCCCGCATAGCGCAGGAGCAGGGGTTTCGTGTTGTCATGGTGACCGGTGACAAGGATTTCATGCAATTGGTAACAGACAACGCCGTCATCTGGGACCCCATGAAAGATCGCCTCACCGATGCCAACGCCATCCAGCAAGCCTTTGGCGTTTTACCGTCTCAGATGGTGGATATCATGGGCCTCTCCGGAGACTCTTCGGACAATATACCAGGCGTTCCCGGCATCGGTCCGAAAACAGCCAACGCCCTGATCCGGCAATTCGGCAGCATCCCTTCGTTGTACGAGCAGATTCACCAGGTGGCCCAACCAAAGCAGCGGGACAAACTGATGGAATTTAAGGAGCAGGCCCTGCTCAGCCGAGATCTGGCCACCATCAATACCATGGCGCCGCTGGACTTCGAAGCCGAATCGTATCGGGTGACATCCATGGACAACGCTGCCCTGACGGCGATTTATCAGGAGTTGGAATTCCGGCAGCTGCAGCACGAGGTGGCGATGCATCCGGATTTGTCCCGAAACCAATACCGGATGATCACCGACAGCGCCTCCCTGGGAGAACTGGTCCAGCAACTGGAAACGGCCGGCTGTTTCGCCCTGGATACGGAAACCACCTCCCTTGATCCCATGCAGGCCAAACTCGTCGGGATTTCGATTGCATACCGGCCGGATGAGGCCTTTTACATACCCCTGGGTCATACCGCCGCGAGTGGGGGCGCCCAACTATCCATCAACGATGTTCTGCAATCATTGCAACCGGTGCTGGCCAACCCGGACATCCGGAAAATCGGCCAGAATATCAAATACGACTGGATCGTACTGCATCAGCACGGCATTGATCTGGAAGGCGTGGCCTTCGACACCATGCTCGCATCCTATCTGATTGATCCGTCCAAGCGCGCCCACAGTCTGGATCAGATCGCCCTTGATTTTCTCGGGCATAAAATGATTGCCTACGAAGAAGTGGCCGGAAAGGGTAAGACCGCCCTATGTTTTGCCGACGTTCCCCTTGACAAGGCCTCCGTGTACGCCTGCGAGGACGCCGATATGACCCTCAAGGCCTTTCACGTCTTGGGCCCCATGCTGGAACGGTTCCATCTGAAGCCCTTGTTTGAAACAGTGGAAATGCCCCTCATGCGGGTACTGATGAAAATGGAACTGCGAGGCATCCGGGTGGACAAGGAAAAATTGCGCGAACTATCCAAATCATTCGCCGGACGTCTTGAGTTGATCGAAGAGGACATCTACCGGGTAGCCGGAGAAAACTTCAATATCAAATCCTCTCAACAACTTGGGACGATTCTTTTTGACAAGCTCGGTCTGCCGGTTCAAAAGAAAACAAAGAAAAAAACGGGCTATTCAACGGATGTGGAAGTCCTTACCTTTCTTGCGGAAAAGCATGCATTGCCGGCCTTGATATTGAAGCATCGCACCCTGGCGAAACTCAAATCCACCTATACCGACGCCCTGCTGGAGCTGGTCAACCCGGAAACGGACCGGATTCACACGTCCTTCAACCAGACCGTCACCGCCACCGGGAGGTTGAGCAGCTCGGAACCGAATCTGCAGAACATTCCGGTGCGCGACGAGGAAGGCCGGGAAATCAGGCGGGCCTTCATTCCCCATGAAAAATGGAAACTTTTGTCTGCGGATTATTCCCAGATCGAACTGCGGATCCTGGCCCATTATTCGGAAGATCCGATTCTGATCGAATCCTTCCAGAACGACGAAGACATCCATACGCGGACGGCCAGCGAAGTGTTCGAGATGCTGCCGGCCTTCATCACCCCCGAAATCCGCAGACAGGCGAAGGCGATCAATTTCGGAATCATATACGGCATGAGTCCTTTCGGCCTTTCCAGGGCCCTCGGCATCAGCCAAAAAATGGCGAAAACCTATATCGATCATTATTTTTCGCGCTACAAAGGCGTCAAGCAGTTCATCGACCGCACCATCGCGGCAACCCGGGAAAGCGGTCGCACCACGACATTACTGGATCGGATCCGGCTTCTGCCCGATATCAACAGCACCAACCAGAATCTTCGCCAGTTCGCTGAAAGAATCGCCGTCAACACTCCCATCCAGGGCACCGCCGCCGATTTGATCAAACTGGCCATGATTCAGATTGATGCGGAATTCGAAAAACAAGGGTTTCAGGCCGCGATGCTGCTCTCGGTGCATGACGAACTGGTGTTCGAGGTGCCGGCGGAGGAACTCGATGCCGTCCGAAAAAGCATTACAAACGTGATGGAAGGGGTTTGGCTCCTGAGGGTGCCCCTCAAGGTGAATATTGCCTGTGGTGACAACTGGGCGGAATCGCATTGACCGCCTCCTCAACGGGAACCGGGCTTCGAACCGCGTTGTTCCTTCCACGCTAAGGCGGCGGGATACCTTCGCCGTCATTCGACTGCCGCCGGGTCCTTTTCCTTCTCCGGTTGCCCGTTGCGTACCGCCTCGGCCACTGTCCGATAAATGGCGCGGAATGATTCATCGAAAGCCGCAGGGGAAATCCTGCCCACTTCAATGAATTTAACGGTCACTTCCTTTGCTGTACGGAGTATCTGTTCATCCAGGGAAGACATGCCCTTTCCTTTCTCTCAACGGTATCGCGCCATGCAGATGCGAATCCCAACTCTTTGTTGCCGGTCGTTATTGACCAAGACCCAGTGAAAAAGGATGGCCGCACACTCTCCAGCGGCCTTTTTCTTTCACCACCGTGATAATCTCATCCAGCCGGCGACATTCCTCCCCGGTAAAAAACGCTTTCAGCGGTGGTTTTACCGCGGCCGTCAACCGGATGTCAGCCGTTTTTTCGTCCCCGCCGACCCGATAGGTCCGGATGTCATACAACCTGTCCTTCAGGTAACAAAGGCCATACCCTCTTTCCCGGGCATCCATCGTTTTCCGGTACACATATTCGCCAATGGCGTCCGAATCCGCCATGGACTCATCGCTGCTGCAAAAAAGGGCGGTCATCCTTTCAGCGTCCATTCGGGCATACGCCCGGGCGAATTCCGCCGCGACTCTGCCGGGCGTATCTTTTTTGTCCGGGATGACGAATAGTATCTGAAGAACAATTCCGGCTATCAGGGTCAGCGTTACGGGTACGAATTTCTCGTTTGGCGTCATGGCTTCCGTTTCCTTTCAAGAAATCCCAGCCTGCCTGCAAAAGCAGCCCGATGGTTACCGATGCACGAGGGAAACTCTTCCCAGATACCACATAAATGATGTTATCACAAGGCGTTTGCCTGCTCGGCATCCTGGCGCGCCATTTGTCCTGGTGAAACCCCGCTTCCGTCTTGAATCCTGAGAAAGAATGCGATAGAAGAGCGAACGACCTTGAATGCATCAGCCGATGGGAAAAGGGGGAAAATGCGGATCCTTGCAGTGGCCGATATTCATTCCCGCGGGGAAAAACTTCTTTTGATTCGGGAAACAATCCGACAATATCGTCCGGACGCGCTGGTCGTTGCCGGCGATGTCTCCAATTTCTTCTATCCCCGGCCGGTGCTTTCGTTTCTGGACGGTCTGGGGTTGCCCGTCCTGGTCATCCGGGGCAATACAGACCGCCCGGTGATGGAAAAACTGATTCCACGGCATGCCCATCTGCACTCACTGCATCTGCGGGAATTTTTATGGAATGGAATCCGTTTGGTGGGCATCTCCGGCACCATACCGCTTCCGTTTCGATCCCGGATCTGCATCCGGGAAAAACCGCTTCGGTCTTCCCTGGAAGCGCTGATCCGCCCCGGGGATATCGTGGTGACCCATCCACCGCCTTTCGGCACGCTGGACGAGGTGGCCGGCAGGTGGCACGCCGGCAGCCGACTGGTCCGAATGCTGGTGGACACGAGAAAACCTCGTTTGCTGTTGTGCGGGCACATCCATGAAAGCCCTGGGATCATCGAACGCAACGGCAGCCTCATCGTCAATTGCAGTATAGGAAAAAGCGGCTCCGGCGCTTTGGTGGAATTGAACCAGGAAAAAATTATCTCGGCCTTACTGTTGTAAGGAGGGATTATCCGGCTATTGGAGGCCTCTCGGCAGGCAAAGGGCCTTTCATTTGTGGGCGGCAGAGTTCGCAGCGATCCTCGCTGCAGTGCTGACAAGAAAAACAACCCTTGCAGTCATGCTTCTTGTGCAACCGGCAATTTTCCGGTGGGGTATACACCTTGCCGATCAGGCCTCTTTTCTCGCTAAACGGCATACCGGCACCCCTCCTTTCCGACCGCCTACCCGCTTCGCCGGCAACGGCCTTTTTCACAATGATACGCGCTGTTGCCAAAAAATAAGGGTGAATCAGGAAGCCGTCAACCGGCTCACAAAAAATGCCGCCGATCTGATGATTTGAAATATATTGAAATATAATGAAAAATATTGATTCTGAAAAAAATCGGGGCAAAAAAACCGCAAATGGGGTTGACAGGTTTTCCGGATTTTGATTGTCATGAACTTCATTGGCCGGCGTTTGATCTGGCTGTTTCCGCACCAGCATCTCTTGGATTTGTACCCAAACGGAAAGACGGTGAGACATGGAAAGCATCTTCACCCTTGTCATCCTGCAGAACCGCGGTTCCAGAATTCATCAGGTTTCCTTCTCCAGATCGTTTGTCCGTTTGGTCGGTCTGATCATGGGCGCAAGTTTCATGGTCATCCTGGGGGCAGCTTACGATTATTACCACCTGAAACAGGCCGCCGTCGACAACTCGTCGCTGTTGCAACAGGCAGCCCTCCAGCGGGAGGAAATAGCACGGCAGCAGCGCCAGATTCACTCTTTTGCCGGCGAGCTTCACACGCTGAAATCGAAACTGGTCCGCCTGAATGATTTTGAGAAATCCATCCGGATCATCGCCAATATTACCCAACCAAATGAGAATAAAAGCTTTTTCGGCATCGGCGGCTCCACGCCGGAAGAGGGGGAGCCATTGGATAAAGCAGCAGAACACCCGGGAAGCATGATCCGGGAACTGCATGTCCAGGTGGCGAGCCTGGGTCGGGCAGCGGAATATCAGCATTCGGAATTTGAAACCATTTTGAAACAGCTCCGGGAAAAACAGAATACGCTCGCCTCGACCCCCTCCATTTTGCCTGCCCGGGGCAGAATCACTTCCCGGTTCGGATACAGGCGTTCTCCCTTCACCGGCCGTCGCGAAATGCATAAAGGGCTGGATATCGCGGCCTCCATGGGAGAACCCATCGCAGCGGCAGCCGATGGGATTGTGAGTTTTGTGGGGAAAAAATCCTTTTTGGGAAAAATCGTGGTGATCGATCACGGCCACGGTGTTTCCACCCGTTACGCCCACTGCGGGCGGCTGCTGAAAAAAGTTGGCGACAGGCTCCGGCGCGGCGACATCATCGCCCATGTCGGCAACACCGGCCGAAGCACGGGGCCTCATCTGCATTACGAAGTGCGACTGAATGGCGTTCAGGTCAATCCGGAAAATTACCTGCTGGACATGGTCTCCGATCCGGGAATAAAACTCGCGAGATTGGACAGGACGCCAAAATTCGCCAAATAACCTTCCGTTTTTCACCCACCGGCCGACGGTCTTCCAGACAGCCATTTATAATTACCATATTTTCAGGAAGATTCCCCCAAAGTCCGTTCCGGTATTTTGTCTTGACCTTTGGATACGCTTATGGCTTATGGTGCAAAGCGTGGAATAAATGGAGTAAACTATATGATTCAATTGACCAAACAGCAGCAGGCCGCCGTTGAGCACAACGGTTCGCCGGCCCTGGTGATCGCCGGCGCCGGCTCCGGAAAAACCAGAACCCTGACAGCGAAAATCGCCCATCTGGTCGCAAGTGGTTTCGATCCGAGCCGGATTCTCGCCATCACCTTCACGAATAAAGCTGCCGGTGAGATGAAAACAAGACTCGTTCACATAACCGGGATCCCCCCTTCCCGTTTTCCCTGGGTTCGGACCTACCACAGCGCCTGCTTCCAGATCCTGAAAGACCACTGCCACATATTGGGATACAAACGCCCCTTGCAGATATATGCCGATTACGCGCAGCAGAAGGCGCTGACGGAAATCCTGGTGGCCCTTAATTATGACAAAAAAATCGTCCGAACGATTCAGGGACACATTTCCAACGCGAAAAACTCGGGAGATCCGGGCCGATACATCGATCAGGCCGCCCATCCCGCCCATATCCGCCTTACGGATATTTACACCCGCTACGAGAAAGCGCTGCGGGAACGGAATGCGGTGGATTTTGACGACATCCTTTTTCTGGTGCGGAATCTCCTGCGCGACAACCCCGAGGTGCGGGAACAATACCGTCGTTTCTTTCAGTATATTCTGGTGGATGAATATCAGGACTCCAACAACCTCCAGGAAGAATTGACGCGCCTCCTGCTGGCGGACGGCAATCTGTTCTGCGTGGGCGATGACTGGCAGGCGATCTACGGTTTCCGCGGCAGCAACGTTAACCATTTCCTTTCGTTTCAACGGAATTATTCCGGAGCCCGCATTTATAAACTGGAAGAAAATTTCAGGTCATCCGATGAAATCGTACAGATCGCCAATGACCTCATCGGGCACAATGCCGCCCGCATGCGGAAAGACTGTTTTTCCCGGAAGCAGGGCGGTGTCGTGGAAACGCACGAATTTTTCAATGAAGATGCGGAGGCGGACTGGGTGGGACGGAAGCTCATGGTATTTCAGAAAATGGGGATCCCCTTTGAAAAATCGGCGGTTCTGTTCCGAACAAAATTCTGTTCCCTGGCCTTTGAAAAAGCCTTTCGCCGCATGGGTATTCCATACCGCATGATGGGTTCCAAGGGTTTTTTTGAACGAAAGGAAATTTTGGACCTCAACTGTTACTTGACCGCCTCGGTTTTTCCAAAAGACGACGTGGCATTTGAACGCATCATCAATATCCCCAAGCGCGGTCTCGGTCCCGCCTTGATCGCTAAAATCGTCGCCACCCGCAGCGGCGATTCCGGCCTTCAAGATGCCGCGCGGGCTGTATTGACCGGGAAAATCCTCTCCGGCAATACCCACCGATCTCTTTCCGGCCTGTTCGACATACTGGACGAAATCCGCACCCTGCCGCCACGCACCGCCATTGAAACCATTTTGGCGAAAAGCGGCTATATGGATTATCTGCAACAATATTGCAAAACCGACTCGGATTATGCGATGAGGGTGGAAAATATCGAAGAATTGATTTATACCGCTTCTCAGAAAGAGACCATTGCGGATTACCTCGAAGAAGCGGCCCTGATCCGCGAGGATCGGGAAGAAGAGGATACCCAACCCGGGGGCGGGGTCAATCTGGCAACCATTCATGCAAGTAAAGGGCTTGAATTTTTTTCTGTTTTCGTATCCGGATGTGAAGAGGACCTGTTTCCCCACTGGAGGTCGAAAACCAATGACGCCGATTTACAGGAAGAAAGACGGCTGATGTATGTGGCGATCACACGTGCCGAGCAGTATCTTTTTCTGAGTCGCTCGCAATACCGGAAGGGAGAACCGACCGAAAAAAGTCGTTTTTTGGAGGAAATCGAACATTCGATTTGCTGATGACTAAACGGAGGAGTTATGCATGACATCAGAGTGGATCTGAAAAAGAACAGACTGTATGTAACCTTGGGCAAAAGAGACTCTGAGGATGAACTCATCGACATTGTAGAAAAAATCGCCCAAGCCTGCAAAACCCTGAAACCGGGTTTCACCTGTTTGACGGATTTACGGGAATATGAAGTCGGTCCGGAGGAAGACGGGGAATACATCCAGATGGCCCAGAAACATATGGTGAAGGCTGGCCTGAAAAGCGTCGTACGTGTCAGGAAACAATTCGGTTCCTTGGCCCACTTCCAATTCGACCGGCATTCCGTCAACCTCGGCTACCATGCCCGCAATGTAACCACCATCGAAGAGGCGGAAAAATTACTGGATGAGGGCGACCAACAGCCTCGCTCCCCCCATGGATCTTCCGCCAGCTGAGGTTGAGAGTGACAAAAATGGAAAAACTATCCGGTGCTCAGCGCAAATTCCTGCGATCACTGGCCCATGGCCTGAAACCATGCGTGCATATCGGTCACCGGGGCATCACCGCCACCGTCATTCAGGCAGTGAATGATGCCCTGGACGCCCACGAACTGATCAAAGTCAAATATATCGAATGCCGGGAAAAAGAGCGGAAAGCGGAAATGGCCGACCAAATCCAGGCCGAGACTTTTTGTGACATGGTTGGCGCCATCGGCCATACGGCAATATTTTTCCGCATCCAGAAAGACCCTGCAAAACGAAAAATCACCCTGCCGCTTTGACCGCCATCCCCGCCCGGAATCCCGAACCGGCGCAGCCGTCATCACCACCGCGAAGGCACTGCCAGCGCTGGTGAGAAGCGTTGCCGGTGCCGGTGATGAGGAATTGAATTTGCCGGTGGACCTTGCCGGCTGGTTGTGGTATAGTGTGTTTTAATAATCCCGGTAACAATTCAATCGATGGCATTCCATGGCATGATCGATTCCATAGGAATTCTTAAGCTGTTTTCTTGATAGCCAACTCATTTCTTTGATTCATGGGAACGGATTTCGTGCCTTCCGCCGTGACAACCGAAGACGGAGTTATGGTGCAGCGGGAAAATCGAATTGTCAACAATTGAGGAGGATAAACAATGGATCTTTCAAAAAAAATTCTAGTCGTCGATGATTTTGCGACCATGCGCCGGATTCTGAAAAATATCCTCAAGCAAATCGGATTTACCAATATCACCGAAGCGGATAATGGTAATGCCGCATTGGAGGAATTGAAAAAAAAGAAATATGATTTGATTATTTCCGACTGGAACATGCCCCAGATGACAGGGCTGGACCTGTTGAAAACGATCCGGTCGGATGAGGCCATGAAGGATACCCCGGTGCTGATGGTGACGGCCGAAGCCCAGAAACAGAATGTCATTGAAGCCGTGAAGGCCGGCGTGACGAGCTATGTGGTCAAACCGTTCACCGCCGAATCCATATCCGAAAAAATCGAAAAAATATTCAAATAGCTTTCTTTCCCGTGCAGTTCCGGAAATCCGCAATCCGCATTCAACCCCAGCAAACATCTAAGGAGAACAGGCCATGGCAGAAAAACCCGTGATTAAAATAGGGCATTTGAAAATCACCGATCATCTGATATTGGGCGTGACGGACCTGAAACTGAAAAAAGGCAAGGAAACCTTTGAGCACGCCACTCTTGAACCGATACTGAAAAACGGCTGGAATGAGATTGCCGATGCCCTTGCAAGCGGCGCCATCGGAGGAGCCTTTATTCTCGCCCCCACGGCAATGGACCTCTACAAATCCGGCGTCGGGATCAAATTGATTCTCTTCACGCATAAATCCGGCAGTATCCTGGTTAAAAGCAAGAAAGCCAATATTGAAAAAATCGAAGACTTTGCCGGCAAGGTGGTGCTGATTCCCTACCAGCTTTCGGTCCACAACATGCTGTTTCACAAACTCCTGGCGGAAAAAGGACTGAAACCGGGAAGCAGCAGCGAGGAGGGAGTGGATGTAATCCTGGAAGTCATGGCGCCGATGATGATGAATGACGCCATTCAATACGACGATGAAGGCGAAATCGCGGGATTCATCGTTGCCGAGCCCATCGGTTCCCAGGCAATCGCCAGCGGGCTCTGCGAGGAATTTTATCTTTCAAAGGATCTCTGGCCCAATCATCCCTGCTGCGTGCTGGTAATGCGGGATGAAATCATCAACCAAAATCCGGAGGCCGTCCAGGAGTTGACCACCAGTCTGGTCAGATCGGGAATAGCCATCGACGCCCAGCCGGACGCCGCCGCCGCCATCGGAGCAGCCTTCCTGGGCCAGGACCAGTCCGTTGTTCATCGCGTATTGACCCAACCCCCGGATCGCATCACCACCAGCGAATTGTTCCCCGTGATCGAAGACCTCGCCGTCATTCAAGATTATATGCACGATAAGATGAAAATCATGAAAACCAAAATCGACCTGGAAAAATTCGTCGATACAAGGTTTGCCAAAGCGGCGGGAGCGAAATAACAAGAATCCTGCTGAATTCAGGTGACGACCAGTTCGAGGGCGCTCAACACTTCCCGGGCTTCCTGGAAGCCGGGTTTCAGCCGGATGGCCTGGGTAAAAAATTTTTTGGCCTCTGCCAGGGATTTCATCTCGAGATGCAGCCGGCCGATATTATAATGAATGTGTGGTTCCTCGGGATGAACTTTCAAGGCCTTCAGATAATTCTGGAGAGCGTTTTCCAAGTCGCCTTTTTTTCGGTATAGAACTCCCAGGCTGTTGTAAACATTGATGGTCTCTGGACGGATCTGCAGAATTTCATTTAATATTTCCTCGGCGTTTTCCACTTTGTCCTTGCTCATATAGATGTCCGCCGCCATCTGTAGATATTTTTCGGCTTCCGCCGTATTGCCCATCTGGCTGTATGCCCTGCCCATGGCCTCGTATGCCTTGGCATAAAAACGGTCCAGCTGGGTGGCTTTTTGAAAAGCGTCGACGGCATCGCTGTATTTTTCCTGGACGGTTTTGATATATCCAATATTGTAGTAATATTCGGCGGTTTCACATTTGGCGGTCAGGGATTCAAACACCTCCAGCGCTTTTTGATAATTATGGCCTTCTATCAGGGCCAGTCCCTCATCCAGAAGCTCCTGGGCCTCGGAAGGAATGACATCGGCGGAATGCCCTGCCAGCGTTGTGACCTTTTCACGGATATGATGGATATCATAGGGCCGGACGATCAACCCCGTAACCCCGTATTGTCCTGCCTGAATCACCTTGACTTTGGTGAAAGCCGGATCCGTGAGGAAAAAAGGCAGATGGAACAGGCGATCGTCTCCCCGGGCGATGCGCAGCAACGCCAGACCGGACATTTCCGGCATGTCCCAGGCGGAAATGATGCAGAAATACGTTTTGACGCGTAGCATGCCCCATGCGTCGCTTGCATTATTGGCCTGCTGGATGTCTCGAAAACCGATTTCTTTCAGAATACCCGACAATTCGCGCAGGGCGTTGGGATTCGCATCCACCAGAAGGAAGGACTGCTGTTTCATCTGGTTCAGGCCCGGGTGTCGCCCGATACGCGATTACGAAGAACGGAAGAACACTTGAAGGTAACCACTTTTCGCTTTGCCAGCATCATATCCTTTCCGGTGGCGGGATTGCGCCCTTTTCGCTCGGCCTTTTGCTTAACACAGAATTTTCCAAACCCGCTGATCAGGACATCTTCACCGTTTTCCAGTGATCGTTTCATAATTTCCAACAAGGTTTCAACCAGTTCCGCACTTTTCTTTCTGTGGAAACCGATTTGATCCTGGACGTCGTCGACAATTTGCTCTTTGGTCAGTGTCATAAGGATACTCCTTGTTTCGTTAGGCCTGTGATGCTTGTGAGCTTGAAGCTATAAATAATCTCAAATGTTTGTTTTGTCAACAAATATTTATAAATATAGTCGACATTTCCTTATGGGAGGGATATCCCCGGGATGTCCTCCTGCCCGGCCAGGATATTGCTCAGGACAACGAATTCGGAAACACTGAGGCTTTCCGCCCGCCTTGATGGGTCGATCCCCGCCTGATCCAGCAGCGCCGCTGCCCGGGGGCCGTCGATCCCCAATTCGCTCCCGGAAAGGGAATTTTTCAGGGTTTTTCGCCTTTTCCCGAACGCCGCCTTGATCAATCGAAAAAGGAGGCGCTCATCCATTGCCGGGCTCCCCCCCCTGGATGTAAAGCGGATATCCAAAACCATCGAATCTACCTTGGGTTTGGGAAAAAACTGATGGGCTTCGATTTGCGCAAGAGGTTTGATTTCCGCGCAATACTGAAGCATTGCGGTGATCCTGCCGTATTCCTTGCGGCCCGGAGAGGCGGCGATTCGCCGGGCGAGCTCCTTCTGGAACATCAGAACGGCGCGGGTCACCCAATCCCTGTTTTCAATCAGCCGGACGATGACTTGCGAAGAAATATTGTACGGCAGATTTCCCATGACCGTGATCTTCTTCCCCGCGGTTTTGGAAACGGCCTGCAAATCCACCCTCAGGATATCCGCTTTCATGATCACGACATTCGCCAACTGATGCGCTTCGATTTCTTCCGTCAGAATCGGAATAAGTTCCGGATCCTTTTCAACGGCGAAAACGGTTTCGACGACTTCGGCAAGCGGGATAGTCAATGCACCGAGACCGGCGCCGATTTCCAGAACGACATCAGAGGAGTGCAATCCGGACTTTTCCACGATCCGTCGGGCGGTGGAAGGCTCCGCCAGAAAATTTTGCCCGTACTGTTTTTTTGCGAAGACATTCCGTTTACTGAGCAGCAATCTGGGAGATGACATAGAATTCTCTTTATAAGGCCCGGGCGAAAAATATCCGCTGGATCACCGCGGGGAGCCACCATTATTCCCAGCGGTTCAAACGATAGCATGAATGCGGCCCGCAATCAATCCCGCATGCGGGTCGGCCTTGAAATGCCCCTGTCTGTTTTACTACCATAAGGCCTTGTCATACCGAGTCAACCGCTTGGCTATTGACATGATTATCGCTCATTTATCGATTCGGATTCTTGACTTTTATGGAAAAATTCACTATTTTCGTGAAATAGTAAATTACCGCATTTCTAATGCCTACTCGTCATTTCCGACCCAAGGAGGTTATTATGCCCAAAAAGGAAAAAAACATAACCCTGGATGCAATGATGAAAGTCGTCCTGAATAAATACGGCCTCGCAACCAAGAAAGATATCGAAAAACTAATGGCCCAGATCGAAAACCTTGAAAAACTAATCAAGAAAAATGGCCGCGGCTCCTTGCGGGGTCTGCAGACGAATGAAAGCAGGCTGGGGCCGAAGACAAGAAAGCGTGGTTCCGCGACGGCCGCCGATATCGCCCTGGAAGTGATAAAAACTAGTAAAAAGGGTGCTGATTTCGCTGAAATCCAGACCAAGACCGGGTTCCCGGACAAAAAACTGCGCAATATCATCTTCCGACTGAACCGGCTGGGAAAAATCAAACGGAAAAGTCGCGGTATTTACGTGGTTGTCTGATACGATTCGGGAACGGAAGGAGGAGGAAAAGAAGCAACATGCTTGAAACCGGCGGACGAATATTGGGTTATGTGGTACGACAGGTGACGTCGTTACCGGAAATCAACGCGGTTTTCCATCATCTGGAGCATATCCGGACAGGCGCACGGCACGTTCATATCCAGCGAAACGATCCGGAGAACACCTTTGGGGTGGCCTTTAAGACCGTGCCCGCCGACTCCACGGGAGTCGCCCATATTCTCGAGCACACCGTATTGTGCGGTTCACGGAAATTTCCGGTCCGCGATCCGTTTTTCGCGATGCTCAAAAGAAGTTTGAGCACGTTCATGAACGCCTTTACTTCCTCCGACTGGACCATGTATCCTTTTTCCACCCAGAACCGGAAAGACTATTTTAATCTGATGGATGTCTATCTGGACGCCGCCTTCTTTCCCCGCATCGAGGAGCTCAGTTTCAAGCAGGAAGGACACCGCCTGGAAATCCATCCGGATTCGGCAACCGGACAGTCCCTGGTCTACAAAGGAATCGTGTACAATGAAATGAAAGGCGCCATGTCCTCTCCGGATCAAGTGATGGCGCGCTCCATGCTGAATGCCCTCTATCCATCCACGACCTACCGCTTCAATTCCGGCGGTGATCCCGCGGAAATCCCTTCCCTGACGCATACGCAATTGAAGGAATTCCACCAGCGCCACTACCATCCCAGCAACGCCTATTTTTACACCTATGGCTGTTTCGACCTGCGTGATCAGCTGGCGTTTATCGAGGATAAAATTCTGAAGGGCTTTGACCGGATCGATCCGCAAACCGATGTGCCCTCCCAGCCCCGCTGGAAGGAGCCGCTGGAAAAGACCTACGCGTATGCGCTTTCGGAAGGAGAGGATCCAAAACAAAAATCCCAGGTCTGCCTGGCCTGGTTGACCGCTGATATCCGGGATTCTTTTGAAGTCCTGACCCTGAAACTGTTGGAGCAGATTTTGCTCGGCAATTCGGCATCTCCGCTTCGCAAGGCCTTGATCGATTCACAGCTGGGAACAGCCCTCAGCGATGGAACCGGCTTCGACGCCGAAAACCGGGATACGCTGTTCGCCTGCGGCCTGAAAGGCGTCTCCGAGGACAGCGCCTCCCGTATCAAGGATATTATCCTCTCCGCCCTGGAAAACCTGGTATCGGAAGGCATCGATCCCCTGACGATCGAATCGGCCATTCATCAGATCGAGTTTCACCGCAAGGAAGTCACCAACACTCCCTACCCTTACGGCCTCAGGCTGTTGTTGACTTTCGCCGCCGCATGGTTTCACGACGGCCAGCCGGAAAGGGTGCTGCAGCTGGATTCCGATCTGCTGCGGATACGCGAAGCGCTGACGAAGGAACGCTTCTTCGAGAACCGGATTGCGCGCTACTTCCTGGACAACCCCCACCGGGTCCTGCTGACCCTCCGGCCGGACATCCATAAGGCGAAGGACGATGAAAAAAAGGAACTGGAACGGCTTCGCATACTGGCAGACGGGATTTCCCCCGAGGAATTGCAGAAACTGAGCCTGGACGCGGAAAACCTCCGGCGGATTCAGGAATCGGAAGAAAATATCTCCTGCCTGCCGACGCTGGAAATAACGGATATACCGCCTGAAATTCCTTTTGTTTCCTTCCGGGACAAAACCGAAGACCCGCCGATTTTATGTTATGACCAACCGACATCCGGAATTTCCTATTTTTCAGCAACGGCCGGTCTCGGTGAGTTGCCTGCCCGGTTGTTGCCGCTCGTTCCGTTTTTCTGCTCCTCGCTCCCGCGGATGGGGACCACTCTGCGTGACTACACCGAAATCGTCCGGCAGATCGATCTGTATACGGGCGGAGTCGGCCTCTCGGCCCAAGCCAGGATCCGCTACGACCTGGAAGGGGAATGCCTGCCCTTCGTCGTTTTTAACGGCAAAAGCCTTGGACGCAATATATCGAAGATGTACTCCATCCTTCAGGAATTGATGGCGCAGTTCTCTTTTTCGGATCTGCCGCGACTCAAGAACCTGCTGCTCGAGTACCAGGCCGGTCTGGAGTCGGCCGTGGTTCAAAACGGCCACCGGCATTGCATGCTTCTGGCGTCGCGCAATTTTTCCGTCGCCGCATCCCTGAACGAAACTTGGTTCGGAGTGCATCAACTGAAGACCATCCAGGCCCTCACCTCCGGACTCTCCGGGAAAACCGGCACAACGGTTCTGGAAAACCTGTCAGCGGACCTGAACCAGATCGGCGCGCTCCTGTTCCGGCGCAGCAACCTGAAAATCGCGCTTGTCGGCGAGGGCCAGGCGCTGACCGAACCGGTCGATCTGTCCCGCAGCCTGGTTGCGGACCTGCCGTCCAGCGGGGGAAGCGGATATTGCGAACCGCCCCTGACCCTGCCGGACACCCTTCCCCGGGAAGGCTGGACCACCGCCACCGCGGTTTCCTTCATCGCCCGCTCGCTCCCCACGGTCCGCATGGATCACGAAGACGCCCCCTCGCTGGCGGTCATCAGCAAAATGATGCGTTCCATGTACCTGCACCGGGAAATCCGGGAAAAAGGCGGCGCATACGGCGGATACGCCATGTACAGTCCCGAAACCGGCCTTTTCCATTTCGCCTCCTACCGCGACCCCCACATACTGGAAACCCTCCAGGCGTTCAATGGGGCCGGCGGATTCATCTGCTCGGGACATTTTCAGGCGGAGGATGTCAAGGAAGCTGTTCTGCAGGTCTGCTCCGAAATCGACAAGCCCGACACCCCTGCGACGGCCGCGAAAAAAGCCTTTCAGCGCTGGATTGTCGGCCTGGAAGACGAAAGCCGTCTACGCTTCAAAAAACGTCTGCTGTCCCTGACGAAAGACCGGATTGTCGCCACCGGGCGCCGCTATTTCAGCGCCCCCATGGATCATACGGCGCTGACGGTCATTTCCAGTGAGGAAAAATTGAAAGCGGCCAATGAAAAGCTGGGTTCGCGATCCCTGCGGATTGAAAAAATCTAGCCCTTACCGGATATGAATTCCTTTCCGGAAGGGATGGAAGGAGCCTGGCTACCGCTGCGGTTCTTCTGCCAGCATCCGTGCCAATGCATCCGCCACGGTTTCAGGAATACCGGCTTTTCGGGCGATGGGAATCGTGTGCCGTCCCAGGACGTTGTATAATTCCAGCATGACCGGCGAAAACCGTCCGATGGCGGCGACGTGGTTGCCCACCGTCTGGAGGTCTCCCCGGGCGATGGGCCCTGTCAAGGCCGCGTCCACCCCGAGCTTTTCGATATTCGCCAGGGTTCCCTGAAGCAGCGGTTTGAGCACGCTGAACGCTTCCTGCCGGGGAATGCCCGCCTCCTGCAGAAGTGCAATGGCCGATGCCTGGAGCGTCACCAGATAGTTGGATGCCATGACGGCCGCGGCATGGTAGAGCGTCTTGGCCTCGGTCTTGATCGGCAGGCACCGGGCGCCCAGATCCTCCGCCATTTGCCGGGCCGTGGAAAGAGCCTGTCCCTGTCCCTCGATGGCGATGATGATTCCCGCAAACGGGTTGGCATGAACCTTCAGGCCGGCAAAACTCTGCAATGGATGCAGGGAGCCGATGGAGGCCTTGCCGCTTTCCGCAGTCGACAGAATCGTCGATGGCAGCACCCCGCTGCAATGCAATACCACGGCATTCTCTTTAAAGCCCTGCCTGTCGGCGATTTCCCGGCAGGTCTTCTCGATCAGACCGTCGGGGGTCGTGATCAGCACAATCTCCGCCGCAGACGTCACTTCCCAGGGGGAGGTGGAACAGGGGACGGATTCCCCATGACAGCCCAGTTTCCGCGCCGATTCGATGGTCCGACTGGCGGCCCCAACCAACGGATAGCCCGCGGCTGTCAGCCGGGCGGCCAGCGCCGACCCCACTTTTCCGCAACCGATGACCGCAAATGACGGTTTCATGCCGATTCCTCCAAATAGCCACGAACCCGGATCATCTCAGGGAGTGGTCCCGGCCTTGCCACCCTCCATTGCCGCAAGACGTTCCGCGGCCTTGCGGGCATACTCGCTGTCCGGGTACTCCGCGATGATCCGGCGGTATAATTGCCCGGCGTGATCTTTGCTGTTCTGGATTTCCTCCAGCTCGGCGGTTTCATACCATTCCTGGGCCTGATTGCCGAAACAGCCCCAAAAAGTCGTTGCATATAGCAAAATAGCCAGCCAGCAGTACCGTCTCATGATGCCCCCCCGGATTTCGCGCACCGCCGTGGCAGCATGGCGCGCCGATTGATTTAACTGTTTAGTTTTACATGTAAAAATATAATCATCACCCCGGCCTGTCAAGAAAAACATTGGTATTGACTTTACACGGAGCGCTGCGGTAACATTCCGCGTTTATTATGAACCCAACAAGCGGGAGCGCCGGATTGACAACATGATTCAGCTGATTCGAGGTTTCAAGGACATTCTGCCCGCGGAAGCGGCCCTCTGGCAACACATCGAGGAAACCGCCCGGATCCTTTTCGAGGATTTCGGTTTCCAGGAGATCCGGCCGCCAATCATGGAGCGCACCGAACTGTTCAAGCGCAGCATCGGGGAGGAAACCGACATCGTTGAGAAGGAGATGTATACCTTCGCGGACCGCGACGGTGACACCATCACCTTGCGGCCGGAAGCCACCGCCTCCATCGTGCGGTCCTATATCCAGCACAAACTGTACGCCGCCGATCCGATCCAGAAGCTGTATACCATCGGCCCCATGTTCCGCCGGGAACGACCCCAGAAGGGGCGGTACCGGCAGTTTTACCAGATCAACGCCGAAGTGTTCGGCATCGAATCGCCGCTCATCGACGCCCAGTTGATCCACATGCTGACCATCCTGTTCGACCGTCTGGCCGTGAAGGATGTCGCGGTTCATCTGAACTCCCTGGGCTGCCCGGCCTGCCGCCCGGGTTTTCGCGACACCCTGACGAGTTACCTGGACAGCCGCACGGAAGGACTGTGCGAAAACTGCCGGCGCAGAAGCTCCCGGAATCCCATGCGCGTGCTGGATTGCAAGGTCCCCGCCTGCCGGGAAGCCCTGACCGATGCGCCGGCCATCACCGATTTTCTCTGCCCGGATTGCCGGCGTCATTTTGATACCGTGCAGGAAACCCTGTCCGACCGGCAGGTGGCTTTCACCATCGACAAACGCCTGGTCAGGGGACTGGATTATTATACCCGCACGACCTTTGAAATCCTCACGGGCTCCCTGGGCGCCCAAAACGCCGTTGCCGGAGGCGGGCGTTACAACGGCCTGGTCGAAATCCTGGGCGGGCCGCCTCTGCCGGGGATCGGATTCGCCATCGGCTTCGACCGCCTGGTGGAGATCAGCGCCTGGAAACCCGCCGATTTCCATCGCCCGCCGCGAATCTTCCTGGCCGCCATGGGGGAGGAAGCCATGGCCAGGGCCTACCCCTGGGCCGCGGAACTGAGTGCCGAAGGCATTCGCACGGAAATGGACCTGTCCGGCAAAAATCTGAAAAGCATGCTGAAACGCGCCGACCGGCTCGGAAGCCGCCATGTCCTCATTATCGGCGAAAACGAACTGGCGGCGGGCCGGGCCATCCTGAGAGACATGCTCACCAAGGAGCAGCGCGACATCGGCCTTGACGGCATTGTCGCCAGCCTGCGCTCGATTCTGGAAACAGCCGCGGGCCCGCGAGAATAATACGCAATATAAAAGGAGTGATCCATTGACTGATATCTTGGGAAACATGAGACGGACGCATACCTGCAACGATCTGGGCAGCGCCCATATCGGCGGCGAAGTCGTCCTGATGGGCTGGGTGCAGCGCCGCCGGGACCACGGCGGGGTGATTTTCATCGATCTGCGCGACCGCAACGGCATCACCCAGGTGGTCTTCAATCCGGAATTCGAACCGGCGGCCCACGCCAAGGCCCATGACCTGCGGAGTGAATACGTGATCGGAATCCAAGGCCGGGTTAACGCCCGGCCGGAGGGAATGATCAATCCCAATCTGAAAACCGGCGAGATCGAGGTGCTGGTTTCCGAGCTGCGCATTCTCAACAAGGCCCAGACCCCGCCCTTTCTCATCGAGGACAGCGTGGACGTGAACGAGAATATCCGGCTCCAGCACCGCCATGTGGATCTGCGCCGGCCCCAGCTGCAGAAAAACCTCATCACCCGTCACAAGGCCGCGGCCACGGTGCGGAAATATCTGAACGAGAACGGTTTCCTCGACATCGAAACCCCGGTGCTCACCCGCAGCACCCCCGAGGGCGCGCGGGATTATCTGGTGCCGTCGCGGGTCAACCGCGGCCAGTTCTATGCCCTGCCCCAGTCCCCCCAGCTGTTCAAACAGCTGCTGATGATGGCCGGTTTCGACCGCTATTATCAGATCGTACGCTGTTTCCGGGACGAGGATCTGCGGGCCGACCGCCAGCCGGAATTCACCCAGATCGATATGGAAATGTCCTTCGTGGGCGAGGAAGACGTCATGAGCATTTCCGAAGGTCTGGTGGCGGCGGTTTTCAAGGAAGTCCTGGGGCTGGAACTTTCCCTGCCCTTCGGACGCCTCTCCTACGATGACGCCATGGACCGCTACGGGCTGGACAAACCCGATCTGCGGTTCGGCCTGGAACTCAAGAACATCTCGGACATCGTGGCCGGTTCGGGCTTCAAGGTGTTCGCCGACGTGGTGGCCAAGGGCGGGATCGTCAAGGCCATGAACGCCAAGGGTTGTGTGGACCTGTCCCGCAAGGAGATCGACGACCTCACCGCCTTCGCCGCCATTTACCGCGCCAAGGGCCTGGCCTGGATCAAGGTCAAGGAAGACGGCTGGCAGTCGCCCATCGCCAAATTTTTCAGCCCGGAGGAAAAAGCGGCGCTGACCGCGCGCATCGACATGCAGGTGGGGGACCTGATCCTGTTCGTGGCCGACCAAGCCAAGGTCGCCAACGAAGCCTTGGGTCATCTGCGCAACCACCTGGCGGAAAAACTGGGGCTGATCCGGAAAGACGAGTTCAAGTTCGTCTGGGTCACCCGGTTCCCCATGTTCGAATACGATGAAACCGAGAAACGCTACCAGGCCCTGCATCATCCCTTCACCGCGCCCTACGAGGAAGACTACGACAAGCTGGAGAAAGACCCGCTGGCGGTCTACTCCCGGGCCTATGACCTGGTGCTCAACGGTTCCGAAATCGGCGGCGGTAGCATCCGCATCCATCAACGGGAGCTTCAGGAACGCGTCCTGAAGGCCCTGGGCATGGAACAAGCCGATTATGAAAAGAAATTCGGCTTCCTGCTCACGGCCCTGGACTCCGGGGCCCCGCCCCACGGAGGGCTGGCCTTCGGCTTCGACCGCCTGGTGATGATCCTTTGCGGCCAGTCGTCCATCCGGGATGTCATCGCCTTCCCGAAAACCCAGCGGGCCGCCTGTCTGCTGACCGACGCACCGTCCGAAGCCGGCCGGGATCAACTGCTGGAGCTCTCCCTGCAGGTGATAAAGGATATTTAATCGATATTTAATGGAATAGATAATGGATATCCAAAAGAATATAAGTGGTTATCAACCCGACGCGGCAACCAAAAAAAAGGCGGATTTCCCTTGACACTGTCCCGAATATCGACTATTTAGATCACCTGTCATCTGATCCCCAGTAGCTCAGTCGGCAGAGCAGGTGGCTGTTAACCACCGTGTCCGCGGTTCGAGTCCGTGCTGGGGAGCCAACAAAAACAAGGGCTTAGAGGAATTCAACCTCTGAGCCCTTTTTCTTTTCCAACCCCATTTCCAACCTTCACGGACAAAAACAGTTTTTCCCCGCTTCCCGGTTCTATCGTCCCGGCATGGCCCCGGCCCTGTTTCCGGCCACTCCATCCAGGTTGCCGGACTCCAGAAATGAAAAACCCGGCCATTGCTGACCGGGTTTCATCATGGTTGCCGGATAGGGGTATGAGGTTCCGGCTTTTTTGAGATTGCCGGCTTCTGGAATGATCCGGCTTTGACAGTGGGGTGTGGTGAACATATGCCGGCCCGGGCCACCATGTCAAGACCGTCTCCAGGTGTTCAGTATTTCGTTTCCGGAAACAAAATTTCTTCATACCGTTCATCGGCTTCCATGATAAGACGCTCAATCACCTGCCCCTTGGAGCACTCCCAGGCCGCCGCCAGTTTCGTCAGTCTCCAAGAGGCTTCCGCTTTAACAAAGATATCCAACCGCCGCCCTTCGGCATTTTTCCGGTTCCGGTATGCCTTCACCCTGGCCGAATCGGTTTCGTGCTTTTTCGGTCTTCCGCGCATGAATCCCCCATGTGAATCATTTTCGTTTCCGGTAACGTAATTGATTTTCAAACCGGCATCAATGTTTTTTGTTTTCGGAAACGAAAATCCCTGCCGCCCTTCGGGAAGGGTGAGCGGGTTCATATTCTGGCATGGCATCAGGATGCTCGTCAAAATTATCCATACATAATATTGTTTTATTGCAATAAATTTGACAGGTAACGATAGTTTTGTTAACACTCGTTAATATCCAGCATTGATAAAATCGACATCAAAAAACAACAGCATTGCCTTTTAATCCAGTTTGAGACAAGTATTAGGGGAGGTGTGAACAGTGCGGATATTATTTTGCTTTTTTCTGTTGATGTTTTATGGGTGTGATTTAATTGGGGCACCAGGCATTTATGAGTTTGAATTTGATAAAGACGGCAATTTATATAGGTTCAATAAGCAGAGTGGTGAGATAGTAGCGATGGACGGAACAGACGTGGTTGTTTTTTCAAACGAAAATATATACGAAAAAGATAAACAAAGCAGAATTATACTTGAAAAACTAAAATTGCGTAATTGGGAACAAACTTACAAAATTCAATTAAAGGATTGGGAAGCAATCAAAGATAGTCCTAATTATGCCAAAAGGTCTATCGAAGAAAAACAGGATATCAGGAGAGGGTGGTTTAAAAAGGAAATTATGGTATTGGATGAATTTATTCGACTCAGTGAGTCAAAACAAGAAGATGTAAAAAATGAATTTTTCTCAAGCGAGTTGGAATAAATTTACGGAATCTTACCTCAATCAGTGCTGTGCATCTTGCAGTGTGAAAGTTACTGTAACAGGCTGTCCGTATGCTGGTTGAGAAAGGTTTGAAGCATCTGGTAAAGAACCCATCAAGGAACAGCATCACCACCCCACGCACCAGCACTATCAACAAAAGTCTTCAGGCAGCTTGTGATTTGCAGAGTAACTGAAGGCCAAACCACCCAGGAGGCCCTATGGACAAGCGAAACAAAAGACTTCTGAAGGATATCCATTCACAAATGAGAAAACTCGGTGACGCCATTTTGAGGCTTTCTGAAGTCAGGGTGCGGGCATTCGGTCCGAAACATCAGCCCTTGAAGCGCGCTCTGTGAAATGATTTCTGGGATGAGCCAAAGGCGAGCCGCGAAGGTTCTGGAGGAGTAGCAGCGGTAAACTTTGGGGGAGGTTGTCTATCCAGCGAACGCACTATGGATGATACAATCGGCTAAAAGCGTAGCGGCTTCGGAGGGAAACCGTAATTTGGTGGAACCGGCTTTAACATATCCGGTTGTTCGGGAGGATACTCTACTATATAACACCTCGGTGTGTTGGGGTCCTTCTTCAGATCGCGAAGGCACACCTTTTCCGGCTTTGGGATGTATTTCTGTTGCCTTTCCATTGGTTCTATTACCGACCTTTTTTGGAGTGCTGTCAATCGAATTGCCAAAAAGTCCGCGCTGGTTGATTACGACATGTATATACCCACACCTACAATTGCATCCAGTAGTAGAGGGATGCTTTTGTATTTGGTTTGAAATGCAAAATTAATAGGATATCGGATGTGTAGACGCTATGGCTCTGCAACACCTAACTATAAGGGAAAAGCGAAACTATGATACAATTAAAATCCGTGGGATTAACCATTGGCTTGCTATCGTTTTATTGTTTTTTAGGAATTAAAACCTTTGCATATGATTACAAGAATATAGCAGAATTAAGAACCAAGGCCAATAATGGTAACGCAGATGCCCAATCAAAACTCGGAGAACTATATTATGAAGGACAAGAAGGGCTTACGCAAAACTATTCTGAAGCAATTAAATGGTTGCAAAAATCCGCTTCACAAGGGAATGCAGAAGCCCAATTCAATATTGGTATAATGTATTTCACAGGAAATGGAGTATTACAGGAATATAAAGAAGCCATTAAGTGGTTTACTCTTTCTGCAAATCAAGGTTATGCTGCAGCGCAATTCAATCTCGGATCTATGCATTTAACTGGTAATGGGACACCGCAAGATTACCAGCAAGCAATTAGATGGTTTACCAAGGCGGCGGAAAAGGGGTTTGCAATAGCACAATGCAATCTTGGTGTTATGTACGCTGATGGTTTAGGTGTTATAAAAGATTACAAAAAAGCGATTTCTTGGTACACCAAAGCAGCAGGAAATGGGTCTGCAGAAGCCCAATATAACCTTGGTCTGTTATATATGAATGGAAACGGAGTAGTTCAAAATTACGAGCAAGCATTTAAATGGTTTTCTCTATCCGCTGAGAAGGGATATGTAGCGGCCGAGCACAATTTAGGTGTATTGTATAGTGAGGGAAAGGGTGTATTACAGGATAATAAAATTGCTGCCAAATGGTATAAAAAAGCAGCAGAAAAAGGGTTTGCAGAAGCTCAGAATAACCTGGCGATGATGTATGATGATGGGGTGGGAGTTCAAAAAGATTGGAAAAAAGCGGCTAAATGGTATGGTATGGCTGCTGGTCAGGGATATGTTGAAGCTCAATGCAGTCTGGGCGTGTTGTATGCCAAGGGCGAGGGAATTCAGAAAAATTACATTGAAGCTTATAAATGGTGGGGTATTGCTGCAGAAAAAAATCATAAAGCGTCACGAGATAATCTCGCTTTTATAAAGGGCAAGATGTCTCCAACCCAAATTTTCGAAGCACAAAAGTTGATTGTTCAATATAAAGCAAATTATTCAAGAAAAAATGAAAATGCCCCCAAAACAAAAACTATCGCCTTTAAATCAATTGAATCCTGTGAGTTTACCGTTGACTTTCCAGTAAAAACAAAAATAGTTAATGCTGAATTTAATGGTATAAAAAGTTTAATGGTGCAGAGTGAGTCAGAAACAGAACGCCCTTTTCTTCGTGCAGAGTGCCTACCCCTTACTATTATCAAAAATGATCTTAAAAAATCATTCAGAGAATACCTGAAAAATCAGGCCAATATCTCAGGAATAGATGAACCGGAAATTCGAATTGAAGAATCGGTTTTTGGAACAGAAGGATCTTTCTCTGGCTTAAAAACATTTAAGGACGTGACGATTAAAATTTACCATAGATTTATAATCGGAAAAACTTCAATTCTCGGAATAGTAGTAGTGGAACCTCTAAACCCCGATGGCCACTTGAAAATCCCCCACCCATGGCCGGGTCAAAATCCCCCGGCGACAGATTTTCAAAATCTAATTTAATCACTGAAAAACGACAACCTTTTTTTCTTTTTTCATCCCTCATTATTT
>JBMORA010000063.1:0-204414 GCA_049320885.1 Thermodesulfobacteriota bacterium | reverse complement strand
TTGCGGCTGCGTCTGTTTGAGATTGTTTCCGCAGGCGCCGAGAAAAAAAAGAACGACAATAACGGTAGAGCAGTAAAACAGGATACGCAAGGTTTTGACCATATCGATCCCCTACAATTGTTCGCGATTTTTTTTGAAAATCCGAGCAAAAGGATACACATAACCATAAAAACATCAAGCCTTTTTTATAGCATTTAGGCCATGCCGTCCACTATCCGGTTGACGGGGTTGCCGGCATTCTGATAATAGGTATATTAAATACACAAAAAATACACATTAATTAAGTGTTGCCAACCCGGTTGCATATGGAATAATAATTCAACTATATCAAACAGTAATTACCTGCGGGCAGTCATCATATTCGGCATGAAAAAGGAAGCGGAAAGAGAAAACAGCCAACCATTCCAAGGAATTGTTAAGTCCGATGAAGAATATCGGATCATACTGGAAAGCATCCAGGACGGATATTGTGAAATGGATTTGTCCGGTAATTTTACGTTTTTCAATACGTTTCTCACCAGAATTCTCGGCTATTCCCACGCCGAGCTGATCGGCATGGACGGCCGGAAGATCATGGATGAGCCGACAGCGAAAAAGGTATTCCGGACCTTTAGAGATATTTATCGGAGCGGCAAACCCGTGCATGGATTTGATTATGAAGTGATTCGCAAGGATGGGGCCCGGAGACAGATCGAGGTTTCCGCCTCCCTGGTGAGAAGGGGGGACGGTCGTGCCGTGGGTTTCAGGAGCATCGTCCGGGATATCACCGAGCGGAAGAAAGCGGAAGCGGATTTGCGCCAAGCCAGGGACGAGCTGGAGCGACGGGTGGCGGAACGGACGGCGGAACTGGATAAAATGAATAAGGAGTTGGAGATTAAAACCATCAAACTGGAGGAAGCCAATATCGCCTTGAAGATGCTGCTAAAAAAGAAGGATGAAAACAAGGCGGAACTCGAGCAGAATATGTTGTTCAATGTCAGGGAACTGATCATTCCGGTGTTGGATAAACTGAAGGTCAGCGGCCTTGACGACCGCCAGCGGGCATATGCGGGGGTGATGGAAAACAACCTCAACGACATTATTTCTCCTTTCGTCCAGGGCCTTACCTATCGCTATTACAGCCTGACGCCCACCGAGGTTCAGATCGCCAATTTTGTGAAACAAGGGAAGTCAACCAAGGAAATTGCCGTTCTGCTCAATCTTTCGGCCAAAACCGTTGAGACGCACCGCAGAAATATCCGGCGAAAAATTGGTTTGAAGAGAAAGAAGATCAATTTGCGTACCCATTTGCAGTCCATCCAGTAGGTGGGTATTCGTTACGCTTCAGGTCGTCCTGACGCGGAATTCTATTTCTATAAGGAGACGATTCGTATGATGTTATTGAATCCCGGAAAGAATGGATATGATCATTTGGATGAGCATTCCAGGCAGATCATGCTGAAAACCGTTGCATTTTTTGAAAAAAAGGGAAAAACGAAACTGAAGGCGGATTATGAGGCACGGGTCTGGTATGATGATTTTCTGACATTCATAAAAGAGGAAAAAATTTTTTCGACCCTGCTCACGCCGTCCCCCTACGGCGGGGCAAAATGCCATTGGGATACCTACCGAAATTGTTTTTTTAACGAAATTTTGGGATTTTATGGTTTACCTTACTGGTATACCTGGCAGGTCAGCATTCTCGGCCTGGGGCCCATCTGGATGGGAAATAACGAGGAGGTCAAAAAGAAGACCGCCAAATTGCTGGAAGAGGGCGGGATTTTCGCCTTCGGTCTTTCGGAAAAAGCCCATGGCGCCGATCTATATTCCAGCGAAATGGCCCTGACACCCCTGGGGGAGGGCAAGTATGTGGCGGATGGCGGTAAATACTATATCGGCAATGCGAACAAGGCGGCGATTGTTTCCACTTTCGGCAAGGACACGGAAACGGATGAATACGTTTTCTTTGCCGTGGATTCGCAGCATGAAAAATTCGAACTGGTGAAAAATGTGGTCAATTCTCAAAACTATGTGGCGGAATATGCCCTGCATGCATATCCCATCACCGAAGGGGACATTCTTTCCAGGGGCCAGGACGCCTGGGATTCCTCCTTGAATACCATCAATGTGGGCAAATACAATTTGGGATGGGCCTCCATCGGCATCTGCACCCATGCGTTTTACGAAGCCATCAACCATGCCGCCAATCGCAATCTATATGGCAAATGGGTCACCGATTTCCCGCATATCCGTCAGCTGTTTGTGGATGCCTACAGTCGGTTGACGGCCATGAAACTGTTCGCCCTGCGCAATGCCGACTATATGCGATCGGCTTCGGCAACGGATCGGCGGTACTTGCTGTACAACCCCATGACCAAGATGAAGGTCACCACCCAGGGAGAAGAAGTGATCAACCTCCTGTGGGACGTGATCGCGGCCAAAGGTTTTGAAAAAGACATGTATTTTGAAATGGCGGCCCAGGACATCCGGGCCTTGCCGAAACTGGAGGGGACCGTTCATGTGAACATGGCCCTGATCATCAAATTCATGCCGAATTTCTTCTTCAACCCGGACAAGTTTCCAGAAATAGCGAAGCAGGATAAACCGGGTAATGATGATTTCCTGTTCCATCAGGGGCCGACCCGCGGACTGGGGAAAATCCGTTTTCATGATTTTGCTATCGCTTACAACAGCATTGATCTGCCCAATATCCGGGTCTTCAAGGAGCAGATCGAGGTGTTGAAGGAATTTTTGATGACGGCGCCCCCCAGCAAGGAACAACAGCAGGATATCGATTATCTGTTGATTCTGGGAGAGCTTTTTACCCTGGTGGCCTATGGGCAGCTGATCATCGAAAACGCGAAAATTTACGCCATTGAGGATCAGCTGCTGGACCAGATTTTTGATTTCATGGTGCGGGATTTTTCCAAATTCTCCCTGCAGCTGTATTCCAAGCCGAGCAGCACGGACCAGCAGATGGGGCTCTGCCTGCGGATGATCAAAAAGGCGGTTGTCGACCCGAAGCGGTTCAACCATATCTGGGAAACGCATGTGGTGCCGCTGAAAGGCGCTTATGAAATGAAACCCTGATCCGAAAAGCGGAGAGGTTACGGATTCCGGACCAGCCGGGGTGTTTTTTCGTCAAACACCCCGGCTTTTTTGTCCGGATTATTCTTTGTACATCGCTTCGATTTCCTGGGCGTATTTGGAATAGATGATCCGTCTTTTCAATTTCATGGTCGGCGTCAATTCCTGGCCCTCGATGGACAATTCCTCCGGCAGAATGACCCATTTTTTAATGGACTGGACCCTGGCCAGGGTCGTGTTAACCTGGTCCACCTGTTTTTGCAGGTGAGCTTTGAACTTTTCGCATTTGGAGGCTTCTTTTGCCGTCGTCGCCGAGCTTCCGGCAGCCTGGGCCTCTGCTTTTACCTTTTCCGGGTCGAGGGTGAAAAGGGCGGTCATGAATTTGCGCCGATCACCCACCACCACGGCCTGGCTGATCACCGGAATGGCCTTGAGTTTCCCCTCCAGAACCTGCGGTGGGATATTTTCGCCGCCGGCCGTGATGATCAATTCCTTTTTGCGGTCGGTGATTTTCAGGAAGCCTTTGTCGTCGATGATGCCCACATCGCCGGAATGGAGCCAACCGTCTTTATCCAAGGCTTCCTCGGTGGCGGCCTCATTTTTAAAATAGCCCTTGAATACATGCCGGCCGCGCATCAGCACTTCGCCGTCCTCGGCAATGGATATTTCCGTATCGGGGACGCATGGTCCAGCCCAGCCGATCCGGTATTTGAAGGGCTCGGGCAGTGAAACCGTGCCGGGTCCGGTGCACTCGCTCATGCCGTACACTTCCGTGATGGGTACGGCCAGGCTGTGAAAGAATTCCAGCGTGTCCATGGAAATCGGGGCGGCTGTGGAAATGAACAGGCGGCAGCGGTCCAGCCCCAATTTTTCCCGCACCTTCGAAAACACCAGTTTTTGTGCCAGGCCATACATGAATGGTCTGGGTTTGCCTTCCTGGTCGGCATATCCGGCGGCAAGGCCTTTTTTACGGGCCCAGGCGGCGATCTTCTTTTTCAACGGCGGGTTCTGTGCGCCGGCGGCAACCATTTTGGCCTGAATTTTTTCCCAGACCCGGGGTACACCGACAAAAATGGTTGGACGGACTTCCCGGAGATTGTCGCCCAACAGATCCAGGCTCTCCGCAAACCAGCTGGTGGCGCCCATGATGACGGGCCCATGCATGCTGACGACCTGCTCGGCGATGTGACTCAGGGGAAGATAGCTGATGATCTGATCTTCATCATTGCCGTTGATCAGATTGATGACCTGGCCGGCGGTCCAGGTGATGTTGTCGTGGCTGATCATGACTCCCTTGGGATTTCCCGTAGTGCCGGATGTGTAAATCAGGGTGCAGCAGTCATCCGGGTTCTGCGCCTTGATGCGTTTTTCCAGTTCGGCCTCGCTGGTTTTTTCCGCGAGTTTGGGCAGGTCGCTCCAGGAATAGACGTTCTTGTCCGAATCCGAGCCGTTCATCAGAACGATGGCCCTCAATTCCGGCAGGTTTTGCCATACCTTTTTGAATTTTGCCAGTTGTTCGGCATTCTCCACCACGGCGATATTGGCCTCGCTGTGTTCGGCAATGTACTGGCACTGTTCCGGACTGTTGGTGGTGTATATGCCGCCGGGAACGGCGCCTGCGAAAATGCCGGCCATATTGCTGATAAACCATTGCGGGCAGTTGTTGCCTAGAATGCTTACCGCCTTCTTTTGTTCCAGGCCTAAAGAGATGAAGGCACGGGCAGTCGTCCGGATCTGACTGTGATACTCATTCCAGGTCATTTCTTTCCACACACCTCCGATCTTGGTTTTCAGAGCTGTTTTGTTTCCATATTTGGCGACCGTCTTTTGCATTGTTTCCATGACCGTTGTTTTCATTTACGCTCCTTTCTGTCACGATTATATGAAATTCCTCTTCCTTAGGCACCACCGATTCCGGATGGAATGTCGCTGTCCGACAGTTGTATGTCGCGTGTTTCTTGAATAAAACCCTGTTTGTGGAGAATTATGCCGTTCCGTCATATCCCAGAGAATTCATTTTGTCAAAAAAAACTATCCATTGACCTTGAAAGTTGCAGGGGGTTGCTGGGGGAGGATTTGCCATGGCGGCGGAAAAATTCATGGAGAAACCTGACTGCGGTAGTCTTGGGGCGTAGTTGGTTTCATGGACAGCAGCAATATGGCGGCAATGCAATCCAGGATCATGAAGATCCCATATGCCGGATCATAGGACCCTGCGCGGTCAAAGCTCTGGCCGGCTATGATGTAGCCCAGCAGCTGGGATATCAGGAAAATGGAGATGTAGCGAAGGACCGAGGGAAAGGATTCGCGGCCGAACAGGTGCGCTACCATGACCGGATAAATTGACATGATGCCGCCCATGGTAAACCCGAAAACCACCATGAACAATGTCAGCGCGACAAAAGAGTCGTGAAACAGCGCCAGCCCCAGGCCGGCTGCGTTGGCCAGGGATAGAATGACGGCAACGCGGGTCGGTTCAAAGCGGTCACAGAAGGACCCCCAGAAATATTTTCCCATGGCGCCGACAAGGGCAGTTACGGACATCAATCCCATGGCATGCAGATCGTTGAAACCGAGGTCGGAAAATCTGGGCTTGAGCTGGGACATGACACCCACCGTTCCGATCATGAGCAAGCCAAAGGAACAGCCCATTTTCCAGAAAGAGCCGTTGCGCAAAAGCCGTGCAAGTGTCCAGGGGGTGTAAGAACCGGCAAGCGACTCCGATGGGCGGTGGTTGGTCGGAACGGCGGTATGCCGTTGCAATTCAGCAGGGGCGTGTCCGGGCAGGCCATCCGGTTGCAAGCCCAGATCTTCCGGCCAGTCCCTGACCAGTGACCAGGCCAGCGGAGCCACCAGCAGCACCGAGGCCCCGAGAATCAGGGCCGCCTCCTCTATCCCGGCCCGGGTGATGGCATACAGGGCGGTCATGGGCAGAACAGCGCCGGAGAGCGAGATTCCCGAAGTGGAAAGGCCGAGGGCCTGCCCTCGTTTTTGAATGAACCAGTTGTTGACGGCGGTGGCGGCTACGATGCCCCCATAAGCCCCGTTACCGATGAAGAGCAGGGTGTAAACCAAATAAAAACCCCACAGGGTTTCCGCCCGGGGGATGAAAACGAAAGAAACCCCGCTGCTGAGGGCGCCCAGCAGCATCAAGCGGCGGACACCACCCCGGCGAACCAGGGTGCCGTAGACAAATTGTCCCAGGAAGCCGAAAAACGTGCCGATCACAAGAGCCAGGTTGATGTCGGTCCGCGTCCACCCCCGCAGATTGCAGAGCGGCTCCATGAACGCGTTCAAGGCATAGAAACCGGTACCTACGGACATGAAGTTGGCCCAGAATGCGATACCGACGATGTACCAGCCGTAAAAGACTTTGGTTGTTTTGGTTTTCGTTTCCATCTTGCGCATCGTAAAACCATATCAGATATCATCCCATTTGGGAGCTTATTTTATCGTTTTCTCCGTGATCGGTCCATGGGCCGAAAACGTCCCGCCATCTTTCGGGCCTGGCTTTCTTTGGCTTGGAACGCTTTTTCAATCCCGTTTTTCAAAAAGGCAAGGCAGTGGAATGAGCGATATTCTATTATCGGGAAAAGGATCCATAGGTTGCAATCCGTATGGGTAAATATATATAATATGCTAATATTGAATAAATAATATGATATTCTCGGTTGAATTTGGCTGGTCTGTTAAAAAACGGTCAGGAAAAATAAAATAGAAAGCCGTTCGAATCTATATAAATACTTATAAATCAAATTGTTATGAATTAGATGGGGGTCTCGCTTGTCTGCGTTTGTTTCATCAGGGGAGGTGTAACAAATTGGCTTGGAAAGAAAAAAGTCTTGACACGAGGTTTCATGCTGGTAGTATGAAACCAAAATTCGGACGCCATGGCTGTGGATAGGTCTCCACCCGGGGTAATCAAGCGTCGAAGGTTCAAGATCGGTTTGATGCAGTTGTTCTCGTTGCGGCGCGCCATCTGTTTTGGGGATTGTGCCGAACAAAGACCGGAAATACAAGTGGACATGACTGAAAAAGGAAGACCAGGTTCTTACGCTCATTTCTTATTCATACTGTTGTTGTTTCTCCCTTCGGTTGTAACGGCCGGGAAAAACACCCTGAACCGGTATTCCCGTGAAACCTATTCACAAAACCCAACCGCTTTCAACCAGTATGATGATATCGTTGAAACGCGACTCCGGGAGGAAGCGGAAAAATTTCTCGGCACCCCTTACCGGGCGGGCGGGACCAGTGCCAAAGGCATTGACTGTTCGGGGCTGACAAGCCAGTTATATTCCAGGTTGTTCGGTATTAATATCCCTCATAATTCCACCCGTCAGAGCCGCCTTCCCATTTTGGAAAGCGTTCCCATGAAAGACCTGCGCCCCGGTGATCTTGTTTTCTATGGTCCGGGGAAAAAACGTATCAACCACGTTGGGATTTATCTGGCCGACGGCAAATTTATTCATGCCTCCCGCAAGGCGGGAGTCACGATTTCCAGCCTTTCCAACCGGTATTGGCGCAACCGGTTTATCGGTTCCAAGCGCGTTAAAGGGCTGGCTTCCTATGTCAATACGGAGATGTTCGCTTCCCGGGAACGGGGTTCCAAATACGAAACCAACCGGGTATTTGAATTGGGCTACAATACTCCGCTGATTGGGACCGTTATGGATCTGAACCTCGGGGCTTTCACGGAATTCAACCAGGATGACCCAACCGGCGGATTATCGTATGCAGGTTTCGATCCGTTGTATAACTCCTATGATCTGGGATTCCGGAAAGGCGCCTGGGTTTCCACGGATGCGAGGATTTTCCAATGGCTCGCCATTTCACCCTCGGTGGGATATGTGGAAGGACGGTCCACCGTATATGAAAAGGACGGCACACGACAGATTCTGGGCTTGGGAGCCCGGATGGCGCCGCAAAACGCCAGTTGGGCGCTCATGATGTCGGCATCCTACGCCACCCTGCCGGATGAATCGCTTGAATGGTCGAAATTGTCCCACAGCAGCTGGAAAACATTGGATATGTCCTTCGGCTTCAGCTACAACTTCAATGAATATCTAAAGATGTCCGTATCGGGCACGAGACTGGGCTCGGATCTGAGCCATCGCCGCGAAAGAGTGAAGAAAGACCTGATGCTGGATGACGTCTCCTTCCAGTTTGATCTGGGGTTCTAACCCCGACAGAGCAGCATCCTGATTTAAATCCATCTCACTGGATTTCATGAAACAAATCGACAGGAAACAAGATATTCTGGACGTCGCTGTCGAGATGATCGCGCGCAAGGGCATTGAGTTCACCATCGCCGAAATCGCGGCGGCCGCCGACGTGACGGATTCGGTTCTGTATCATTATTACAAGAACAAGGAGGATCTCCTCTTCCAGGCGGCCGGTGAGCATCTGAAGGCCGGTGTCCGAGAACTTTCACGGCACTTGAAGGGAATAACGGAGCCCACTGAGCGATTGCGTAAATTCATCTGGTTTCAGCTTTTTTATCACGACACCAACAGCCGCTACGCCGATTTCACCATCTTTGAATGCCGTTCGAAAATACAATTTTTTTCCCATGATTCATTCCAATATTTCCGGGAATGGAGCCGTCTGCTGAGGGAGATCCTGGAGGATGGGCAGAAAGCCGGCGCATTCCCCGATGAACTGAACCTGTTGGTGGTTCGGGATATGATCCTGGGACTCCTGGACATGGAAAACATTCTCTATCTTACCGGCCTGCAAAAAGAGGATGCCCGGAAGGATCTGGATGAAATCTGGGCCCTGTTGAATCCGCTGTTGACCGATACATCCCGGTCCCCGGCCGACAAATATACCAGAATATGGAAGGCGGCCGAGGAAGTTTTCGCCCGCGAGGGATTTGATCATGCGACCATATCCGAGATATCACGGGCAGCACGGGTGGCCGAGGGGACCATTTACGATTTTTTCCCGAACAAACAAGAGTTGCTGTTCTCCATCATGCGTGCTCGTTTGGGCCAGCACCTGAACTCATTGGAGGAACTGTTTTCGGTCAAAACCCCCTTGCGCAAACTGCGACGATTCGTGCGGCATCATTACTCCGTCTACCTGAGCCGCCCCGCTTTTACCAAGGCGTTCATTCTCAACGGGATTTTCAATCGGGAATTTTATCAATCCGACGTGTATTCCGATTTTGTAAAGTACCTGCATATGCTGGATCGAATTCTAGATGAAGGCAAATCGGACGGCAGTATCCGGTCCTCCGTGAACAACCGGATCTTCCGGAATCTGTTCGTTGGTGCCTTCAGCCATCTGGCGCTGCGCTGGCTGGTTGTGGGGAAGGCCGCACGGTTTGACAAGACCGCTGAGATCAACGAGGTGGTGGAATTGTTGACGACAGCGGTGGCGCTGAGATGAAGAGGGCATGAACGATCCGGTGGGGGAGGGATAAAACAATGGAGGAGAGACATTTTGGCCCCGTATGGTTCCTGCCGGGTGACAACAACGGCAAATATCCGTATTGCAACAGTGTATATATCGCGGGGCAGGGGATATTGATCGATCCGGCTTCCAATCGGGAAAGATTGGCGCGGCTGCGGGAGGAAAACGGCGTCCGGGAAATCTGGCTCAGTCACTGGCATGAAGATCATTTCATGCACCTGGATCTGTTCGATGACCTGCCACTGGCCGTTTCTGAGCAGGACGCGGCGCCCCTTGCCAGCCTCGACAGGTTGTCGGACGCTTACGGATTGGACCATGAATATCGGGAACACTGGCACGCCCTGTTTCAGGATTTGTTTCATTTCAAGCCGCGAGTTCCTTCACGGCATCTGCGCGGCGGAACAACACTTTCCTTGGAAGACATCCAGGTGGAGATCATTGCCGCACCCGGACATACTCCCGGACATCTGGCGTTTTTATTTAAAGGCCCGGATATTTTATTCCTGGGGGATTACGATCTGACCCCGTTCGGCCCATGGTACGGCGATGTCGCATCAAGCATCAGCAGCACCATTGATTCCGTGCGACGGCTGCAACGGATTCCGGCTGCCGTATGGCTGTGCAGCCATGAAGAGGGCGTTTTCGAGAACAACCCCGGAAAGTTATGGGACCAGTATCTCCAAGTCATCGACATCCGGGAAGAGAAATTGCTCCACTTTCTGCGCGAAGCGCGAAGCATGGAGGAAATTGTCGACGCCTGCATCATTTACAGAAAGAAAAGAGAGCCGAAGGCTTTTTTCGAATTCGGCGAGCGCGCCCTGATGCGGAAACATCTGGAAAAACTGTTGAATGAAAAGCGGATCGTTGCGGAAAACGGTCGATTCCAATCGGCAGGTTAAACTCCTCGGGTGGAAACCGTTCTTATTGCATGGGCGGTGCTGGCAGGGACGCCTGACCCACCGGTTCCATGGGCCGCATGTCTTCGATGATCATCTGCGCTTTCTTTTTCCCGTTCCAGTGATTCCAGCGCAGACGATAGGCCACTTCATGAGATTTCTCAGCGGAGCAATCCCTGTTTCCGGCGTTGAATAAAATGGCGTCATGGAGTTGCTGATGGCGGCCGTTGTTCTGGGCCAGGCGAAGACGCTTATGGCTTCCACCGACCTCGGCAACCGACTGAATCCGGATATTGCGCGCAAGGAAGAGCGGCTCCGGATTCTGCACCCCGAACGGTTCCAGGGCGGTGAGCTCGTCCAACAGGTTGTCGGTAATGAGATGGAAATCCAGCACACAGTCGATCCACATTTTGGGTGGCAGTCCCCCCGGACCTGTCCCCAGGGCTGCCTGTTGGTCGAACTGTTCCTGAAATGCCTCGATGGATTCGGGCCTGATCGTGAGGCCCGCCGCCATTTGGTGGCCGCCGAAAGCCAGCAGATGGGCTTCGCAGGACTTCAGGGCGGCGTGGATATCGAAACCGGGAATGCTGCGGCCGGAGCCTTTCCCGATGCCTCCCGCGGTTGAAATGAGCATGGCGGGGCGGCCGTATTTTTCCACCAGTTTGGCCGCCACAATACCCAGAACGCCCGCGTGCCAGCCGTGATGATGCAGCACGATGGAATGTTTTTTCAGTAAGTTGGGATTGTCCTGCAGATAACTATGGACCGCCTTCATGATTTCCTGCTCGGTGGCCTGCCGGATATCGTTCAGACTGCACAATCGCCGGGTAAGTTCGCGGGCTTCGTCGGGATCGGTGGTGATGAGCAATTTTGCGGCAAGATCGGCATGCCCCATGCGGCCGGCGGCGTTCAAGCGGGGGGCCAGCCGATAAGCCACGTCTTCGGAGTCAACGGCCGGCGCGCCGATCCGACAGACCTCCATGAGGGCTTTCAGACCGGGCCGGGAATTGCCGGTAATGATTTCCAATCCGATTTTACTGAAGATTCTGTTTTCATCGATGAGCGGCACCATATCGGCAATGGTGCCCAGGCACACGAGGTCGCAGAGCGCCTTCAGGTTCGGCTCCGGAACGGTTTTCCAGTGCTGGCGGTCCCGCAGCTGCTTCCGCAGGGCAATGATCAGATAAAACGCCACGCCCACGCCGGCCAAATGCGCCAGCCCGGCCCCGCAGTCTTCCCGTTTGGGATTGATAACGGCCTCGGCCGCCGGGATATCGGTGGTGATCTGATGGTGATCGGTCACGACGATTTGAATCCCGGCCTCATTGGCGGCATTGACGGCGTCGTGGTCGGCGGAACCGCAATCGACGGTGATGATCAAGCGGATATTTTCCAGCTCGGCCTTGCCGGTGATATGGCTGGATCGCAATCCATACCCTTCGGTAAGGCGATGGGGAATATAGTAACAAACGTCAGCGCCGGTGGACCGTAGGAATTCGTACAGGATGACGGTGGCGGTGACGCCGTCGACGTCGTAATCGCCA
Organism: Thermodesulfobacteriota bacterium; assembly: GCA_049320885.1. Classification (GTDB taxonomy): domain Bacteria; phylum Desulfobacterota; class Desulfobacteria; order Desulfobacterales; family SURF-7; genus DYJD01. The sequence continues at coordinate 192,494 of JBMORA010000063.1, read as the reverse complement.
AAAACCATTATTTTATTTTTGGATTCAATTGTTTGAACTATTAACGCAACGGCCTTGTCCATATCGCGGATGGAAAAGGGCGGTCTCAGATCCTGAAAACTGGGCGACCAGAATTGACGGATCCGGTCAGGCTGGTCGACTTTTCGATTCGCCAGTAAGGCGGCGATGGTGGGACTGCATCCGGTAAGGCGGCGAATGGTCTGTTGAACCCGAGGTTCCGGCTGAAGAATTTCCCATTGTTTTTTCATAGGCCAGGAGATAGCGTATTCATCAGTCCAGGACAAGCCCATTCTGAGACTGACTGGAAAACGACATGTAAAAGGGGGACGGAATTGAAAACCATCCGGAAGTGTTTCCGCATCGGCCGCCGGGATATTTCTTTTCTGAAATATGTTTTCGAGGCCTGGGAGGGACTTGCCATGGTATCCACGCTGGATGCCGGAAAGGGGATTGTCGCCCTCATCGTAGCCCCCGGGAGCCTGCCGGCGGTTGAAGAGATCGTCAGCGAGATGGCGCGGCAAATCCTGCTGGAGGAAATACCCGACCCGGGGGAAAAAGAATCCATATGGGGGGCTTGATTTATTTGATGCTGACCGATATGGGTAATGGAAGGGGTACCGTCCTCAAAGGCGGCGGATGATCAGCCATGATTTATAAAGGAAGAAAAACGGGTTGATGCAGCGGAAATACGTGTATCTATTGACCATCGGATGCCAGATGAATGTCTATGATTCCGATCTGATGGCGGAGGAGCTGTGGAAATGCGGCTACCACAGAACCGACGATATCAAACAGGCGGATCTCATTCTCGTCAATACCTGTTCGGTGCGGGAAAAGGCGGAACAGAAAGTGTTCAGTTTTCTGGGGCGACTGGCGGGGATGAAACGGAAAAATCCGCAGTTGATCATCGGGGTGGCCGGATGCGTCGCCCAACAGGAAGGCAAGCGAATTTTCAGCCGGGTCCCGGTGGTTGATTTTGTCCTGGGGACCCGCGCCATCGGACGGTTGCCGGATTTGATTCAGAAAATCGAGCGGACTGGAAATCGACTGGCGGATCTGGACATGACCGGGGATGGGCAGCCGGTTTCCCACGACCGCAGGAGCAGTGACCGGGAAACGGTATCCGGCTTTGTCACCATCATGCGGGGATGCGATAATTTCTGTACCTACTGTGTGGTGCCGTATGTCCGGGGGAGGGAAATCAGCCGGCCGCCCGAAGAGATCGTGGCCGAGATTCGGTCCCGGGTGGCCGCCGGTATGCGGGAGGTGACGTTGTTGGGGCAGAATGTCAACAGCTATGGGAAAAAGCAAGGGCTTTGCTCTTTCCCGGAGTTGCTGGCCCGGGTCAACGACATGGAGGGCCTGTGGCGCCTGCGCTTTACGACATCCCACCCCAAGGACCTGTCGGATGGGTTGGTGGAAGCGTTTGGCGCTTTATCCAAACTCTGCCACCATATGCATCTTCCGGTTCAGTCCGGATCCAACCGGATTCTGGCCAGAATGAACCGGCATTATACCAGGGAAGGCTATTGCGAAAAAGTGGAAAAACTGCGCAGGAAATGCCCGGATATAGCCATTACCGCCGATATGATCGTCGGTTTCCCCGGTGAGACCAGAACCGATTTTGAAGCCACGCTGGATCTTGTCCGGGAAATCGAATTCGACGGCCTCTTCGCTTTCGCCTATTCGGATCGACCGAATGCACCGGCGGCCGATCTGCCCGACAAGGTTTCCGAAGGCGAACGCCACGAAAGACTGTTGGAGCTTCTGGACCTCCAGGAAACCTATACGAGTAAGAAAAACCAGGCCTTGATCGGCAAAACGGTTTCAGTGCTCGTTGAAGGATTCGGTAAACAGCAGGAGCCAAACGCCGTCAAGCCGGAGGCGGTCCCGGGAACCCAGTGGACCGGGAGGACTTCTGCCAATAAAATCGTGCATTTCTATGCGGAAGAATCGTCCTGTGCAGGGAATTTGATCGGCGCGATGGTGGATGTACGGATTGAAAAGGCGCATTCTCATTCGCTGCTGGGGAAACCAGTGAAGGTTATCTCTTCGAATTCCCGTAAAGAAGGAGAAAAGACCCATGCTGCATGAGGTGAATATTGCCGGACTGACCCTGGATCAGGCTTCCAATACACCCATTATCATCCTCAAGACCATTGATATGGAGGATTCCATCCCGATCTGGATCGGGCTTCTGGAAGCAACTTCCATCGCCTCGGTGCTGCAGGAGATTCATTTCGACCGTCCCATGAGCCACGATCTTTTCAAGAACTTCATCGTGGAAATGGCGGTGGCCGTGGAAAAAGTCGCTGTCTGCGATCTGCGCGACAACACGTTTTTCGCCAAAATTTATTTCAAGGCCCAGGAGAGGGATTTCTGCATGGATGCCCGGCCGAGCGACGCCATCGCCATGGCCCTGCGGTTTAAAGCGCCGATTTTCGTGGATGACAAGGTGTTGCAGAAATTCAAGTCAGGCGATGTGACCGGCGAAGTCCTCGACAATACCGATGAGGGAAAGAAATGGGCCGAATATCTCGAGAAACTGAATCCGGACGATTTCGGAAAATACAAGGTGTAATCCATGATCGATCTGCATACGCACACCCTGTTCAGCGACGGGGAACTGATTCCGTCGGAGCTGATCCGGCGGGCGGAGAGCAAAGGAATAACCGGGATCGGTTTGACGGACCACGGTGATACATCGAACATCGCTTTCATCATTCCCCGGATTGTTGCGGTGGCGGAGGAACTGAATCCGATCCTCGGGATCCGGATCGTGCCCGGCATTGAAATCACCCATGTACCCCCGGCCCTGATTGGAGATGTGGCCAGGCAGGCCCGCGCTCTCGGGGCCAAACTGGTTGTCGTGCACGGTGAGACCATCGTGGAGCCGGTGGCGCCGGGAACGAACCGCGCGGCCCTGGAAGCGGATATCGACATCCTCGCCCATCCCGGACTGATCACTCCGGAAGAGGTCGCCCTGGCAAGGGACAGGGGCATTTGTCTGGAAATAACCGCCAGGAAGGGCCACTCGTTGACCAACGGGCATGTGGCGCGTCTGGCGGAGAGAATCGGAGCCAGGATGGTGATCAATACGGATACCCATTCCCCCGGCGATCTGGTGGATGACGAGCAGGCCAGGCGGGTGGTCCGTGGGGCCGGATTGCCGGAAGCGGCGTTTGAGAACATGCAGCGACAGGCAGCCCGGCTGTTGCAACGGTAATTGTATATTGCTTTATTTCCATACACAATATGTTGTTGACACTGATTTGGCGGTGTGCGATAGTTGCGGCGTTACAAAGCGGGAATCATCAGCAGCGGTTGTAAGGAAATGGTAAGCAAATGGGAAAGATCCTGGTTATCGAAGACGAAGCCATGGTGCTGAGGATGATCAAGGAAGTGCTGACCCGGTTTGGTTTTACAGTGGACGTGGCGCACACCGGAAGCGAAGGGCTCCATAAATTCGACAACGATTCCTATGACCTCGTCATAACGGATATTCTCATGCCGGGAATCGACGGCAACCGGATTGCCAGCCACATCCGGGGTTCGGCAAGGGGGGCCACGCCCATCATCGGCATGTCCGGCACTCCCTGGCTTTTCAAGGACAATAATTTCAACAAAATCCTTCCCAAACCTTTTCCCATAAAAACATTGATGCAAAACGTCAGTGAGCTGACGACCGAATGATCAACCGCAACCAAAACCGACCGCCTGTTTCGGGCAACAAACCAAGGGGGCAGCGTGAGCAAGATTCGTCTGGATGATGGTACGATCGAGTACAACGGGCAGTGGTATACTTCCGGGGCCCTGTCGAAAATCATTCAGGACCGGATGGCCGCCGGCGACATGAAGATCGCCGATCTGGCAGTGGCCTTGGAGACGCTCAACCGCGCTCTGGAAAATACCCATATTCTGGAAGTGAACCTGGTCATCCCCGCGGACGATTACGCCAGGCTGATCCAGAAGGGCGGGGGTAATGAAGAAAGGGAGTGTCTGCGGCAGGCCGTCATGGAATATATCGGAAAGACGGGGGGCTCCATGGCACCGGCGGCCGCGGCCAGGACGGAAGGCGCCAGGACCGTCATCAAATGCTCGCACTGCAAGAATCCAATCGAAGTCCTCTCGAACGAACGACCGGTGGTGATAGAATGCCCGAACTGCGGCACCAGCTGCCGGGTGACCCTGTAATGCTCCGATAGTCGTTCAATAACATTCCATCAGGGATTTCCACCGCTTGAGTTCGGTTTCCACGGGCAGCCCCTTGTTTTCCAGCAGGGCGATCATCGTCGGATCATTGAATCGCAGGTAGGGATTGATCTTCAGCTCATCCGCCAACGTGGAGCGCACATGGCGCGGATCATACCGTTTCAGGAACTCATCGATGTCCCGGTTGTCCGGCTCGAGGCTGCGCGCAAAAGCCATGCTGTATTCGACATAATCGTGGCCGGCGTATATCGTCGTCCCGCCGCCGAAGCCGGTCAGGATTTTGATGGAGCGGTAAAAGGATTCCAGGTCGCCGGAGAAGCAGTTGCCCACCGTGCCGTTAAACAGCGTATCGCCGGTGATCAGGGTCGTTCCACTGTGGAAGGTGAAGGAATCTTCCGTATGACCGGGGGTATGGAATATCCGCACGGGTTCATCGTCCACCGCCATACTTTCCATGCCATGAAGGTCCCGGTTTTCGATAAACCGGGCCTTTGTCCGCTGAAGGATTTCATGATTGCCGATGGTATGATCGGGATGCAGGTGGGTATTGACGACGTGTTCGAGGGTAAGATCCTTGCCGTCCAGATAGGCCAGAATATCGTCCACCGCTCCCGGATCCACGGCCAGTGCCGATTTCCGGCCGTGCAACAGATAACTGAAATTGTCCGTGCTGTAACGGAATTGTTGGATCCGCATGGAATCCCCCTTATGAGTTTTTCAATTTCACCGTCAGCGCATAGCCGCCGGGGCCGGTGAAAACCAAACCGAGGAAAACGGAAAAAAGTCCCAGGGCATAGAGCAAAAGGGCTTTGTTGCCGGCAAGGAAGTAGGTGTAGCAGTGGAGGGCGAACAGCCCGGCCAGCAGGAAACACAGGACGCGGATTACGTACCCGCTGATCAGGCTCAACGCGCCTGCGGCCTCGATCAACAAAACGGCGAGGCCGATCCATTTCAGGGGCAATCCCGTTTTGAGGAAATACAGGCTTTTTCCCGTCTGTTCCCAGGAAATTGCCCCGGAAAGCAGCCGCGGGCCGGCATGATAGAGCAGGCCCGCAGCGGGCCCGATTCGCATGCAGAGCAAACCGATGTTGAGTCGCCGATCCTGGGATAAGAACATCCTGTCTCCTTTACTGGCCTTGAATCATGCATTCTTCTGGATTTTGGCCCAGGCATCCCGCAGGGTGACGGTCCGGTTGAATACCGGTTTCGCCGGGGAGAAATCCGTCGTATCGGCGCAGAAATACCCCAGGCGCTCGAACTGAAAGCGGCTTCCGGGCTTGGAATCGGCGAGAAAGGGCTCCACGCGGCAGCCGGTCAGAACTTCCAGGGAATTCGGATTAAGCCGCGTCAGAAAATCCGGGCTGCCGTTTTCCTCCGTTGAATCGTCCGCCGCGTCGTCTTCCGCGGCTTCATCGGCTTTCAACAGATGCTCATAGAGCCGGACCTCGGCTTCCACGGCGTGGGCGGCCGATACCCAGTGGAGCGTGGCCTTGACCTTGCGGCCGTCCGGAGGGTCTCCGCCTTTGGTGTCGGGGTCATAGGTGCAGCGCAGCTCCATGATGTCGCCGGCGGCCTCGTCCTTGATCACCTCCCGGCAGGTGATGAAATAAGCGTACCGCAGCCGTACTTCCCGGCCGGGACTCAGCCGGAAAAACTTTTTGGGAGGATTTTCCATGAAATCTTCCTGCTCGATGTAGAGCTCCCGGCTGAAAGGCACGGATCGGGTTCCCAGGGAGGGGTCCTCCGGATGATTCGGAAATTCGAACCATTCCACCTGGTCTTGGGGGTAGTTTTCGATGATGACCTTCACTGGTTTCAGGACCGCCATGACCCGCGGGGCGCTGCGGTTCAGGTCCTCCCGGACGCAGTGTTCCAGAAGTCCCATGTCCACGACGCTGTCCCGTTTGGCGACGCCGATGCGTTCACAGAAATTTCGGATGGCCCGGGGCGGATAACCGCGCCTGCGAAGTCCGGACAAGGTCGGCATCCGCGGGTCGGACCAGCCCGATACCCTTCCTTCTTCCACCAGCTGAATCAGTTTCCGCTTGCTCAGCACGGTGTGGGTGAGATTCAGCCGTGCGAACTCGATCTGCTGCGGGTGGCAGGAAACATCCAGTTGATCGAGAATCCAATGGTATAGAGGGCGGTTGTTCTCGAACTCCAGGGTGCAGATGGAATGCGTCACCCCTTCGATGCTGTCCGAGAGACAGTGGGCGAAATCATACATGGGATAGATGCACCAGGCGTCCCCGGTGCGATGATGATGTACATGCTTGATGCGATACAGGGCCGGGTCGCGCAAGGTCAGGTTGGGAGACGCCATGTCGATTTTCGCCCTCAGCACATGGGTTCCTTCGGCAAACTCGCCTGCCCGCATGCGCCGGAACAGATCGAGATTCTCCTCGATGCCGCGTTCCCGGAAGGGACTGTCCTTGCCGGGCCGGGTCAGGGTGCCGCGATATTCCCGGATTTCCTCCGGACTCAGGCTGCAGACATAGGCCTTGCCTTTTTGGATCAGCTGGACGGCGTATCCGTACAACCGCTCGAAATAATCGGAGGCATAATAGAGACGATCTCCCCAATCGAACCCAAGCCAGTGGACATCTTCCTGGATGGACTCGACATATTCCACCTCTTCCTTGCTCGGATTGGTGTCGTCGAAACGCAAATTGCAGGTGCCGTTGAATTCCGCGGCGACGCCGAAGTTCAGGCAGATCGATTTGGCGTGCCCGATATGCAGATACCCGTTGGGTTCCGGAGGAAACCGGGTGGCCACGCGGCCGTTGTTTTTATTCTGCTGCAGATCCTCACGGATGATGGTGCGGACAAAGTCCGTTCCCTGGATGGCTGGCGTTTGTGTTGTCATGGTTGCCTTTGCATTGTCGGATTTGTGGTTCCGGCCGGTTGGCGGAAGAACCTTCTCCGGCCGCCGAACTGTCGGACGCTATTGCTCTTTATAGAAATTGATCCGTTTTTTCAAGTGGAGAGTATCCGGGCCAGTTCCCGGGCGCTGTTTTCAGCCCCCTGGAGCCGGATGCGTGTTCTGGGGGAGGATGTTTTCGTCAACAGATTCCCCAGCGAATCCCGGAGGGACCGTTCGTCGGCATCCCCTTCGGGCAGAACGGAAAAATCCAGGCCATGGCGGTTCAGCAGCCGGACATGGCTCTCCTGTTCCCGGTCCTGCATGCCCCGCAGGATGACAAGCGCCGGAATGCCGGCGAACATCACATCGGTCAGACTGTTATATCCGCCATATATCAGCGCGGCCCTGGATCGGAGCAGGGAGGGGAAATAGGCCTCGCCCATGGGAGATACCTGGCAGAAGGGCAGGGGATCAAACAGTTCATGAACGATCCGGAAGGCTTCCAGATGCTCGCCAAAGCCGATATAGATATGAAACTCACCGAAATGAGGGCCGATGCCGCTGATGGCCCCGGAAAGGCGCTGGAGCATCGGCAGGGTATTCTCGCCGATCCACGGCACGGAAACCGTGACCGCCGGGCCGGGAGTTTTTGGGGCTTTTCCGGGTTGCCAATGGCTCAGCTCGGCGGGCCGGGAAACGTAGCCGGTTTCCACGGGCGGCACGCCGAAAGTGTCGCCGAGGGTTTTCCGGGGCTCGCTTCCCAGCACCCCTTCGTCGCCATACCAGAATATGCCCTGATAGCGGGACTGGAAAACCGAAATCGACAACTCCGACCAGAATCCGGGGACCTGTCCCACGATTCCGCGTACTCCCAGAATCCATCGGGTGTCCAAACCGGCTGTTACGTCCAGGGCGCCCTGCAGTTCCCGGTGTTTTCCCTGGGGCAGGTGGTCGCTGAGGACACAGCGGGGGCGGCAACGGTTCATGAGATCGGCGAGCAAGCCGGTCCGCAGGCAGCCGAGTTCCGCGTCTGAAAAATTGGCCGGACTCGTACGGCCGTGGGAGAGGCCTTTAACGACTGTGGTCTGATAGGCCGGCAGCTTCACCCAGTCCAGGGGGGCCGGCCCGATCAGGTCGCCCGTCATTCTCGAACCGGAGACCAGCAGCACCTTCAGGCCCGGAAACAGCCGCCGGCAGGCCATGCCGATGGCCGCGCTGCGGCTGACATGGCCGAGGCCCCGGCCGTCGTGGGCGTAAATCAGCAGGTCCAGTCGGGGTGTTTCCATGCCCTCACGATTTCCTGTAGCGTCTCTTCCATGACGCGATAGTTGGTTTCCAGATCGTGCTCCCGGATGATGCGGCGCATGGCCGTCTCGCCCATTTCCCGTCGAATTGCGGGGTTGTTCAGCAGGGTCGCCAGGGCGTCATCGAATTCATCCGCTGCAAAGGGAGTCGTCAGCAAGCCTGTTTCTCCGTTGATCACCGCTTCAGGAACGCCGGCGGTTTTAAACGCCACCACCGGCAGGCCGCAGGCCTGGGCTTCCAGGTACACCAGACCCAGGGATTCCTCCATGCCGGGAAAGGCGAACAGGTCGGCGGCGCTGTAAAACGCATGGAGTTCCTCCCGGCTGATCTTTCCGGTGAACACTGTCTGACGGGGCAGGTGGTCATGGGCCAGTTGTTCCAGATAGCTTCTTTTTTTGCCGTCACCGACAACCACGAGTGTAAAGCGCTGGCCGTTTCTGGAAAGACGTCCGCAGGAACGGATCACCCATTCCAGTCCCCGGGTCTTGACCCCCGGCCGGAACATGGCTGCGGCAAGCACCACCGGCGCGTCGGCGCAGCCCCACTCCCGCCGCAGGCGCTCGCGGGCAGCCTCGTCGAAGCGGAACTCCGCGGGCCGGATGCCGGGGGCCACATAGGTGATGCGGTTTTCCGGCAGGAGACGTTTCAGGTTGGCGAAATCCACCCGTTTGTTGGTGAACACATGCGCGGCGGACAGGAGAGCCCGGCGGTTCAGGTAGAAGCCGGGGGCGGTGCGGATTTGTTTTTTCCGTTTGGTCGCGTAGATCCCCTGAAAGAGGACATAGGGAATGCCCAGGCGTTTCGAGACCGATGGGCCGATCAGATCCGGGGCCTTGTGATACGTATGATAGGTCAACCACAACTCCGGCCGCAAGGCCGGAAGGCGCCTGATGCAGCGCCGGATATCCCGCAGGATCAAGGGCCATTGCCAGGGCTGCCAGTATATCCAGCGGCAGCGCAACCGGCTGGCCGTGATGACGGAATGATTCCGCCGGGACAGAAAATCGACGATCCCCCCGGCCGTCACCAGGTCCCCGGACGGATTCGCGTGTCCGAGGGGTTTGAGAGGTGCGTAAAAGCAGATTTCCATTCGGACGATCTATTTTTTTCCGTAATGTTCTGTTTTTCGTTCGCTGAAGGTAAGCCCGTTTCGGATTTCAATCCATCTCCATCCAACTTTGCAAGGCTATGGAGAACCCTTACTATTTTTAAGGGATGGGGATAAAAGGGATAAGACCTTGCTTTTTTCGTATCGGACTATATTCGAAAGGTGATTGTGTGTCAATGATGTTGTGAATACAACCTGTTGAACCAGGGTGAATTTGGGGCTAATATGGAAAAAAAAGATTCCCTTTCACTTTGTTAAATGCTATACGACTCTCCTCTTTTGAGCCACGGGATCGAAGTTCCTGTGGTTTTTTTTATTTTCATGAAAAGGAATCGGCAATGATTTGCGCAACCAACGTCGCTCTCGCCTACGGCAAGAGGATTCTGTTCAAAGATGTTACGATAAAATTTACGCCAGGCAACTGTTACGGACTAATCGGCGCCAATGGTTCAGGGAAATCCACGTTCCTGAAAATTCTTGCCGGAGAAATCGAATCGGACTCAGGGACCGTCTCCGTGGGACCCAGGGAGAGGGTCGCGGTTTTACGACAAGACCACTTTGCCTTTGACGAGGAGACGGTCTTAAACACCGTCATAATGGGGCATGAAAGACTGCACGGAATTATGACGGAAAGGGATTCTCTGTATGCAAAACCCGATTTCTCCGAAGAGGACGGAATCAGGTCAAGCGAGCTTGAGGTTGAATTCGAGGAATTGAACGGCTATGAAGCTGATTCTGAAGCAGCGGTTCTTTTAAAAAATCTAGGGATTCCCGAAGAAATGCATCTGAGAAGGATGAAGGAACTCGAAGGTGGCGAAAAGGTGCGCGTGCTCCTTGCCCAGGCCCTTTTCGGAAATCCGGATGTTTTGCTCATGGACGAGCCCACCAACAATTTGGACATCAAATCCATTGCCTGGCTTGAGGAATTTCTTTACAGATTCCAAAATACGGTAATCGTCGTATCACATGACCGTCATTTCATGAACCAGGTATGCACCCATATTGCGGATATCGATTTTGGTAAAATCTCGGTCTACCAGGGGAACTATGATTTCTGGTATCAGGCCAGCCAGCTGAACCTGAATCAAAAACAGGCGGAGAATAAAAAGAGCGCCGACAGGGCCGATGAACTGAAGGCCTTTATCCAGCGGTTCAGTGCCAACGCCTCCAAATCCAAGCAAGCCACTTCCCGAAAGAAACTCTTGGAGAAACTCACCGTCGATGACATGCCGGTATCATCAAGAAAATACCCGTTTATCTGCTTCAAGCCGGAACGACCCTGTGGCAACGTGATTTTACGAGTGGAAGGACTCACCAAGTCCATTGATGGTGAAAAAGTACTGGACAACGTGAGTTTTACTGTAAACGGAGGAGATAAGATCGCCTTTATGGGCAAAAACAGCGTGGCCAAGACAACCCTTTTTCAAATTCTGGCCGGGGAAATGAAACCGGACAGCGGTACTTTCAATTGGGGGCTTACCATTACCCACTCGTATTTTCCCAAGGAACACAGCGCCTATTTCAACGGCGACAGGAACCTTATCGAGTGGCTCCTGCAGTTCTCTCCTCCCACGGAGGGCGAGAGCTTTGCCCGGGCCTTCCTGGGGCGCATGCTCTTTTCCGGAGAAGAGTCTGTTAAAAAAGTCAGTGTGCTTTCCGGTGGGGAAAAAGTTCGCTGCATGCTCTCACGGATGATGCTTTCCGAATCCAATGTCCTGATATTGGATGAGCCGACCAACCATCTTGACCTGGAATCCATCACGTCCTTAAACAACAGCCTGATCAATTTCCAGGAGGTGATTCTTTTCACCTCTCATGACCACGAGTTCTTGAATACCATAGTGAACCGGATTATCGAGATCATCCCTGGCGGTGTTATCGATCGGCTCATGACTTTCGAGGAGTATATTGAAAGTACAAAAGTGGCGGACAGACGAGATACCATGATCCCGAATGCCGCCTGAGCAATCGGTTTAAAGACCACCTGAAATGTTCCATCGTCGGAAAAGCAGCCGTCGGTTGCAATGATATGCAGATGTGGGTTGAAGTTCTGAAAATCGTCGAAGGTCTGTTCCATGAAATTTGATCAGTATTATATTTCAGAAGATATTAAGAGTAATCTTGCCGGACTGGGGTTTAAAAAGCCCACGGATATTCAGTTTAAATCCATCCCGTCCATACTCAAAGGTGAGGATGTGCTTGCCATTGCCCAGACCGGTACAGGGAAAACCCTTGCGTTTGCCATTCCGGTGATCGACAGGATCCACAGTTTCAAAACCAGCAACCGCACGATGGGTATTAAATGCCTTGTGATGGTTCCCACAAGAGAGCTGGCTATACAGATCCATGATGTTTTCAACCGGTTGTCCCGGCATACCAGGGTAAAGACTTTTGTGGTCTACGGCGGGGTTGAGCAGGATGCCCAGATCAAAAAATTGCAGGATGGCATTGATATCCTGATCACTACCCCGGGGCGGATGTTTGACCTGATCCACCAGGGATATATCAATATCAAAGGCATACACACCCTTGTGCTGGATGAGGCTGACCGGATGCTGGATAAGGGATTTATCAAGGATATCCAGTCTGTCAAAAAAATGCTTCCGGAAAAACACCAGACTCTTTTTTTCTCAGCCACCATCAACAAAGAGATCAAAAAACTGGCTTATTCCCAAGTGAAAAGCACGGCGATTCGTATCCAGATCTCTCCGGAAGATCCGGTTTCCAAAAATGTCACCCACTTTGTGATGTATGTGGAGATGGATGACAAACGGTTTTTCCTGGAACGGTTTATCCAGGAACACCCGGACAGCAGAATAATTGTATTTGTCCGGACCCGTGTCCGGGCGGAAAGAGTAGCCAAGGCCATGGAGCGGGTGGGAATACCTGTTTTTTCCATCCATGGAGAAAAGGATCAGACCCTTCGAACCCAGGTGATGGAAGGATTTAAAAAAGGAGAGAGTCAAATCCTGATCGCCACAGATGTGAGCGCAAGAGGAATTGATATCCCGGATGTTCATTATGTGATCAACTATGATATGCCGGATGAACCTGAAAACTATGTTCACCGGATCGGAAGAACAGGACGGGGGTTCAACAAAGGCGTGGCCATCTCCTTTTGCAGCAGCGAGGAGAAGGAGAAGCTTGACACCATTCAGGGTCTGCTGAATAAGCAGATCGAAGAGATCAGGATCAGCAAAAAGGATTACTCCCGAACCATTGATCGTCCTCCCGAAGAAGCAAACCTGGAAGATCTCATCCGGGCGCAGGAGGAGTGGGAGAAGAACAAACGGAAGAAAAAGAAAAAAAAGGCGTAGGGAGCACCCGCTACGGGTTTCTTTCAAGGCGATTGTGTGTCAATGATGTTGTGAATACAACCTGTTGAACCAGGGTGAAATCGGGGCTAATATGGAGAACCCTTACTATTTCAATTTTTCCCTGAAGCTGGCGGAGTATTATCCGCCTGCCGGCTTAGCGGTTTCGCCGTACAGGTTGAATTCCGGATAGCGCTTGCGGGCGCATTCCGGGCAGATGCTGTGGCTGAATTCGGCCTCCGAATGCTCGCAGATGTAATTTTCGATCTGTTTCCAGTACCCCTTGTCGTCCCGGATTTTTTTGCAGGCCGAACAGATGGGCAGAAAACCGCTGAGGGTTTTCACTTTTGCCAGCGCGGCCCGCAATTCCTCGATGAGCCGCTGCTGTTCTTTTTCAGCCTCCCGGCGTTTGACGAGTTCCGCCTCCATGCCGTCATAGGCTTGCTTGAGGGTCAGGGCCGAGCGCACGCGGGCCAGAAAATCCACGGCGCGGATGGGTTTGAAGATGAAATCCGTCGAGCCGACTTCAAAGGTTTTGCGGATGGTCTCATCCGCTTCCAGGCCTGCCCCGGAAATCATGATGACCGGAAGGTGGCGCATGGGTTCTTTTTCCCGCAGGCATTTGCAAAAGGTGAATCCGTCCATTTCAGGCATGACGATATCCAGCAGCACCAGATCGGGCCGATGGGCCTGGATGGCTTCAAGTGCTTCCGGCGCGGAGGAGAAGGCCCGGATATCGGTGAATCCGTTTTCTTCCAATATCGATCTCATCAACTCGATGCTCATCAGGTCATCGTCGATGATCGTGATTTTCATGGATTGCAGTTGTTGCATGGCGATTCTCCTCTCCGGACATTAAGTTTCCCGATCTTCCCCCATGAACCTGTCAGGGGCTTTGAATAAAATTTTCAAGAACTGTTTTCACGGTTTCGAATTCTTTCGTAAGCACGGGGAGCATGGCGGCCGCTTTTTCCATGTTTTCTGCTCTCCCGGCGGACTCCATTTCCTGTGCGATTTTTTGCATGCCGGAGATGCCGTAGTTCGCGGACGCCCCTTTGATGGAATGGGAGATGCGCGTGAAGGTTTCGCGATCCCCTGTGGCCAATGAATTGGTTAATTGGTCGAAATATTTTGGAATTACGGTAATGTACGTTCCCAGTAATTTTTTGGCCGTGCCTTGGTTGATCTGCAGCCGCGTCGACATTTCGTGATAGTCGAAACCGGTGCGGCAATTGGTGGATTCGGATAATCCCGTTTCAAGGGGCAGCGCCTGCCGAACGGATGTTTCATCAAAGAGTCGGCGCTTGATGGCCGCCTCCAATTCGCTGCGATGGATGGGTTTGGTGATATAATCGTCCATCCCGGATTCGAGGCAGCGCTTCCGGTCTTCTTTCATGGCCTGGGCCGTCATGGCGATGATGGGAATCCTGGCGGGTCGATGGTGATGCCGGTTTTTTTCATCCCGGGTCGAATGATTCGGGTCTGATTCCTCCTGCTTCATCCGCAACTCTTCCCACTCACGGATCTGCCTGGTCGCCGTGATCCCATCCATCTCCGGCATCTGGATATCCATTAATACAAGGTCATAGTCTCTATTTGCAAGTGCTTCCAATGCCTCCCTGCCGTTTTCCGCCACATCCGCCGCATAGCCCGCCGCCTTGAGTAATTCAAGCGCCACAATCCGGTTGGTTTCATCGTCTTCCGCCAGCAGGATCCGGACGGCGCGCTTTTGTCGCTCCTGAATGGGCGGGGACCACGTTCCGTCGATCCCCTTGCTTTGAAGGAATTTATCTGCAGACTGTTTTTCAAACAACGCCGTAAAGCGGAAGGTCGCCCCCGTTGTCTTTTCCGGCTCGATCCAGACATTGCCGGACATCATTTCACAAAGCTGTTTGACGATGGAAAGACCCAGCCCCGTACCACCAAATTTTCTGGTGATGGAAGTATCCACCTGGGTGAATTTCCGGAAAATGATTTCTTGCTTATCCTTGGGAATGCCGATTCCCGTATCAGCCACAGAGAATCGAAGCAGGGCCTGGCGATCGTCTTCACTTTCCAAAACGACCTGAACGGAAACACTTCCTTCCGTGGTGAACTTGACGGCATTGCCCACCAGATTGGTCAATATCTGGCGCAGTCTGACAGGATCTCCCATCAGATTCACAGGGACGTGCGGATGCAAATAACAACTGTATTGCAGTCCCTTAGCTTTGGCGCTCATGGCAAATAGTTCATTCAGATCTTTCAAAACCAGACTTAGATTGAAGTCGGTTTTTTCCAGGACAAGTTTTCCGGCCTCGATTTTGGAAATGTCGAGAATGTCGTTGATAATGGCCAGCAGGGCTTCGGCGCTGCCCAAGATGCGGGAGGCGTAGAGACGTTGCTTTTCATCAAGAACCGTCTCCAGGAGGAGGGAGGTCAGGCCGATGACGCCGTTCATGGGCGTCCGGATCTCATGGCTCATGTTGGCCAGAAAATCGCTTTTACTTCTGCTGGCGGATTCCGCCTTTTCCGTCATCAAATTGGCATGGGCGATGGCCTCTTCCAGTTGCTTGTTGGCCCGGCGGAGTTCGGCGGTCTGGTGGTCGATTTCCAGTTTCAGCTTCTGGGCGTAATTCCGTTCTTTCTCCTGTATCATGTTGAAGTTGTTTTGATTTTCTTCCAGGAGATCGCGGTATTTGGACTGCATGACCTCATGCTGGCGTTCATACTGTTTCTTGGCATACTGCAACCGTTCTTTTTCGTCGCCGAGTTCCTTTCGGGTAAAAAAATGCTCCAAATACAATTCAACCAACCGGTTTTCCAGGCTCCTGGCAATGGGCGAGTCGCCCGAGCAGGAAAAAAACAGAAAGCCATTGAATGCGTCAACCGGTATTACGCCGATGAATGAATCACCGGGTCCCGGGATTGTTGCCGGATTTTTTGGAAGGATGACATTCCTTCGCATTTTCTCCCACCGGGCTGCCATGTCCGGCGGGGCGTTCGGGGAAGCGAAAGAACCGCCGTCGGCGGTTTCGATGAAAAAACAAGTATCGGGCATTCGGGTTTCCATATAATGGAGGAAGCGCCTGGGGAAGTCGTCCCGATCTTCGAGCTCGCTGAGAATATCATTCGCTGGCATCATGGCTGCGGTTCCTCCGGCGATTGATACATTTCCCTGGCCTTGGCGATTTCCTCAGGCAGATCTCCCGTAATAACCCGGTATTCCATGATGTTCTCCCGCAAATGCTGAAGCAGGATTTGGGGGAGGCCCGGCCGCAGGCCGGGAATCATGGTGTACTCCAGCCGGGAGGAGAGGTATTCGGAGATCTGCAGGATACCGCCGATGTCCGAAGCCGAGAGCTTCCGCTCGGAATTATGATGTTGACGGATTCCCTCGCGTACCGGCGCCGCAATTTTCCATTCTCCGGTCAAATGGTAGCCCAGGTCGCAGTGGTCCGTGCCCAGGGTTTCCCTTTCCCGCGCGATCATGGTTCCTGAATCCGGTATATCATGCTCCCAGATTTGGAAAAAAAGGTCCGGTTCCACCTGGGCCGCGGCGATCAAACCGATATCATGCAATATTCCACAGAGAAAGGCATTTTCACCCTTCTGCCGGAAAACGCGTTCCGCCACCATCTGGCAGCAGATGGCGACAACGGCGCTGTGCAGCCACAGCTTGCTGAAGGAAAAGCGGTGATCTTGCCGGCCGGACTTGAAAATATCCTTCATGGCTTCCACCACGACAATATTCCTCAGATTGTCGATGCCCAGAAACGTGACGGCTTCGGCAATGCTGCCGACTTTTTGGCGAAGACCGTAATACGGGCTGTTCACCATCCGCAGCAGGCGCAGAACGAGGGTGGGGTCGAGGCGAATGATTTCTTCCAGTTCGCGAACGGTTGTCCTTTCATCGGCGATGAGTTGTGTCAGACGGATGGCGACATGCGGCAAGGTCTTCAGATTATTAAATTTCTTAAGAAAGCTGTGAGCCTTGTCGCTCATCCCGCGCTCCTGTGACCATGGGTTTTGCGTGGAAATTCGGATGTAACGAATCTGGGGTTAGATCGTCCCGCCGGAAAGGGGCCGGGGTGTGATGGAAGCCGCTTGTTTGAGTTCCCTTTTGAAAATCAGTGCTATTTTACTGAATTTTGACGGATGATTTCAAGAACTTTTTTCAAATTTCATTGAAAAGAATGGGGAAATGCCATACTAATGGAGCTCATCTCCACTGATGGCAATCGAAGACAAGACGGTTCCATAATATACGAGGAAACAGGGTCATGAAAAAGGCTATCAAGGGTGCCCTTTTTTCCGGGTTGATTTTTCCGGGTCTGGGGCAATTGATGTTGAAACGGTATCTTCGGGGATTTGCCTGGATGACGGTTGTTCTGTTTTGTTTGAGCGTGATGATCCGGCAGGTTGTCCAGCAGGCCCTCGGCATTCTGAACCAGTTGGAATCAACCGGAGGCGCCATCGATCTGCAGGCCATCTCAAGCGCGGCCGCCAATGCGTCCACCGGTTCGGACAACCTGATCGTGAGCGCCTGCCTGGTTCTGCTCATGGTCTGCTGGCTGGCGGGAACCGTGGACGCCTACGTGATCGGGAACCGGATGGACCGCGAAGGAACCGAATAGCGGGGAGGAAGGGATGGAACCAAGGTGGAAGGTTATATTTTCCGGTCTGTTGATTTTGTTGGCCATACCACTCGACGGAAAGGAGGGAATCCCGGCCATGAAACTGACATCGACGAATTTCCGGCACCAGGGCGACATTCCCGGGCAATTCACTTGTGACGGCAAGGACATTTCTCCGGCGTTGGCCTGGTCGGAGGAGCCTGCCGGCGTCAGGAGTTTTGTCCTGATCGTGGATGATCCGGATGCACCGGATCCGGCGCATCCGCGCATGACCTGGGTGCATTGGGTCCTCTACAATATACCTGCGGATACCCGGATGCTGCCGGAGGCCGTCCGTCCGGCGGCGCTGCCCCGGGGCACGCTGGAGGGCCTCAACGATTGGAAACGGACCGGATACGGCGGGCCGTGTCCGCCCATCGGCAAACACCGGTATTTTCACAAGCTGTATGCCCTGGATACGGTTCTGCCGGACCTGAAGCGTCCCACCAAGGCGGTGCTGGAAAAAGCCATGGAGGGCCATATCCTGGCCGAAGCCGAGCTGGTGGGGCTGTACCAGAGATAAAACAATTAGGAATTACGAATTACGAATTACGAATGGTGGATGGGGATCATTATATCGGATCAACAGGCTGACCGGCAAACGGAAATGAGTGCTGTGTATGGAAAGAAGAATCAAGACACCGGCGGAGTCGGAATGCTTCATCGCCGAGATCGTCGGCGAGGAAAGCCTGATGGGCCAGCGTATGTCGGCCGGCAGACTGCTGCACATGATGGACATGGCGGCCGCCAGCGCCGCGGCCAGGCATGCGGAAAGCACCATCGTGACCCTGGCCTTCGACCGCATCGAGCTGCTGGATTTCATTTATCACATGGATTATGTGCGCTATGACGCCTATGTCATCCAGGTGGGCAGATCGTCCATGGTGGTCAAGGTGGACGGTTATTCCAAGGCGCCGGATGAAATGAACGGCCGGTCCGGTCACGGCGGCGTGATCACCATGGTGGCTGTGGATCAGCAACGCCGGCCCAACCGGAATATCCCTGGCCTGGAATACGTCACCCCCGCGGATCTCGAGCGCAAGGCCCTGGCCGAATCCCGGCAGCGACTGCTGGAGAATCGTCGCAGGATGATCGCCGCCGTCGACGGCATGGATACCCAGGCACTGGAACGGCCGGCGGATGTCTTTGAGAGAAACACCCGGGTTTCGCCGCTAGAAACGGAACTGGTCATCCGCAAGAAATTCCTGCCGCGGAACGCCAACGCCCTGGGCAATGTTTTCGGCGGCGACACGGTGGAAATGATGGAGGAGCTGGCTCTGGCGGCGGCCCGGCAGTTCACGGGAAATTTCCGCATGGTCACCATCGCCATGGAGGACGTGCTGTTCCTGAAGCCCCTGCTGCTGGATGATATCGTGGAGATGCGCGCCCGGGTTATTTTCGTGGCCAACACCACCCTGGTGGTGGAAATCACCGTCAAGGGTGAGGACTTCTTCGATGCGGGAAAATCCCATATGACCAACAAGGGCCTTTTTACGGTTCTGAATTACGACCGTTCCGGCCGCAAAAAGAGCATCCCCACCGGCCTGGAGCTTTCCGGCGCGGACCCGGACACCCGCCGGGCCTATCTCAAGGAACTCATCAAGTACGAAAAGAGAACGGGTTATCGTTCGAAAAACGGCTGATGGGTTTTGATGGAAGCGGAGGGAGTTATAATGGACTATAGGGAAATCCTGTTTGAGAAAAAAGAAGGCGTGGCCCGGATCACCATCAACCGGCCGGAGAAGTACAACGCCTGCACCACGACCACCATCTACGAACTCAACCGGGCCTTTACGGATGCCTGGGTGGACAAGGCCGTGGGAGTGGTGGTGCTCACCGGCGCCGGTGACAAGGCGTTCTGCACGGGCGGGGATCAGTCCATCCGGGAGGCCGGCGGGTATTCCGGCACGGTGGCTTCCCTGCCGCTGGAAGTCGGCTGGCAGCAGGTAACCGGCTTGATCCGCTCCATTCCCAAGCCGGTCATCGCCCGGGTGAACGGGTTCGCCATCGGCGGCGGGCATGTGTTCCATGTGGTCTGCGATTTTTCCATCGCTTCGGAAAAGGCCCAGTTCGGCCAGGCCGGACCAAGAGTGGGCAGTTTTGATCCGGGGTTCGGCACCGGTGACCTGGTGCGGGCCGTGGGCCTGAAAAAGGCCAAGGAGATCTGGTTTCTATGCCGGCGTTATACGGCGGCCGAGGCCCTTGCCATGGGGCTGGTGAACGCGGTGGTGCCCCATGAAAAGCTGGACGAGGAAGTGGGCAGGTGGTGCGCCGAGCTTCTGGAAAAGAGCCCCACGGCCCTGAAGATGTTGAAATATGCCTTTCATGCCGAAACTGACGGAGTGGTGGGTATTACCAATCTTGGCGTCGGTGGACTGAGCATGTTTTACAATACGGAAGAATCTTTGGAAGGCAGAAACGCCTTCATGGAGAAGCGCAGGCCGGATTTTTCAAAGTTCCGATGATTTCCCGCAATCGCTCGTTGAAGCAAGTACTATGTTGCGGGAACTCTTATTTCAACCTCCTCAGTTCGCGAAGGCGGTCGAGATGCCCGGCTATGAGCAGAATATCGGTTTCGGCGATGACTTGGTCGGGCGCCGGCGGCCGGGGTGGGCCATCTGGGTTGGATTGCCAAACCCCCAGCAGGCTGACGCCGAGGTGTTCCAGCGAGGACCAGGTTTTTGCCGCCTTCCCGATTGCGCTGGAAGGGGGGTGGCCGGCGACGACCATGTACCCCCCGCCCAGTTCCAGATAGTCCACGGCCCGGGGATGATGAATCATCATGGCTGCTTTCCGGGCCGCGCTCTGATCCGGCAGAATGACCTCGTCGGCTCCCACCAGTTTGACAATCGCGGCCTGTTCCTGGTTGGCCACCTTGACCAGAATCTGGGGCGCGTTATACACTTGGTGGAGGTAATGCACCAACAACACGGTTGTTTCCAGCTTCTCGGGGAGGCAAACGGCCACGATATCGAAGCCGGCGATGCCCAGCTCTTCCAGCGCCGAGCGGTCACCGACGTCGGCCACAGCCGCTTTGGTGGCGTTGACCAGAATTTGCTGCACCTTGTCCTCATTGCTGTCCACGGCCAGCACTTCGTGGCCTAACTTGTAGAGTTCGCAGGCGAAGTGATAGCCGAAATCTCCCAGGCCAAGCACGGCGACACGGGTTTTTCCTTTCATTCGAGTTTTCCTCCATGTTATGAAAATCGGGTTGCCGGAATTCATCAACCGATCATGATCGGCTCCTCGGCCAAACGCACACTGGCTGCCGGCGACTGTCTGGCGATGGCCACCGCGATGGTCAGCGGTCCGAGGCGCCCGACAAACATCAGCAGAATGACGATGATTTTACCCCCTGCCGCCAGGGTCGGCGTGATCCCCGTACTCAGACCCACGGTGCATAGGGCCGAGATCACTTCAAACAGCAGACCCACCGGTTGTCCAGGTGTCTGGACGTGGGGCATATGGCTGAATCCGACGGCGGCTAACAGCAGCGTCCCTCCGGCCACCAGGATTGTCAACAAGGCGACGACGGCAAACGCTTTGTCCACAGCCATTTCAGGAATGCCGCGGCCGAAAAGATTCACAAAGCGCCTGCCGTGCAACCGCCCGCGGGCTAAAGCGAACAGCACGGCCAGGGTGGTGACCTTGATTCCTCCGGCCGTTGACCCCGGAGCGCCACCAATGGCCATCAGCAGCATGGTAAAGAAAATTGTGGCGGTTGTGGCTTGACCGTAATCGATGGAGTTGAAGCCCGCGGTTCGCGGTGTGACCGAAGCAAAAAAACTGGTCAGAAACCGACTCGACAGATTGTTGCCGTGAAGCAGATTGCCATTTTCCAGAATCCAGAAACCGAGGGTTCCGGCCAGCAACAGAAGACCGGTGGTCGTCAGGACTGTTTTGGCTTGCAGGGAGAGCCGTATCGCTTGCCGTCCGCGGACCCGGTTCCAAAGATTTCCGGTTATCTCCGTCAATACGCCGAATCCCAATCCCCCGAGGATGATCAAACCGGCGATGGGTAGGATAGTGGCGGCACTGGAACGCGCGCTCATCAGATTGTCAGACCGGAGCGAGAAACCGGCGTTGCAGAAGGCGCTTACGGCATGAAACATCGCGTTCCAGACGGCCTGCAACACCGGCAGGCGGCCGAGTTCCGCCGGCAGCAGCGCCGCCGCGCCGATGGTCTCGATTGTGATGGTCCAAAGGAATACCTGGATCAACAAGGGTTTCAGTCTGCCCTTGGGACGCGCGAGAAAGCTGCCCTCCACGGCATCGTTCGTAGACAGGGAGGCCTGCTGGCCGAAGAGCATGAACAGGGCTGTCGACAGCGTGGTGATCCCCAACCCGCCCAACTGGATCAGCAGCAAGATCACGGCATGTCCGAAGGTCGAATACTCTTTCCCTGTATCGCAAACCGTGAGGCCGGTTACGCATACTGCGCTTGTGGCCGTGAAGACCGCGTCCAGTAAGCTGATTCGTTTTCCGGACGCTGAACAAGGCAGGCTGAGTAGTACTCCGCCCGCCAGAATGGCCGCGGCAAAACAGCCTACGAGCAAGCGGGTCGGATTTTTCCGAAGATGCTGCAGCCAACTGCCTGCTGATGACGGGCCCGTGGTTGCATGTTGAGGATGCCGCATATATCTTTCGGCTGCTCTGAAAAGATCATTTCCGGGATTCGCGGATCTCAATGGTTTCTTGATCCTCACAACTGCTTCCTTTTTAAATGCCAGCAGACCCGACTTTGCGCATACGGGCGACCAGACCGGGGGTTCCTTTTTTCATGGCGGCTTCCAGCGGCGTTTCGCTGTTCATCCCCATGCGGGTCCGGGCATTGACATCCGCACCGGCGTCCATGAGCGTCAGAGCCAGGCGCTCATGTCCGTGCCAGACAGCCGTATGCAGGGCCGTCACCCCTTCCTCCGCGGCTGCATTCACATCCGCGCCGTTTTCAATCAGCCATCGGGCCAGTTCCAGGGCGCCGGATTCCAGGGACTTGATGAGCGCGGTTTTTCCCCGGGGGTCCCGGATGTTCAGGTCGGCCTTATGGCGGAACAGGATTTCCGCGGCCGCCACCTCCGATTCCGGGGATATCTCCGGCCGCTGGTATTGTCGTCCGGCCAGATCCAGGAGCAGTGTCTGGCGGTTGGCATCCAGGAGATCCGGGGGAACTCCGGCCTGCAGATAGAATTCCAGGGCCTCCCGGTCCGTCTTGCGGATGGCGGCGAACATGTCGTTGTACGCATCGGTTCCGAAGCGGGTCGGGGCATGAAGCCGGTCCTGCCCGGCATTCAGAATGACCGCTGTCATATCCGGCCGGTGGCGTTTGAAAGCCAGGGCCAGGGGGCCGTCGCCGTCACCGGTTTTACCCGAGAATCCGGCCCCGGCATCCAGAAGGATGCGGACACAGGCGCTGCAGTCCGCTTCCACGGCCCGGATCATGGCCGTGGAACTCCCGAAAAGGCTCCGGTGCGGGTCGGCGCCGGCATCCACCAGCAAGCGGACGGTGACGGCATCCCCGTTGACGGCCGCGATCTGCAAGGCCGGAAGACCGCTCTCCGGGTGGTGGTCCGGCAGGGCGCCGCCTTCCAGGAGGTAGCCAACGGTTTCCGGGTCTTGATTCCGGACGGCGGTTATCAGGGGCGTTTCCGCGGCATAACGGGCATGTTCGGGGTTTGCACCGTATTTTAGCAACATCCGGGTTACCGTTGCATGCCGATTACGAACCGCCTCCATGAGCGGGTCAGCCCCCTCGGCTTCATTCCCCTGGATTTCGGCTCCCGCGGCAATCATTGCCGCCACCAGGTCCGAATCACCGATGGCCGCTGCCTCCGCCAGCAGGGAGCGACGGCTGCCCGGCTGCCGGTGGTTGACATCGGCCCCGTTCCGGATAAGTTTTTTTGTCCGGTCCAGCACGGCCGGATCCAGGGGATGCCGCTGGAGCGCCGCCATTCGCAGCTGTTCCAGGTCGTTGAACAAATCCGCTTCCCCGGGATGCTGCCAGGTATCGAACTGCCTGGCGATGAGGATGTCGATGTTGTTCGCAAGCACAAGATACCAGCCTGTCAGACCCCAGAAAAGGAGGAAATAGGTATAGATCCAGGATAGTCTCAGGTGTGCCCGGCTTTTCCAGGCGAAGATCAGGGCCGGTACCGTCAGCACCAGATGAACGATCAGGGATAGGAACCAAGGGACGATCAGCACAAGCGCTTCCATGCCGGATTGGGGGCCTACGGCGTAAAACAGCAGAAGGATGCCGGTGGAGGCCATGGACGTGAGGGTGAGCACTGCGGCTTGGCGGGTGTAGGTTTTTTCTTTGGCGCTTTCCGGAGTCAAACGGCGATACCTTGGGTTTTTGGGTCACTGCTTCCAGTGGAAGGCATTCCGAAGCCGGAATTCGGAATGCCTTCCGGCTTCCGTTTCCGGTATCCTGGATTTCAAATTCTTCGTGGTGGCCCTTTGGGTTACGGAGCGAGCTTAGGCGAACCAACCGGGCATGTCAAGAAATAAAATACGTCAACAAACTGATATGGATAGGTTTTTTTTACTGTCGGCCGGGATGCTATCCGTGCTTGAAAGAGAGTGGAATGATAACCACCTATTGGCCCAATATTGTATTCTCAAGCCGGATTTATCACGGCTTCGACGATTTGCGGCGGACCTTCTGGACCTCGGTCATGACCAGAAATAGCACGCCGATGCCCGCGGTGATTCCCAGATCCATGGGGGCCAGGGGCACGGTGTTGAAAATCGTCTGCAACGGCGGCACATAGATCACCAGCAGCTGCAGGACGACCACGGCCAGGATCATCCCCAGCATCAATGGATTGGAGCGGATACCGATCCGGAACAGGGACTCACCGCTGGAACGGGAAGCGAGGGCCTGCGCGATCTGGACAAACGTCAGCGAGGTGAAAACCATGGTCTGCCAATTGGCGTGTCCGCGGAAATAATACCAGGCGCCCACCGCCAGCGCCATGCCGCCGATCATCAGGCCGTTCAGTGCAGTCTGCATGCCGGCGCCGCGATTGAAAACCCCCTCCTGCGGCGAGTACGGCGGTCTGTTCATGGTGTCTTTTTCCGCCGGCTCCACCCCCAGACCCAGACCCAGCAGTCCGTCGGTCATAAGGTTCAGCCATAAGAGCTGCAGCGGAAGCAGCGGAACGGGCTTGCCTAGAAACGGCGCCAGCAGCATGACCAACACCTTGCCGATGTTTCCGGCCACTGAAAAGCGGACGAACTTGCGGATATTGTCATAAATGGTGCGTCCCTCCTTCACGGCGGCGACGATGGTCGCGAAATTGTCGTCCATGAGGACCATGTCGGCGGCTTCCTTGGACACATCCGTGCCGGTTATCCCCATGGCCACCCCGATGTCGGCTTTCCGCAGGGCCGGTGCGTCGTTGACGCCGTCACCGGTCATGGATACGATGTGACCTTTTTCCTGCAGCGCCTGGACAATCGTCAGTTTATGCTCCGGCGAGACACGCGCGAAGACGCAGACATCCTCCAGCACGCTTTTCAGGTTGTCAAACGGTAGACTGTCGATGTCCTTGCCCGTCAGTGCGCGGCCGTTTTCGGAAATCCCCAGTTGCCGGGCGATCTCCAGGGCGGTCAGCGGGTGGTCGCCGGTGATCATGACCGTCCGGATCCCGGCTGTCCGGGTGACGCGCACGGCTTCGCGCACTTCCGGCCGCGGCGGATCGATCATGCCGAAGAGGCCCACGAAAACGAGATCGCGCTCCAGGTCGTCCTGCCGGACATCCGCGACGGGATCCACCAGGCGATAGGCAAGGCCGAGAACCCGCATGCCTTTGCGGGCGAGACGCTCGTTGGCGGTTTGAATGTGCGTCCGCCAGCCATCGTCCATGGGCTGCGGCGTACCCTGCGCCTCGATGCGGCTGGAAATTCCCAGCAGGCCGTCCACGCTGCCCTTGACGAAGGCGATGCCTTCCCCATGATCCGGATTCCAGCCGGTGAGGGCGTGAAGACGTTCGGCCTGCAGACGATGAACCGTGGTCATGCGTTTGCGATCCGAGTCGAAGGGCAATTCCGCCACGCGGGGAAAATCGGCATCCAGGGAGGATTTCCAGTATCCCAGCCGGGCGGCCGCAGCGATCAGGGCGCCTTCCGTGGGATCGCCGATGGTGTGATATTTGTCGTCCCCGTCCATCACCAGCCGGGCGTCGTTGCACAGCACGCCGCCGACGGCCAGCAGGGAAAGCGGCGATGGCGAAGGAATCCCGGTGTTCTGCATGAGCCGAACCGAGTCTTTTTTCATGTCCTCGGTCAAATCGATCTCGTGCCCGGCGACATCCAGCACCACGACGGTCATTCTGTTCTCCGTCAGCGTGCCGGTTTTGTCGGAACAGATGACGGTAACCGAACCGAGGGTTTCCACGGCCGGCAGCTTGCGAATCAAGGCATGGTGGCGCAACATGCGCTGAGCGCCGAGGGCCAGGGTGATGGTGACGACGGCCGGCAGGCCTTCCGGAATGATGGCGACCGCCACCGAAATGGCCGTCAGCAGCATGTGACGGACGTCGTCGCCGCGCCAAATCCCTAGCCCAAAAATGAGCAGGGCGATGACGCCGCCGATGACGGCCAGCTGGTTTCCCAATTGATCGAGGCGGCGCTGCAGCGGCGTCTGCTCGGTGGCGGAGCGCTGAATCAGGTTGGCGATTTTCCCGAGTTCCGTCTGCATGCCCGTGGCCACCACCAGCGCACGTCCGCGGCCTTGGGTGACAATCGTTCCCATGTAGGCCATGTTGCGGCGATCCCCCAACGGCAGATCATCGCCGGCAAGGGCTGCGGTCTGCTTCTCAATGGGTTCGGATTCGCCCGTCAGCGCCGCTTCCTGGATGCGCAGGTTCACCGCTTCGGTCAAGCGGACATCCGCTGGAACCACGTTGCCGGCTTCCAGGGCGATGATGTCGCCCGGCACAAGCTCTCTTGCGGGAATTTCCATGAGGATGCCGTCCCGGATGACCCGCACATTCGGTGTGGACATGCGCTTGAGGGAAGCGATGGCTTTCTCGGCGCGGTATTCCTGAAAAAAACCCAGAATGGTGAAGAGGACGACAATGGCGGTGATGGCCACGGCGTTTTTGGTGTCTCCCAGGAAGCCTGCGGCAACGGCTGCGGCCAGCAGGATCAGGACCATGGTGGCGGTGATCTGTTCCCAGAAAATGCGCCACGGCGAACGGGCGCCTTTTTCGATCAGCTCATTATAACCGGATCGGCCTTGCCGGTCCCGGGCTTCCGTTGCGTCCAAGCCGTTTTGGTCACTGGACTGAAGTTCAGCCAATGCGGCGGCGGTTTCCATTAAATGCCAGTTCATACCATCCTTCTGCTGGCCGGTTCCGAATTGTTTTTCCAAATGGTTTTCCTCTATCTGCCATTGGGCCAGCCCCAGGGCCCCGATGCCCGGGGACCTGGTGAGCGCGGTTTTTCCCCGGAGGGCCCGGATGTTTACATCGGCCTTATGGCGGAATAAGATTGTTGAAGTGGCTCCGAAGCTGGAATTTGGAATTGCTTCCGGCTTCCGTTTCCGGTATCCTGGATTTCAAATTCTTCGTGGTGGCCCTTTGGGTCCCAGAGTGAGCTTAGGCGAGCCAACCGGGCATGTCAAGAAATAAAATACGTCAACAAACTGATATGGATAGGTTTTTTCACTGTCGACTGGAATCATGTCCTTGGATTGAAAGAGAGTGGGAAGAAGTGAAGGGGTGACATCGGACTGCCGGGAGCGTCTGTTGGAGGGGATTATGACGGGCGGCTGGGGGGCCGCGCTGAAGAAAGTGCGGCATGATCTGGACTTGGCGGGCAGTCCCGAGCGCTGCCTGTGGCGTTCCGTGGTGGAAACCCAGGCAGGAGAACGGCTGGTGTTGGAGGAGATCGCGGGGGACTGCCTCATGCGGAAACGGGAGATGGCAGGGGTGCTGGCGCATCTTTCCGGTGCCGGACTCGGGAGGATTCATCCGTATCGCCGGTCCCGGGAGGGAGGATTTGTCCATGAAACCGCCGGCCGGTTCTGGCTGGCCCGGCCGTATATCGAAGGCGGGGCCCTGAAACGGCCGGATTATGCTTTCGAGGCTTGGCGGGGAGTCGCCCTGGCGGGGTTTTTAAAAGATTTTCATACCAGAGGGCGAAGCATTCCCCATTCCAGTCAGGGGGCGCCTTTTTCCATCAAGGACTTTATTTACAGCCTCATGCAGCGGCTGGCGGACCACCGCCCCGATCTCCAGACCCGGCTCCATCCGGTTCTCTGTCATCTCGAGGAGGCTTTCATGGCCGCCCATGATCTTCTACCGACGGTGTTTTGTCACGGGGATTATCATCCATTGAATGTCATCTGGTCGGAAAAAGCGATCGTCTCGGTCATCGATTGGGAATTCTGCGGGTATAAACCGGAGCTCTATGATCTTGCCCTCCTCATCGGATGTCTCGGCATGGAAATTCCCGACGCCTTGGTGGGGCCGCTGACACTCAGCCTGCTGGCGGAATTCACTCCCTGCTGCTCGGAGATCGGCATGCGGCACCTGATCGGTCTTGTCATGGCCATTCGATTTGCCTGGCTGTCGGAGTGGCTGCGCGCCGGGGACGAGGAAATGGTGATTCTGGAATGCGTTTATCTCGAACTCCTCTTGCGTGAGAGAGGCGCGCTGAAGGAGGCCTGGCTGGGGCAATAGGGCGTTTCCCCGGTTCCGGTTTTCTCTCGCGCTCATCAACATCCTGAATTCATGTATTTCTTGACATGAAAGCGGATTGTGACGTATATTACGGGCATCTGCTATCCGCTTTTCACCCGTCAAGCCTGCCGTCAGGAGGCCCCAATGAAAGTATCGTCACCGGAAATCCAGGGTCGCGGTATCCGGAATCTATTGCCGGGGAACCGCCCGGGAGCCCGGAACACCCTTCCGGGGGCGGTTGAATTCGCGACCCTGCTGAAAAATGCTGCCCTGGAAAGCGCCGGCGGGGAAGCGCCCACGGACGCCAAATGGCTTGCCGCCCGGCTGGAGGTGATCCGCTCCCAAATGAATGAAGCGATCCTCCAGGCCTTCGCGGAGGAAGAGGGTGACCTTTCGACGGCGGAGCCGGCTTTCGCGATTCCCATGGCCGATGTCGGCAGACGCCCGGCCGTGGAAACCGGTAACGGATACCACCCGGCGACCTGCAGGAGCCCCGTGAAGAACGAATCCCTGGACGCGGTCATCGACAAGGCCTCCGCGACCTACGGTGTCGACCGGGATCTCATTGTCGCGGTCATCCGGGCCGAGAGCGGTTTTGACACCGAGGCCACCTCGCCCAAAAAGGCCATGGGGCTCATGCAACTCATGCCCGAAACGGCCCGGGAACTGGGGGTGACCAATGCCTATGATCCGGAGCAGAACGTCATGGCCGGCACCCGCTACCTCAAGGGTCTTCTGGACCGTTACGGCGGAGATGTGAAAATGGCCCTGGCCGCCTATAACTGGGGCATGGGCAATCTGGAAAACAGCGAGGGCGGCCTGCCCAAAGAGACGCGGAACTATGTTGCCCGGATCTTGAAGGACTACGGCAGCGACAACGCCTGACGGCCGTCTGATCGAAACATCACGGGAATTGGAATTTGTTTGATCTGTCGAATAAAATCGCCGTCGTCACCGGCGGGGCGAGGGGGATCGGCAGGGGAATCGCCACGCTCCTCGCCGGGCGAAACGCCGGGGTGGCCATCGCCGACCTGTCGGCGGAGGAAGCCCGGGAAACGGCCGCCGGAATCGTCAAGGCCGGGGGAACAGCCCTGGCTGTCGAAACCGATATCACGGAACTCGAATCCGTCCGCGAGATGGTGAAGCGGATCAACCGGGAGCTGGGGCCCATTGATATCCTCGTGAACAACGCCGGCTGGGACCGGGTTGTTCCTTTTGTGAAAACCACGCCGGAGTTTTGGGCCAAGGTGATCGACATCAATTTCAAGGGGGTGTTGAATACGGTGTATGCCATCGCCCCGGAGATGATGGCGCGGAACAGGGGCCGGATCATCAATATCGCCTCTGACGCCGCCAGGGTGGGCAGCCTGGGCGAGGCGGTCTATGCCGGCGCCAAGGGGGCGGTGATATCATTCAGCAAAACCATGGCCCGGGAACTGGCGCGCAACGGGATCACCGTCAATGTGATTTGCCCGGGGCCCACCTCGACGCCCCTGTTCGCCGAGATGAGATCCGCCGATGAATTTGCCGGCCGGATCCTGGCGGACATGGACCGGATCATTCCCTTGAAACGAATGGGCCGACCCGAGGATATCGGGCATTCCATCGTCTTCCTGGCTTCCGACGAGGCGGGGTACATCACCGGCCAGGTGATCAGCGTCAGTGGCGGTTTGACCATGTGTTAGGGGCTATCGAAACGATATCTTCCTTTGAAGCTTGATAACTACTCAGGAGTCAGAAGCCAGAAGCCAGTCCGGCGATGATCGGCCGTTTCAGGCCCTTTGCCGCAATTGACAACCCAATTGATCCCAACTCATCGATGCCATGCCGTTGCCCCAGCAACAGAAATTGTCGAAAAGCGTCTGGATCATCCTGCTGATCAGTCTGCTCGCCATGGTCGGCGATGGTTCGGGATTCCTGGATATCCTCGAACGGAAGAGCATCGACCTCCGCATGCAGCTGACAAGGTCGGAAACCCCCCTGCCGGATGATATCGCCATCGTCCTGATCGACGACGCCTCCCTGCATGCCCTGGATCCGCTGGTGGGCCGCTGGCCGTGGCCCCGGGATGTCCATGCGGAACTCATCGATTTCCTGAGGGATTGCGGGGCCCGGGCCGTGGTGATGGATATTCTGTTCACCCAGCACCAGAAGGTCGGCCTCGATGCGGCGGACGGCTTGAGCGAACCGGACCGCCGTCTGGCGGAGTCGACCCGGGAAGCGGCCATGGTTTTCCATGCGGCCCAGCTGGTGATGGATGACCCGGATTCCACCCAAAATGAGCCGCTGCCCCGGGATTTCACCGAACGTTTTTCCCTTTCCATGGAGGGAGCCGCCGAGCTGATCCCTTTCAACCAGTATTATCTGCCCTTTGAAGAATTGTATCCCCACGCCGCCGGTGTTGGCGTGGTCACCTTCGTGCCGGATCGGGACGGGGTTTTCCGCAGCGAGGCCCTGGTGTTCGATTACCGGGGCAACCGCTTGCCTTCATTGGGACTGGCAGCCGCTCTGATCAACACCGGCAGCCGCAGCGCCTTTTTTCGGGAAGGCGATCTGTTTCTCCGGAAAGCGGAGGGGGATATTCGCATTCCCCTGACGAAAGACGGCGAATATTATCTTCATCTATATGGACGGTACCCGGCCTTTTCCATCAGCGGGGTCCTGAAAACCAAATGGGAACTGGATCAGGGAAACCATACCGACCTGCCGTTCCGGCCGGAGGAATTCAAGGGCAAAACCGTTTTCGTGGGTGCCAGCGCCGCGGGCGCCCAGGATCTGAAAATGACCTCCCTGGGGTCGATATTGCCGGGCGTAATGCTGCAAGCATCGGTTTACGCAAATATCATGACCGGAGATTTCCTGCGGTTTGCCGCTTTTCCCATCACCGCGCCGACGGTATTGTTGGCGGCGGCGTTGACGCTGTGGGCAGTGTTGTTCTTCCGCAATGTTACCCTGCGGGCGGTGGTTCCGGTTCTGGTGATGGCCTTGTTTTACGGGGTGTGTCTGTACCTGTTCCGAAGGAACTGGGTAATGAACGTAACGGCGCCATCCGTCGCCTTTCTGTCGGCTTATATCTCCGGATTTGTCTTTACCATGGCCACCGAGGGCCGGGAAAGAAGGCGGATCCGCAATATTCTGGGTCAGTATGTTTCGCCCGCCATGCTCCGGGATGTGCTGGAACACTACAAGGAAGACTATTTCCGGGCCGAGGTGGGCTCCAAGGAAGTACTGACGGTCTTTTTTTCCGATATCCGGGGTTTCACTTCGATTTCCGAAACCCACCAGGTGGAAATGGTGGTGGCCCTGCTGAACCGTTACCTGTCCAAAATGGTGGCCATCATTTTCGAGCACCAGGGAACCCTGGATAAATTCATCGGCGACGCCATTGTGGCCTTCTGGGGGGCGCCGGTGAAAATCGAAGATCACGCTCACAGGGCGGTCCTATCGGCATTGCAGATGCGCCGGGCCCTGGAGGAACTGAACCGGGAAAACGAGGCCGAAGGAATGCCGCCCCTGAAGATCGGCATCGGGATCCATACGGGGGAAGTGATCCTGGGGAACATCGGCTCGGAAAAAAAGCTGGACTATACGGTGATCGGCGACAGCGTCAATCTGACCTCGCGGCTGGAAGGCCTTACCAAGACCTACGGCTGCACCATCCTGGTCAGCCAGGACACCCATGACCGGATCAAGGATCGCATCGTCTGCCGGCTGGCGGATTACGTCAAAGTCAAGGGCAAGCGAAAACCCATCGCCATTTTTGAAGTTCTGGATGAAACCGGCTCCGTGGACCCGGAGCTCCGGACGGTGGTCGCGCTTTCCGAGCAGGCGTTCTCGCAGTACCGCGAACGTCGGTTTCCGGAAGCGATTGCGACGTATGAGCGGATTCGGGCCCTCCGTCCCCGGGATGTCCCGGCGGAACTTTTTATTGCGCGGTGTCGACACTATCTGGAAAATCCTCCGCCGGAGGATTGGGACGGGTTCTATGCGCATCAATCAAAATGAATGGCAAAATGACCGGCAAAATGACCGGCCAATCCGCAAGGGGGGGGCGGCATATCCCCAATTGATCCTCATGGCTGCGGTCGTGGCTGCCATGACGGCGTTGCCGCCGCCCCGGTGTAATGCTTACGATCTGTATGTCGCCAGCGTCAAGGCCCAGGTCTACCTGATGCCGGATACCGGTTCCGAAAAGCTGTTTGAACTGAAACAGGGTACCCGGATCTCCGGCCTCAAAAAAGCGGAATACTGGCATCAGGTGTCCCATCAAGGCCGGTCCGGATGGATCTATTCCTTCCAGGTGGCGGTCAAGCCGCCGGTGAAAAAGCGGGATATATACGGCGCCTTCACGTCCCTGCTGAATAAATATAAATTGTTTTCCGACCGATCCCGGCGAAGATCCTCGGCCTATTCCTCCGTGGCGGCGGCCAGGGGGTTGAGGGAAAACCGCCTGCGGATTCACTCCGGGCACCGGCTGGATTATGAGGCCCTGGAAAAAATGGAATCGGTGGACATCACCGAAAGCCAGGCGCTGATGTTTTTACAGGAAGGGACGGCCCATGAAACGCACCGGTAACTGGATGTCGATTTTACTGCTGATCGTCTGGCTTCCGACCATCCCCGCCGTTGCCGGTGACGGGCGGAAACGGATTTCGAGCATGGCCCAAAGTTCCGGGGAGGCGGAAGCCATCGAGGCGGAGATCCTCTTCGGACGGGAACTGGCGGCCAGGATCCTCGGCGCCTACGGCCTGGATGAGGATACGGAACTGAACCGCTATGTCAACCTGGTGGGCCGGGCCACGGCCCTGCATTCCGGACGGCCGGAACTGATCTATTATTTCGGGGTGCTTGCTTCCGATGATATCAATGCCTATGCGGCTCCGGGCGGGTATGTGTTCATCACCCGGGGAGCGTTGCTGAAAATGGCCAACGAAGCCCAGCTGGCCGGTGTGCTGGGGCATGAAATCGCCCATATTACGGAGCGGCACGTCATTCGGGAGTTGAATATCAAAGGAGAAGACCGTTCGGCCGTGGCCGGTATTGCCGGCCTGATCGGCGGCGCCACCGGCGGCGCCGTGAAGTCCCTGGAGCAGGCCATGGACCGGGCCGCCGACATTCTGTTCCGGGAAGGGTATAAGGTGACGGATGAAATCGAGGCCGATCGTATCGGCATGCTCATGGCGGCCTCGGCTGGATACGATCCCGCCGCCCTCAAGCAATTCCTGACGGAGGCCGGGCGGTTTGAGGTCGAGGATCGGAACTACCAGGGAGATTACCCGCTTCATCGGGTCAGATTCGCGGCAATGGATGCGGTGCTGACAGCGGGCGGCCTGGCGCAGATGAAAAACGCAACGGTTGCGGAGAGGTTCCATGAAAATGTTATCCACTAGAAAATGGATGGTGTCCGGCTTGCTGTGGCTCCTGGCGTCAAGCGTTTCGGTCGCGGACGAGCAGCATTACGTCAACATGATCATCGGCGACCGGGCTGCTGGAATGGGAGGGGCCTACACGGCGCTGGCGGATGATCCCGCGGGTTGCTTTTACAATCCCGCGGGCATTGCCTTTGCGCCGAATCTCAGCCTTTCCGCCAGTGTGAACGCCTATAATTCGGAGGTCAAGACCTATCGGGACGTGCTGACCGGAACCGACGGCGGGACCCAGGACTGGGAGCAGGTGTCTTCCAGCCTGCTGCCGAATTTTTTCGGTCTGGTGCGGCAGTTCGGGGGCAACGGCATGCTCGGTATGTCCTATGCGGTGACGGATTCCATCCAGCGCCGCCAGAAACAGTATTTCCAGGATATCCGCACGGAATTCGCCGACAACCCGGCGGATACCGTCATGATCAACATCAACGACAGTGACCGGACCTATCTGTTCGGACCCTCCTACGCCTACCGCTTTTCCGATTCCCTGGCCATGGGGGCGACGGTATACGCCTATTTCAGGGATCGGGAAATCATCCGCAACCAGTTGATCCAGTTCAACCAGGGGCAGCATATTCTGATCAATTATTATGAAACCCGCAACGACTGGGGTATCAGACCTTCCCTGGGCGCCATCTGGGAACCCATGGAAAAACTGGCCCTGGGGCTTTCCATGTCCCAGGTGGTTGTGCTCAACAACGAGACCACCCGGCATGACATCTACCGGAACACGGCGGCGGCGCAGCCGGTCAATATCGACGGGCTGAGCTATGATTTCAGCGATCCGGACACGATCTATTTCAAGAGCGAAAATACCAGCGACAAACCGACCCTGCCCGTGAGCCTGACATTCGGCGCCGCCTATTTCGTTTCCCCCAGCCTGTTGTTCTCGGGCGATGTGGGCTGGCACAGCTCGGCGGATGAAAAGGAGTCCGTGTGCAACGTCTTTCTGGGCACTGAATATTATTTCCGGGACGACATGGCCGTCCGGGCGGGATTCTACACGGATTTCGCCAACACGCCGGATCTGGAGTCCGGGAAAGTCAACCAGGAAGAGCATATCGACATTTACGGACTGAGTCTGAGCTACACCCTGTTCCACCGGCTGACGAGCGTTACCCTGGGGGTCTCTTACGCATTCGGCGCGGGCGAGGCCCAGGCCATCAGTAGTACCCCGGTGATACAGGATGCGGATATCCAGAACCTCCGGGTCTATATTTCCGCATCCTACAGCAATTGAAAGAGGGAGGCGCACCATGATGTTACAAGGATGGAAACCGGCGGGCAATGATTCATTTGGGAATGACGAATCCGGTGGGCTGTTGCGCCTTGCCGGACGGGCTGTCCGTCTTGGATTGCTGCTGCTGACGGTCGCGGCCTTGAACGCCTGCAGCGTCGACCACGGCGCCAATGTATTGAGCGACAGCGGCACGGTTCCCGTCAATCCCGATGAGGTCCGGAGCCAGCTGGCGCGGTATACCATGCCGAGCGAACTGTCGGCGGTTCCGGTATCGAGCGGGGCGGAATCTCCTTCCGGAATGGAAGCCGCGGACGGGATTCCGCATGACGCCGCTGATCCCGGAACGGATTACGCCACCGCCGTCACCCGGACCTATGTCGAGGAAAACACCTTGGAACAGTTCGCCATGCTGGAGGAGATCCTGAGGGCCATCGACCAGACGGAATACGAAAAGGAGATCGGCAACGGACCCTACAGAGCCATGGTGGCGGTCGAGGAGAAAAACGAGGGCCGCACTCAGAAGAAACTGGAGAACTGGCTGGTCCAATCCGAAGCGGTGACGGACGGTGAGCAACCATACCTGCTGGTGCAGGCCTGGA
Source organism: Thermodesulfobacteriota bacterium (assembly GCA_049320885.1). Lineage (GTDB taxonomy): Bacteria > Desulfobacterota > Desulfobacteria > Desulfobacterales > SURF-7 > DYJD01. The sequence continues at coordinate 157,087 of JBMORA010000063.1, read as the reverse complement.
TTGAAAAAATCTCTGAATCCGCCACGCCGGTCATCAAGGCGGAATTCAGAATTTACTCTCCTCCGGTGCTGAACACCGACGGCACCTATCAGGATTACGGTGTATGGGACATGAACGTCAAACTGGATGAAATCGGCGACGAAGACTATTTCGTGGCCGATTGCCGGCCGGCGCAAAACGGATTCGCCAAAATCCGATTGTATCAGAAATTGTCGGGCATGGGACAGATCGGGGAAGAGGGACTGGATGTCAAAACCAAGGCCGTGATGTACCGGTCGGCCTCCCGCGGATACGGGAAGATTTACTATCCGGATTATGACGCCTATTTCTGTCCGGATTGCGATCAATCAGGGGGCGTGCCCCACCGCACGGCCGTTTATGCCTACAACGACGGCTATCTGGCCGTCCAGGAGGGCCAGGACGGAGAGGTGGAGTACCGGGACAGAAATCACATGGTCATGATGACCCACCGCTACGGCGTGTATCAGGCCGAAAGCGGCGACGATGTCCTGAAGACCAAATCCTTCGGTTTCCCCATCCGCTACACGGAAGAAGGCGTCGAAAAGCACGCCTATTACGGCGTCTGGCGGGGACGTCACGAGATCTGGACCCATGACGGGAGCCCTGTCTCCATGGGAATCGTGGTTTCCCGCGAAGATCTTCCGCCGAACCGGCCGGCGGAGGAATATACGGTGGGAAGGTCATTCGGCGGGGTTCTGGTGAAAAGGACTTATCAGGAAGCCGATCTCATCGATATCCAGAATATTCCCGCAGAGGTCATGATCAATCAGAACTACAACCTGTTCTATAACGACGGCGCCTGGGAATATTGCTCCCGGATGGACTGGGCCGCCGATCCTCCGGTCTGCGCATCCGGAAAATTCGAAGACTTCGACGCGACTGTGGGGCTGAATACCCTGGTGGGCGGTGCAACCGGTTCCGGTAAAGCCGTCTCCATCCGGGGCTGGGACTGGCAGACCATGGAGGAAAAAATCTACGTTTACGAGGAAGCCGCCGCGGTGAATGGCGGCAAAGCCGGCTTTTACGAGGCGGAAGAAATCCAGGGCGATTCGGGAATCATCGCACAGCCGTTCTTCCCCAGGGTGCCCATCGATACCGACAGCGTCGATCGGCTCTGGGTCGATATCTGGGGCCGAATTTTCATTGAATACAAAGGCGCCGCCGTCGGCTGGGTGGAAAAACAGCTGGATTATTTCGACGAATTCACGTGGACGCCCAAATTCGTGGAAGGCGCGGACCGGGCGTTCCTGTTCCCGGAGGGACTGGAAGTGTATATGGACATGCAGGGAACGGCCTATGTGGTCCGGAAAAGCGCCGGCGTTATCACCGTCAAAAACGAAATCCAGACGGCCTGCAATCCGGTGAACCTCGCGTCCGTGTTACCGGAAGGAAACACGACGGTTTTTTATGACCAGTGGAATCCGGACGCCAATTCGACCTACCGGTTCGTCACCGATCCGACTCATCCGGATTATATGATGCTGGTATACGACCGCATCGGCGACAACGATATCGATGCCAACGGCGTCCCCTTGGCCGCCAAGGGGGATATCGCGCCCGCGCTGTGGGGGATTGAGGCGGTCATCGGCGGCGAGAGCGTGTCCTTCAACTGGGAATATGACGCTTCGGGAGCGGGCGGGGTGACCTATCTGATGGAGGGGAACGATTACAAACTGCTGGACGACCCCCTGAGGTTCGATGACATCGCCTTAACAAACGGCGCCGGACAGGCCCGGACTTTGTCCCTGGGGTATGACGGCTGGATGATGGGGCTGCCGGATTTGTATGAAGAACTGGAAAAGTCCGGGTGGGTCGTGACCCGGGCCATCCGGGATAAGATCATCAACCTGCCGGCCGGCACCCTGCTGACGGAAACAACCACCGGCGCGGTCTACGTCGTCAAACCCCTGGAGAGAAGTCTGTTCCTGCTTTCGGTCGACGATCCCGGCGGGCTGGAGATGGACGAGTCCTGGGCGATCAGCCTGACGGATATCCCGATCTATACGGAGCACGGCATGGGTGACATGCCGGTAGTCGAGACGGTTTCCTATTCCGAAGGCCGTCCGGTGGAGTGAACCGCCGCCCGCATAACGGGCGGCTTACCTGCAAGGATATCCGCTTATGACCGTAAAACCCGTCAAACCTGCTTACCGGGAACCGGAGAACGCGCGCACCGGCTGCAGCGTAAAGGCCATCAAACAGGATTTCATCGATAATCTGTTTTATCATCAGGCCAGGTTTCCGGCGGTGGCCACGCCCAACGATTATTATCTCGCCCTGGCCTATACCGTGCGTGACAGGTTGCTGTACCGCTGGATCAACACCGCCGAGACCTACCGCGAAAAGGCCAGCCGGACCGTGTGTTACCTTTCCGCCGAATTCCTGCTGGGGCCTCATCTGGCCAACAATTTGATCAACCTCGGTATCGACCATCAAACCCGCCGGGCCCTGAAGGAGCTGGGCCTCCATCTGGACCGCCTGATCGAGCAAGAGGAGGAGCCCGGGCTGGGAAACGGCGGTTTGGGACGCCTCGCCGCATGCTACATGGATTCCCTCGCCACCCTGAGCATCCCCGCCATCGGTTACGGCATCCGCTATGAATTCGGTATATTTGATCAGGAAATCAAGGACGGCTGGCAGGTCGAGGTCACGGATAAATGGCTGCGCCTGGGAAATCCATGGGAGATCGCCCATCCGGAGCTGGCCCTGGAAGTAAAGGCCGGGGGACGAACCGAGGCGTATCATGACGAGAATGGACGCTATAAAGTCCGCTGGATTCCGGACCGGGTTATCCGGGGCATCCCCTATGACACCCCCATTTTAGGGTATGCCGTCAATACGGCCAACCTGTTGCGGCTGTGGAAGGCCGAAGCTTGCGAATCCTTCGATCTTCAGGCCTTCAACGTGGGGGATTATTACGGTTCGGTGGAAGACAAGATGGTGTCGGAAAATATCACCAAAGTCCTCTATCCCAACGATGAGCCGGCCGCGGGCAAGGAACTTCGGTTGTTGCAGCAGTATTTTTTCGTTTCCTGCTCCCTGCAGGACATGCTGCGGATTTATGAGCAGAAAAAAGCCGATCTCTCCAGCTTTCACGTCAAGTACGCCGTGCAATTGAACGACACCCATCCCGCCGTCGCCGTTGCCGAACTGATGAGGATTTTCATCGATGAACGCGGTATGAAATGGGAGCCGGCCTGGGAGATCGTGCAGGGCACGTTCTCCTACACCAACCATACCCTGCTTCCGGAAGCCTTGGAAAAATGGCCGCTTCCGCTCTTTCAGCGCCTGTTGCCGCGTCATCTTGAGATCATCCATGAGATCAACGCCCGTTTCCTGGCCGATGTCCGGGAGCGATATCCGGAAGATTCCGGACTCGCGGAAAGACTGTCCCTGATCGATGAAGCCGGAGAACGCTATGTGCGCATGGCCAACCTTGCCTGCGTCGGCAGCCATACCATCAACGGCGTGGCCGGGCTTCACAGCGAATTGCTGAAGCGGGATGTTTTACGGGATTTTTTCAGGCTCTGGCCGGAGAAGTTCACCAATGTTACCAACGGCGTTACCCAGCGCCGGTTCATGGTCCTGGCGAATCCTTGCCTGACCGAGCTGATTTCCTCCCGGATCGGCCGGGGATGGATCAGCGATCTCAGCCGGATCAACGCCATCGAGGAATTCATGGACGATCCCGATTTCCGCGCGGAATGGCGCAATGCCAAATTGACCAACAAGCAATCCCTGGCCGCCCTGATCCATAAAAGGACCGGTATCCCGGTCGACCCGCATTCCCTCTTCGATATCCACGTCAAACGGATCCATGAATACAAGCGCCAGCATTTGAATGTGCTGCATATCCTGACGCTGTACCTGAGACTCAAGCGGGATCCCCGGCTGGAGGCGCCTCCCCGGACATGTATCTTCGGGGGGAAAGCGGCGCCGGGCTATGTCACGGCCAAACTCATGATCAAGCTGATCAACTCCACCGCCGAGCTGGTGAACAACGATCCGGATATCCGGGGACGCTTGAAAGTCGTCTTCTTTCCGGATTTCAATGTCAAAAACAGCCACGCCATCTATCCGGCCGCGGATCTTTCCGAACAGATTTCCACGGCCGGAAAGGAAGCCTCCGGCACCGGCAACATGAAGTTTTCCATGAACGGCGCCCTGACCATCGGCACCCTGGACGGAGCCAATGTCGAGATTCGCCGGGAGGTCGGGCCCGACAATTTTTTCCTGTTCGGTCTCACGGCCGATGAGATTCAGGATCTCCACGCGCGGGGCTACCGGCCGCGGGAGTATTATGAGCACAACGCTCAGCTGCGCGAGGTTCTGGATTTGATCGCTTCGGGAGCCCTGGCCGGCGGAGACCGGGATCTGTTCAGGAACCTGGTTGAATCCCTCCTGAATCATGATTCCTATTGTCTTCTGGCGGATTATCAGGCGTACATCGAGGCCCAGGACAGGGTCAACCGGACATACCTGGACCCGGAACTGTGGACGCGCATGTCCATGGCGAATGTCGCCCGCATGGGGCAGTTCTCGTCGGATCGGGCCATCCGGGAATACTGCGATGGAATCTGGAGGATCGAAAAAGTTCCCATCCATTTGAAATCCAAAAAAAGCAGGTGAACTTGAACTCCATAAAAACCAAGCTCCCGGCCATATTCCTGGGGTTGTTCATCCTCTATGGAACGGCGGATTACGCTGTCCAACGCTTCATTGTCTATCCCAGTTTCCTGGCGCTGGAACACCAGGAGGCGGTGCGGGATCTCAACCGCTGTCTTCAATCCCTGAGGCGGGAGGTCTACCACCTGGACTCCTTGTGTCATGACTGGTCCGCCTGGGACGACACCATCGAATTCGTTCGATCCATGACGCCTGCGTATATTGAAACCAACCTGCCCGTTGAAACCTTCGTTACCAACAAGCTGAACCTCATCTGTTTTTACAACGAAGGTGGCGCCCTGGTTTGGGGGAATATGGTTCATCCGGATACCGGGGAACAGATAACGCGGCAGGATATCCTGCCGGATCAGTTACCCCCGGATCATCCGCTGGTCGCCTGGGAATCGATACGGAAACCGCTGACGGAAAAATCGGTGATCGGCGTGATGATGACGCAACGGGGGCCGTTATTGGTGGCTTCCCGGCCGATTATCACCAGTAAAAATGAAGGCCCTGTCCGGGGGGCCGTCATCATGTGCCGGTTCCTGGGCCGTGAGCTGGTTTCAGCCCTGATGGCGCAGGCCCAGGTTGACTTTGACATCTTCCCCATTGGACTGGAGGAATTTACGGGCGAGAAGCGCGAGGTCCTCCAGCTGATGGAGTCCGGCAGCCGGCATATCATCCGGAATGCGGATAAGGATCACTTGAATATTTATGGCACGTTTCCGGACATAGATCAAAAAACAGCCCTGTTGTTGCAGGCCACCATCCCGAGGAAAATATCAAGACAGGGGGACATCACCGTCCGATACGCCGTATCCTCCATCGCAGCGGCCGCTTTTTTCATGCTGATGATCGTCCTGTTCCTGACCCGGCGGATTCTGCTCGATCCCATCATGAAACTCATTCAGCACGTCCAGGCGATCGGAACCAGCGGCGATCTTTCCGCCCGGTTGAACCTGCGACGGATGGATGAGATCGGCATCCTGGCGGATACGTTCAACCAGATGCTGGCGAAACTGCAGACGAAAACCATGGAACTGGAAAAGGTGAACCAGGATCTGGTAGAGGATGTCGCCAAAAGAAGGCAAGCCGAGGAGGAGTTGGGAAGGGCCCAGGCCCTGTTGACAGCCGCCGTGGAGCAAACACCCGCCGGTATTATCATCGTGGATGCACCGAATTTGAAACTGCGTATTGCCAACAAGGCGGCGGTTGAGATCCTGGGTGATCTGCATCCGGATCAATGGGAAGGGTTTCATCCCGATGGGCGTCTGATGACCCATGACGAACTGCCGCTGCTTCAGGCCGTCAAGGAAGGCAAGATCATTCAAAATGCGGAAATCGTCATCAAGCGCAGGGATGGGGAGGAACGGTGGGTGCTGGGGAATGCAGCGCCGGTGAGGGATGAGAGCGGGGGAATCGCCGCCGGCGTGGTGGTTTTTCCTGATATCACCGATCGGAAACGGGCCATGGAAACCCTGAAACGTTCCGAAGAAAAATATCGTCTGCTGGTGGAAAACGCCCAGGACGCCATCTTCCTTTTGCAGAACGGTCACTTTCTGTTCGGCAACCCCAGAACCCTCGAACTACTGGGATTCACCGCCGAAGCGTTGTCGCGGACTTCCTTGCTCGAACTCCTCCATCCCGACGATGCACCGGCGGTCTTGGAACATCTGGCAAAATGCTCCCGGGGGGAAGGGATTGCCAGCCCATGGACATTTCGCATCGTCAATCCGAGCAAGGACGTCATCTGGGTGCAGATGAACGCCGTCCTCATCTCCTGGGAGGAATACAAGGCGGTTCTCTGTTTCGCGCGGGATGTCACTGAAAGCAAAAGGATGGAGAAACAGCTCCTGCAAGCCCAGCGGATGGAATCCATCGGCACCCTGGCGGGCGGCATCGCCCATGATTTCAACAATATCTTGTATCCCATCATCGGGTATACCGAAGTGGCCATGCGGCACTTGCCGGAAGGGGACAGCCGGCCGCGGAATTATCTGGAGCGGGTGCTGGCCGCCGCCGGGAGAGCGGGGGAACTGGTTCAACAGATTCTGACCTTCAGTCGCCGGAGCGAGCATGAAATGAAACCCATGCTCCTGCATCCGGTTATCAAGGAGGGCATGAAATTGCTACGGGCATCGATACCAACGACCATCGAGATCGTCCAGGACATCGATACCGATTGCAGGCCCGTGTTGGGGAATCCGACCCAGATTCATCAGATTATCATGAATCTGTGCACCAACGCCTATCATGCCATGGAGGAAGCCGGCGGACGGCTGGAGGTGTCCCTGAAGGAAGTGGAACTCGGCCCCGAGGTCGCCCGGGAACTGATCGATACGGCGCCCGGTCGTTACGCCCGGCTGACGGTGCAGGACTCGGGATGCGGCATTTCAGCCGACATTATCGGCAAAATTTTCGATCCGTTTTTCACCACCAAACCGGAAGGCAAGGGCACAGGGCTGGGATTGTCCCTGGTTCACGGGATCGTCAAGGAACACGGCGGCAGTCTTCTCGTGGAAAGCGAACCCGGAAAGGGGACGGTTTTCACGATTTATTTTCCCGTGTTCGGCAAGGAAAAAGGTCTTGAAACCGAGGGCGCGGTCCTTCCGCTGCCCACCGGGACGGAGCATGTCCTGATCGTGGACGACGAGCCCATGATCGTCGAAATGTTGCGGGAAATGCTGGAGGATCTGGGATATCAGGTGTCTTCCTGCAACGGCAGCGCCGAGGCCCTGGAAGCGATCCGCGCCAGGGCCGGGCAATTCGATCTGGTGATTTCCGATGTCACCATGCCGTACATGACCGGTGATGAACTGGCGGAACAGATCCGGAGAATCCGGCCCGGACTGCCGGTGATATTATGTACCGGGTTCAGTGAACGGATTGCACCGGAAAAACCCCTGAAAGCCGGAGCTGCCGCAATGATCATGAAACCTGTCCGGCAACAGACGATGGCGCATGTGGTTCGAAGCGTGCTCGACAAATCAACGTGAAGGTTCCGCGGCGGCTGTTACGATTGGTGGACATCTTCTTCCATGAAATTGCGCTCAGTGCCCGGTTTGGCATTTTCAAACATCTGAATCCACAGGTTGACGCGGTCTTCGCCGTACACCTTTTTCCAGGCGGATAGAATCTGCTCCAGGGGCAGATCCGCATAGGAACCGTGAAATTCCAGATATTCCATGAAGCGTTTGTGGCTGCGGTCATAGGCATGAAAAATGGAATCCTCCCGGCCGTTGAAATCCAGGGGCGCCACGTTGTGACGATGGCAGAGTTCGATGTTGAAGGTCGGCGTGGCCTTGACCCATTTGCCGTCCAGATGCAATTCGGTGAACCCGTGGTAGACGAAAATATTCGACCCCAGGGTTTCCACAAGCTGTTTGGTGGCGAGATGGTTGGTGACGGTGGCGAACCCGAGCCTGGACGGGATGCCGGCGGCCCGTCCGAGGGCGCACAGCAGCACCGCCTTGCTGACGCAGTAGCCTTTGCCGCTTTTCAGCACGTTGCTGGCCCGGTAATGTTCGGGAAGGTAAAACGGATAATACGGGTCATAGTAAATCCCGTCCCGCACCGCATAAAACAGAGCCACGGCTTTTTCGATGTCGTCCGCCCCCGGATTGCGGATGGTTTCGGCGGCAAAGGCGATGATGGTTTCGTTATCGCTGTCGATGACGGCAGTGGGGGAAAGGGTTGCGGGGTCGATGGGTGTTTCCATTTTCTGGTGTTTCCTTTGTTAAGCTGTTCCGGTCTATGGGGTACAATCCTGTTTACGTAATTAGTAAGCAGCAGCCGATATGTCAAGTATGGGCTTCCGCTTTCACGGGAGCAACGGAGCAGGGGCTTGTTACGATTCCATCAATTATAAGTTGACAGAAAGGTGAAAAACATTTATTTATACTATAAATTCAAAACTTTCTGAATGCAACCTTGTCCCGTTTATACTCTCTGTTTTTCTGAAAAATCAGCATGTAACAATGAAGATGGAAACTTCGTATGGAACAGCCCATGATTTCCGACACCGGCGCCCCGGGATGGGCGGCCGCGGGCGGAATGAGTGATGAAAACGGTTCGGCGGATGACCGCCGCAATTCCCGTAACCCGAAGCAACATTTCAAGGAGGTTTTTCATGAAAAAGATGGTAGTGTTGATGGCAACCATGCTGATGTGTGTCACGGCCCTTGCTTTCGCCCAGGATTCGGCCACAAAGGAAGAGGCGGTGGCCAAATGCAAGGAGGCAGCCAAAATGGCCCAGGAAAAAGGTCTGGAGGAAACCCTGAAAGTGATCAACGACATGAAGGGGCCGTTCGTCTGGAAGGACAGTTATGTCTTCTGCATCGATATGGACAAACAGGCCAATATCGCCCATCCGGAAAGGCCCCAGCTTATCGGCAAGAATCTTTTCAACATCAAGGACAAGAACGGCAAGCTTTTTTTCGCGGATTTCATCAATACGGCCAGGGATAAAGGCGAGGGCTGGGTGGATTATCTGTGGCCCAAACCCGGCTCCAATGAACCGGTGCCCAAATCCACGTATATCTACCGGGTCCCCGGCACCAACGTGCTGATGGCGGCGGGTGTTTATCTATAACCACCGGTCGGACCCGCATTGGAGCCACCACCAGACAGGTGGCGGTTAATAATCCCCATCACCGCCGTCAACTGATGCCGGCGTTTTACGCCGATCAGTTGACGGTCGCTCTCCCCATCTACATGAAAATGGAATCGGTAACATGAACCTTCATTCCGTCAAAGCGAAAATCGTCTTTCTTTCCGTCATCGGGATTTTCGGCATGCTGGTCATCGGCGGCATCGGGCAGTATGCGCAAGGCTTCATCCAGCGGGTCAATGAAATCGGCCTGCTCAGCCTCGAAGCGGCCGGCGTGATCGCCGACATCATCCGAACCGAGGAACGCTATATCCGCTCCCCGGAGACCAAACGGATCGAGGAATCCAGGCTGCAACGAAAACGTTTCCGGGACATCATCGACAGAACCGTCGCGGTTACGGAAGATGCCAAGGTACGGGAGTTGTGCGAAGCGATGAAACAGACGGAATCGGACAGCGCGCCGCTCTTCGACGCCATCGTCACCGACACAACGGACATGAATGCGGCCCGGGAAAGAATTGGCGCCATCTTGCAGCAATTCGACGCCCGTTTGAAGGATACGATCAAGAAGATAGAAGACGAGGAGGCGGAACTTTCCCTGAACGGCGATGTCATTCCGCCGGAGAAGGATGCCGTCCGCAAGCAGGCCAGGCAGTTGTTAGGCATCCGCAACGAGGTCATGCTCAACCTTACCGAAAACCTTTTTCTGGCGGGCGACCTGGGCCGCTATCAGTCCGTGCGGGAAGACCTGAAGAAAAAAATCGACGTGGAAATCAAAAACGCGGAGATTGTCATTCAAGCCGTCAAGGTCGAAGCCTTCAGCGACAACTGGAGGAAAGCGGCCGATCATATGAAGGAGATCGAAGCCGTTGAGCAAACGATTACCGGGTTATGGCAGAAAAACCAGGCGGCCATAGCCCGCATTGTTGACTCGGGGGAGAAAGCCAAAACCGTCGCCAATCAGATCGTCGAACTGGGAAAGACCGAAGGCAGGAAAGCGGCACGGATCAGCAAGTTGATCATTATCGTTTCCGTGGCGCTGGTGGTTGCACTGCTGGGAGGCATCGGTTTCCTGATCTATCATTCGCTGGCCGGACCGATTGCCCGCACCATCGAACTGGCCGAGGCCATCCGCCGGGGAGATCTGTCCCGGCGGTTGAAACTGGGCCGCAGCGACGAGATCGGGCGTCTCTCCGACATGCTGGATGCCATGGCCGACAGCCTGGAGGCCAAGGGACGGCTGGCCGAAAACATCGCCAACGGCGATTTGACCCACGAGATCCAACTCAGTTCGGAAGAGGACAGTCTAGGTAAATCCTTGCAGGCCATGAACAACAACCTGAACCGGGTGTTGTCCCGGATCGCCGGCGCCGTGAATCAGGTGACCGCGGGTTCCGCCCAGGTGTCGGATTCCAGCCAGTCCCTTTCCCAGGGCGCCACCGAGCAGGCTTCTTCCCTGGAGGAGATCACCAGCTCCATGTCGGAGATCGGCTCCCAGACAACGGTTAACGCCGCCAGCGCCGGCCAGGCGGAGACCTTGACCGTCAAGGCGAGTCAGGCGGCCCAGGAAGGAGTCCGGCAGATGCAATCCGTCACGGAGGCCATGACCGCCATTACCGAATCCAGCAAGGAGATCCGCAAGATCATCGGCGCCATTGAAGGAATTGCGTTTCAGACCAACCTGCTGGCTCTCAATGCGGCGGTGGAGGCGGCCCGGGCCGGAAAACACGGCAAGGGATTTGCCGTCGTCGCCCAGGAGGTCCGCAGCCTGGCAGGCCGAAGCGCCAAGGCGGCGGAAGAGACTTCCCAACTCATCGAGAAAACCGTGAAGCGCATCGCCGACGGGGATGCCGTTGTCGCCACCACATCCCAGACCTTGTCCCAGATCCATGCCGATGTCTCCCGGGTGGCCCAACTGGTGGGCGAAATCGCCTCCGCCAGCAACGAGCAGGCCCAGGGGATTTCCCAGATCAACCAGGGGCTGTCCCAGATCGACGGCGTGACCCAGCAGAACACGGCCCATGCGGAGGAAACCTCGTCAGCCGCCGAGGAGCTGGCTTCCCAGGCCGCCCAGGTCAAGGCTTTGCTGCGTCATTTCACCCTGCGGCGGCAGGAAACGAGTTCCTCCGCCGAACTTCCGCGCGCAGCGGAACGGGCCGCTCTCCCGCATCCGCCGAATGCCTGGGAAGTGGTCGCCGATCCGGAAGAAGGCATCTGACGATCATCCGGCCAGGATATCCGCGATGGTTTTCACCGCCCGGCGGATCTCCCGTTCGCCGAACATGGTGAAGTTCAACCGCATGGTTTCCCGGCCCTCGCCTCCGTCGATATGGAAAAATCGTCCCGGAACAAAGGCGACCCCGCGTTTCAATGCCTCCGCGTAAACCGGTTCCATATCCATTTCTTTCGGTCCCATGACCCACACAAACATCCCTCCATCGGGCCGTGACCAGGAATAGTTTTTCGGGAAACAGGCTTCCAGCGATTCCAGCATGGCTTGCCGCCGCGGGGCGTAAAGGGCGATGATTTTCGGCAGGTGCCGCTCCAGATGTCCTCCGGAAAGATACTCCGCCGCCAGAGCCTGGCTCAATGAGCCGGTGTGCAGATCGATGCCCTGTTTGGCGATCACCAGCCAGCGTTTCACCCAGTTCGGAGCCAGGCAGAATCCCACCCGGAGTCCGGGCGCCAGGACTTTGGAGAGGGTTCCCAGATAAATGACTTGATCCGGTGCCATGGTCCGGATGGCCGGGATGGGATCACCCTCGTATCGCAGGGCGCTGTAGGGATCGTCCTCGATCAACAGAGCGTTGCCGGTCTTGATCACCTCGGCGATCTCCTGTCGCCGGTGAAGCGGGATGGTCTTGCCCGTGGGGTTCTGGAAGGTGGGAACCAGGTAGATAAATTTTATCTTCCCCTGTTTTAGAATCCGCCGCAGGCCTTCCGGTGTCGGCCCGTGCTCGTCGGCTTCCAGCCGCACATATTCCGGTTCGTAGGGATTGAAGGCATGCAATGCCCCCAGATAGGTGGGGGATTCGATCGCCACCCTGTCCCCCCTGGAAACCAGAATTTTGGCCACCGCGTCCAGGGCGCCCTGGGAACCGCTGGAAATCAAGATGTCGTCCGGTGCGGCGGGGATGCTGTTTTGCTCCAGATGGCGGGACAAGGCTTCCCGCAGCGGACCAAAACCTTCGGAAGGGCCGTATTGCAAGGCGCCGGCCCCGTATTTACGCAGGACGGAAGCGGACAGCTCGATGATCATTTCCAGGGGAAAACTTTCCGGTGCCGGCACTCCGCCGGCAAGGGACATCATGCCGGGTTGGGAGGCGGTTTTCAGAATTTCCCGCAGGAAATTGACATTCATGTTCCGGGTTCGACGGGCAAGGAGTTGTTCGGTTCGCATGGTTCTTACGTCTCTCTGGTTGTGGATGGGTATGCGCTCAAAATCCATTTCGCTGTCAATGATATTTTATTGTTGAAATATGGTATCCGCCGGCATAAATAATAACAGACACAGAAAATGACATAAAATATCATAACAGATGATGGGGCAAGATGTCGTTCCGGTACATCGGTCTCGCGGATGAAATCGGGGGAAAAATCGAAAACGGCGGCTTCCGGGCCGGGGAAAAACTGCCTTCCCTCCGGGATTTGCACGCCAACACGGGCCTGAGTCTTTCCACGGTCTATCACGCCTATATCGAGCTGGAAAAGCGCGGCATGGTGGAGGCGCGCCATAAATCCGGTTTTTATGTCCGGCCCCGCATGGACGCGATCCTGCCCCGGCCGACGATGAAAAGACCATCTGCAGGTCCCAGGAAGGTGTCGGTCAACGCGCTGGTGGAGTTTATCCTGGAGTCCGCCGCCGACCCGGGCCTGCTGCCGCTGGGAACCGCCGTGGCGGCGGCGGAATTGATGCCCGTCAAGGCCCTGGCCAAAACCATACGTTCCGTCTGCGGCCGCTACATTCGAAATGCGGACATCGGTTACGGCCCGCCCACCGGCAGTCCTCTGCTCCGGCGGCAGATCAGCAGAAGATCCGTCGGATTCCATCCCGAAACCCATGAGGACGACATCCTGATCACCAGCGGCTGCATGGAGGCGGTCCAGCTTTGCCTGCGGGCCGTTGCCAGAACCGGAGACACGGTCCTGGTGGAGTCGCCGACGTTTGTCTGCTACCTGCAACTCATCGAGGACCTGAATATGTATGCCCTGGAGACGCCCACCGATCCGGAAACCGGAATCGATTTGGCTTCCGTGGGACAGGCCATCAAGAAAAACCGGGTCAGTGCCTGCATTCTCAATCCCAATTTTCAGAATCCGCTGGGTTTTGAAATGCCCGACGCGGCCAAGCAGGAACTGGTGGCCATGATGGCTCGCCGGAACATCCCCATCATCGAAGACGACATATACGGCGATCTGTATTTCGGCGATTCCCGGCCCGCGACCTTGAAAAGTCACGACCGGAAAGGCATGGTGCTGCATTGCTCCTCCTTTTCCAAAACTTTGGCCCCGGATCTGCGCATCGGCTGGACCCTGCCGGGACGCTTCATGCCCCAGGTCAAACGGCTGAAAATCAATTCCTCCATGACCACTTCCAAATTGAACCAATTGATCATCGCCGCTTTTCTGAAGGAAGGCGCCTATGATCGGCATCTGCGCAAGTTGCGAAAAAACGTGAAGCACCAGATGGCCAACACGGCCCAGGCGGTGGCCCGGTATTTTCCCGCCCAAACCCGGCTGACCGCTCCCAGGGGCGGATTTGTGCTGTGGGTGGAAATGGAGCCGGGCGTTGACGGAATGCAGGTGTTCGAACTGGCCAAGGAAAACCGGATTTTCGTCGCCCCGGGCCTGATCTGTTCCGGAACCGGGAAATACCGGAACTGCCTCCGTATCAGCTGCGGTCATCCCTTTACCGCGGAAATGGAAAACGGCATCCGCCTTCTCGGTGACATCGTCAAGTCCCTTTCGCCGGCCGGGTGACGGGCCGGAGTGGGGCAGGTGCCTGCATTTTTTGAATTGACACTAGATTTTCAACCTGTTAAAAAACCATTTCAAGCCGGGCTTTTCTGCTTCTCCCGCAGTGGCGGCGTACGGAAGAGCCACCGTCTTTTCCATCCCGAAACCAAATTGCGCAGCGACCATCGGGCGGAGTCCGATCGGCGGAAATCCGTGTTTATCCTGATGACGGGAGTGCCCTAACTGCCGGAAGACCGGCGTTACATCCATGCATGGAGGGAATATGAGCTTGAAACCAACAGGAGGCGCCGCAATATGGGGCGTCATCTTCCTGGCGTTGATTGCCGGCGCCGGAATCACCATCGGTTCCTCCCTGGCGATGACGACCACGGATCAGCCCGGTTTCTGCGGTGGCTGCCATTCCATGTCCGAAGCAATGCTGACCCACTCCAAGTCATTGCATGCCAAGTTGTCCTGCAACGAATGTCATGCGCCCCATAACCTGGCCGCCAAGATTCCCTTCAAGACCAAGGAAGGCCTGCGTGATATCGCAGCGACGGCGACCAGCAGCATTCCCGATCTGATTCATGCCGGCGTTGAGACCCGAGCGGTTGTCCGGGAAAACTGCCGGCGATGTCACGGAGCCGTTTTTGAAGGGGTGAACATGACCGCCAAGCCTTATTGCACGGATTGTCACCGCCATGTACCCCATACCCTCAGAATCCCCGTAGCCAAAAGGAGCGCCGCCGATGCGTAACACCGCTATCCCCATGATTCTCGTTCTGATCCTTACCGCTTTGCCTTTCGTCAACGGATGCGCGGATGTCCAGGAACCGGCGACGCCCGTATATCAGACCGAGCTGTCCGAGGAGGAAATCCGCAACTCCGCCTTCAAACCGGAATTCCCCCTGCACTATGAAACCTACCTCCGGAACAATGAATCGGAGATCATGACCGAGTACGGCGGCTCCGTGGCCTATAACAAACATGACAATGTCAATCCCCTGCCCGAGGGGTATAAACACGCCCAGCCCTATTTGAAAAATCTCTGGCTGGGCTACCCCTTCAGCTACGAATACCGGGCCGCCCGGGGCCATACCTACGCCATGAAGGATATCCTGAACATCGACCGCCTGAACCGCTATGACGTGAAGGCCGGGCTTCCCGCCACCTGCATGAACTGCAAAACCGCCAAGATGAACACTTTTCTCAAGGAGAACGGGGACGATTACTGGGCAAAGGATTTCAACGAATTCCGGGAAAAAGTCGACCTGGAGGAGGACACCATCGGCTGCGCCAACTGCCATGATCCCCGGAATATGGAACTGCGGCTGTACAGCGTTCCGTTGAAGGACTATCTGGCTGGCCAGGGCAAGGAGTTCAAGAGCCTGCCGCGCAACGAACAGCGCGCATTGGTCTGCGGGCAGTGCCATGTGGAATATTATTTTCAGGACAAGAGTTTCGGTCCGGCCAAAAAACCGGTTTTCCCCTGGACCGAAGGGTTCGACCCGGAACAAATCTATACGTATTACAAAACGCACGGCGAATGCGCCCTCAAGGGTTTTGAAGGCAATTTCGTGGATTGGACCCATCCGGTTTCCAAGACGCCCATGCTCAAGGCCCAGCACCCGGAATACGAAATGTGGTCCAACGGGGTCCACGGGGCCGCCGGAGTCGTCTGCGCCGATTGCCACATGAGTTATGTCCGCCTGGATGGAAAGAAAAAAATCTCCTCCCATCACTGGACTTCGCCGCTCAAGGATCCGGATCTCAAGGCCTGCCGCCAGTGCCATACGGATAAAACCCCCGCTTTCCTGCGGGAACGGGTGCTGTTTACCCAGCATAAGGTCTGGGAACAGCTGATGACGGCCCAGGACATCTCCGTCAAGGCCCATGAGGCCATCCGGCTGGCGTCGGAATACCAGGGGGAAAAACCGGCCGATTACGAGGAGAAGCTGATTGAGGCCCGGCAGTGGTGCCGCAAAGGACAATTTTTCTGGGATTATGTATCCGCGGAAAACAGCGTGGGTTTCCACAACCCGACCAAGGCCATGCATACATTGGCCCAATCCCAGCAGTTCAGTCAAAAAGCGGTGGATGCGGCTGTCCGGGCCGCTGCCTTCACCATCGCCAAGGACCTGGACGGCGATATCCGCAAAATCGTGGCCCCCATTCTGCGCCACAGCCGGGAACTGCAAATGGATCCGGAACATTTGAAGAGTCATCCATGGTTCCAATATCTGACGCTGTCTCCCAAGACGGCGAAAATGTGGGAAGGCAACAAACGATTGGCGAATTGATCCGGGAGGTGATTCCCACTGTTCGCAGCAAAGGGACGGCCGTCCGGCCGTCCCTCTACCATGAAATGAGCAGGCGGCCGGCATGATGGATTTCGATTTCAACAATCTGATGGAGAATATTCAGGACGGGTTGTATTTCGTGGATCCCGACCGCAGGATCATTTACTGGAACAAGGCGGCGGAGCGGATCACCGGATTTGCCTCCCGGGAAGTGCTCGGCATGCATTGCTGGGATGATATCCTGATGCATGTGAACGATCAGGGAGAGACCCTGTGCCTGGGGAATTGCCCGCTGGCCAGGACCATCGAAGACGGCGCGAACCGGGCCGCTGAGCTGTTCCTGCATCACAAGGACGGACACCGGGTGCCGGTCTGGGTTCGGGTGACACCCCTGCGGAACCGGCAGGGCGACATCATCGGCAGCGCGGAATTTTTCAGCGACACCAGTCCCCAGGATGTCATGCGGTCGAAAATCGAGGAGTTGGAACGGCTGGCGTTTCTGGACACCCTCACCCAGCTGGCCAACAGGCGTTATGCCGAACTGGAATTGCAACGCCGGTTCGCCGAAAAGGAACGGGATGGCCTGGCTTTCGGCGTCATTCTGCTGGATATCGATCATTTCAAGCAGGTCAACGATACCCATGGTCATGATGCGGGTGATCTGGTGTTGAAAACCGTGTCCAAAACCCTGGCGGTCAATACCAGGCCCTTCGACCTGTTCGGCAGATGGGGCGGAGAAGAGTTTATCGGTGTTTTCCGCAATGTGGATGCGCCGGCTTTGCGGCATATCGGCGAGCGCACCCGGGCGCTTGTTGAAAAGACACGCATCAAAGTCGACGGGAAGCTGCTGCATGTGACGGTTTCCCTGGGCGCCACCCTGGCCGGATCGCCGGACGATCCCCTTGCCCTCCTGAAACGCGCGGATACGTTGCTCTACCAGAGCAAAAAAGGCGGCCGCAACCGGTTAACCATGGACGCCCAGGATAAGTGATTTCATCCGCATTAATCCCGATACCACCCGAAGCGTTTCCAGGAGACAGCCGGATAATAAATAAAGTCCACCCGTCCTTTGACATCCGCCAGCGGCACCGGACCGAAATGGCGGCTGTCCCGGCTGTCCGGGCGGTTGTCGCCCAGAAGAAAGCAATGACCGTCGGGGACGGTGGTTTTGGGAAAATCCGCCAGCGGTTCCTTGGCGAGCCGGATGGAATAGCTGGCCTCACCGTTCACCTCCCCGATGAATTTGCCGGGAAAAGTATTCCGGATATCCAGGCCCTCGATACCCCCGGCGGGTTGGAAAATCACGGGACGGTCATTGACCCGGAGCTTGTTTTCCTTGATCTCCACCGTGTCCCCGGGCAAGGCCGCGATGCGTTTGATATGGCGCGAATGCCGTTGGCTGGGGGGGATGAAAACGACGATTTCGCCGATTTGCGGCGACCGTTTCCGATAAACCGTTTTGTTCAACAGAACATAGTCGCCGGGCAGAATATTGGGAACCATGCTGGCGGAAGGGATTTTATAGGCCTGGAGGATTTGCTCCCGGATGGTATGGGCCAGGTTGGCCGGATAGGTGGTGGAAACCAGGACGAACAGGAGATAGAGGTACCAGCGATTGTATTCTTTCAGCTGGTAGCCCCGGCGTTCCCGTTTCGCAAGCAGGTAGGCGTCCGCCATGGCATACAAAAAGACCGAAAACAGTAGTGCCAGGGAAAGAATAACCGCCACCGGAGCCCATTCGGAGGAACTAGCCGCGGCCGTATTGACAATAATGGGGGCAAAGGCAAAACTGAGAAAGAAGAGAACCAGACCTTTGGTCAGTTTTCCGCAGTAGATCTGCCCCAGACCGGTGGCGCCCAGGGACAACAAAACAGCCAAAACAGGGATTCGCGGTTTCCCTCCGTCACGGCCGGGTGAAGAATCCATGGCGACCATTCCTTTCATGACGTCAAAAGAGGTACGATTATACATGCTAAACTCTTTATAAGTCATCCTGTTCAGTTCCGCCAGCACGAAAATCATGCGATCCCGGAAAGGAAAACGTTACCCATTTTTCAGGCGGGGCCGGAAAGAATGCCATGGTCGACCGTGTGCGGGTTGAAATCGGTATTCCGCGGGTGTGATATCGACAGCGAAAAAAATGGATTGATATTTTTCCTTTTCAATGCACCGGCAGAGGAATATGATAAAAAGGTTCGTTCAAGAAAAAGGAGGAGCCTATGGCCATTATAACGATTTCGAGAGGTTCTTTCAGTCATGGCCGAGACGTGGCGGAGCTGGTGGCGAAAAAACTGGGTTTCCAATGCGTCGGCCGGGAAATGCTGCTGGAGGCCTCCCGGGAATTCAACATCCCGGAGATCCGGATGGAGCGGGCGATTCATGACGCCCCTTCCATACTGGACCGCTTCACCTACGGCCGGGAGCGGTATATCGCCTATTTTGAAGCCGCGTTCCTGAAATACCTCAAGCGCGACAACGTGGTGTATCACGGTCTGGCGGGGCATTTCTTCCTGCAGGGAGTTGCCCATGCCCTGAAAGTCCGGATCATCGCGGAGATCAATGAGCGCGCCAGGCTGGAGGCGGAGCGGGACGGCATACCCGTGGAAACGGCCATCAAAATGCTGAAAAAAGACGACCTGGAAAGGCAGCAGTGGAGCAGAACCCTTTACGGCATCGATACCTGGGATTCGAGTCTCTACGACCTCGTGATTCATATCCGCAAGATCAAGGTCGCTGAAGCTGCGGAAGTGATCTGTCATGCCGCCGGCATGGACCTTTTCAAGACCACCTATGAATCCCAGAAGGCCTTGGAGAGCCTGGCCATGGCCGCGGAAGTCAAGGCGGCGCTCATCGACCTGAATCCGGGTATCCGGGTCACCGCCGAAGGCGGGAAGGTGCGCATCGCGACCAAAAGTTCCGACCATCCGGAGATGTTTGCGGAAATGGAGGAAATCGCCCGCCGGGTTCCGGGGGTCCAGGCGGTGGAGATCCAGTTCGTCCGCAAGGTGGATTGGTCCGACTAAAGACCTTCGGGTCCTTGTCAGTCGGCGGTTTCGGTATCCAGCAGCACAAGTTCCGGCAGGGAATTGACTTCTCCAGCCGTAATGATTTTCATTCCGCTGATCAGGTCGGGGTCCAGGTTGCCGATGTCCAGTTCATTCCCTTTGGGCAGGATAACGGTCCGGATTCCGGCCCGCTGGGCCGCCAGCAGTTTTTCCCGGATACCGCTGACCGAAAGGATTCGGCCGCTGAGGGTGATTTCGCCGGTGAGGGCCACGTCCCGGCGGGCGGGTTTCCGGGTGATCAGGGAAATCAACGCCACCAGGATGGTGACTCCCGCGGACGGACCGTCCTTGGATACCGCACCCGCGGGAATGTGGATGTGGATATCGCTGTTGTCGAAAAAATCCGGGTCAATCCCCAGACCCGGGGCGTTGCTGCGGATATAGCTCATGGCGGTCTGGGCGGATTCGCGCAGGACATCGCCTAGAGAGCCGGTGAGGATCAATTGCTTGCTGCCGCGCATGCAAGCCGCTTCCACGAAGATGATTTCCCCGCCGAATTCGGTCCAGACCAGTCCGGTGGCCACACCGATCCGGTGTCCGGCGGCGGCTGCCTGGTGGGTGTATTTGGGGGGCCCCAGGAGTTGTTCCGTCAGGCTTTCATCGACCAGCAGCGGTTTGCTGGAGGTTTCATCCTGATTCTGCAGGCAGAGGCGGGCGAGCTTCCGGCAGATGGCGGCGATTTCCCGTTCCAGGTTTCTCAGGCCGGCCTCGAGGGTATAATTGCGAATCACCCGCAGAATCGATTCCGGACTGAACCCCACGTTGCGGGATATCAGGGAGTGTTCCCGTAACTGGCGCGGAATGAGATAATGCGCGGCGATTTCCTGTTTTTCTTTTTCCGTATACCCGGAAAAGGGGATATTCTCCATGCGGTCCCGCAGGGGGCCGGGCAGCTTGTCCACCATGTTGGCGGTGGCGATGAACATGACCCCGGACAAGTCAAAGGGCAAATCCACATAATGGTCGGTGAAGCGGCTGTTCTGTTCCGGATCCAGGATTTCCAGCAGCACCGCCGCCGGATCGCCGCGAAAATCCTGGCCGATCTTATCGATCTCGTCCAGCATGAAAACCGGATTCTTAACCCCCAGACGTTTGATCTCGTTGATCAGCCTGCCGGGCATGGCGCCGACATAGGTGCGGCGGTGGCCGTGCAGTTCCGCCTCGTCCCGGAGTCCGGCCAGGGAAATGCACACGAATTTCCGCTGCAGGGCCTCGGCGATGGCCCGTCCCAGGGAGGTCTTGCCGGTTCCCGGAGGACCTGAAAACAGCAGGATGGGGCTGCGCGTCAGACGCAGATGCTTTTTTCGGTTGTGCAGTTGGCGGACCATGGCGCGCAATTCGTTCAGATCCACGGGTTTGGCCAGATAGTTACTGGCCCCTTTCCGGAGAGCGTCCACGGCGCTGTTGACCGTGGCATACCCCGTGATCATGATGAATTCGGTATGCGGCGCGGTTTTCCGTGCGGCTGCCAGCAGCTGGAGGCCGTCCATTTTTTCCATTTTCAGATCCGTGAGAACCAGCTCGAATTCCTGTCGCTCCATGAGACCCAGTGCTTCCAGGCCGTTGGAGGCGGTGGATACGAGGTATCCCTCCTTCAGCAGAATATGCTCCAGGTTGGCGCGGGCGATGGGCTCGTCATCCACCACCAGAATTCGAAACGCCTGAAGAGAAGACAGGGCCCGCACCGCCAGAAAATCCAGAATCCGTTCCTTCACGTGCCGCAACCCGAAGTGCTGCTTTTCCAGTATGGTTTCCGCTCGTTTCAGATCCAGATTGTCCTCGGTGAAATGGTTCCAGGGCAGGGCCAGCACAAAAGCGACATAATCCATGCCGATGCCGTACTCCGGACTGGAGCTGTCCATGCTTTCCAGGCGATCCAGCTGGGCCCCCACCACGGTGGATACCGGTTCCGGCAGTTCGGCTTTTTTGGCCCGGGTGCGCAGCTCCAATAAATCCCCGGCGCCCTGCTGCGCCGTCTCGCCTGTTTTTGATGGCTTTTTAAACAGCGACATGGTTCGATCCTTCCTGGATGTTACAAATCGCAACAGCCGGTCCCGACTGTTACAACAGGTATGATATTCATTAATATTAGTCAGATAACACAATCATAAAAAGGACCATATTGCAATATGCAATAGCAAATGGAGGTCAGGGAACTTCACGCCATGTGCGGATCCCTGGATTCGCGGGCCGGGCCGGGACAGGTGAATGATTGGCACGATCATTGAAACAGTATTGTTTGAAAAGAACGATTGGGATTGAAAATCGTTTATAATCGATTAGATAAAGAAAATATCGGGAAACCGGCAGAGGAGGGTGGGGTAATCATGGCAGGGGACGGCATGGGAATCGGTTCGAACCAGGAAAGCCGCGGAAGAAGAAAGATCCTCATTTTGGACGACAAAGGGAACTTCCCGGAAGATTTCATGGAATACGCGGTTCATCTGGCGGCCCGGCTGAATCACGACCTGCTGGTGCTGAGCGCCGATACGGCCTGGGAGGGGGAAGGGTTCAGAAAACGGGCGGAAGAAACGGTCAAGACATTGAGAACCAAAGCGGAAACCAATGGAATCGGTTGCGAGTCGATGATTAAGAGAGGTGATCTCGGGTGGATCATGGCGGACATCAAGGTGACGGAAAAACGGATTGGGTTTGTGTTGGCAAGCGCGGATATGGACCGCCGGAAAATCGCCGAATACCTGCCCCTTCCGATTTTCAGCATTTTATCCAAGAAAAAACACAAGGGGGGAAATCTCATGGCGGACAAAACGACAAAACGGAAAAGGCAATTGGCGATCAAAACCGCGGGATTCGGTGTCGTGACCGCGCTGCTCTATGCCGCGGTATTCATCAATGCGGACGTGGTGATGAAATTCTTTACCCGGGGTGGCTGGTATGCCGCTATGCCGGTGGTCACGGTATTTGCGTTTTCTTTTGCCCACGGCACCTTCGCCGGCAACCTGTGGTCCCTGCTGGGCATTGAAGCCGTACAAAAAGACGCCCTGCGGGAAGTGGAGCGGAAGGCGGTCCAGAAAAAACAAAAGGTCGCCAAAAAACCGCGGACATATGCCTATGTCAATCCGTTTCACCGCTTGTAGATGTTGAAGATGAATGGACAATACAACCCAATCGTTTGAATGGACCATCAAAAAAAGGAGCAACAGCCAATGCATGACCTTGCCCAACAAACACTGCAATTCATCGATCTGAGCGCCGCTTCCGTGTTTTTTCTGTTCCTGGTGGGATTCATCGGCGGGCTGGTAAGCGGATTTATCGGTTCCGGCGGCGCCTTTGTCCTGACACCGGGAATGATGAGCCTGGGGGTTCCCGGAACGGTTGCGGTGGCGAGCAATATGTGCCATAAGTTTCCCAAGGCGTTGGTGGGGGCCTATAAACGCTTTAAATACGGCCAGGTGGATATTAAACTGGGTCTGGTGATGGCCGCCTCGGCCGGGGTGGGCGTGCAGGTGGGGATTAAAATCCAGCAGTGGATCCTGGACGCCTGGGGCCAGGCGGGTTCCAACCTGTATGTGAGCCTGTCTTTTGTGGTGATCCTGGTGACGGTGGGCGGTTATGTATTCAAGGACGCGGTTGGTTCCATGCGTTCCGGGGCGGTGGAGAAAATATCGGCCCTGGCCCGTAAGCTTCAGGCCGTCCATCTGCCGCCGATGATTTATTTCAAGACCGCCAATATCAGAATATCCATCTGGTTTACGGTTCCGGTGGGCTTTGCCACCGGAATGCTGGCCGCCACCATTGCCGTGGGCGGGTTTGTGGGCGTGCCCGGCATGATCTATGTCATGGGGGTTTCCAGCCTGATCGCTTCGGCCACCGAACTGGTCATCGCCTTTGTCATGGGCTTTGGCGGCACCATCAATTGGGCTATCCACGGCATGGTGGACATCCGTCTGACCCTGATCATCCTGGCCGGGTCTCTGCTCGGCGTTCAGCTGGGGGCCATCGGAACCACCTATGTCAAGGAGTATATGATCAAGATCGTCATGGGGACCATCATGCTGATCGTGGCGGTCAGCCGGGGATTGGCCATTCCGGAATATCTCCGCGAGCTGGGACTTCTGGCCATCAGCAAGGAGACCACCGTGGTTCTGGACAAGGTCAGTTTCGTGTTCATGTGTGTCGCCCTCAGCGTCGGGGCGGTTATCATTCTCGGCAGCATGTGGAAAGGCCGTCGGTTGGCGGCGCCTGAAAAAGAAGTGTATGCAGAGGCTTAATCAAATCCTGGTGGCGATAAACGGTTCGGCCGCGGGTTATCACGCCCTGGCCGAATCGATCCGCCTGGCGCAATGGGGCAAGGGAGGGGTTACGGTGATCACCGTGACCCCTTCGTATCAAGGCGATCTGAGTCTCGTTGGCGTCCGGAGCATCGACGGGCTCCTGGTGGGCCGCGCCGGTGAGATTCTCGGAAAGGCTTTCGAGACCGGGGAATCCCAAGGCATGCGCATCGGTGTCCGGTGCGAGGCGGGTGAACCCGCCGAGGAAATCGCCGGGTTCGCCGCCGGCGGCCGGTTCGACCTGGTGGTGCTGGGCGCCGGCCGAAAATCGCCGATAGCCAGATGGCTGAGGGGAAACCCGCGTTCCGGAATTATCCGCAGGCTGGATGAGGTGGAGGTGCTGGTCATTCCCGAACAGGCGGTCGTCGGCTGGGAAAAAGTCCTTTTGGTGGCCAGTGGACCGGAGGCGGGACCGGGGATATTCTCCCGCGCGACTGAACTTGCCAGGAGTTACGGCGGCTCATTGGAAGTTCATCGGCTCGTCGCCGCAACCAAAAGGAAGGCCGGCGCCGGAGGAATGTTGTCCGGGGGCCTGCCGGAAACGATGGCCGGAAATGCGGCCGAAATTATGCAGCGCATCCGTCGGGGGAAATTCGACATGATTCTCCTCGGCCGGGATGGTTGCAGGGGAAGGTGGCCGTTTCGCACCGGTCTGATGGAAAAGATCGTGGATCAGGGGCTTCCGGTATTGGTTCTCAAGGAGGCATACGAGGCCGCGAAGGCGACATCCCAAGCCGTTTCCCCCGGAGCGCATAGCCGAAATCCGCCACATCAGGAATTCACAGCTGGTAGCGCTTCAATTTGCGCCAGAGGGACACCCGATCGATTCCCAGAATCTCGGCGGCCTTGGTTTTGTTGTCGTTCACCTGGTGCAGCACCCATTCGATATATTCCTTTTCGTTCTCTTCCAGGGTCAGGAATTCCTGGGAGCGGCGCTTGACCCGGCCGGCAAATTCCTGCAGATCGAAGGGCAGATGTTGGATTTCGATGGATGCTCCCCCGGCGAGGGTCACGGCCCGCTCCATGATGTTTTCAAGTTCCCGGACATTTCCAGGAAATTCATAGGAAAACAGAATGTCCAGCACCGCTTCCGAAATCGATTCCAGCCGTTTCCCCTGGGCTTCGGAGATTTTTTTCAAAAAATGCAGGCTCAACATGAGAATATCGTCCCGGCGGTCCGCCAGGCGAGGGACCGGCAGGGTGATCACGTTGAGGCGGTAGTACAAATCCTGCCGGAAATGACCGTTTTCGACTTCTTCCTTCAAATCCTTATTGGTGGCGGCCAAGACCCGGATGTCGACGGGTATTTCCTGGGTGCCGCCGATGCGTAACAGGGTCCTTTCCTGCAGGACGCGCAGCAGCTTCACCTGCATGGCCAGGGGCATGTCACCGATCTCATCCAGCAGAATCGTGCCGCCCTGGACGGATTCCAGCAGGCCTTTCTTGATCCCGCGGGCTCCGGTGAACGCCTCCCGTTCATGCCCGAAGAGTTCATGGGCCAGCAATTCTTCGTTGAAAGCGCCGCAGTTGATGGCCAGAAAGCGTCTTCCGGACCGGGGGCTCAGATGGTGAATGGTCCGGGCCACAAGTTCCTTTCCGGTGCCGGTTTCTCCCAGGATCAGGATATTGCAATCCGTGGGGGCCACCTGGAGAATGACGTTTTTCAGATTCTGCATGGCAGGACTGTTGCCGATCAGAAGATGGGTGTCGGTGTTGGCGATATCTACTTTTTGTTTCAAATCGGCTACTTCCCGTCGCAACTGTTTTTTTTCGACGGCCTGGCGGACCAGGAACCGGACATCCTCGATTTGATAAGGCTTGGAAACATAGTAGTACGCGCCCTTGCGCATGGCCTCCACGGCGGTGGTAACGGTGGCGTAGCCGGTGACGACGATCACTTCCGTATCCGGAAATAACTCCTTGGACCGCCGCAGCACTTCCATGCCGTCCACGGGCTGCATGCGCAGGTCGGTCATCACCAGATCGAATTCCTGTTTTTCCAGCTCGCGAATCGCCTCTTTGCCGTTCTCCACCGGCACGACGGTATGGCCTTCCTTGCGCAGCACGTGTTCCAGGTTATCCCGGGCGATGCGTTCATCCTCAGCGATCAATATCATGGCCATGCGCCGACTTCTCCCCTAACAACCGGTTTCAAGAGGCAGGCGGATGGTAAATCGGGTTCCTTCGCCTTCCTTGCTTTCAACGGTGATCGAACCGAAATGCTTCTGGATGATGCCGTATACGATGGAAAGCCCAAGTCCCGTTCCGGCGCCGACTTCCTTGGTGGTATAGAATGGATCGAAAACGTGAGGTATTTCTCCTGCGGGGATTCCTTTGCCCGTGTCCTCCACCGATATCACCACCTGCTCCTTGTCGGGGGAAGCCTGGGCCGTTATCCGGATTTCACCTGAAGATTCCCGCATGGCGTGGACAGCATTTTCAATGAGGTTCAGAAACACCTGCTGCATCCGCTGGGAGTCCATTTTCAGCAGCAGATCCTCGGGGATGCTTCGGATAATCTGAATACCGGGGGGGATTTGGCTGGAGATGAGTTTGGCGGAACGTTCCACCACCTGGGAAAGCTGGGTGGGGGTCAGGCAGAACTCTCTTTCCCTTGAAAACTCCAGCAACCCCTTGACGATATCCTTGGCCCGGTGAACCTCCTGTTCGATGTTGCCGAGCATTTTTCTTACAAAGTCTTGATCGGATGGCGGCAGCTCCTTCAGCAGAGACCCCAGATCCTCCATCATGATCTGACAGGAGGTCGAAATATTGTTCAGCGGGTTGTTCAACTGATGGGCGATCCCGGACGTCAGGGTTCCCAGGGAGGACAGCTTTTTCGCCTGCACCAGCTGATCCTGGCGTTTCTCGAGTTCCGACACCATCCGATTGAAAGCCTGGACCACCCGCTGGGTTTCATCGCGGTTGTCGGATACCGGAATGGGCGTGAAATCACCCTGGGCGATACGCAGGGTGGTTTTCTCGATGATCCGCAGGGGTCTGAAGATTTTTACGGGAACCACGGCGACTAGGAAAATGTTCAAGGCGATGTAGACTCCCAGGGCGGAAAGCAACTGGGTTTTGAGGTTCTTGATGATCAGGAGGATTTGTCGTCTTTCAAAGGAGACCAGTTCGTCCGAAAGCGCCAGCAGGTTTTTCCCGCGTTCCCGCAACTCTTCCTCGAATTTTACGGTTTCGGCTTTTTTCCCTTCCTTGTACTGTTTGGCGATCATTTCCATGAGGCCGCCGTATTCGAGCAGGTTGGTTTCCAGAAGCTCCAGCAGCGGCTTTACATTGAAATCCTTTATGTCCGGATAAATCCTGGCGAGAACATGAATGCTCATCCGGATATATTTTCGGTTTTCCTTCAAATCGACGGTGGAGTTATATAGAAGGTAGTTTTTTTCATAGCGCCGGATTTCCAGGATCATGTTGCTCAGGTCGTCGGCGATGACCACGAAGTGCTGCTTGCTTTCGATCCTCAGGAGCGAATTGAAGGAAATCCCGGCGATGATCAGCATGACGATGGAAAGCAGGACCAATCCCAGAATGATTTTCTGCCGGATGTTCAACGGAAAAGGAAAATCCCATTTCATGATGAGTTCCTCGCCTCAACGATCGGTTCGCTGAATAGTGTCTGAAAATACATTTTTTCATACAAGAAGATCAAGTTCAATTTAGATGGTGATTGTGTTTTCGGTAGCGTGCGCCAGCATTCCCCGGGGAGGGAAGGAAACAGCGGCATCCCGGTGATCCCGAATGTTCATTCTTCTATTGATGTTATCGAGATTCATGGTTTATGATAAATTGAAAATATCGGTAAAAGGTTTCTGAACAGGTGGACTTCGTCATGCCGCTGACGGTCGCGGCCGTGACATGAAATGATGGAAAATCGATTGAATGGAAACCGTACTGATCCAAAACGGCACGATCATCGACGGCACCGGCAAGCCGGGATTCAAGGGGCATGTGCTTCTGGAAGGAGACCGGATCCGCGAGGTCTTTAAAAGGGGCGAAAGCCTGCCCCGGACGGGCGCGGTGATCGACGCATCCGGCCGGATCGTCGCCCCCGGCTTCATCGACATGCATTCCCACTCGGATTGGACCCTGCCGCTTCCCGACCACCATGTTCCGCTCCAGTGCCTTCCGGAGCAGGGGATTACGACCATCGTGGGCGGGAACTGCGGCTTTTCCCCTGCTCCGATCACGGATCGAACCCGGCGCCAGCTTTCCCTGGAACATTTCAACCTCATGATCGACAAGCCGCCGGATTACACCTGGAACAGCATGGCCGACTTTTTTGACCGGGTGGAGCGGAGCCGCCCCATTGTCAATATGGCCAACCTGGTGGGACACGGTACGATCCGACTGGCCCGGGCCGATACCCGCAGGGGCGGGATGACCCGGGATGAACTGGATGGATGTCTGACAGCCCTGCGCGCCAGCCTTGACGATGGTGCCTGCGGCCTGAGTTTCGGGCTGGGCTACGACCCGGGGATGTACTCCCCCATGGAGGAAATTGAGGAGTTCTGCAGCGTCGCGGCAGCGGCCCGCAAGCCGGTGACGGTGCACATAAAAGCCCTCAGCCGGATTTCCCCCACGTATCCGCCGACCTATGTCAAAGCCCATAACATCAGAGCCCTGGAGGAGATGATCCGGGTCGCCCGGAAGACCGGCGCGGCCGTGCAGATTTCCCATCTCGTGTTTGTGGGCCGGCGGAGCTGGAGCACCGCGGAAAAATGCCTGAGGATGATCGAAGACGCCCGCGGCAGCGGCGTGGACATCCTGTTTGACGCCTTCCCCTACACCTGCGGCAACACCACCGTCAATGTGGTGCTGCCGTACTGGTATCTGAAAAAGCTTCCGGAAGCGTACCGCAACCCGTGGTTGCGGGCGTTGCTGCGTCTGGAACTCTCGGCCGGTTTCGCGCTATTGGGATTTTCCTACAAGGATTTCCAGCTCATGGACGCCGGTCCGAGCGGCTGGAAAGAATTGAACGGCCACCGGCTGCCGGAAATCGCCAGGCAAAAGGGGCTCTCGGATTTTGAAACATTTCTCACCCTCAGTGAGGCCAGCTCCGGACAAGCGGTGATGCTGTTTCATACCTACAGCGGAGAACCGCACGATGAAGCGGTTCTGGATGCGGTCTTGTCGCATGGTCTCTGTCTGTTTGAAACCGACGCACTGACCCGTTTCGGCGGCCACCCCAATCCGGCGGCCCGGGGCGCATTCCCTAAAATTCTGGGGGAATACGTCCGGGACCGGAAGCTGATTCCCCTGGAGGAAGCTTTGCGCCGCATGACATCGGCATCCGCGGAGCGGTTTCGGATAGCGGACCGGGGGCTTATCGCCCCGGGAAAAAAAGCCGATATTGTGGTTTTCGATCCCATGGGCATCGCGGAAACGCCGGCCGAAGGCCCCAGGCCCGCGGGGGAGCCCAAGGGGATTTCGCATGTATTCATCAACGGCGGTCATGCCGTCAAAGACGGAAAGTATGTGGCGGGGGTCAGGGCCGGAGAAGTCATTCGGGTGTGACGGCAATGACGGGATTTCCGGAAACGGCTCCCGGAAGATTCGCGGATCAACAATCAAACGGAATGGGAAATATCATGACAACTGAAAGCAAATTCATACCGGACTGGACGGAAAAACCGCCTGAAAAACATTCCTACCGCTCGGTGTTCAAATGGGGAAGCCCTTCTGAATTCAAGCATCCCAACGATGAATGGTATCACATGCTCAAGCGGGAATTTGGACTCACGGATGAGGATTTCCGAAAACCGCGCCTGGAAGGCAACGAGATCGTATCCCTGGACCGGAAAATCCAGCTTGCCCCGAAGACGATCAAAAGCGTTGAGGATATCGTCGGGAAAAAAAACGTGGCGACGGACGATTACAGCCGGGTCCGGTTCAGTCACGGCAAAACGGTGGATGAGGCGATGGCGCTCAGACGCCGGATGGTGCGCAGCGTTCCGGACATCGTGGTTCACCCCAGGAACAAAAAGGATGTGCAGAAAATCGTGGCCCTGTGCAATGACCAGAAAATACCGCTGTATGTATACGGGGGCGGGTCATCCGTGACCTGGGGGCTGAACACGCCCAGGGGCGGTCTGATGCTGGTGATGAGCACCCACATGAACCGATTGCTTGAAATCAACGAACTGAATCAGACCGCGGTGGTTCAACCCGGCATGCTGGGGCCGGCGTATGAGGAGGCCTTGAACAACGCGCCGAAACTGTATCATACCCGGCATAGATACACCTGCGGGCATTTTCCGCAATCGTTTGAGTATTCATCCGTCGGCGGATGGGTGGTTACCTTGGGTTCCGGGCAGGCGTCGACCTACTATGGCGACGCCTGTGATATCGTTTTCGCCCAGGAGTATGTGACCCCCGCGGGTTCGTTTAAAACCCTGGAGTATCCGGGGACGGCCACCGGTCCAAAGGTGAACGACATCATGAAAGGCAGCGAAGGGGCCTTCGGCGTGCTGGTCGAGGTGACCATGAAGATTTTCCGTCATAAGCCCGGAAACCGGCAGCGGTTTGCCTATATGTTTCCCTCCTGGCAAAATGCGGTGGACGCCAGCCGGGAGATCATCCAGGGGGAATTCGGCAAACCGGCGGTATACCGGATTTCCGATGCCGAGGAGACGGAAGTCGGCCTGAAACTGTTCGGGATCCACGGCACGCCGGTTGACAAGGTCATCACCCTGCGCGGCTATAAACCGATGAAACGCTGCCTTTGCATGGGAACCTGCGAGGGAGAAAAAGGATACGCAAAATATGTGAAAGAGCGGATTGCGGGAGTATGCAAAACCCACGGGGCCATGTCCCTGACCGGTTTCACCACCGGTTTATGGGAAAAAACAAGGTATAAGGAACCGTATATGCGTGAGGACCTCATGGATTACGGTATCATCATCGACACGGTTGAATCCGGTGTGACCTGGGACAAGATCCATCGGCTGCATGAAGGCGTCCGCAAATACATCAAAAGCCGTCCCCGGACCATCTGCATGACGCATGCGTCCCATTTCTATCCCCAGGGCACCAATCTGTATTTTATTTTTATCCTGAAAATGATGGACTTGAAGGAATACAGAAAATTTCACGACGGCATTCTTGAAGCCATTCTGAAAAACGGGGGTTCCATCAGCCATCATCACGGCGTGGGCAAACTGTTCGCGAAGTTCATGGACAGGCATCTGGGGCCCGAACAGATGGCGGTCCTCCGAGCATTGAAAAGACATTTCGATCCCAATAATATTCTATGCCCGGGAGGGCAAATGGGCCTGGATCTGTGAAAGGAACTACAGAAGAAGGGGCCCGGCGTCCGTCGCCGCGGCCCCTCCGACGGGTAACTGGAAGCGCAGGGGAAGTTATTCCGATTCGATCCTCACGTGGTTACGTAAACTCCTTTTTTCACTGTTTTAATCAACCCCTTGGTTTTCGCCTTGAAAATGATATTCGAGATTTTCTTGAAATCGAATCCGGTTTTTTCCATTAATGTGGTGGTGTTCACGCCGTTTTCGCTTTTGGCGATGATGGCCATTACCGAGGCGAAGGCAGTGCCTGATTTCACGGAAGCCGTTGAAGCGGCTTTTTTCCGGGCCGCCGGTTTCTTTTTGGTGGTAGTGGTTTTCTTGACGGCTTTCGCCTGTTTTCCCCGGGTTTTTTCAGCGGGTTTGGACATGCCGAGCTTGGAAATTTCCTTGATGAATTTCTCCAATCGGTTGACCACCTTGTTGAATTCCTTCTGAATCGATTTGATTCCTTTTTCAATTTGGCTCGCCATTCTGGTATCCTTTCTGTTTTTCGTTATTCCGGAATAAGTTTTTCTTGGGTGGACGGTCAAACAACTTCACTGTCATGCATCGGCTGGATTTTTTCTAGATCCTAAATTTTTATGATAATACTTCTATAATAAAAAATCGGCCTTCTGTCAAACGTTCAATAATCGGACGGATGTGGGGTTCAGGTCGCAATACTATCGAAGCGCCTTCTGGATGGACGGATCGTTCAGCAGAACCGCCATTTTTTTCTGGTAGAAACCGGGGATGGTGTCTTTCGGCCACCCGGAAGGAGGATTTTCCGTCGTTTCAATCCTGCTGGAGGCAAGCACTTGCCGCTGCGGATTCATGACCTTCAGTTCGATGTTCATGATCAGTTCGGTCCTTTCCGGCCCCCAGCTTGCGGGATAGTAGTCGCTCCACCAGTCCTTCACATCCAGAAACAAAATCCGCTCGGCTCCCCCGGCAGATAATTCCGCCAGCAGGTTCGCGGCATCTTTCCCCACTTCGGCCTTGACGGCAGCCACTTGAAAGCCGCGGCTCCGCAGCGAATCGGCCAGGGTGACGGACATATCCTCCACCAGTCGCAGATCGCTTTGGGTGAAAAGATCGAAGGGATTGCCGTATCCGCCCCGCATGGTGCCCACATATTTCGGATCCTTTTCTCCATTGAGCACATAGGGCCTTTGGTCCAGAACTCCTATGGCCACGGAGCGGGAACCGCTATAGATCAGATCGGCCCTGATATTGGAATAATTGATCCGGTAGAGATCGCCGCAACCGAAAAACATCCAGGCGCAAAACAGAAAACTACCGATCCGGAGAAACAGCATCTTCGGTTTCATAACTCTCTCCCATTTTGAATTTGAATGATCTGATTTCATGACGGATTCGTGTTCGGGGCTGTTGTCGATCGATGGAATAGGCAACGGCGGTGTCCAATGCCCGGAACGGTAAAGTGCCGATGGATCCCGCTGATGCCCTTTGTTGCTTCCATCATACCGAAACGGACGAATATTTCAACAAATTTATCAAGGGCGGATGCCTGCCGCCAAGAACGTTCTTGTGTCGGGGAAGCGCTTCCTGTATTGGAAGACAAGCAATAAAACAGGAAGGTATAAGATGCTACCCATTGAAACCGCCGTGTCCTTTTTAACCGCCTCGGTTCTGCTCGCCCTGGCACCGGGGCCCGACAATCTTTTCGTTCTGACCCAATCCGCCGTGCAAGGGCGGACAGCGGGGTTGGCCATCATGCTGGGGCTTTGTACGGGCCTCATCGGGCATACGCTTTCCGTTACGCTGGGTGTCGCGGTTATTTTTAAAACCTCGGCGATCGCCTTCTCCGTTCTCAAGTACATCGGCGCCGCCTACCTGGCCTATCTCGCCTGGCGGATGTTCCGGGCATCCGCCGGGACGATTGGGGGTGGAAGGGGTGAAGAAGTCCGGATCTGGAAACTGTATATTCGTGGCATCGTCATGAACGTCACGAATCCGAAGGTCTCCATTTTCTTCCTGGCGTTTCTGCCGCAGTTCGCCGAACCCGCCAGGGGTCCGCTTTGGATCCAGATGTTGATGCTCGGCGGCCTGTTCATCCTTGCCACCATCCTGGTGTTCGGTGCCATGGCGCTCCTGGCCGGGACTTTTGGTCAATGGCTCAACCGATCCGAAGGTATCCAGAAAATCATGAACCGGACGGCGGGAGTCGTTTTTCTGGGTCTGGCATTGAAGCTGGCGGCAACCAGGCAGTAATATCCGTTGCGACCAATCGACCGTCGAACAACCGTTTACTGTCGAAAACTGGAGAGGCCCATGTTATATGAGAAAACCGTGGCGCTGACCGGCGATGGTCGCAGGGAACTGGAATTCGCCAAAACCGCACTGGCCCATGCCGGCCATAAACTCGTTCGTGTGACCGATACCGTTGTCACGGCGGAACAAAGCGGTCTTTTTTTCTCCACTACCAAAGGCTTGGCCATATCCGGCGTTTCGCCCATCACAGTCACCGTCGCGGATGGACGGCTCACAGTGCGTGCCGGGTATGAAGGACTGGAGAAATGGAAGCAATTTCTCATCCGGTTTCTGGTGAGCTTGGCAGTGATTCTCGGGGGCGGAATGGGTGGGCTTTTCGCCATCGTGTTCGAGGAAAGGTGGCCGATGTTGCTCGGAATTGCCCTGGGTGCGGGCATTCCGCTCTTACAGCTGCCGATCCATTTGGCGATCACCCCCTTTCTGTTGAGAAGGAGGGCCGAGAAAGCCCTTGATACGTTTCTTCACAATATCATCATGATGGTTTCATGATAAAAGGGGATATCTCCATGATTCGAAAATCGCGTGTTGTCATCGCGAGTCTTTGCTTCGTGATTTTATCGTCTTTCATATCCGATCTCCACGCAATCCAGTTATCAATCGAGGAAACCGAATACCTGCGAAAAAAAGAAACGATCATCTTTGTCAGTCAGACACGGTACCCGCCATTTGAATTTACGGATGCATCCGGTCAGCACGAAGGCATGATGGTCGATGGATTTTCTGGAATCCCGAAGGATATTTTTCAGTACATCGGCCAAAACTGCATTGTTGCATAAAAACGGCCATTATGTGCCGATCCTCACCCGCGGTTTCATTCTGCGCGATGCGAATGACAAAGCCGTGCGCATTTCCGGGACAAACACCGATCTGACTGAAAGAAAAAGGCTGGAAGAGGAAGGCCGGCAATTGGAGCGGCAGCGGCGGCTTTTAAAGGCCAAAAGCCTTGATCGCATGGCCGGATCCATCGCCCATCATTTCAATAACCTGCTTGGGGTGGTGATGGGAAACCTGGAGCTGGCCATGGACGACCAGCCGATAAATGCCGCCGCAGGCGGAAATCTGTCCGAAGCCATGAAG
Organism: Thermodesulfobacteriota bacterium; assembly: GCA_049320885.1. GTDB lineage: Bacteria > Desulfobacterota > Desulfobacteria > Desulfobacterales > SURF-7 > DYJD01. Next base: position 122,503 of record JBMORA010000063.1, on the reverse strand, counting down.
GCGGCCAAAAGGGCCGCGGAGTTGAGCGGACTGATGCTGACTTGTCCTGGGCAAGCCGCCGGCAAATTGAAACCAATTTATATTTCAATTGGTTATCACCGTTGGCTGCCTTGCGCGAGCTTTCCGCCGGTATCGCGGTGATTCTTTCCAGCGGCTACGACGAGGGAACCGTCAGAAAGGATAACCACACCGGGCAGCAGTATCAAGCCTTTCTTCAAAAGCCGTTCGTTATGGCGGATTTGGTTGCCAGGGTGAGTCAGTATTGAATCGAGGGCTTGAAACCAAAGGCGAATAAATTGACGATTACTGGCCGTCGATGATTCATCCCGGGGGAGAATCTACCCTGCCGTGTGCGCAAATTAGGTTACGTCCCCCCTGGCTCCCCTCGAAAGATTGTCTTTAACATCTTTACCGGAACGGTTTTTCCTGATAATCTGTTTCCGCTGTTTGACCATCTGGCTACCTCCTGTTATATATCCCGATTTGGGATTAGAACTCCAAATCGGACATGTAATGAGGCATGGAAACATGAAACAAATTCTGTATTTCATATCCATTCTGGCGCTGTTGACTTTCGGTTTGCCGGCCTGCGCCAAGGAGCTTCCGGAATCCGCGCCTGTGGTTTCCGGTTTCCTGAAGGACGGCCTGCGGGTGATTCCCATCCAGCCGGTGGACAGGGACGTCGAGTTGACGGTATACCGGGGGGATTATATCCAATTTCAGTTCGATCCTTCCCTGGGAACCCCGCTGCTTTCCATCCCCGGGCTTTCCATACGGCAGGTGCTGCCCGCTGATGCCAACGCGGCCCCGTATTTTAAAATGACCGAGACGGGCACCTTCGGTTTCACTCTCGGACCGGTCAAGGGGGCCTTGACCGTCATTCCCTATCAGGAAACGCATTACCGGGAAGTGTCCGCAGAGCAGGCCGCCGAATTCATCAAGACCTCCCGTCCGCTGGTTCTGGATGTCAGGACCCCGCCGGAATACGCGCTGGGGCATTTGCCGGATTCCGTCCATATTCCCCTGAATCAGCTGGAGGCGCGCCACACGGAGCTGTCCGCTCACAAGGACAAGCCGGTCTTGATTTATTGCGCCACGGGAAACCGCAGCACCGTTGCGGCAAAAATATTGATCGATAAAGGCTTTCAGGACGTCTCCAACATGCGGCAGGGCATAGTGGACTGGTCCCGGAAACAATATCCGGTGGTGAAATAGCGGTGCGGGGTCAGCGCGGACGACAGCAACAGGAACGGCAACCAGCCTGGTGGCTATGATAAAAGGAGAAGCATCATGAATAGAGGATATGGAAAATGGGCGGTTCCCTTGGTTCTCATGGGGTTCCTGCTGACAGGGGGAATATCGGGATGCGGAGGCTCCAAACAGGCTTTGCTCGCCGATGGAACCCTGGAACAGATCCGGTTGCCGGAACCCCGGACCACCGGAGGGAAACCCCTGATGGAGGCCCTGCGGGACCGGAGGTCCGGCCGGGATTTCAGTCCCGAGCAACTGCCGGAACAGGTGTTGTCCGACCTGCTGTGGGCCGCTTTCGGCATCAACCGTCCGGAATCCGGCAGACGGACGGCGCCCTCGGCCCTGAACTGGCAGGAGACGGATATCTATGTCTTCACGGAACAGGGGGGATATCTGTATGACGCCAAGGAAAATACCCTCCAGCCGGTGGTGGCGGGCGACCACCGGAGCGAAACCGGGACCATGATCCAGCCCTTCGTCAAGAAAGCACCGGTCAATCTGGTATACGTGGTGGACGCGGCCCGGACCGGCATGATGGGCAAGGTATTGAACACCGCGGAACGCGATATGTTTTCCGATACGGCGGTGGGCTTCATCAGCCAGAATGTATATCTCTATTGCGCTTCGGAAGGCCTGTCCACCGTGGTGCGCGGATTGGTAAACCGGGAAGCGCTGGCGGAACTGTTGAAACTCAGACCGGACCAGCGCATTGTGCTGGCCCAGTCCGTGGGGTACCCGGCGGACCGGGAAGAAAAGGTGGCGCTCGGCGCCCGGGAAGAGCAGCCATAGACCAGAAAAGAGAGTGAACATGCCTGAAACTCCACGCGTGCTGATTGTCGACGATGAGGAAATCTTCTGCCGATCCATGATGAAGGTGCTCACCCTGCGGAAAATACCCGTCATGACCGTATCCAGCGGGGAAACGGCCATGGCGGAATTGGTGAAAACCCCCTATGATGTGGTGGTGCTCGATATTAAAATGCCCGGTATCGGCGGGATCGAACTGCTGAAATGGATGAAAGAAAAGAAACTGCCGTCGGAGGTGATCATCCTGTCCGGGCATGCGTCCATGGGGGTGGCCCTGGAAGCGGTGAAACTCGGCGCATACGATTATTTGATGAAACCCTGCGATATCGAGGAGCTGCTGCTGAAAATTTCCCTGGCCTTCGAGTGCGGTCAGGAAAAGGCCAAATGCAGGTGAGGGGTATTGGGGCCCCGGTTACTAGTCCTTAAGCGCGCTCAGGTCATAGCGGTTGTTCAAAAACGATTGGGTCAACCGGTCGAGGATCGTCTCATTGTCCATGAGCATGTCCATCTGTCGTGTGAAAATCAGGAGCCTGCCCAGCAGATCGAGTTTTTCCGTCATGACTTCCGGCTCCTGTTTGGCAAATCGGGCGCTGACCCTGTCCCCCTGAACCTCCACCAGGAATCCCCTGGCTTCCAGGATATTCCGGATCAGGCGGGCCCGGCGGTTCCTCCGGGAGTCATCCGCCGCGCCCCCCTTGAACTGGAAATTGATGTAGTTCTTCATGGCGGTCTGCCCGCAATAGGTATCCAGTATGCTGAAGTGATACCCCACCCGTGAGCTGAAGTTCAGATATTTGTCCGACAGAATGGCGTAGCTGCGGTCGCCGAAGCGATCCTGGAGCGGGCGGGGCGGAGTCAGCATCTGCTCGCTCAGAACCGACAAAAACCCCTTGATATGGATCGGCCGCGGTTCAAGCGGCTTCAGCTCCGGATGCAGCATGCCTCCCAGCAGGGCCTTGAAGGGCCTGGAGATCACCTGGGACGGTTTGATTCTGGATCGTTTCACGGCCTCCAGCCCGCCTCCCAGATCGATGATATGCAGATCAATGGGCAGCGGCACATCCAGGCGGACCGCGATCCTGCCGTGATCCGCGGTGAAATCGCCCAGCTGGAATATTTCCGTGTAGGACAATTCGTGGGTAAAGCGCATGATGTCGTGGATGGTCCGGCAATTGTCGGCGGTGAAGCGGCGGCTCTTGGGATTGGTGAGGTTCAGGGGAATAATTTCCCGGGACAGGGTTTCCAGGGTCTGGTAAACGGGGGTGTCTTTCATATAGGATGTTTTGGGCCGTTGGATTTGCAGCAGCGCCTCCACCCTGCCGGAGTAAATCCGGCCGCCGTAGGCGTCCACGGTGATGATCTCCCCCTGGGAAATCGCCGTGGTGGCCGTCCGGGTGTTGAGGACCGCCGGGACCTTGAATTCCCTGGCCAGGGACGCCATATGGCCGGTGACGCTGCCGGCGTTGGTGACGATGGCCTGGGCTTTTTCCATGACCATCACATACTGGGGCGAGGAGTGGGCCGCCACCAGAACCCCGCCGTCGGGGAAAGACAACAGGTCGTCATCCGAACGGACGATATGGGCCGGTCCGCAGCCGACTCCCGGGCAGGCGATGACGCCGTCTTCCAGCAGCAGGGGATGATCTTCAAACAGCGGCGTCGACATGGGCATGGGCAGTCCGGCTTTGGCCTCCATGGTCAACGGCCGGGTTTGAAGAATGAGAATATTCCCGTTTTGATCCAGTACCCATTCGACATCCTGGGGGGCATGGAAATGCTGTTCCAATTGCATTCCATAGGCGGCCAGGGTCATGGCCTGTTCGGCGGTGAGGCAGGGCAATTGCTGAAGTTCCCGAATCACCTCCTGTTCCACCACTTCCCCTTCCGGATCCGACATGAGACAGACGGGTTTGTCGGCAATCCGGGATTCCAGCAATTCCGGCTTGGAAGTCTTGGAGAGTTTATAGACATCCGGCGAGGCGGTTCCTTCCACCACGGTTATTCCGAGACCCCACATGGCGTTGATGATGATGTAGTCCTTCCAGGTTTCGAAGGGATGGCGGGTATACATGACGCCGGCGGCTTTTGCCGGTATCATTTCCAGACAGGTCACGCTCATGGCCGCATCCTCGAAGGAAATCCCCATATGCAACCGGTAGGATATGGCCCGGGGAGTAAAAAGACCGGCCAGGACTTCCTTGTATTTCAAGAGAATCCGGTCCTTGGGAACATTCAAAAAACTCTGATACTGTCCGGCGAAGGACAAGGCGCTGTCTTCTCCCACGGCGCTGCTGCGCATGGCGACGCTGACGGCTCCCTCCGGGCTGATTTCCTCGGTGTAGGCGCTCCATATTTCCTTTTCCAGGGCCGGGGGTATTTCCGCTTCCAGGAACATCCGGCGGATATTGTCACTGGTCCGCAGAATGGATTCGGGATCACCCGGGTCCAGCTCCATTTTCTGTTTGCGGATTTCATCCATGAGATCATTATGCTCGATCAACCGGTCAAAGGCCGTGGTGGTGATGGCGAACCCCCTGGGAATGGGAATTTGTACGCTGCTTTTGATCTCGCCCAGGTTGGCGTTCTTGCCGCCGACAACATCCGCCATGGTGCGGTTGATGCGGGTGAAGGGCAACACCAGTTCCGGAACCCGTTGGGCTTTTTTCAGTTCCAGTTCCTGATGGATGACGGACTGGATCCGGTTCAGCGTGGCTGTCAGCGCCGGATAGGGCCGGCCGCTCAATGCCTCGAAACTGGTTATCATTCGCGCGGTGTGGAAGACGATGCGGGCGGTTTCCGAGCGGATATACGACATGCCGAACACCTGCTGGCCGGTGAGCTTTTCCTCCATGCCGGAAATCGTTTTCAGCAGATCGGCGTTGGATTCCAGGAGGGATTTGAAATTGGCGTATTTTTTCCGGAAAACCGTCATGATTTCGCCTGGGGCGGGTTGTTTCCGGGACCGATTCCTCAGGATGCCGTGAAGTCGTTTGAACATGGTGTATTTCTCTTTCCGTTTCGGGTTGTTCGTTCCACAGGTTCAACTTTCCACGTTGCGTTTTTCCCCATCCTTATTCCACTAGAATATATCGGGTGGACGGTCCGTTTCCGTCCTTGCGCAACACCCCTTTTTTTACCAGATCCTGCAGGTCATAGACAGCGGTACGCGGGGAAATATCGCCGTCGACCCAGCGGAGGTATTCATTTCGGGTGATGATTCTCCGGGACAGGATGTGAGGAAACACTTTTTCCTGTCGGCTGTTCAACCGCAACGGACGACGGGGCTGATCGGAGGAGAGCGGGACATGCCCCGCCGAACGGTCCGGTTGCGGTGGTTCCGGCAAACCCGGGTCCCTGTTCCCGGATGGTTTCGAGCCGGTCGTTGCAGCCGTTCCGCCGAATGCGCGCCTTCTTTCCTCCAGGATGATGTCATCGGCCTGAATGAGGTGACTCTCGCTCATCACCGCTGCCCGCGTCAGGCAATTCTTCAATTCCCGGATGTTGCCCGGCCAATGGTATTGCCGCATTTTTTCCAGGGCCCCCCTGCTGATGCCGAGCCCCGGCTTCTGGGTCGATTCCTCCAGTTGCCGCAACAGATGATTCACCACCACCGGTATGTTTTCCCTGTGTTCCCGGAGCGGCGGGGTGTGAATCGTGATGACCTTCAGTCGGAAATACAGATCGGCCCTGAATAGCTGCCTGTCCATCAGGACACTCAAATCCGCGTTGGTGGCGCAGATCAGGCGGACATCCACATCCAGTTCCTTATCCGAACCCAGGGGTTTGATTTTACGCATGGATACGGCCCGCAGCAAGGCCTGCTGGACATTCAGCGAGGCATTCTGGATCTCATCCAGGAACAGGGTGCCCCCATGGGCTTCCAGAAACGCGCCTTTCCGATCCGTTCTGGCTTCCGTGTAGGCACCCTTGACATGACCGAACAGGCCGTCCAGCAGCAGGGTTTCACCCAGCTCGCCGCAATTGATGGAGATGAAGGAATGGGCGGCCCGCGAACCGTGCCGGTGGATCGCTTCCGCGGCCAGCTGCTTTCCGGTTCCGGTCTCGCCGATGATCAGCACATCCGCGTCGCTGGCGGCCGCTTTCAGTATGTCCGATTTCAATTGCTCGATCTTGGCGCCGAAACCGACGATTTCCGGAAGTTCCTGATCATCCCCTGGTTTCGTCCGGCTGGGGAATTCGGCTTCCAGTTGAATTTTTTCCTTGTATTCGACATGTTGGATTTGAATCTCTTTTTCTTTGATTTCGGCCATCTGGGCGATCAGGGCATTGATCATGTTGTTGATGGCGTTCACGAGCAGATTGACTTCATAATCCGTGGAGGAAATCCGGATGGGGCATAATCGATCCCCTTTTTGAATGTGATTGACCGCCTCGGCCAGCTGATAAATCGGTTTGGTGATCATGTGGGCCAGAATGAAAATGATCAGGGAGACGGCGGCGATGGTCGACAGTGAAAGAATCAGCATGATATCCAAATGCTTGTATCCCGCGGTGCGGGTGAACCGGGTCCGATCCATATAGGCCAGACCGGCGATCACATCGCCGTTGAAATAAACAGGCGCATACGTGAGATAGGCTTCCCTGGCGAAAGAACCGTCACTGCCGGCGTCGGTGATTTCCATGAGGTCATGCCGGCCTTTTTTGACGTCGCTGACCATTTTCCAGAAATCCCGGTAATCCGGACCAGGCCGAAACGCGGCGGCCAGGCCGGGTTTGCCGAGAATGCCGTTGCTGTAAGAGGCCCGGACCATGTCCGTGGTCAGTTCCATTTCCTTGTTGTCAATCCCCTCGGATTGGAACAGGATCCAGCCGTCCGTATCAAACAGATAGGCGTAACGGATCTCCGGCGTGCGGGTGAATGCCATGATGGGGGATCGGGATGAATTGTAGAGCGATAGAATATTCCGGATGGACCGGATGTCCAGGGCCAGCAGCAAATATCCCGGTTTCCCATCCGGTTCGGCCAGGCAAGGGGTGCCAAAATAGATCACCTGGGACCGCAGGCGTTGATTCGGGTTTTCCAGGGTCTGAAACGGATGGTCCACTTCCATCACCTTCGAAATCCATACCTGGTTTTGTTTTAATACGGCAAGGTGCTCCAGATGCAGGAACGGGTGGGGGTGGATTTCCGCTATCTTGGATGCGGGAACCGGAAGGATCTCCCCGTTCTTGGCCACCCAGACCAGATGGGCCTGATCGTTTTGCGAGATGAAGGCGATTTCACGATAATCCAGTCCCGTTGCACGAATCAATCCGGCAAAGGTGTTGCGCAGTTTTTCATCTTTGGTTGCGGTTTGCGCGATAAACTGTAAATCTTGCTGACACCTTGTAAAAACATTTTCCAGTTCGTGGGCCATGGCCTTCACCTGCTGGCGGGTGCTGCGCTCCAGGGCCTGGCTTAAAAAATGGGAGGATGTCAGATAGGTGATATATCCGGTGATCATCAAAATCACCATCACGGATGGGATCAATCCACACAACAACTTGATTCGCAAACTGAATCCACTTTGATCGTCCTGGGGGGGCATAAATTCCCCCTCCGTGAATTTCTGGAGGATTGTCATGTGTATTCCTGTTGTTGAAGCGGATAGGGTGAAATCGTTTTGTCTCCTGCAGGCTGCTTTATTTTCCGGTCAGATCAGCCGAATGGTATGCGGCTTGCAGATCATTGCTGCAAATCTTTGAAGCAAGAATTGTGCAATATACCATATTCGTGAACCGCAACTTACAAGGAAAAGGAGGAAACGGTATGAGGTTATTCAAGACAATGGTGGTGCTGGGGGTTGTTCTCGGTCTGCTGGCTCCGGCCATCGCATTGGCCGGCGGTGAAAAAATCGGCAATCTGGTGGTGGTGGCCGATACCCGGGTGATCGATGACAGCGGGTATTACGGCAGCTTCATGAAGTATATGGCCGATGCCTATAACCACAACATCATGGTGTTCGCCATCTGGTGCACGGTGCTGACCGCTTGCTATGGGGCCTTTCTGGGCTTTCTGATGGATTTTCTCATGTCCAGAACCGGGCTGGATCTGAAGAGCCGGAAGATCATCGAGCATTGACGCCGGGTTCGTCGGTGAAAACGCTGCCATGGTAACGCATTTGAAATGCATATAATCTAAGGAGGAAGAGAATATGGAATTTTTGTTTATGTATATGCCGATTGCAGGAGTGAAGATCTTTTGGCCGGGACTGGTGCTGATCGGTTTCGCCGTCGGCACCATTGGCGGGTTTTTCGGCATGGGCGGGGCCTGGATGGTCACGCCGGGGTTGAACATCCTCGGTTTCCCCATGGCCTTCGCCATCGGTACGGACATGGCCCACATCGCCGGGAAATCCATGGTGTCCACCATGCGGCATTCCAAGTTCGGCAACGTGGATTACAAACTGGGCATCGTCATGGTGGTGGGAACCATGGCCGGCATCGAAGTGGGCGCCCAGATCGTCATGTTCCTGGAAAAAGCCGGCAATGTGGGCAGCGTCGTCCGCTGGGTCTATGTGGCCCTGCTGGCCCTGATCGCTTCCCTGGTGTTTTATGATTATTACAAAGCCACCCAGAAAAGGAAAAGCGGCGATGTGGGCGAACACGGGGCCGAAGGCATCACCTGGTACAAAAGCCTTCACAAGATCAAGATCCCGCCCATGGTGCATTTCAAGGCGGCCGGTTTCACCTGCTCGGCCTGGCTGCCCATCGGGGTCAGTTTTGTCACCGGCATCTTGGCCGGCTTTCTCGGCATCGGCGGGGGTCTGATCCGCATGCCCTCCCTGGTGTACCTGATCGGCTGCCCCACGCATATCGCCGTGGGCACCGACCTGTTTGAAGTCATGATCTCCGGTCTGTATGGGGCCTTCACCTATTCCCTGAAGGGCCGGATCGAGATTGTCGCGGTGTTTGTCATGCTGACCGGCGCCGCCATCGGCGCGCAGATCGGCACGGTGGCCACCAAATACGCCAAGGGGTACGGCATCCGGATCGCTTTCGGTATAGCGGTGATCTGCTGCATGATCTCCATCGTGCTCAAAGAGTTCAAATTCGACGGACCGGCGGCGGTGTTGATCCTCGGAACCATTGCGGTGATTTGCCTTTACATCGTGAAAATCATGTTCCAGGGAGCGGTTCAGGAACTGCGCGAGAAAAAGGCAGCCCTGGTGGCCGGTTGAAGCGGATGCTAGCCGGGCAGACGAACAGACTAACAAAACACAGCAAGGAAAGGAGATACATATGAGGATGAAGGCAACCATCGGCCTACTGATTGTCATGCTGATCATGACGGCAACCGCCATGGCGTCGGACGTGGTCCAAGGGGAATGCATCGAATTCAAGGACGGTGTGATCAAACTGAAGGAATTCGATACCCATTTCAGTCCGGAAGCCAAGTACGGCCGGCCCACCGAAGTCGAAAGCGAATATGACGTCAAGGAGGCGGAAATCGGTATGTCGCCGGAACCCGGAGACATCCTGAGAATCGCCTATAAAGTAGAGGGGACCAGCCGGGTCGCTCACAAGGTCATGAACGTGAGCAAGCAGGATCTGATGAAAAAATAACCTGGAGGTTCACGGTTGCGGGGGGTGTCCGTTCCCTGGAGCGGCCCCCCTTGCAATGGCGCCGGGTTTCCATTGTCATTAAGGAGGAATATGTCTGTCCGACAACGTCTGGTTGTGGTTTTCCTGGATGTGCTGGTGCTGATCGAGCTGACGGCCTGTCTCTTTTGGGCCAGCCGGGATCAAGAAACATTGACAACCGTTTTTTTATGTGCATATTTACCCATGGCAATCGGGACGTTGATTGCGGGGAAATACTGGATTCGCAAGGTCCAGTCCCGGGAACTGCAACAAATCGCTCCGACGCCGCCGTGCGAAACCTGATCGCCCGGTAAAGCGGATTATCGGATGCAAAAAAGAAAGCGATGGGTCAGGAGAAACAATGGAAGTACTATTTTCTTCTTGGAACAACGAGGTCATTGACAATCGGGGGATGGAACCGGGCAAACGCCTGAATGCCCCCGCCATCAAGCTGCCAAAGGAATTTGATCCGGAAAACCGGATCGGCGCATTCATGGGATGGGCGGGAATCATTCTGCTTGCGGATTCCGTACGAATGGCGGATATGTGTCTTCACTACGTCGAGGAGGCCGGGAAAGCCTCGTGCGGCAAATGTTTCCCCTGCCGGATGGGCACGGAAGCCATGGCGACGATCCTGAGGAAAATCGTGGCGGGGCAGGGCGACGAACAGGATTTGAACCGGCTTGCCGAACTGGCCGATTACATATCCATGGGGTCGAAATGCTATATCGGGAAAACCGTTCCCATTCCGATTCAGCACGCCCTGCGGTATTTCAAGAACGAATTCATGGACCTGATTCATTCCAGGAAACCGCTTCGCACCGACACGCGGTATGCCGCCAGATGGACCGCGCCCTGTTATTCCGCCTGTCCGGCGGGGATGGACATCCCTGGTTTCGTTGAGTGTATTCATGAAGGTAACCATTTGGGATCACTGAAAATTATTCGGGAGGCCAGCCCAATGGCGGCCTCCCTGGGCCGGGCCTGTTTCCATCCATGCGAAACCAATTGCCGGCGGGGGTACTCCGGCAAACCGGTTTCCATCTGCAAGCTGAAACGCTTCGCCTGGGATTTCGAGGATACCCACCCGGTGGCGAAACCCGGGAATCCGGCCAAATCCCTCCGGGAAGAAAAAGTGGCGGTTATCGGCGCCGGACCGGCCGGACTGTCCGCGGCCTACTATCTGGCGCTCATGGGTTATCGGGTGACGGTTTTCGAGTCGCTGCCGGTTTCCGGCGGCATGGTGGGCGTGGGTATCCCTCAATACCGGGTTCCCAAGGAAGTGCTGCAGCGGGAAGTGGATTTTGTTCGCGGCATGGGCGTTGAGATCCGCTATGACACTCCCATCGGAAAGGAGCTGACCATCCCCATGCTTCGGGACCAGGGGTACCAGGCGGTTCTGATTTCCATCGGCGCCCATATATCCAAAAAAATGGGGGCCAAGGGGGAGGATGAAGGCTACGAGGGGTTCATCACCGGCGTGGATTATCTTCGCGATTGCGTGATCTCCCAATGTTATGATTTGAAAGACAAGCGGATTGTCGTCGTGGGCGGCGGCAATGTGGCCATGGACTGCTGCCGAACCCCCATCCGAAAGGGCGCCGCGGAGGTAACCGTGGTGTATCGCCGGACCAAAAAGGAGTTGCCAGCTGATCCCCATGAGGTTCACGATTCGGAAATCGAGGGCGTCAAATATTTGTTCCTGGCCGCGCCCAAACAAATCATCGCGGAAGATGGCAAGGTCGTCGGGATGGAATGCATCCGGATGGAGCTGGGCGAACCGGATGCCAGCGGCAGGAGAAGCCCCCGGGAGGTGAAAGGTTCCGAATTCGTGGTCCCGGCGGATATCATCATTCAGGCCATCGGACAAGAGAGTGATCTGACAGTGTTGAACGGGGTGGAAGGGGTCCAGCTGACCCGCTGGAAAACCATCGTGGCGGATCCGGACACGTATCAGACCCATGTGCCCTGGATTTTCACCGCCGGAGATGTTTACAGCGGTCCCTTGACCATCGTGGACGCCTGCGCTCACGGTAAACGAGCGGCCGAAAGCATCGATCAATACCTGAACCATCAACCCGTCAGCCTTTCCGCTGCTGAAAAAATGGACAAGCTGATGAGGATGCTGGGGGTCGAAGGCGAGGCCCCGCGACCGATATTGCCGTCCGAGGAGCGGGTGCCCATGCCGACGATTCCGTTGGAAGAGAGGGTCGGCAGTTTGGCTGAAATTGAAACCGGTTATACATTGCCCCAGGCGTTGGAGGAGGCCTCCCGCTGCCTGCGTTGTTATCAGATGGGCATGGTGGCCCTGGAAAAAGGGGCCACCGCCGGGTCTTGAGGCCCGGCGAATTCCGCAAATCGATGCCGATACGGAAAGAACTGCAAAACATGATTTCGGTCTTTGACGCCATGAAGGACGGCGTCTATATCACCGACCGCCATTACACCATTCAATACATGAATGCCGCCATGATCCGGGATTTCGGCCAGGGTATCGGTGAAAAATGCCACCGGTTCATTGCCCGGAGCGAACAGATTTGCGCCGAATGCAAATCGGAAGGGGTTTTCGGCGGCGAAGCGTTTCACCGCGAATTGCATATGCCGTGGCTGAACAAGAGCTACGATGTCATGAACCTGCCGCTGAAAAAAGCAGACGGCGATATCCTCAAACTGAGCGTTTATCGCGATATCACCCAGGAAAAACAGAGAACCGAAAAGCTGAAGGCCACGGAACGGGATTACCGGCGTCTTTTCGAGCACGTGGGGTGCGGCGTCTACATCAGCAGCAAGGAAGGGAAATTCCTGGACGCCAATCAGGCGCTTCTCCACATGTTCGGTTATGACAGCAAGGAAGAATTTCTGAACATCAATATTCTGCAGGATCTCTACCTGCGGCCGGAAGACCGGAAACGCTTCCAGCAGGAAATTGAAACGGCCGGGCAGGTGGTTGAATACGAAATCGAATTCAAGCGCCGGGACGGCAGTCCCATTCCCGTCCTGCTCACGGGCCATGTGCGTTGCGATGAACAGGGCAATGTGATCGGTTACGAAGGCATCATCGTCGACCAGACCCAGCGCAAACGGATGGAGAAGGAAATCCGGGAAGTGAACGACTTCCTGAACAAGATCATCCACAGTTCGCCGAATGCCGTCATGGCCGCGGACATGCGCGGCCGGATGCTGATCTGGAATCGGGCCGCGGAGGAAATCCTGGGCTATAAGACCGAGGAGGTCATCGGCAGGATGAATATAACGGAAATCTATCCCCAGGGCATGGCCCGCAAGGTCATGCAGATGCTGCGCCGGCCGGACCACGACAGGGCCGGACGCCTCCGCTCCTATCCCATCGTCTACATGCGACGGGACGGCAAAATCGTGGAAGGCAATCTCTCGGCGGCGATTCTATACGACGATGCTGGCAAGGAGTTGGCCACCGTGGGGATTTTTGTGGATCTGAAGGAGCGCCTGGATATGGAACGCCGTCTGCGTCAGACCCAGGAACAACTGCTTCAGGCGGAGAAGCTGTCCGCCATGGGCCGTCTGACATCCCAGGTGGCCCATGAGTTGAACAACCCCCTGTACGGCATCATGAACACCCTGGAGCTGATGAAAACCGAAATTCAGCCGGGAAACCGTCGCCGCAAAATTCTGGACATGGCCCTGTCCGAAACCGTCCGTTTGAGCGAACTGCTCCGGAAGATGCTGACATTTTCCAAACCGGATCAGGAGATCCGGCAGCCCACGGATATCAACACCATCCTGGATGAAATCCTGCTCCTGCATGAAAAGCAATTCCGCGAAAACAACATCGCCATCGAGCCCCATTACTGCCCGGAGCCTTGCGTGGTGTTTGCTTCCAAAAACCAGCTGCGCCAGGTATTTCTCAACATGATCGCCAACGCCCGTGACGCCATGCCCGGCGGCGGCGTTCTGACGGTGGAAACCGGCCGCAACGACAAGGAGATCCGGGTCCGGATAACCGACACGGGGATGGGTATCCGCGAGGAAAACCTGCCCAAAATTTTCGACGCCTTTTTCACCACCAAGGAAAGCGTCAAGGGGGTCGGTCTCGGGCTTTCGGTGTGTTACGGTTTTATCAAGGATCACGGCGGTGATATCCAGGTGCAAAGCGCCGTGGACTCCGGCACCACCTTCACCATCCTGCTCCCCTCCCATCCGCCTGCTGAAAACGAACCCACCGCTTGATTCGCGGAATCCCGCTGCCTCTATTATCCGGAGGGTACCAGTAGTTTATTTAATATATAAAAAATCTATAAAAACTAAAAAAACTAAAACAAAATAAGTGTTGACAAACTAAAAAAACTAAAATAATTATAAATCAGAAACAATTTTCCCCGCCACCACCAGAAAAGGGGGGTATCCTCATGGAAGACATCCTGACCGTTGCCAAAGCCAGCAAATACTGCAATGTGTCACCGCAAACCATTATCAACTGGATCGATTCGGGCCATATCGAGGCGTATAAAACCGTGGGCGGCCATCGCCGCATAAAACTGTCGATTCTGAAGAGCTTCATGGCCAAACAGGGGATTCCCGTTCCCGAGAAAGAGCCGCAGGATCAGCGCAAGCGGATTCTGGTGGTGGACGACGATCCCATCATCGTTGAGACCCTTGTCCAGGCATTGGAGGAGGACGAATACGATTACGAAGTGATTTCGGCCTCGGACGGTTTCGAGGCCGGGCTGCAGGTCAATCATTTCAAACCCCATGTGCTGATTCTCGATATCATGATGCCGGATATCAAAGGCTATGAGGTCTGCCGGAAAATCAAATCCAATCCGGAGACCGGAGAAACGAAAATCATTGTGCTGTCCGCCTATCTGGATGAGGAGAAGTTCAAACAAATGAAGGACAATGGCGCCGATGTCTGCTTTTCCAAACCCCTGCCCCTGCCCCAGTTGAAGGAAGAAGTTGCGCGCCTGTTGGGACTGAAGTGATCTTACGGCCTTTCTCATTCGGCAGCCATGTCCGCCGCGGTGTCGAAAACCGCCGGGGAGGTCGATATGAAATTGAAAGAAGCGCTCAAGAACGGCAAATTCGTCGTCACTTCCGAGGTGCAGTCGCCCTTGGGTGAGGGCCCGGACGATCTGATCGACAACCTGAAGCTCATCCGGGGCCGGGTGGACGGCGTATCCATCTCCGAGATTGAACTGGAAGGCGTGGTGGGGGATACCATCAAGACCTGCGATATCCTCCAGCAGAACCGTTTCGAAGCCATCTACCAGACCACCACCCGCCAGAAAAACCGCCTGCAATTGCAGAAAGACCTGCTGAGCGCCCATCAGTCCGGGGTCGAAAACCTGCTGGTATTCACCGAGGATTACCGCATTACCGGCGACAGTCTCCAGGAAATGATGTTTTTCCATGTGGATGCCGGAAAACTGGCCTCGGTTCTGGAGCATTTGAAGACCGGTCAGACCGTGGACGGCCAACCCCTTCCAAAACCCGCGGAGTTCGTGCTCGGGTCGGGTGTGGAATCCGCCTGGGGCAAAAACGTGCCGGAACTCGAGCTCAAGGAAATGGAGGAGATGACCCGCATGGGCGCCGGTTATTTTCTCACCACGCCGGTGTTCGACCTGGAGCGTTTTGAAAAATTCCTGAAGCAGACCCAGACCTTCGGGATTCCGGTGATCGCGGAGGTGATGATTCTCCAAACAGCCGGGGTGGGCCAGTTCCTGAATCGTCATCTCAAGTCCGGACTGGTTCCCGATTGGGTCATCAAGAAGCTCGCCGGAGCCCATGACAAGAGGAAGGCCAGTATCGAACTGTTCGCCGACCTCGTCAACGGATTGAAGGATCTTTGCCAGGGCATTCACATCATCACCATCGGCGGCGAAGACAAGCTGAAATTGTATCTGGACGCCGCCAAGCTGAAATAGATCTTGATGAACTCGTAAAAGTCGAGACTCTCGGTCTCCGTCATCCAGTATTTATAATTGCTTCTGGACTCCGATCCGGGACGGAGTGACAGAACAGGGACTTCTAAGGAGGCGGTCTTGTGGAAGTCATCACCCTGACCATCAACGGCAAATCCATCCATTGCAATCCGGGAGAGAGCCTGCTGGACGCAGCCGTCCAGAACGGTTTCCGCATTCCCACGCTCTGTCATCATCCGGATCTCAAACCTTTCGGCGCCTGCCGCGTATGTCTGGTGGAAGAACAGAAAAGCGGCCGGCTCCTGGCGTCCTGCGTGACTCCCGCGGCTCAAAACATGGCGATTCTGACCGACAGCCCCCGGGTTCTCACCCATCGCCGCAATATTGTTACCCTGATGCTGGCCGCTCATCCGGAATCCTGCATCGTTTGCGACAAAGGCAACCGTTGTGGTCTCCGCCGGGCGGCCGCCGATCTCGGTGTCGGGGCGATCCGGCTGGACCCCATGCCCGGCGATAAGACCCCCGACCAGCTCAACCCGTTTATCTATCGGGATCTCTCCAAGTGCATCCTCTGCGGCAAATGCATCCGGGCCGATCACGAACTGGTGGTCACCGGTGCCATCGATTATTCCATGCGGGGCATCCGTTCCTATCCGGCGACCCTGCAGGACAGACCCCTGGAACGGTCCGGCTGCACCTTCTGCGGCACCTGCGTCGCGGTCTGTCCCACCGGCGCCTTGACCATCCGTTCCGGATACGTGGGCGTCCCCGAACGGGAAGTGGATACGGTCTGCGGCTTCTGCGGAGTGGGTTGCCGCCTGCGGCTCGGTGCTTCCAATGGAAGGATCGTTGAGGCCAATCCCGCCATGGATTCCAAATCCGTGAATGGGACCACTCTTTGCGTGCGAGGACATTTCGGTCATGATTTTCTGAACAGCGAAAGAAGGCTCGTGCACCCCCTGATCCGCAGAAACGGAACCCTCGAGGCCGTATCCTGGGACGACGCCCTGCGGGAAACGGCGCAGCGGCTTTTGGCGCTGAAGGAACGCCATGGGCCGCGGAGCATTGCTTTCCTGGGGTCATCCAAATGCACCAACGAGGAAAATTATCTGTTTCAAAAAATCGCCCGGAGCCTGCTGAAGACCAACAACCTGGACAACGGCGGCTACATACTGGGACGGCGACTGCTTAGCAGCATTGAAAATCGCACTGACGGCGGCGGGCGCTTTCATTTTTTCGCCGGCTCCCTGGCCGGACTGGAAAAAAGCGATGCGATCCTGGTGATGGGCGCCGATCCGACCCATTCCATGCCGGTTATGGGATATTATCTCAAACGCAGCGCCGTCAACGGTACCCCTATCATCGTCGTTGATCCGCGAAAAACCGAGCTTGCCGGATACAGCGCTCTATGGCTGGCGCTCCAGCCCGGGTCCGATGCGGATCTGGTCCATGCCGTCGCCGCGATGATGCTGGCCCGGAACAACCATGACGCTTCCTTTGTGGAACGGTTTGTCGAGGGATTCCGGCGATACACCGAAAGCCTGGGCGCTCTGGATCTGTCGCTGATCTGCCGGCGGACGGGACTTGCAAAGGAATCCCTGGCAAAAGCGGTGGACCTGTTGAGTCACAAAAAAATCGCCTTTGTGATCGGCGACGGCATCCTGAAGCAGCGCTCCGGCCTGGAAACCGTCGATGCGCTGCTCAACCTGGCCATGCTGACCGGCAGCATCGCCCACAAAGGCGCCGGTTTCTATATCCCGGCCAAGGAAAACAACATGGTGGGCGCCTGGGACATGGGCAGCGTCCCGGATGCCCTGCCCGGCAGGCGGCCGGTGGCGGACAAGGAGGCCCGCAGGGAATGGGAGGCGGTCTGGCGGACCGACCTGCCCGCCGAACCGGGGCTGGATCTGGTGGCCATGATTCAGGCGGCCGAGGAGGGCCGTCTCAAAGGGATGTTCATCATGGGCGAGAACCCGCTGCGAAGCCTGCCCCAGCCGGAACGCGTGAAGGCGGCCTTGTCCAGACTCGAACTTATCGTCACCCAGGATATCCTGCTCACCGAGACCGTCGCCGATTCTCACATCGTGCTTCCCGGAGCGGCCTTTTCGGAGAAGGAGGGCGCCTTCGTCAACATGGAAGGCCGTCTGCAACAGCTGTCGGCCGCGGCGGATCCGCCGGGCCAGGCCAGGCCGGATCTCGCGATCCTGATCTCCCTTGCGCGGCATCTGGGAGACGAGCGCCCGCCCGCCTCCCTGGCAGAAGTGCGGGCTGAAATCGGTCAGGTGCTGCCCTTGTATGCCCGCAGCTCGCGCAGCGGGCAGCTGGTTTGGATCCAGAGGCGGGAAGGCGGTGAACAGGCGATCCCGTTTTCAGCCGTGAAAACCTCCGTTCAGGAGCCGGTGGACCCCGCATATCCATTCATGGCGGTCATCGGATCCCCGCGATATCATCTGGGCAGCGGGACGCGCACGGCACTGTCGCCGCGTATCGCCGCTTTCAAGGACCGGGAAGGCATCGCCGTCTCCGAGGAGGATGCCGTCCAATGGGGCGTCGCGGAGGGCGACACCATCCGGTTGACTTCTCCAGCGGGATCGTTGCATGGACGGGTCCGGATTGACCGGCAGCTGCGGTCCGGTCTGGTCTGGCTGCCCCAGGGGGAAGAATCGAATCAGGCCCGCCGTCTGCTGGGCCTGACGCCACTGATGGATTCGGCTTCCCCGGGTTGGAACTGCTGCCCGGTGGGCATTGAAAAAACGGAAGGGGGAACGCCATGAAACCGCCTGAAATCGATCAACAGAAACTGAACGCTCTCATCGAATCCCGCAAGGAGGAGCAGTGGGGGCTGATTCCCCTGTTGCAGGACATTCAAAAAACCTTCGGTTTTATTCCGCCTGAATCCGTGGAACCGATAGCCGAAGCCCTGGGCATCTTTCCTTCCCAGGTCCAGGGGGTGATCACCTTTTACGCCGGATTCTCCCTCGCCCCCCGGGGCAAGTTCGTGATGCGGGTCTGCTGTGGAACCGCCTGCCATGTCAAGGGCGGCCGGAGCATCCTGCGGATGGTGCAGCAGGAGCTGAAACTCAAGGAAGGGGAAACATCGCCGGATTATCAGTTCACGCTGGAATCGGCCGCCTGCCTCGGGGCCTGCGCCCTGGCGCCCACCATGATGGTGAACCGGGACTATTTCGGTAAGCTCTCGCCGCCCAAGGTGGCCGGTATCTTGAACTACTTCGGCAAGGAAGGCCGGCAGGGGGAATAGCCGGAGAAGCCGCTGGGTCTGACGTCACAAAGGAGGATCGGCGTGAAAAAAATACGAGTTCCCGAAGATCTGACCGTCCTGGCCCATGCCGTCAAGGACAGGAAAGCGAAGGAAAAACGCGTCATCAAGATTTGTTGCACCACCGGCTGCCGGGCCGGCGGTTCCCTCAAGATCATCGAGGCCATGCAGGCGGAACTCACGGCTCAGGGTCTTGCGGATCAGATCGTGATCAAAAAAACCGGTTGCCGCGGATTCTGCGAAAAAGGTCCGGTGATGAACATCGAGCCGGAGGATATTTTCTACAACCAGGTGGAGCCCCGGGACGTGCCGGATATCGTCAACCTGACCGTGAAACGGGGGGAACAGGTTCCGCGTCTGCTCTACACGGACCCGGATACCCGGGCCCCAATCCCCCGGGAGCGGGACATTCCCTTTTTCAGCAAGCAGGTGCGCCGGGTCCTTTCCAATTGCGGGCAGATCGATCCCACCGATATCGAGGACTATATCGCTGCCGGTGGGTATCAGGCCCTGGTCAAGGCCCTGACCCGGATGCGGCCCGATGAGATCATCGAGGAGGTCATCGCCGCCAGGCTGCGCGGCCGGGGAGGGGCGGGGTTTCCCACCGGCCAGAAATGGCGGTTCGCCCGGGAAGCCGAGGGCAAGCCGAAATACATCATCTGCAACGCCGATGAAGGCGACCCCGGAGCCTTCATGGACCGGGCCGTGCTGGAGGGCGACCCCCATGCCGTGCTGGAAGGCATGCTCATCGGGGCCTACGCCATCGGCGCGGAATACGGCTATGTGTATGTGCGCGAGGAATACCCCATCGCCATCGATCACCTCACCATCGCCATCCGGCAGATGGAATCCCTGGGGCTTTTGGGCGAGGACATCATGGGTACCGGTTTCCGCTTCCATCTCGGCCTGAAAAAAGGGGCCGGTGCCTTTGTCTGCGGCGAGGAAACCGCCCTGATGGCCTCCATCGAAGGCCAGCGGGGGATGCCCCGGGCCCGGCCGCCTTTCCCGGCCCAGGCCGGTCTGGCCGGCAAACCCACCAATATCAACAACGTGGAGACCTGGGCCAATATCCCCCTGATCATCAACCACGGCGCCGCCTGGTACGGTGAGGTGGGCACGGAAAAGAGCAAGGGCACCAAGATCTTTTCCCTGGTGGGAAAGGTGAACAACACCGGCCTGGTGGAAGTCCCCATGGGCGTCAGCATCCGCGAGGTGGTCTTTGACATCGGCGGCGGGATTCCCAAGGGCCGGAAGTTCAAGGCCGTGCAGATGGGCGGACCTTCGGGCGGCTGTGTGCCCGCCAATTATCTGAACATTCCGATAGACTACGACACCCTCCAGCGGATCGGGGCCATCATGGGATCCGGCGGCATGGTGGTGATGGATGAAAACAACTGCATGGTGGAAATCGCCCGTTTTTTTCTGGAATTCACCCAGTCCGAATCCTGCGGCAAATGCGCGCCCTGTCGTCTGGGAACCACCCAGCTCCTGAAAATCCTGACACGCATCACCCGCGGTCAGGGAAACCCGACGGATCTGGACCGCATCCGCGAAATCGGCGCCACCGTCACGGAGACCTCCCTCTGCGGTCTCGGCCAGACCTGCGCCAAGCCGGCCATTTCCACCCTGCGATATTTTGCCAAGGAATACGAGGATCATATCCGGGAACATCGCTGTTCCGGCGCCGTCTGCGACGCCATGGTCATTTCCGCCTGCCAGCATGCCTGTCCGGCGGGCATCGATGTCCCCAATTATGTGGCGGCAGTGGCCCGCGGCCAGTACCGGCAGGCGGTGGAGATCATCCGGGAGCGCAACCCGTTTCCGGCCGTCTGCGGACGGATCTGCATCCATCCCTGCGAAACCAAATGCCGGCGCGGCGAATTGGATGATCCGGTGGCCATACGGTCCCTGAAGCGTTTTGCCGCGGATTGGTATTTCGAGCACATCGGTCCCGAACGGAACCCCTTTCCCGTCACCCGAAAACAGACCGTGGCCGTGGTGGGGGCAGGCCCCGCCGGACTGACCTGCGGCTATTTTCTGGCCAAATCGGGGTACAAGGTCACGGTGTTCGAATCCCAGGACCGGGGCGGCGGCATGCTGGGGATCGCCGTGCCGGAATTCCGGCTGCCGCGGCGGATCATCGAGCAGGAAATCGCCTACATTGCAAACTGCGGGGTGGATATCCGCTACAATGCTCCCATCGATGCCAAACATACGGTCAATGATTTGATGGCCGAAGGGTACGGCGCGGTCTTCATCGCCGCCGGGGCCCAGGCCAGCATGCGCATGGGCATCGCCGGAGAAGGGGAGGGGGTAACGGGACTGCATTACGGCCTTCAGTTCCTGACGGCCGTCCGCACCGGCAAATCCGTGCCCCTGGGCGGCAAGGTGCTGGTGATCGGCGGCGGCAATGTGGCCCTGGATGCGGCCAGGACGGCTCTGCGCATGGGTGCGGAAGACGTGCAGATCTATTACCGCCGAAGCGTTCAGGAAATGCCGGCCTGGGTCAAGGACATCGAGGAGGCGGAGGAGGAAGGGATCACCATTCATCCCATGTGGGCGCCCAAATCCATCCTGCGGAACAACGGCCGGGTGGCCGGCATGGAATTCGCGCGCAGCAAAACCGTATATGACGCCGACGGACGCTCGCGCCTGAGCCTGGACGAGACCGAGATCCGGCAGGTGGAAGCCGGCGCGGTGATCATCGCCATCGGTCAGGCCCCGGACATTTCCTTTCTTTCCAAGGACAGCCAGATCGAGCGTTCCCTCTGGGGCAGCCTGGAAGTAGACGCCAACCGTTTGTCCACCAATGTACCCGGTATTTTCGCCGGCGGCGATTTCACCACCGGTCCCAGCACCGTGATCTCCGCCATCGCCTCGGGACGACGGGCGGCCATAGCCGTTCACCGTTTTTTGAGCGGTGACACGGGCCGCATCACCATCATCGACGAAAAAACGCGCACACCCGTCGACGCCGGTCTGGCTCTGGAGGAGGAATCAGCGGCGGAAAAACCGCGCATACAGGTCGAACTGGAGCAACCGCGTGAGCGCGTCAGGGACTTCCGCGAAGTTGAAAAAGGCTTTGTCAGCGCGGAGGAAGCCGGTCGGGAAGCCTATCGCTGCCTGCGGTGCGACCTGGAGAAAGAGAGGAGATGACATCATGATTCGATCCATCACCCAGCCCAAGCCGGAGGCGGAACTGACGCGGCTTCTGGCGGATTTCAACCGCATTTTCATCATCGGTTGCGGCACCTGCGCGACCCTCACCCGCACCGGCGGAACGGAGCAGGTGGCCGCCATGAAGGAACGGCTGTCCCAGGCCGGAAAAATGGTCACCGGTCAGACCGTTGTGCCGGTGGCCTGCGACAACCTGACCCTGGAAATGCTTCGGGAATGCGACGCCGGCATTCAGCAGGCCACGGCCCTGCTGGTGATGAGCTGCGCCTTCGGCGTCCAGACCCTGGCCAGGCAGATCGGGAAGAATGTCATTCCGGCTCTGGACACGCTGTTCATCGGCAAGGAAACCGCCGCCGGCCGGTTCCAGGAAATCTGCACCCAGTGCGGCACCTGCATCATCGGCGAAACCGGCGGGATCTGCCCGGTCACTTCCTGCCACAAAGGCCTGGTGAACGGTCCCTGCGGTGGAACCGACAAGGGTAAATGCGAGATCGACAAGAACAAGGACTGTGCCTGGACCCTGATCTACAACCGCCTGAAAGCGTTGGACCGGCTGGATTCCATGCGCCGGCTTTTCGGCCCCCGGAATTATCTGGGCGAGCCCAAACCCGGCCATTTTGAAAATAAGGCCGACGCATGACGATCGTCAATCGAACCGTTTCGGAAAAGGATGGACGAGCCATGGTTTCTGAATTCAAAAAAGCGCTTGTTTCCGGCAGATTCGTGGTCACCTGTGAACTGGCTCCGCCCAAGGGCGCCCACTTGGACAAGATGACCCATCACATCGATTTGCTGAAGGATAAGGTGGATGCCATGAACCTCACCGATCACCAGAGTTCGGTGATGCGGTATCCTTCCCTTGGAGGCGCCCTCCTCGTGAAGGAAAAGGGCGGCGAGCCCATCCTGCAGATGACCTGCCGCGACCGCAACCGTCTGGCCCTCCAGGCCGACCTCTTGTTCGCCTGGAGCCGGGGGGTGCGCAACGTGCTTTGTCTGACCGGCGACTCGGTCATGCTCGGGGACCACAAGCAGGCCAAACCGGTGTTCGATCTGGATTCCAGCCAACTGGTGGCCGCCATCCGCACCCTGGAAAAGGGCAAGGATCTGGGGGGCAACGATCTGGACGGCGAGGTGTCCTATTGCGCCGGGGCCATTGTCACACCCGAGGCCGAGCCGCTGGAGCCCCAGCTGATCAAGTTCGAAAAAAAAATCGAGGCCGGCGCCGAATTCATTCAGACCCAGGCGGTCTATGATCTGGACAGGCTCAAGGCCTTCATGGAGTACGCCCGCCAATTCCCGGTGAAAATCCTGGCCGGCGTCATCCTGCTCACCTCCGCGCCCATGGCGCGCTTCATGAACAAGAACATCGCCGGCGTCAACGTGCCCCAGGAACTGATCGACGAAATGGCCGCCGCGCCCAAGGGCGGCGCCTTGGCCAAGGGCATCGAAATCGCCGGCCGCATGATCCGGCGGATTCATGAGGAGAAGATCTGCGACGGGGTCCACATCATGGCCATCGGCAAGGAGGAGACCGTCCCGGACATCATGGCCGCCGCCGGAGTGGTCCGGGCGAATCCTGCCTGACCGGACCGGGCCGCCTCTTTTCCGGATCCACAGGAATGCCGCCTCCTTAAGGGAACCGCTTTTCAGGAATCCCTCTTGCGGCATTTTATGCCAGCGCTGCTCGCACCTTGGCGGACAACTCCTTCATTGAAAAGGGTTTCTGGATAAAATGCACCCCTTCTTCCAGAATGCCGTGGTGGGCGATCACATTGGCGGTGTAACCCGACATGTAGAGGCTTTTGATCCGGGGGAAAAGGCGTTGCATGCGTTCGGCTATTTCCGGTCCGTTCATTTCCGGCATCACCACGTCGGTCATGATCAAATGGATTTCCCCGCTGACCTTTTCCGCCAGGCGCATCGCCTCCGTCGGCGTGGAGGCGGTCAATAAAGCGTATCCCAATTTTTTCAGCATGATTTCGGCAACTTCCAAAATAGACGGATCGTCTTCCACAATCAGGATCGTTTCCGAACCGCCGGCGGGCGGTGTTTCAGGTGACGGCATGCACCTTTCAGCCGGGGGGCCCATACACCGGGGGAAAAAAATCCGGAAGGTCGTGCCGGATCCCGGCTCGCTCTGCACCTTGATGAACCCGTTGTTTTGTTTGACGATGCCATATACCGTGGCCAGGCCGAGCCCTGTTCCGTGACCCGTCGGCTTGGTGGTGAAAAACGGTTCGAAGATTTTTTCCAGCGTCTCCTGGTTCAGACCGACGCCGTTATCGCCCACGGCCAGGAGGATATACTCCCCGGGAACGACATCGGCGTTGGCGGCGCAGAAGCCGGCATCGCAGACCATGTTCGCCGTTTCCAGGACGATGGTTCCCGGTCCCTGGATGGCATCCCGGGCGTTGACCATAAGATTGGCCAGGATTTGATCGATCTGGGCCGGGTCTATCTTGACGTCCCAGAGTTCGGCGGCGGGTTTCCACAGCAGTTCGATGTGCTCGCCGATCAGTCGGCCCAGCATCTTGAGCATGCCTTCAACCGCGTGGTTCAGGTTGATCACCCTGGGAGCGATGGTCTGCCGGCGGGCGAACCCCAGCAGTTGTTTGGTCAGTTCGGCGGAGCGTTTTCCGATTGACTGGATTTCAAGCAGATCCTTGTAGAGACCATCCGCGGGCGAAAGCTTCATCAGCGCCGTTTCCGCGCGGCCGATGATCACTGCGAGCATATTGTTGAAATCGTGGGCCACACCGCCCGCCAGCCTGCCGACGGCTTCCATTTTTTGGGACTGGATCAGCTGGGCCTGCATCCGCTTGTAATCCGTGATGTCCAGGGAGACATTGGCCAGAAATTGCAATTCGCCGGTTTTCGGATCGACGATGGAATAGGTTATGGCATACACATCGTTCAGACGGCCTGTCTTGAGATTGAGATACTGGAGTTCCCCTTCCCAATAACCGTTTTTCCGGATGGACGGCAGGATTTCCTGCAGGACCTTGTCGCGAAAATGGGCGGGAATGACGCTCATGATGTTCGTCCGCGGGACTTCTTCTTCCGAAATCCCCAGCATTTTTTTCCCGGCGTCGTTCAGAAAGAACATCCTGCCGTCGGGGGTCGCCATGTTGACGAGCTCCCGGCTGTGGCGGACGACGGATGCCAGTTTTCTGGATTCTTCTTCCGATTGCTTCCGCTGGCTTATGTCCCGTGAGATGCCGATGAAGGATAACGGCCGGCCTGAACTGTCTTTCTGCATCACCGCATTGATTTCCATCCAGATCAGGCGGCCGTCCCTGTGTTTATGTTCCGCCTCCAGCAGAACCTTGGTGGTATCGGCCTTTCCGATCATAACCTTCCCGAAAGCTTCCAGTACGTGCTGTTTGGTATCTCCGGAAAAGACCATATCCAGTGTCGCGCCACGGGTGTCCTCCACCCGGTGACCGAGGATGGTTTCCACGGACTTCGAACAAAAAGTATAGGTCATGGTGGCGAGATCGAATACCCAGATGATGTCGCTCGCGGTTTCCATCAGAAGAGAATACATTTCCCAGCTGATCCCCAGCGGGTCGTCGGCGGACTTCCGGGAATGCTCGGCGCGCTCCAGTTCCCGGACTCTCTTTTCCAGAGCTTCGTAGGAGGGTTTTTGCAACGTGGCGTTCATCTGGTGATCCACTGAATTCTCCCGGCAGGTTCGGATCCGCGCCGAAATGAAGGGTTCAACGGATGGGACGTATTCATTGGCACGGATTCCAGCGGGTGGGGCAATCCAGGTGCCATAACAGGAAACAAAAAAGATCGATTGTGTTCCGGATGGCGTAACTGTAATGGAGGTGACAAAAAAAATCAATAAATCTATTGAATATCTCATGAAATTGTTTTACTGAACAACCTTCAGATCAATGCCGGAAAACGCGAACTGCATGGAAAATCACCAAAGCCACCGATGGTGAACAAGGAGGTCAGTCATGGCATACGCTTATCAGACGGAAAATTCCCAGGTGGGTCTTTTTTTCATCCAGGCCGGACGATTCGGCGGCGATGTTTTCATGCGGGCGAAAGATGCCGACGGTCTGCCCTGCGGGCAATGGACGGACATCACCTGGTCGGCGGCCGCCCAAGCGGCGCGGCATGCCGGCGCCGGTCTGATGGAAATGGGAATCCAGAAAACGGACTGCATCGGATTGTTCGCGCACAACCAGCCGCGATGGATCATGGCGGATCTGGCCATTCAAGGGACCGGCGCCGTCGGGGTTCCCATCTATCCCACCAGCACCGACAGCCAGCTGGCGTTCATTCTCAATGACTGCGGCGCCAAAGCCGTCATCGCCGGCGACATGGAACTTCTGGCCCAGGTCCTGAGGGTAAAGCCGGAGATCCCCACGCTGCAATTCGTCGTCTGCCTTTCACCGCTGGCATCGGCGCCGGACGGCGGCAGTCTCGATTTTGAAGGCCTTTTGCGGAAAGGCGCCGCGGCGCCCCCGGCGCTGGAGGCTTTTGATCAACGCCGCAAGGCCCTCACGAAGGAAGACATCGCCGCCATCATCTATACGTCGGGTACCACCGGAAACCCCAAGGGCGTCATGCTGAGCCAGGGGAATTTTTGCGCCCAGACCGACGTCCTCATGAGCACGCCGATCCTGCAGAAAATCATCGAGCGAGGGATCCGGCTGAACAGCCTGTGTTTTCTGCCCCTCTGCCATGTCATGGGCCGGGCCAACGACTATCACCTGCAGATGGCCATCGGCACGACGATCCATTTCGCCGAGAGCATCCAGAAAGTCCAGGAAAACCTGCTGGAAGTAAAGCCCCAGGTGCTGTTCTCGGTTCCCCGGCTGTATGAAAAATTCCATGAAGGGATCAAGCGGCATGCGGAAAAATTGAAAGGCCGGGACAAAAAAACGTTTGATTGGGCCCTGAAAGTCGGCGATAAGGCCGCGGATCATATGATCGCCGGCGAACCCCTACCGCCGGCCCTGGGGGTTCAATTCGCCCTGGCCAACGCGCTGGTGTTCGACAAGGTCCGGAAGGTGATCGGTTTCGACCGGCTGGTGGTGGCGGGCAGCGGCGGCGCGGCCCTGCAGCGGGATATCACCAAGTTTTTCCGCAGCATGAATATCACCATCACCGAGGGCTACGGGTTGACGGAAACCACCTCGGCCGTATCCTCCAATGCGCCGGTTTTCGTGGAGCCGCTGCCGGATAAATGGATTTACCGCAAGGCGCTGGCCTGGTTGATCGACGTGCTGATTCTCACCCAGGGGAGCGGACAGTGCCCGTATAAATCCTTCAAGAACATCCTGAAGGCCACCGTGGTTTCCAAGAAGATCCTGCCGCATTTCATCATCAAACCCGGGTTTGTCGGCCGGCCCTGCAAGGACACGGATATCCGAATCGCCGAGGACGGCGAAGTCCTGGTGAAAGGTCCCCAGGTATTCTCCCGGGCAAACGGTTATTTCAAACAGCCTGCCAAGACCGCGGAGGTCTTCACGGAGGACGGGTATTTCAAGACCGGCGACATCGGCGAGATCGACGCCGACGGCTTCCTCAAGATCACGGACCGCAAAAAGGAGCTGATCGTCACTTCCGGCGGCAAGAACATTGCGCCCAACCCCATTGAAATGGCGTTGATCAGCGATTTGTATATCGACCAATGCTGCGTGGTGGGCGACGGCCGCAATTTCATCACCGCCCTGATCGTGCCCCAGTTCGATTTGCTGCGGGAACTGGCCCGCAAAAAAGGCATCGCCTTCAACCGCAACGACGATCTGGTTCAGCTACCCGAGGTGGTCCGGCATTTCGACGAAACCATCGAAAAGGTCAACCGGGGGCTGGCCCGCTATGAACAGATCAAGAAATATCGACTGCTGCCGAGGGTTTTCAGCGAAGAATCCGGCGAGCTGACGCCGACCCTGAAAATGAAACGGCGGGTTATCCATCAAAACTATCGCGACGAGATCGAGTCCCTGTACCGCGCCTAATCCCGTTCGTCCGTGACTAAAGGGCCGTCCGGAAAGGCCGAATGGGGCAGGATTTTGACCCCCATGCGGATGCCGGTGCCGGATTGAATGCGGTTTTCCAGTTTTTCGATAAAGGCTTTCTGAATTTTCATTTCATCGAAAAACATGTTTTCGCGCACCTCCAGGAGGATGTCGGCCTTTTCGTAGACGCCCTCGCGGTAAATGTGGATGCGGATGCGGGTCTCCACCCCTTCGGCGGCCAGAATGGCCCGGATGCGGTCCGGGGAAACGCTGGCCCCTTTGATTTTGACGGTGTTATTGAGCCGGCCATAGAAATCCACGAGCCGCAAATGCGTCCGGCCGCAGGCGCACGGTTCCCGGTTGATCCGGGTAAGATCGCCGGTGCGATAGCGGATGAGCGGAAAGGCCTCCCGCATGAGGGTGGTGATGACCAGTTCGCCGGTTTGGCCGGGCCCCAGCACGGCGCCGCTTGCAGGATCAATGACCTCCGGGATGAAAAAATCCTCGTATATGTGCAGGCCGTCATGGGCCGTGCATTCTCCGGCAATGCCGGGTCCCATGACCACGTTGGAGCCATAGCTGTTGAACACTTCCACGCCCAGGCCGCTGGTGATGCGGCCGCGGACGGAAGGGGTTAATTTGTCCGCACCTAGCAAGGCCCGCCGCAGGCGCAGGGACTTGATGTTGACGTCCAGTCTTTCCAGCTTGTCCATGAGAATCAGGGCGAAACCCGGTGTGCAGGCGATGGCCGAGGTGAGGTAGTTGCGGATGATGACCGCCTGTTCCGCGGAGTTGCCGATGTCCGCCGGAATCACCGAAGCGCCGATCAGTTCCGCCGCGGCGTGAAAACCGAAGCCGCCGGTCATCAGTCCGTAACGGAAGGAAATCTGAAGCACATCGTCGCTGGTGATGCCCGTGCCCGCAAGGAAGCGGGCCATCAGCCGGGACCAGGCCTTGAGATCGCCGGCCGTATAGCCGGTGACGATGGCGTTGCGCGCCCGGCCGAGGGAACTGTGAATGCGCACCACTTCCCGCAGGGGCACGGCAAACATGTCGTAGGGGTAGTTCTTCTCCAGATCCTCCCGGGTGGTGAACGGCAGCTTGGCCATTTCCGTCAGGGAACCGATATCCTCGGGCATGACCCCGGCGGCGTCGAAAGCCCGGCGGTAATGGGCCACATTCAGATAGGCCCGGTTGAGGGTGGACTGAAGCCGCTCCAGTTGAAGGACTTCAAGCTGCTTCCTCGGCATGGTTTCGTAATCTCTTTCGAACATCATACAATCTCTCCCCCCAGATAAGCTTCCAGGACCCGCGGGTCCTGGTGGATGTCACGCGGGCGGCCCGATGTCAGCACCGCACCCTCGGTCATTACGACGATACGATCGCAGATATCCATGATCAGGTTCATGTCATGTTCGATGATGACCACGGTCAGTTTCAGGTTGGATTTGAGCCGCAGGATCAGGTCGGCGATCTCTCCGGTCTCCGTGGGATTCATGCCGGCCACGGGCTCGTCCAGAAACAGCAGGGCGGGATTCGAGACCAGGGCCCGGGCGATTTCCACCCGGCGTTGATTGCCGTAGGAGAGGCTCACGGCCGGTTGCCGGGCCTGTGGGGAAAGTCCCAGGAGTTCGAGCAGATCCAGGGCCTCCTTTTTCAGGATGTCTTCCTCCCGTTTCTTGCCCCTGGTCGAAAGCAGGCTTTTCCAGTAACCGGCCCTGAGCCGGGTATGGCCCCCCACCATGACATTCTCCAGCACGCTCATGTCACGAAAGATCTCCAGGTTCTGAAACGTCCTGGCCATGCCCAGGCCCACCCGGGCATAGGGTCTCAGCCGGGTGATTTCCCGTCCGTTGAACAGGATCCGGCCTTCATCCGGCGGGAAAAGACCGGTGAGCAGATTGAAAAGCGTGGTTTTGCCCGCTCCGTTGGGGCCGATGACCCCCAGGATTTCCTGATTCACCACCTCCATGGAAACCCGGTTTACCGCCCGAATTCCCATGAAATGCTTTGAGATTCCTTCGGCCTTGAGCATTATTCCCAGACCTCCCGATAGCCCTTGCCGAGATAGGCCCGCTGGATCTCCTTGCTTTCCCGCAGTTGGTCGGTGGGGCCTTCCATGACGATTCGACCGGTTTCGATGACATAGGCCCGCCGGGCCAGGTTCAGGGCCAGGCGGGCGTTCTGTTCCACCAGCAGGATGCTCAGGCCTTCGTTTTGATTCAGCTGCCGGATGCGCTCATAAATCTGCCCGGTGATAATGGGCGCCAGCCCCATGGAGGGTTCGTCCAGGAGCAGGACTTTGGGTTTGGCCATGAGGGCCCGGGCAATGGCCAGCATCTGCTGTTCGCCGCCGGACAGGGTCCCGGCCGGCTGCTGCCGGCGTTTTCCCAGGATGGGAAAGAGGGTCTCCATGGCGGCGATGTCCTTTCGGATCTCCGGCCGGTCGTTGCGGGAATAGGCCCCGATGATCAGGTTGTCGCGCACGCTCAGGCCGCGGAAAAGCCGGCGGCCTTCGGGAACATGGCCGATGCCGCTTTTCAGGATGCGGTCTGGGCTCAGGCGGGTGATGTCGCCGTCTTCCAGCCGGACAGCGCCCGAAGCGGAACGGGCGATGCCGGAGATCGACCGCAGGATCGTGCTCTTGCCGGCGCCGTTGCCGCCGATCAGGGCCACGACTTCACCGGGATTCACGTGCAGGCTGGCGCCCTTGACGGCATGAATCTGGCCGTAATACACATGCAGGTTGCGGACCTCCAGCATATCAGCCCTTCCTCCCGAACATCTCGGTGATTTTGACCCGGCCCATGATGCCCTGGGGCCGATACACCATCATGGCCACCAGCAGGGCGCCGTAAAAGAGGTCCTGGTAATCCGCCAGGGGCCGGAGCAATTCCGGCAGCAGGATCAGCAGGAAAGCCCCCAGCAGGGCGCCGCTGATGCTGCCGATGCCGCCCAGCACCACCATGGAAAGAATCATGATGGATGTATGCATGTTGAAGGTATGGGGATTGATGTAGGCCGTGTAGTGGGCGTAAAGGCTGCCCGCCAGGCCGGCCCAGAAGGAACTGGTGGCGAAGGCCATGGTTTTGTAGGCAAAGACGTTGATTCCCATGAACATGGCCGAGGTGTCGTTGTCGCGAATGGCGGCCCAGGCCCGGCCGATTTTGGAACTTTTCAGGCGGTGCATGCACAGCACCATGACGACCAGGACGCAACCGGTAAGGACCAGGAACCCGGTTTTGGAATGGAGCTGCCGGCCGAATAGCGCAACCGGCGGAATCCCCACCAGGCCGTCCGGACCGCCGGTGACATCCAGGTTGATGAATACCAGCCCCACGATGATGCCGAAGCCCAGGGTCACGATGGCGAGGTAATCGTCCTTGACGCGCAGGGCCGGCAGGGCCAGGAGGAAACCCACGGCCATGGAAGCGCAGCCGGCCAGGCAGAAGGCCGCTGGAAAATCCCAGCCGTTGATCATGAGCAGACCGCTGATGTAAGCGCCGATGCCGAAAAAGGCGGCATGGCCCAGGGAAACGAGGCCGGTGAAACCCACGATGATGTTGAGGCTGAGGGCCAGAATGGCATAGATGGCCATCATGATGAGGACATGCAGCAGATAGGGATTCATTTGCGCGACCCCATGATGCCCCGGGGCCGCAGGATCAGCACCAGCACCAGGGCGATGAAGGCGAAGGCGTCCTTGAAGCTGGAGGAGATGTAGGCCGCCCCCAGGTTCTCGGCCACGCCCAGCACCAGGGCGCCGACAATGGCCCCCGGAATGGAGCCCACGCCTCCCAGAATGGCCGCCGAAAAAGCCTTGAGTCCGGGCAGGAGCCCCATGGTGGGAGAGGTGGCGTTGTAGTAAACCGCCATCATGATGCCGGAGGCTCCGCTCAGAGCCGAGCCGAGGACGAAGGTGATTTCATAGGCCCGGTTGACGTTGATCCCGGAAAGACGGGCCGCATCGCTGTCCATGGCCACCGCCATGATGGCCTTGCCGTGTCTGGTGAAGTACAGAAAAAGCGACAGGATGGTCATCAGGGCGATGGAGGCTGCCACGATGAAGATCTGGATTTGATTGATGGCGATGCCCCCGAACTCATAGGAAACCGGATGAAATTCATGGGGAAAAGCCCGGTCCTCCGGCCCGAAAAGCAGTCTTGCCAGGGAACTCAGAAAAATGGAGGCGCCGATGGCGCTGATCAGCGGAATGAGGGGATGGGTTTCCCGCAGGGGCCGGAAGGCGATGCGTTCTAGCAGCAGGCCCACCAGGCAGGCCGCCGCCATGCCGGCGGCGGCCGCAAGCCAGATATTGCCGGTGGCGGCGAGGGTGTAGATGGCGCTGAAAGCGCCGAACATGTAAATCTCGCCCTGGGCGAAATTGACGATGCCCAGGATGCCGAAAATCATGGTATAGCCCAGGGCCACCAGGGCATAAGCGCACCCCGCCACCAGCCCGTTGATGAGTTGCTGAAAAAACACCCTACTCGACCTTTACGTATTTGCCGCCGGAGACCTTGAAAAGGTAAACACCCTGCTTGATCACGTCGCCGTTTTGATCAAAGCTGAGCTTGCCGGTGACGCCGTCAAAATCCTTCACCGTGTCGAGATAGGCCCGGACCGCATCCGGTTCGTTTCCTTTTGCCGCCAGGGCCTCGGCCGTAAGGCGGGTCATGTCATAGGTGATGGCCGCGAACATGATGTTGTTGGGCTCGTTGGCGGTGGTCTTCACGATGTTGAAATAGGCTTCCTTGAAGGTCTTGTTGGCGGGCGTGTCATAATCCTCATTGTATTCGCTGGCGTTGATATGCCCCTCGGCGGCCTTGCCGGCCAGTTCAATGTATTTGGGGGCCATGTCGCCGAAGACGCCCATGGAGGTCGCGGTGATGCCCATCTTCCGGGCCTGGGAAACGGCCGGGGCGGTTTCCTGCAGATAGCCGGGGATGAAGATCAGGTCGAACTGCTGCTGCTTGATCTTGGTGAGCTGGGCCGAGAAATCCCGGTCCCCCACCATGAAACTTTCGGAAATCACCACCGGTATCCCGAGGTCGGTGAAATTTTTGGTGAACAGATCGTTGCAGCCCTTGCCATAGGGTTCATTGCTGTACAGAATGGCGACCTTGGTGGTTTTCAGTTTTTCTTTGGCATGGCGGGTCAGGGCCGAAGCCTGTTTATCGATGCTGGTGCAGCCGCGGTAGATGTATTCGCCGGCTTCGGAAATCTTCGGCGAAGTGCCGTTGGGAGTGATGACGACGATCTTGTTGGACATGGCCACCGGTGCCACGGCCAGGACTTCGCCGCTCATCATGGGGCCGATGATCACCTTGACGCCGTCCATGTTGACCAGCTTCTGGAAGGCCGCCACCGCGGTCTGGGGAGCGTCCTTGCTGTCCTCATAGATGACGCGCAGGGGTTTGCCGGCAATACCGCCTTTGGCGTTGATTTCCTTTACCGCGATCTCGATTCCCCGTCTGGCCGGCAGACCGTCGGAAGCGCCCTGGGACAGCCTCAGAATGGCGCCGATCTTGATTTCATCGGCCGCTCCGGCATGGGTGACGCACAGAACCGACAATACAACGCTCATGACCGTCAACAACAACGCTTTTTTCATGCTTTCCTCCTCCATCATGCGGTGGGTGGTTTACCTTCTCCTCCAACATCATTCCCCAGGCCCGCAAGGTCGCCCCCGAGACCTCGGCAATTCAAAAACCGATGCAGCTTACGGCAATCCAAAAGTGATTGCAAGCCCGAATCGAATCGCCGAGTCCGTCAGGGATCGGCCCTCGAAATGTTTCTTGTCTAATTGGTCCGAGTAAAGGTATAAAGCAGAAAACGCTTCATTCCAGCTATCGTTGCCGGTGGAAACCATCGGCGATGGAGGGGGCCATGCCGGGAGAGAAACAAATCGATACGGCTTCTCATGAACCAGTTCTATCCATTGTTCAAGAAAACGAAAACAGGCTGAAAACCATCATTGAAAACGCACCGGACGCTTTTTTCGCTCATGATTTGAACGGCCGGCTGGTCCAGGTGAATGAAAAGGCCTGCGAATTCATGGGATATTCGCGCAGCGAACTGCTTTCCATGAGTGTATATGATTTTCAGCGGGGGCTTGAACCGGAACAGGCCGCGATTTTATGGCAGAAAATCATGCAAGGGGAAACCGTGAAAACGGAAGATCTGCTGTTGCGCAAGGACGGAAGCACTTTCCCGGTGGAGATCACCGCGGCCTTGTTCCAGTACGGCACGGAAACCCAGATTTTCGGTTTCATCCGCGATATTACGGAACGAAAACGGGCGGAAGCGGAAAAGGAACGACTCATCGGGGATTTGCAGAACGCCCTGAAGTCCGTAAGGAAATTGAGCGGACTGCTCCCCATCTGCAGCAATTGCCATCAAATCCGGGATGACAGGGGATACTGGAACAAACTGGAAGCTTATATCCAGAAACATTCGGAAGTCCTGTTCAGCCACAGCATCTGTCCGGCCTGCGCGGAGGAATTGTATCAGGATGAGGAATGGTACCGGAAACGCCAGGATTCGGAATCATCGGAAACATGAAACGGGGGCGGTCGCCGGAAAATCATGGCCAGATCAAACCGGCCAGCATACGCGTCCCCATGACAATGAGCAGGGCGGCGAATAGGCGCTTGAGCTTGTCCACCGGCAGACGGTGGGCCAGGCGAACGCCCAGGGGCGCGGTCAGCACACTCGCGCCGACAATTCCGGCCAGGGCGGGGAGGTAGATATAGCCGAGGGAAGCAGCGGGCAATCCATCCACTTGCCAGCCATTGAAAAGATAGCCGATGGTTCCGGCCACTGCAATGGGGAAACCGATGGCGGCTGAAGTCCCGATGGCCTCATGCACGGCCAGATTGCACCATATCATGAAGGGCACCGATAGGGAACCCCCGCCGATTCCCACGAGACTTGACGTCATACCGATGATATTGCCGGCAATGAACATGCCGGCAGCTCCGGGAAGCGTGCGGGATGGCGTTGGTTTTCGATTGGTCAGCATCTGGACGGCCACGTAATATAAAAACACCACGAAAAAAGCCTTCAGGAAATTGGTGGACAGCAGGGCGGCCACGCAGGAGCCCAGGAAAGTGCCGGTGAGGATCCCCGGAACAATGCGGCGCACCACGGACCATTGCACGGCCCCGTGCTTGTGATGGGCGGAAAAGCTGGATATGGAGGTGAACATGATGCTGGCCATGGACGTGCCCAGGGAGATATGCATGACAGCCTGGGGAGCGACCGCCTCCCGGGTCAGACAAAACACCAGCATGGGTACGATGATCAGTCCGCCGCCGACTCCCAGCAATCCCGCCAGTATCCCGGCGACGGCTCCGACGCCCAGATAGGTGATGATGATGGTCACCATGGATTCATCCCACTACTTCCCAAATTCTAAGGCCATGGATGTTTTTGAAATGTGCATCATAGGTGATCAATTTGGAACCGGTTTCGATTGCATGCGCTGCTATCCAAATATCATTTAATGGGATCATTTCCCCTGTTTTGCTGAGTTCTGATTTTATTTCACCAAATATTTCTGCGGTTTCTATTGTTACATCTACTGTCAAAACCCCTTCTTTTTGAAGAAATTGTTTCAATTCACCGACATTTTCACGATATTTTTTGCCTCCAATAAATCCAGCGAAAAGTTCTCCCGCCATTATGGTTGATACAAATATCTTTTCTGATTCAATGATATAATCAAAAACGATTTGGTCTCCATTCATAAACGCGGTATAGGCGTTTGTATCCAGCAAAATTTTCTTCATTTTTTCCAATCCGATGCATCAATCTTTTCCAGATCTTCGATTCTGTTCTCAAATTCGGCTTTTTCTTGTGATGTCCATTTTCCAAACAAATCGGAGAAGGCCTTTTTTTTTGCCGCTTTATGATCCGTCAGCAATGTACTTTGAAGGATATATTTCACGGTACGGTTTTGACTTAATCCGTATTCTTTTGATTTTTCCGCGATCTTTTTATCAAGATCATTATCAATGCCGTGTATGGTTATTGATTTCATTGAAGCCTCCAAAATGAACCAGAATTTATTATAATATAGTTCATTATTATTGTTCAAATCAAGACGAAATCAATATGGAGCTCACGCTTTCGGCAGGGAGCGGGCGAACTCGATAATCCGGTTGGTGCCCGCCACATCCCCCAGCGCCATGATATGGATGCCATCCACATGGGCGTGGATTTCGCGGACGATGCGGCAGACGATGTCGATGCCGCTTTGACCGTGCCTTTCCATGCTTGCGATGATGTGATCCGGCACGTCGATACCCTCGACTTTTTCCTGCATGTACCGGGCCATCTTGACGCTTTTCAAGGGCATGACACCCATCAGGAAGGGCTTGCCGAGCTTGCGGGCCGCTTCGGCGAACCGAAGGGCTTTTTCCACGTCATAAACGACCTGGGTTTGAAAAAAGTCGGCGCCGGCGTCGATTTTTTTCTGCATGCGTTCCAGTTCGCGATCCAGGTCACGGGCCGTGGGCATGGCGGTGCAGGCGACGGTGAAGTCCGTATGGCCGCCGAATTCCTTGTCGTTTGCATCCAGCCCGGCGTTCATTTTCTTGACCAGCCGAACCAGTTCGAAGGTGTTGCAATCATATACCGCCTTGGAGGCATAGGGGCCGTGTTTGGGCGGATCTCCGGTGGTCACGAGCAGGGCGCGGATGCCGAGAGCGTGCGCGCCGAGAAGATCCGCCTGGGTGCCCAGCAGGCTGCGGTCGCGACAGGTGAAATGGGGGATCGCGGAGAGTCCCAGCCGGGCCTGGATCAGGCTGCCCATGGCGATGGAATTGATCCGCAAATTCCCCATGGGGCAATCATGGATGTTGACCCCGTCGAGCGCGGCATAGGCGGCGGCCTTTTCAAGAGCCTCCCGGGCCATGGCACCTTTCACCGGACCCAGTTCGGTGGTGACAACGCTTTGTTTGCCGAGTTTTAGCATCAAATTCATTTTGTTTTATCTCCTTTTTGATCATCGTAGCGGCTTTATTTCCGGTCCAACTCCCGGCGCACGGCCTGGCCGAGTTGGGAGGCCAGGTAGGGTTTGCTGACGTAAGCTCCGGCGCCCAGGGCCAATGCCTGGGTGACCCGGTCGGTCTCGGAAAAGCCGCTGGCGATGATGGCCTTCTGGCCGGGCCGGCAGGCGAGGATTTGCTGGTAGGTTTCCAGACCGTCCATCCCCGGATCCATGATCATGTCCAGGACCACCAGGTCCACGGGGGTGGTTTTACAGAAGTCCACCGCTTCCCGGCCTCCTTGGACCGTATGCACTCGATACCCCAGCCGGCCCAGGATGTCCCCGGCCAGCAGGCGCTGTTCCTCGATGTCGTCCACCACGAGGATGGTTTCCCCCCGGGAACGGTAATCGTCGATGGAAGCGGTGGGGGCCTCTCCGGGGACAGGCCGGCCCGCGGCGGGCAGAAAAAGCCGGAAGAGGGTTCCGGCGTCATCCCCGCTGGTGACGTCGATATACCCGCCGTGATCCTTGACCGTGCCCCATACCACGGCCAGGCCCAGGCCGGTGCCGCTCCGCCCCATGGCTTTTTTCGTGTAAAACGGTTCAAAGATGGACTCCAGATGCCGGCGGTCGATCCCCGGCCCTTTGTCGGCAACGCCGATCACCACATAATCGCCCGCCGGAATCACTTCGTAGCCTTTGTATAACCGTTCCAGGACCAGGTTTTCCGAGCTCACCGCGACCGTGCCGCCCGACGGCATGGCCTCAAAGGCGTTGGTGACCAGATTCATCAGCGCCCTTCCCAAATGAACCGCCGAACCCTTGATGGACGGCAACTCCATGGCCAGAGAGGTGACAAGGCCCACCCGGGGATGATTGGCTTGCAGGGCCTGAAATTCCAGACTGGCTTTGTACTGGGTGATGATATCGTTGAAGTTGAGCATGGCTTCGGAGACACAGCCCCTGCGGGCCAGGGCCAGAAGGTCCTGCACCACGGCGGCGGCCCGCTCACCCGATGACTTGATGGTCAACAGGGGGGAATGCAGCCAGCTGTCTTCGGGGATTTCCATGAGCAATAAATCCGGATAGGTGACCAGCCCGCTCAGGATATTGTTCAGGTCATGGGCCACGCCGCCCGCCAGGGTTCCCACCGCTTCCATTTTTCTGGCCCGGGCGAGCTGCTCCTCCAGTTCGCGGCGCTGCCGCTCCGCGCGATTGAGCTGCTCGATCTGTTCCTGGAGCCTTCGGTTGACGTTTTCCAGGCTGAAGGCGTGCTTGATCAAGAAGATGGCGATGAGGCCCACCATGATGGAAACGGCAAAGGCGTCGATGGTGCCGATGAGCAGGAGATCCCGATCGATCCGGCCGTACCAGATCAGGCTGTTGATGCTGTTCATGATCAGGGTGAATATCTCGGACAGGACGACGATCAAGGCGGCCAGGAACCAGGGCCAGCGGCGGGTGGAGCGCAGCCTGGCGGTGGCCAGGTTGAACCATTTTGTGATGAGTCCGGCAATCATACCGGTGTGACTATACCATGACCAGGGAAATAAACACAATGGGCTGCCAACAGCCGTCGGCGACTATTCGTACCGCAGGGCCTGGATGGGATCCTGGAGGGCGGCCTTGCGGGCCGGATACACGCCGAAGAACACCCCCACGGCCACGGAAAAACCGAAGGCCATGGCGATGGACCAGGCCGAGACGCTGGTGGGCAGGACGGTCACGAAGACGGGGATGGCGAGGGCGATGCCCACGCCGGCGAAGATACCGATAACGCCGCCCGCGCCGCTCAGGGTGATGGCCTCGACGATGAACTGGGCCATGATGTCGCGGTTGCGGGCGCCGAGGGCCTTGCGGATCCCGATTTCCCGCGTGCGCTCGCGCACTGAAACCAGCATGATGTTCATGATGCCGATGCCGCCCACCAGGAGCGATATGCCGGCGATGCCGCCCAGCACGGCGGTCAACACGCCGAGGATGGTGGTCATGGTTTCCAGAATGGCGCCCTGGGTCTGGATGGTGAAATCCTCCTTGTGGGCATGGCGCCGGATGAGAATATTCTTGATCTGGACGATGGCGCGATCCACATCCTCGGCCCGGGGAGTGGAGGCGATGATTTCAAACAACCCGTCGGTGTCGAACAGCTCCTGGCCGCTGGTCACGGGGATGAAGACCACATCATCGATATCCCAGCCGAGACTCGTGCCTTTTTTCCGCATGACTCCCACCACCCGGTAGCGCGCATCGGCAACCCGTACGATTTTTCCCAGGGGGCTTTCCTCGCCGAACAGTTCATCCTTCACCCGTCTGCCCAGGACCACGACCTTGGCCTTGGAATCCACATCCCCCTGGGATACAAATGCGCCGGTTTCCACAAAGAGGTTCCGCACGCGTTCGAATTCCCTTGTCGTGCCGATGATGCTGGTGTCGCGGCCGCGGTTTTCATACTTGATCTTGCCGGTGCCGAATACAATGGGTACCGCGTCGGTCAACAGCCAGGCCCGGCGCCGGATGGCCAGGGAGTCGTCATAGGTCAGTTTGCGCACGGTCCCGGCCGATGGTGGATGGAATCCCCCGCTGGTGCTGGTCTTGCCGGAGGTGATAATGAGCAGGTTCGTGCCGAGCCCGGTCAGTTCCTTGGTGATATAGGTCCGGGCCCCTTCGCCGATGGATACCAGCAGGATCACCGCCATGACGCCGATGATCACGCCGAGCATGGTCAAGCCGGAGCGCATTTTGTTGGACAGGATGGCCTCGAAAGCCACCCGGAAGGTTTCGAGTAAATTCATGGGTGCCCCCGATCGTCGATGATCCGTCCGTCTTTCAGTTCGATGATCCGATGGCATCGGCCGGCGACGTGGTGATCATGGGTGACGATGATGATGGTGACGCCCTGGCGGTTGAGCTCCGTCAGAATGTTGAGGATATCATCGCCCGAGCGGCTGTCCAGGTTGCCGGTGGGTTCGTCGGCGAGGAGCAGGGGCGGATGGTTCACCAGGGCGCGGGCGATGGCCACGCGCTGCTGCTGACCACCGGACAATTCCGTGGGTTTGTGCTGCATGCGCGCAGCGAGTCCGACTTTTTCCAGCAGGGGTACGGCGCGTTCCCGGCGCTGGCGGGCCGGGACTCCGCTGTAGATCAGCGGCACCTCCACGTTTTTCAGGGCCGAAAACCGCGGCAGCAGATTGAAGGTCTGAAACACAAATCCGATTTGGGTGTTCCGGACAGCGGCCAGTTCGTCGTCGGTCAGGGTGCTGATCTCCCGGTTTACCAAATGGTAGCGGCCTGTTGATGGCCGGTCCAGGCAGCCCAGGATGTTCATGAGGGTGGATTTGCCGGAGCCGGAAGGTCCCATGACGGCGATGAATTCCCCGGGTTGAACCCGCAGGTCGATGTCCGCCAGCACGGTGATGTCCAGCGAACCCATACGATAGGTTTTGGTGATTTGCTCGAGCTGGATCATCGCATGGCTCCGGGGAGTTCTTTTAGGTTACGGTTCGATCCTGACCTTGACGCCGTTTTCCAGTCCCTCGGCTTCGGGGGTGGTGATGACGTATTCCCCGGAGGAAAGACCATCGGTGATCTGGGTGAAGCTCCAATTGGTCTCCCCGATGCCCACGGGTTTCAATATCGCCGGGGCCGTGTCGCCGGGTTTCAAGGAGGCTCCGGCGGCGCAGTAAAGCTGTTTTTTGCCTTCCCTTTCGATAATGGCCTGGGAGGGGACGGACAGCACGTCCGCCAGTGTCATCACCAGGATCTCCACGTCCGCCGACATGCCGGGTTTGATTTTCGGCTGTTTTTCATTGAAATACACCCACACGTCCGCCGTGCGGGTTTCAAGCTTGCCGCCGCTGACAATGGGTGATATCCGGCCCACCCGCCCTTGGAATCGTTCGCCCGGGTAGGCGTCGACGGTGATGGTGACGGGTTGATTCAGCTCGAGTCTGCCCACATCGACTTCGTCGATGGTGGCAAGCACATAGATGAGTTCCGGATTCACGATCATCACGATCTGCTTTCCGGGAAGCAGCAGTTCTCCCACCTCGGTGTATTTTTTGGCCACGACGCCGTCAAAAGGCGTTCGGATGATGGAATAATCTTGTTTCACCGCGGCGTCGGCCGAGGCCGCCGTGTATTGGGCTTCGGCGATTTCATGGGCCCGGCGGGCCGCATCCAGATCCTGCTGGGCGATCATGCCCTTCCGGAACAGGGCTTCCATGCGGGCACGG
Source organism: Thermodesulfobacteriota bacterium (assembly GCA_049320885.1). Classification (GTDB taxonomy): domain Bacteria; phylum Desulfobacterota; class Desulfobacteria; order Desulfobacterales; family SURF-7; genus DYJD01. Next base: position 81,302 of record JBMORA010000063.1, on the reverse strand, counting down.
TTTTTTTGGGACTCCTCAAAGGTGGCCCTGCTCTGATCCAGGTTGCTTCTGGTCTGAACCGATTCCTCACTCAAATCCAGTTGGGCGATGAGATCCCCGGCTTTGACGGTGTCGCCCTCGCGCACCGGCAGTTTGACGACCCGGCCCGTGCGCTGGGCCGACAAAGTGACCTCGGTTTCGGATTTGACCGTGGAAGTGGTGGTGGCGTTCACGATGACGCGGAGTTCGCCGGGTTTGACTGCAACCGCCTTGACCGGCACCGTTTTTCCTTCCCTCAGCATCAGCCACCCGGCGGCCGCGACCACCCCCAGGAGAAACAACCAGACCCATTTCCGTTTCAACAACCCGCTGCTTGCGTTCATTCCACCCTTCCTTGCAGTTGCCCGCCTTTGCCCATGGCATTCAGTAGTCTGGCGGCGGCGAGCTGGAAATCATAGAGGGACTGCACATAATCCGTTTCGGCCGTAACCGATGAAACCCGGGCGTCGGTTACATCGATGTACGGCCCGACCCCTTCCTCATACCGGCCCCGGGCGATGGCGAAATTTTCCTCCGCTTTCCGGAGGGCGTGCCTCATCACGTCGATCCGGACTTTTGCGCTTTCCATTTCCGCGTAATATCGGCATATTTCGATCAGGATGGCCTGACGGAGGATTTCCCGCTGGGAACGGAGGGCTTGGCGGTTGAATTTGGCCTCGTCGACCTTGCTGGCTGTAAGACCGCCTTCATACAGCGGAATGGAAAGAGCGATCTCCGCATCCCAGCTGTTATCCACATCCTCTTTCAACATCTCCATTTCAGTGGTGCCGTCGTTCCAGTTGTATCTGCCGTTGAGGGCGAGGGTGGGCAGATATTGGGCTTCCTCGGCGCGGATGCGCGCGTCCGCCGCCGCGATGTCCGTATCGAGCTTGCGCAGGTCCGGTCGGTTTCCCAGGGCCTCGGTTTTGACCGTCTCCAGGGAGGGGACGGCCGGCCAGGCTTCCAGGCTGTCGTGGATTTCGATTCGGCCTTCCGGATCGACACCCATGGCGTTGTTCAGGGCCATTGCGTTGATCCGCAGACGGTTTTCGGCGTTGATGAGACCGAGCCGCATGCTGTTCACTTCCACTTCGGCCCGGGTCACGTCGAAAACGGGTTTGGTGCCCGCCCGGTGGAACTCTTCCGCCTGTCTGAGATGACTTTGGGACTGGTCCAGTGTTTTTTGAGCGAGCAGGACTAGCCGTTGGGCCTGGAGCAGGTCGAAATAGGCCTGCTTGACGTTCAGGATCACGTCCTGTTTCACCCGCTCCGCATCCAATTCCGCCGACCGGGTGCTGAGACGGGCCGCATCATAGGTACCGCCGGTCCGGCCGAAATCATACACCGTCTGATTGACGGAGAGCGAGGTGCTGTATCGTTTCATGATGGTATACCCGAAGGCGCCGCCGTCCTGCTGGGACTCCGAATATCCCGTGCTGGCCGCCACCTGGGGCAGATACCGGGAGAAGGCCTGCTTTTCCCGGGATTTGCCGGCGTCCAGATTCGCCGAGGCCGCATGCAGTTGGGGCTGGTTTTTCAAGGCCGTCTCGATGCAATCGCCGAGGTTCATCCGGTTTTCCGCCGCTCCGGGCCGGCCCGGGGCAATCAGCAGGCAGGCCAGCAGAACGGGCAGGTAAATCCATTTCAAATTCATGGGGAATACGTTCGCTTTCCTTTTTGCAAAGGACTCTATACGAAAGCGGCAAATGGATCAAGCAGGGATGCAAGGGCAGGGATGCAAGGGCAAATCCGGAACGCATTCCCTTGTCGACCTCGGTCCCCGTCCTCATCGGGTTTCTTGACAACGCGCTGGGCCTTCTGGTATTGGGGGCGATGCTGTTGGCGGCCATCGGGGAATGGCCGCCATGGTTCAAAATGCCATAGATATTTTATTGATATTGGAAATCATCCGAATCCGATCATCCCGGAGGTCAAATCCCGTGGGTACTGCAACAACGGCGCACACCGAATCCTCCCCGTCCAAAACCATGACGATGCTTCTCGGCGCCGTCGGCGTGGTTTACGGCGATATCGGCACCAGCCCCCTGTATACCATCCGGGAATGCTTTCATGGCCTGCACGCGGTGGATGTTTCGAGAGACAACATCCTGGGGGTTTTATCCCTGGTGTTCTGGTCCCTGGCCCTGATCGTCAGCCTGAAATATGTGGCGGTCATTCTCAAGGCCGACAACAACGGCGAGGGCGGGATATTCGCGCTCATGGCCAAACTTCCCAGGCCCGGGAAACATTTTTCCATACGTCTGCAGTCCCGGGTGGTCCTGCTGGCCATTTTCGGCGCCGCCCTGTTGTACGGAGACGGTGTGATCACTCCGGCCATTTCCGTCCTTTCCGCGGTGGAGGGGTTGGAGACGGCGACGCCGGCCGCGAAAAAATTCGTGATTCCGATAACCTGTGTGATCCTGACCGGTCTGTTCCTGTTCCAGCGCCGCGGGACGGCGGGGATCGGGCGCATTTTCGGCCCCATCATGCTGCTCTGGTTTTTCGTGATTTCCCTTCTGGGCGTCCGCGCCGTCCTGCAATACCCAGGTGTACTTCTTGCGATTTCGCCTGGTTATGCGGTGCGATTTTTCCTGGCGAATCACCTCAACGGATTCGTGGCCCTGGGTTCGGTGGTGTTGTGCATCACCGGCGCCGAAGCCCTGTACGCCGATCTCGGTCATTTCAATCAAACCGCCATCAGACGATCCTGGCTCTTACTGGTCTGGCCCGCCCTGTTGTGCAATTATTTCGGCCAGGGTGCCCTGCTGCTACAGACATCCGAAATGGCGGCGAATCCTTTTTACGGCTTGGCGCCCCGTTCGCTGCTGTATCCCCTCTTGCTGCTCGCCACCATGGCCACCATCATCGCCTCCCAGGCCATGATTTCCGGTGTTTTCTCCCTCAGCCAGCAGGCTATCCAGCTGGGTCTGCTGCCGCGCCTGCGGATTTTTCATACCTCGAGTGAAACCAGAGGCCAAATTTACATGCCCATCATCAACAAGATGCTGCTGGCGGCATGTTTGCTGCTGGTTCTTGTTTTTCAAAGTTCGGCCCGGCTGGCCGGGGCATACGGCCTGGCCGTCACGGCGACCATGGGAATCACCTCGATTATCTTTTTCTTCGTGATGCGGCATACCTGGAAACGATCCCGCTGGAAGGCCGTTTTGCTCGTGGGTTTCTTTCTTTTTTTTGATGGCAGTTATTTCAGCGCGAACCTGCTGAAACTGGCGGACGGCGGCTGGATCACCCTGGGCATTGCCGCCCTGGTGATGGTGGTGATGACTTCCTGGAGGGACGGAAGGGCGGAACTGTACCGGATCGTTCTCAAAGGGCGGGTATCCGAGGAATTGTTTTTTTCGGATGTGGCCGCCAAAAAGCCATTGCGGATTCCCGGCACCGCCGTTTTTCTCTCCGTTACGCCGGACGGCATACCCGTGGCCCAGCTGCATCATTTGAAATTCAACAACATCCTGTACGAACGGGTCCTTTTCCTGAGCATGCTGACATCCGATACCCCGCATGTGCCCGGTGACGAAAAAGTGTTCATTCAGGACCTGGGCCAGGGGTTCCTGCGGGTGATCGCTCGTTTCGGGTTCATGGAAACTCCGAATGTCCCCCATGTGTTCGTTCTTGCAAGGAAGCAAGGGCTCCCGGTGGATTTTCAGGCCGCCGTCTATTATCTAAGCCGGGAAACCCTCTTGACCGGCGGGCCCGCCAGAATGAGCCGCTGGCGCAAGGATCTTTTTGCCTTCCTGTCGCGTTTGGCGCAGACGCCCATGACGTATTTCGGGCTGCCGTCCAATCGGGTGGTGGAAATGGGTACGCACATCAAGTTATAGGCGTTCCGCCAGTGCCGGCTTCGGCGAAAGGCCTCCCGGGAGTGGAATCCCCATGGAATCAATTGACAATTCTCCGATCCGGATGGTAGGGATCGTACCAGTGCGCGTTGGCCGCCAATGGAAATGCCGTTCTACCCCTTGCTGAATCTACATCAATCCGGCGGATTGTCTATCAGACGTGGAAATAACCTGTCCGGTCCGGTGGAGGTTGCACCGGATCATTGTCCAACCATCATATCGGAGGAGGGTGTCATGGCAAAACACGGTTTGGGTCGAATGTCGGCAGGGTGGTTCGCCTTGTTCCTGGGGCTGCTCATCGCGGCGGCGCCCATGGCGTCGGCGAACCCGCTGGTATCGGGTCAGGTCAGGGTGATGACCCGCAATATCTATTTGGGGGCGGATATTTTCAAGGTGCTGGAGGCGGCCCAGAACCCGGACCCGGCCCTCGGCGGCCTGGATGTCCCCATCGCTGTGGCCGGTCTGTTTCAGACTGTGCAATACACGAATTTCCCGGAACGGGCCGAGGCCCTCGCCAACGAAGTCCTCTTTACCCAGCCGCATCTCATCGGCCTGCAGGAGGTATCCACCTGGTATATGCAGTCACCGGGCGATGCGGCCTTCGGGGGAACCACACCGGCGGAGACCCTGGTCTACAACTATCTGGACATTCTTCTTAACGCACTGGCCGCCCGGGGCCTGCACTACAAGGTGGCGGCCGTCAATGCCAACGCGGATGTGGAACTGCCCATGCTCACCGGTTTCGATCCGGGTACGGGCTATCCCGCCTTCAACGATCTGCGGCTCCTGGACCGGGACGTGATTCTGGTCCGATCGGATCTGGCGACCTCCAACCCTCGGTCCGCCAACTATGCCTACAATGTCGGGGAAACCATCGGCGGTGTTTATCTGGAATTCACCCGGGGCTGGTCGGCGGTGGATGTGCGCATCTGCCGAAAAAACTACCGGTTCGTCAACACCCATCTGGAAGTGGCCAGCGCGGCCGACAGTTTTTTCCGGGTGGTGCAGGCGGCCCAGATGCAGGAGTTGATGGGCACCCTGGACTACCTGCAAAGTCTGGATCCGAAGACCATCATTCTGGTGGGTGATTTCAACAGCTCGCCGGCGGATGTTCCCGGCCAGGGCTGCCACCCGGTCTACGGCTGCCAGAATTATGTGCCCCCCTATATGCAGGCGGTTCTCGGCAGCGGCTATCAGGACGCCTGGAACCGGATTTTCTGGCCCCGGGACGGCTTCACCAGCGGGTTCGGCGAAACCATCGATAACCCGGACGACGTACTCACCTCCCGCATCGATCTCGTGCTCCTGCGGCCGGTGGGCAGTGAGGTCAATTGGGTCGTGGGCGCCACCCTCGGCGACAAGCCCTGGAACATGACCCCCGGCGGCTTGTGGCCGTCGGATCATGCCGGCGTGGCGGCCTGGATGTTTTTTGACGACTGATCATCCCCGCGAATCCCAACCCCAAGGAGCGGGAGGCCGGACCACCGGCGTCCCGCTCCGGTCATCCATTTTTTTCCTTCTGACTCCTGTCTTCAAAACCTTCAAACTTCATTTGGCCACCGGCTCCTGCGCTTCTTCCCCCTCCAGGCCGAAGAATTTCCCGATGTCGATATACCGCCACAACCCCTGCTCCACTTCCCGTTTCCCGAGATTCACCCCGGTGAGCTTGATGACCGAGGGCAGGATCACCAGGGCGCCGATGGTGGTGGCCGTCATGGTGATGCCCATGAGGGTGCCGAAAAAAATCACGGGCTTGAAACTGGAGATGGTCAGCACGGCGAATCCCAGGATCAGGGCCAGGGAAGTAAAGATGATGGCTTTGCCCGAGACCTGCAGGGTCCGGCGGATGCATTCGTCGGTGCTGCCCCCTTGCCGCTGGATATGCCGGAAGGTGTTCAGGAAATGGATGGTGTCGTCCACGCCGATGCCGATGGTGATGGAGGCGATGATGGAGGTCACGGTGTCCAGGTTGATGCCGAAAAAGCCCATGATGCCGAAATTGAAGAGGACCGCCGTGCTCATGGGGATGAGGGAGAGGATGCCGGCGCTGAAGCGCTTGAACAGCAGGGTGACGATGATGAAGATGATCACCAGGGAGGACAGCAGGCTCTGGAGCTGGCCGGAGATGATGTATTCCACCATCTTGACGTTCATCACCGGAAACCCGGTGATCCTGGCCTTCAGACCCGGCGGCAGATTCTTGTCCAGGTATTCCCGCACCTGGCCCAAAATCCGCTTGATATCCGCCGTGCCGATGGAATAATCCTCCTTCTGGCAGAACCGCGCCAGCAGGTTGAGGGTCCGGAAATCTTCGTCCACATAAGCTTCGAATTCATCGATGCGGCCGTCGGCATCGTCGTCATCGCCGGAATAGATTTCCAGGTAGTCGGTGATATCCATTGGGTTTTCCGGAATGCGGTAATAGTCCAGGTTGTCCTCGTTCATGGCGAAATGCATGGTCTTGATATAATCCGAGAAGGCGTCGGTCCGGCCGATGTTCAGGTGCTTGTTTGCCGGGGCCGTGAGCCAGCGCCGGATGGTTTCCACGGCGTTCAGGGCCACCGGGGTTTTGACCCCGTCCGCCGCGCCGGTGTCGATGAGCAGGTTGAAGCCCCAGCGGCCGCCGAATTTTTTCTCAATTTCCAAGGCGCTGGTGCGGATGTAGTCGTTTTCCTTGAAATACAGCAGGAAATCGGACTCCACATTCAGCCGGGACAGGCCCACCACGGAAACCGCGATGAGAACCAGCACCACCAGCAGGACCTGTTTGTGGTGACGGGTGGCGGCGGTTATGGCCAATTCAATCAGGGTGTCAATGGCGGTTTTTTTCACTTCCCGGTCTTTTTTCATGAGCAGCCGGGGCCTTCGGTGGGGCATGAGGGCCAGGGCCGCGGGAATCAGGGTGCAGGAGATGATCAGGGCGAAGAGCACGCCGATGCCGGAGAAGACACCCCACTGGCTCATGGCGATGAGCTGGCTGGTGGCTAAGGAGCCAAAGGAAACGAAGGTGGTGAGGGCCGCCAGAAGCACGGTGGTGGCGATGTGGCCCATGGCGATTTTCAGGCCGGCTCTTTTTCCGGTTCGGCCGATCATGTCGAAATCGATGTAGTACTGGTTCAGGATATGGATGCCGTAGGAACTGCCCACGGCGATCATCAGCGGCGGCAGGGAAATCCCCAGGGCTGTGAGTCGAATGCCGCAGTAGCCCATCAGGCCGAGGATCCAGAAGGTGGACATGCCCAGGGTGATGGAGGGCAGCAGGATTCCCCGGATGGAGCGGAAGTTGAAGAAAAAGATGACGATCACCGCCAGCAGGGTGTAGGGCAGGAATTTTCCCAGATCCCGGTGCAGGTAGTTGTTGAACCAGATGTTGGCCACCGGCGCTCCCTGGGGCGTGATGGTGAGATCGTCATGGCTCTGGATGAGCTCGAGCATTTCCCGGGAGATGGGGTCCTGGTCCTTGAGATTGATGAACCGCACGATGACGCCGAGATCCCGGATTTCCCCGCTGGCGGGGTCCCGGTAGAAAATGCCTTTTTCAAAGGCCGGATTGCGGGCCAGCCGTTTTTTCAAGGCGTCGAAATCCTCCCTGGTGGACGGCAGGATGCGGCGGCCGTCGTCGTCCTTTTCGATCAGGTCGTAGGTTTCCAGGGTGTCGTCCTGACCGGAGATGTCCTTGGAGGTAAAGGGGGAAATGATGCGGTCGACCATCTCCCCCTGCTTCAATTCCTTGGAGGTCAGGGCGGCTTTCCGCAATTTCCCCAGCTCCTTCTTCGCCAGCAATTCCTTCCCGTCCGCGATCTTGACCAGTTTGCGGTTCAGGTAGCGGGCGAAGGGCGGATCATCGGCAAACTGTCCCAGCAGGTCGCTCGATTCAAGCGGCGCGGTTTGTGTCGCCGCCTCCAGGCGTTTCAGGCGGTTTTCCTCCCGGGTTTCGTCGTACTCCTTGTATTCCTCAATGTCGGCGATCAGGGTTTCGATGCGCCGGAAGGTGTCCGCCGACCACAAATCCGGATGGGAAACGCTCATGATGAAGAAGCGTCCGCTGTCGCCGTAGATGTTTTTGGTTTCGTTGTAAAAGGCGTACTCGCTGTCGCTCTGGGGCATGAATACTTCCACGGAGTTGTCGAAGCGCAGTTTTTTCAGACCGCCGGCCAGGATGACGCTGATGACGAGCAGAACCAGCAGAACCGATTTGGGCCAATCCAGAACAAAAGCGATGAAGCGATTCATGTTTCCCGTCCTTATTTTCTTGTCGAGCACTAGTGAGTTGGAATTTCCGTAATGACAATGCGTCCGCATCATATGAAAGGCAAGACCGGTTGTCAAATCCGTTTCTTGCAGGCGGAGGAATTCCATCTGCCGCCTGGAAATACGGAAAGACATCAGCGGTATTTGATGCCGGATGTCTAGACCCGGCGGCGGAGTTCATATCCCTTGTGGTCGCTGGTGAAGCCGAAGGATTTCAAGGCCGGTCCGTAGGGACTGTCCAGGGCCGGCAGATCATTGATGGTCTCCACCCGGATGAAGCGGCGGGGATTGAATTCGCGGTTCACCAGGGCCTTGTAGACCTCCAGATACCGCTGCAGGTGAGGGGAATCTCCGGGTGCCCGGATTTCCAGGTCCACTCCGTTGCGGCGGCAGATCATCACCGGATCGCGGCCGTGAAACACCAGGAACGTGGACGCCTGCCTTGCCGGCAACAGGGCTTTCAGCTCCGGAAGATCCAGGCCGCAGAGGGAGGCCGGGTCCGTGGCGTTCATCCAATAGACGGCTTCCGCCGGCAGGGGATGTCGCAGCAGGTTCACCGCCTCTTGAGACGCGAACTGCAAGCCGGGAATGCCTTGGAAAAAATATCCGGAGGCCACCTCGCCGGAGAGTTCCATCAGGCGCAGGGTTTTGAACACCTGCCGCCATTGCAGCAGAGGCAGTTCGCGGACCAGGAGTTCCCGGAACAGCAGGCCGTGGCGTTGCAGGAGTTGGCGCACCCGGTCCTTGCGGATTTCCAGGCGGGTGATGTCATCGGTGGCTTCGGCATCGTTCCGGGGGGGGACGAACCAGTTGCCGGCCAGGGGCCGGGCGGCTTTCCAGCGGTTGAAACTTCTCCTCCCGCCCGCTGGACCGTCCTCGGCGGCGGGAGAGGGGGTGAAGCGGGTCAGAATGCCCCCGCGCACGGTGGAAAAAGCGTCGCTGGCGACAAGGCCGCTCCAGGCCATTTCCCAGAGTTGCGCGGCCGCCTGGTCCGTTCGCAGACCGGCGCGTCGGGCCACCTCCAGCAGACCCCAACGCCCCGTGCCTTCGGGCATCAGGCGGAGCAGCGGCGAATCCGTGCCCGGCGACGGGTTGGTTTCCGCATTTTCGGGCTCCAGGAACAGTTCCAGGTCCTCTTCGAAGGCAAAACCGATTTTGGCCTTGCCGGCGCCGAACCAGCAAAGATTGTGGGACTGCATCAGGCTGTCCAGCCAGGCCGGATAGTAGGGCCGCAGACGGGCGGGCAGGATCCAGCTTTCCCAGTCCGGCGCGGCGGCGCAGAACCCGAACAATTGCCCCAGTCGGTCCTGGAGTCCCTCCATGGAATCCGCCGGCGCCGTCAGGCCCTGGAAGGCGGCCAGGAACAGGGGCAGATCCCGGACCGGCAGGGCCCTGAAGCCGGGCCGTGCCGCCTTGCGCAGCAGGCGCAGGAGGATCTCCAGGTTCTGTCGGTCGCAGATTTCCGGAAGGTGGCCATCTTCCCGCAGGTGATCCAGGATGATCCGGCCTTCTTCCAGAAATGAGGCGATGATCTCTTCCCGTTGATCCGTTTCCAGACCGAAAACGGCTGTCAGACGTTCCGGATGGATGGGGCCGTGATAGGAAAGCCACCGGCTGACCAGTTCGAGACGGGGGTCCGGGCTGCCGGCCGCGGTTTCCGCTTCGTCCCGGGCCGGGAGCGCCTCCGGCTTCTCCCGCAGAAATCCCCGGCTTTCCCCGGCCGCCGTTGCCAGGGCGGCGACCGTCGGCTCCCGGTGGGCGGCGGAGAGGATCCGCCGGAGCCGCGGCAGGTTTTCCAGGGCGCCGATGACGGACAGGCTGGAGCCGGGAGCCTTCATCCGCATCAGTTTATGGCCGATCCCGCCCATCAGCTCAGGGGAGGAGAGGCCATGATCCCGCTCCATGGCCGCCAGCAGCACCAGCCACTCGTCTTCCGGAATCAGCCCCCGTTCCCGGACCCAGTCCAGCAGTTCCACGGCGCTGGCCGGTGAATAGCCGGGGGCGGTGCGCTGCAGCTTTCGTTCCAGGGCCTGGATCAGCGAGGAAGGAATGCGCGGGCGAAGGAAAGCGGCCGTGGCGACTTCCCGGATCAGATCATCCTCCAGGGACGATTTCCGGGAAAATTCGGGCGCGTCGTCCTTATACATATACATGTTGGTCTGCTGCCAGATCAAACCGGCGGCAAAAGGCGAGGCCGCGGTGGTGACGGTTTCGCCCAAGGCGATGCGGCCTTCGGTGAGTTCGTCCAACAGCATTTTCAGGCCGGGCAGGTCGAATACGTCCTGGAGACAGGTCCGCCAGGTTTCCAGCAGCAGGGGGAAATCGCCGGTTTTCATCACCGCGTCCAGCAGTTTTTTGGCCCGCAGGCGGTTGAGCCACAGGGGCATGCGTTTGTGAAAGGAGGTTTTGGGCAGGAGCAGCGCCCGTCCGGCGTTTTCCCGGAAGCATGATCCGAACAGCCCGCTGGATTCCAGGTTTTCCCGCAGCAGGCTTTCCAGGTTGCCGCTGTGCAGGTCCCGCATCAGGGCGCGGAGGTCGAACTCATGGGGCAGCATGACCAGGATGGCGTCATCGTTGGCGAAGACTTCCAGGCGGCCGCCGTTGCGCCGCTCCCAGGCCGCTGAAAGCGCGGCGGCAAAAGGCCGGTTGATGCGGCCGCCCCACAGGGTATGCAGAATCACCTGCTTTTTGTCGGCGCGGTTCAGGGGATCGGCGAAATGCTCCACGAGGAGGTGATGACGGTGGGGCAGGGGCGCGCGGGTGGCTTCCCGCTGGGCTTTGAGAAAAGCGACCAGTCCGGCGGCCGCCGGCGGAGTCATGAAGTACTTGTCCTTCAGCCGCTGTTCCAATGTTTCGTCCGCCAGCGCATCCCCTTCCTCGATGTCTTCCAGAAAACGGCCGATTTTTTCCGAAAAATGAAAATCCCGGTTGCGGTCCTCGGCCCGCCAGAAGGGGATGATGCCGGGACGGCTTTCCGCGGGCTCGACTTCCACCTCGTTTTCGGTGATGCGCAGGATGCGCCAGGTCTGGGTTCCCAGGGCAAAGGTGTCGCCCGGCCGTCGTTCCCAGACGAATTCTTCATCCAGTTCGCCGATTTTGCTTTTTTCCCGGCCAAGCCGCAGACCGAAATGCCCCCGGTCCGGAATGGTGCCGCCGGCCAGATACACCAGGCCGAGGCTGCCGCGACCGGCTGCCGCCGTGTTGTCCACCCGGTCGAGGAAGATCCGGGGTCTCAACTCACGGATGCGGGTGTCGGCATACCGGCCGGCCAGCATCTCCAGGACCAGATCGAAGGCGCGGCGGGAAAGCCGGTGATAAGGGGCACAGGTCCGGATAAAGGCGAACAGGGCGTCGATATCCCAGGTTTCCATGGCGCACATGGCAAGGACCACCTGGGCCAGTACATCCAGGGGGGCTTCCGGCGGTGATACGGATTCGATTTCCAAATCCGCGACAGCGCGGGCCATGACGGCGGCACGCAGAAAATCCATTCCGTGGGTGGGGAACAGGATGCCCCGGCTGGCCGCGTTCACCCGATGTCCGGAACGGCCGATGCGCTGGACCGCGGAGGAAACGGAAACGGGGGTCTGGATCAGGGCCACTTCGTCCAGGGAGCCGATGTCGATGCCGAGTTCCAGCGAACTGGTGGCGACGATGGCGCGCAAGTCGCCGTTTTTCATCTTCTGCTCCACGGCGAGACGGATTTCCCGGGAAAGCGAGCCGTGGTGGGAATAGGCCAGGGGTTCCGGCTCGGTTTCATTGATCAGACGGGCGATTTTTTCCGCCAGCCGCCGGCTGTTGGTGAAGAACAGGGTGGAACGGTTCCGGCGGATGAGGCGCCGGAACTGTTCCGTGAGCGCCGGCCAGACGGACCGGTCCTCCGGTTCCAGGGCCGGTGGTTCGGGAAACCGCACGGACAGTTCCAGGCGTTTGCGGTCTTCGGATTGCAGGATGGTAACCGGTCTGGCTACATAGAGCGGATCGGCCGCTTCGCCTTCCAGACGAAAGCCGCCGATGAACCGGGCGACCGCGGCCGGCGGGCGCACGGTGGCGGAAAGGGCGATGCGCTGAAACTCGCCGGAAAGCAGCACCAGGCGTTCCACGGCGGTCATCAGGTGAACCCCCCGCTTGGCGGCGACCACGGCATGGATTTCATCCAGGATGACGCATTTGAGACCGGTGAACAGGCGGCGTCCAGTCCCGGAACTGATGAGCAGGTTCAGGCTTTCCGGCGTGGTGATGAGAATTTCCGGCGGATGCCGCAGCATGTTGCGGCGTTCTTCCCGGGGCGTATCGCCGCTGCGGGTCTGGACCCGGATGACCGGCAGGGGTTGGCCGGCCGCATGAAAATGGCGGTGCAATTGGGCCAGGGGCCGGGTGAGGTTTTCGCGGACATCGTTGTTCAGGGCTTTCAGGGGCGAGATATACAATACCCGGATCCGCCCGGCGGGCCAGTTTCGGGTGACGAGCTGGTTGATGGCCCACAAGAAAGCGGTCAGGGTTTTGCCGCTGCCGGTGGGCGCCGTGGCCAGCACATGCTTGCCGGCGGCGATTTCCGGCCAGGCTCTGGCCTGGATGTCGCTGGGCGATCCCATGGCGCCGCCGAACCATTCCGCCACCAGCGGATGAAACAGGGAGAGAGGGGCTGCGATTTCCATGACATCCTGGCAATCTCTATCCGGTATCGAGAATCCGACGGATTTTTTGGGAGAGTTTTTCAACGGTAAAGGGTTTCTGGATGAAACCCTTGCAGCCTTGGGACAGCATCGCGGCCGCGGTTCCGTCAATGCTGTACCCGCTGGAGAGCAGCACCTTCACCCGCGGATTGATCTCTTTCAGGCGGTCGTAGGTTTCGGCGCCGCTCATGTCCGGCATGATCAGGTCGAGGATCACCAGATCGATGCCGGCTTTGTTTTGCCGGTAGATGTCCAGGGCCGCGAAGCCGTTATCGGCCCACAGGGGGTGATAGCCCAGTTTTTCCAGGATCCGGCGGGTCACATCGATGTTGACGGCCTCGTCATCCACCAGCAGGATGGTTTCGCTGCCCCTTGCATGGGGATGGTGATCGGCGGAGGCGGCCGGCGCCGCTTTTTTTTTCGAGGCCGGCAGGAAAATCGTGAAGGTGGAGCCCACGCCCAGCTCACTTTTCACCATGATGAAGCCCTTGTGGTTCTGAACGATGCCGTAGGCCGAGGCAAGGCCCAGACCTGTGCCCCGGCCGATCTCCTTGGTGGTGAAGAACGGCTCGAAAACCCGCTCCAGCACCGCGGGCTCCATGCCGACGCCGGTGTCGGTCACGGATACTTTCACGTATCGTCCCGGTTCGGCGTTGTACGGCGCGGTGAGGTCTTCCTGGAGAACCATGTTCTGGCTGTGGATGTACAGGCTGCCGCCGCCGGGCATGGCCTGCCACGCGTTGACATACAGGTTCAGCAGGACCTGTTCGATCTGAACCCGGTCCACCTCCACGGTCCAGATCGGGTTTTCCAGCTGCCGGAAAAAGCGGATGTCTTTCTTGGTGCGGCCGAAGGTTTCATAGGTTTTGAGAATCAGCTGGTTCATGTCCGTGGCCGTCACATCGTATTTGCCGCCCCGGGCAAAGCCCAGCAGTTTCATGGTCAACTGACTGGCGTCCCTCACGCACTGGATGATGTTCTCGATCCTGGCGTGGACTTCGGACGACCGGTCGCTGTCCGCCAGGGCCAGGGAGGCATTGCCCTGGATCGCCATCAGCATATTGTTGAAATCATGAGCTATCCCACCGGCCAAGGTGCCGATAGCCTCCATTTTGGCCGCCTGCCGGAGCTGGGCCTCCAGTTTCTTCTGGTCGGAGATGTCGATGAGATAGCCCTTGAAGCGCAGGAGTTCGCCCTTTTCGTCGAACGTCCCGACGACGTTTTCCAGCACGTGGATGCGTTCGCCGTTCAGGCGTTTCATGGACAATTCCTTGCGCACCAGTTTTTTTTCTTTTGTCAGCTGGTCGATAAAGGCGGTGCGATCCACCGGGGAATCATAAATCCGGCGCATGTCCGTGGTCATGGCGGCCTCCCGGGAGGGAAAACCGAACATTTCCACAAATGCCGGATTGCAGTCGATGAGGGTGCCTTCCGGCGTCGAGATGTAATCCCCCGAAAGGGCATCCTCGAAATAGGACCGGTACAATTTTTCCCGCTCGGCAAGCGCTGCCTCGGCGGCCTTACGGCCGCTGATGTCCGTGGCGGTATGGACGATTTCGGACACGGCTCCCCGTTGATCCAGGACAGGGGTGCAGGAAACCAGGTAAACGCCGTCCAGGGCCTCGACTTCCATTTGCGCGGTTTCGAATTTTCCGGTTTTCAGCAGGGAAACCATGGGGCAGTTTGCCGGCGGCGATTCCAAACCGTGAAACACCGTATGGCATTTCCGGAGGTGCAAGTCCGTCTCGGGGTATCCCAGGGAGTCGACGGCGGCCTGATTGGCCGCGAGGATCCGGAATTGGGGATCCAGGATCAGCATGGCGTGGCCGACGGCCTGAAAAATCCGCCGCCAGTCCATGACGTCGGCCCCGGGCGCTTGAGACGTGTTGAAGAATGGATTCATCGCCGCTTCCGCTGGTCACCAGTTTTCCGCCAGCAGCTCGAAATAGCCCGCCGGTCTGACACAGGCGGGGCATTTATCCGGGGCTTGCGGGCCGCGGTGCAGAAATCCACAGTTTCGGCAGCGCCAGACCACGGCCTGCTCCCGCTGGAAGATCCGGCCGGTGAGGAGATTGTCGGCCAGTTGCAGGAAGCTTTTTTCATGATGCCGTTCCGCGATGGTGATGGCGTCCCATAATTCCGCGGCCCGCTCGAAGTGCTCCTCCCGCGCCACGGCAGCGAATTCCGGATACAGTTCCGTGCCCACCCGGCGTTCCAGATCCGCGGAGGACAGAAGATTGTCCCGGGTCCCCCGGATTACGCCGGTGGGGAAACGGGCGGAGATCTCCAGTTCGCCGCCGTTGAAAAATTTAAAAAACCGCAGGGCATGCTCATATTCCTGCTCGGCGGTTTCCCGGAAGATATGGGCGATCTGCATGTACCCGTCCGTTTCCGCCTGGCCGGCGAAAAAGCGGTAGCGCATGTTGGCCTGGGATTCAAAGGCGAATGATGTCAACAGGTTGTGTGCGGTCCGGCTTTCCTTGAATTTTCCCAAAGCGAACCTCCCCTTCGTCGGGCGGTTGTTTACTCCACGATTTCGATGGCCTCGGCGCCGCATTCCCTGGCCGCCCGGCGGACGAGTTCCTCGTATTTTTCCGGAATCACGTCAAATTTTACAATGGATTTGAGTTCGTCCTCGTCGTATTCGAACACGTCGGGGCAAAGATTGTTGCAATTCCGGTCTCCCATGCATTGTTTGGTGACGATCGCTTTCATGCCGGCTCCTTTCTGCAGCGTCCAACAGCTGTGGTCAGAGGTTTGGGGTATGGGTGTGGAAAAACACGATGCTGGATACCCAATACTCCAAAATCCGGTTTGATGGCAACCATATTTTGGAAAGACCGATTGAAACGACGGCTCCCGTCATTCCCAGATCCGGACGACTCCGGGATAACCGTCAAAAATTCGGTCCCTGGAAAGGATTTTCATTTTTTCGCTCAAGGCGGCTGCAATGAGATATCGATCAAAGGGATCCTTGTGGGATTCCATCACCGGAAGCGATTGATAATGGAGGATGTGCTGGTTGGCTACCGGCACCAGTTCGATTCCGGCATCCCGGGTCAGCAGCATGAGATTTTTCAACCCTATGGGAATGGTTAGCTTTCCCACATTGATTTTGATCGCCATCTCCCAGTAGGATATTTGACAGACAAAAAGCTTCGATTTCGGGTTTTTGAAAATTTGTAACGCTTTTTTGCCGATTTGATGCTCATCGCCGCAGCCAAAGAATATCAGGGCATGGGTGTCGATCAGATAATTCATTCGTATTCCTCAAGCCCCTCCAAGGGGTCATCGAATGCGGCCATATCAATACGGCAATTGAAAAAGCCCAGGGATCGCGATTGTTTTTTCTGTTCCTCCACCGGCGCAAACTGAAGAACGGGTTTGCCGTTTTTGGCAATAACGATCTTCTCGCCCTGCTGGAATTTGGCCACCAATTTTGAAAAATGGGTTTTGGCTTCATGTATGTTCACGATCATAACAACCTCCGGATGTCAAATAACTTAGTCATTGTGACTTAGTCCATATTAGGCTGCCGGCCGAAAAATGTCAACCCCACCGGTTCCCGGTGAATGGACGAATCCGGAGGCATTGGCGATCGTCATCGAGAAGGAGACGAAGGAAACGCGGCCTGAAACCGGTAAGACGGCCTGAAGAGGTTAGCGCGCCTTCAGCAGGATCAGCAGGGAGCCGCCGAACATGAGGAGCGTGCCGGAGAGGCGCATGCGCAGGCGGGTTTCCTGAAACAGCAGACCGCCGAAGACGACCCCGAAAAAGACGCTCGTCCGTTTCACGGCGATCATGTAGGCGGCCTTGGTGAGGGCGATGGCGCAGTTGTGAAAGAGGATATGCAGGAAATAAACGGCTCCGGCGATCAGCCCCTTGCGCCAGTGCCGGGCGAAGACAACGGGCCGGATCCGGCCGAGCAGGAAAAACGCACCAACTACCAGCAGATCCGTGACGCAGAAAAACAGAAACGCAAAGAACATGGGCGACGAGTGCAGGATCGCCAGTTTGCCCAGCACGGATGAGAAGCTATAGAGGAAAGCCACGATCAGCATGATCCAGGAGCCGGTTTCCCTGAAAACCGCCCGCAGCGGCGCAAGCGGCGACCAGCGCTCCGTGTCCAGGTTGAGCACGTAACTGCCGGCGCAGGTCGTCAGAATCCCGGCGATTCCCCAGGCATCGGGCATTTCCCCCAGGAAAACCAGGCCGGTGACGATCATGAAGGTCGGGGTGAAGGACAGATACGGCAGGGTCAGGGACAGGGGCGAAACCTGGATGGCCTTGATGTGCAACACGAAACCCAAGGCGTTGATCGGCAGGCCCGCCAGAAAGCTCCACCAGAACGCGGCGTCCAGGGGCGGCGCGGCAACAAAGGCCAGGGCCGTAAAAAACATCGGAAAACTGAAAACCAGGGGAAAGGCCGACATCTCATAGGTGGAAAAAGCGGAAAAATGCTTTTTCAGCCAGGCATCCTGAGTCGCCACCGTGACGGCCGTGAGCATGGACAGCAGAAACCACATCATTCCGGAGAACCCTTTCCCTGGCGTATCGCAACGAATGTTTCAAACGGAACGACCATATGCCGCCGGAGCCGGGGTGTCAATCCGGAACCTTTCTTTGAGAGACGAATCCTGAGGACCGAGATTGTACAACCAACCCGTTTTCTTTTTGCTTTTTCCTTCGGCTCTGTGTCCAGCAGGGATGAAGGAGCACCTGTTTTGCCTTCTGCATAATCTGCGTCAATCGGCGTAATCTGCGGATAGCAAAAATCGGTTGATAAAAAAAACGGACTATCCGCAGATGACGCAGATTTACGCAGATGAAACACGAAAAGAAAAATCCTGCCTATGGCGTGGTGAAAAGACCGAAAGGCGGGATCTAAATTTACATGCGATTCCCCTGAAGGTGCTATCCCTCCGGATTGACAAACCGGCCGGCATTTACTATCGTCGTCAACAATCCATTGGTTGCGAAACCGGCGCCGTCCGGCACGGTTTTCCGGGTCCGGCGGATGATTCCACCTGTCCGTCTTGGTGATGAATAACAGTTGGTTTGCCTTGACCACGGCAACTCCGGAAGGAGACGTATGACGGATAGCAAACGCGTCGAAATTCTCAGCGATAATCCGGAAACAGAAACCATTATGTTCGGGTTCGATGCCTATGCCCGGACCATCGCCGACCTGATCGCCGACAAAGACAATCAGACGCCCTTTGTCATCGGCGTATACGGCTCATGGGGCTCGGGCAAGACCACCCTGATGAGGGAAATCAAACGCCTGCTCGATACCGGGGCCGCCGCGGACGAGGTCCACCGCCGCGCCACCAAGACCGTCTGGTTCCAGGCCTGGAAGCATGCCGACGAGGACGCGATCCTGGCGGCCCTGATCGAGGAGATTTTCCGGACCATGAAGCGCGACTCGTTCCTGGACAGCTGCAAGGCTAGGGTCGAGGAACTGGTCAAGACCCATCAGGTTCGGGCTGCTGTCGGCAAGCTGACGGGATTTGCCGGCCTGGATGTGACCGCGTTTTTCGCCGAGCTCGAATACAGAAAAAAACTCGGTTTTTTCGAAACGTTCCAGAATTTTTTCGACGCCTTGATATGGGACTACCTGCGGTGGCGGCCGAAATGGAAGAGTTGGGAAGAGCCGGACGACCGGAAGGGCGCCCTGGTGATCTTCATCGACGATCTGGACCGCTGCCCGCCGGACAAAATCGTCAAGGTGCTGGAAACCGTCAAGCTGTTCCTGGACAAGAAATGCTGCGCCTTTGTGCTGGGGGCTGCGGATGAAATCATCATAAAGGCCCTGGAGGAAAAATACGGCGGGAAAGAAGCGGCCCGTTTCATGGACAAGATCGTGCAGGTGGCTTTCAAGTTGCGGCCGATACCTGCCGACGACCTGAAGGATTGGGTGGGCCAGGAACGGTTCAAGCTGCGCAACAAGAAGGAAATTCTGGACTATATGCCCCTCCTGGCCCCGGCCTTGCAGAAAAACCCACGGCAAATTAAGCGCTTCCTGAACAACCTGAACCTGCTGGCCGGGATCATTGCCAGCAAAGGGATGTCCATCGAATTTTCCTCCATATTGAGCATGTGTGTTTTTGAATATGTGTTTCCGGATTTTTATCAGGATATCCAGGATAATCCCAACAACCTGTTTGTATTGAAAGAATGGATCAATAAGCTGTCGCCCCAGTTCGAGTCCGATGATGTCCGGGGCCTTTCCGAAGATGATCTCCAGGAGGTCCCCCAAACACTGAAAAACTATCTGCGGGTGCGGGAACTGGTGAAAATAGTAAGCACATTTTCCGGCAAGCCCGAGGAGGTGGCACAATTGATCACCCTGAGCGGGATGGTCGAGTCGCCGGAGGGGCTGGCGGAACAGACGGTGAAACCGGTCCGGCACTATGAAGAAACGGCCCTGGTGCCGGCGGGGGATTTCCTCTATGGCGAAAACAGGAAAAAAGAAACCATCGAAACGTCCTTCCAGATCGATATATACCCGGTCACCAACGACCGGTACCGCAAGTTTCTGCAGGCCGGGGGGTATTCAAAGGACGATTTCTGGTCTCCCGAAGGACTTGAATGGCGGAAGAAAAACAATATCACTGAGCCGCGATACTGGAACGATGAAAAATGGAACAAGGACGGCCACCCGGTGGTGGGCGTGTGCTTTTACGAAGCCGACGCCTTTGCCAAATGGGAAGGAAAGCGCCTGAGCACCGAAATCGAATGGGAGCGGGCGGCCAGGGGGAATGACGGGCGGACCTATCCCTGGGGGAATGAATTCGATCCGGAAAAGTGCAACACTGCTGAATCGGGTATCGGACAGACTACACGCGTAACTCGCTATCCTAATGGCACAAGCTTATCTGGCTGCTATGACATGGCCGGGAACGTGTGGGAATGGACTGAAACAGACTATGAGCATGGTCGCAAAGTGCTGCGCGGGGGTTCCTGGGACAGCCGTCAGGACATTGCGCGCTGTGCGAACCGCCTCAGGCTCAACCCGGAGAACCGTAACATCCTCGTGGGGTTCCGCTGCGTCAGGATGGAACGGTAACCCTTTTCCCTTTTACTCTTTTACCCTTTGCCGCCGCGGAGGGGGATTGGCCCATGCCGAAAGAAGTCGGCGCCATCACGAAACTGTATGATTATCTGGTATGGATGGTTCCGAAACTGGACAAGTTCCCCTGTTTTTCTTCGCGTCTTGGCGCCTTCGCGAGAGAACATACGTTTACGCCATGGCGGGGTTATCCCGCAGGCGTTTTTCATCTTCTGCATAAAAGAAAAGAGCAGGAGCGCTGCATGCAAGTCCAGGTTTTACTCCTGTGTCGGCTGGATTCAGTCGACCGAAACATCAACCACTCCGTTCGGATTGGTAGCGGCAATGTGAATGTCCGGGCGGAGCATTTCTATTTTTCAGGAAGGCACCCGTCGCGCCCGGTAGCCATGACGGCGGCCGGGCGCGGCGGGGAGGCGCGAGGAATTATCCGAGGGGATATTTCTTGCTTTTGACCACGCGGTCGGCGATCTGGCGTTTCAGGGTGATGATGTCCTCCTGGGGGAAGGCGCTCAGCCATTGAATCTGTTTGTGGAGATCGGCGCGCACCGCGCCGTCGCCGACATAGGACACGATCTGCCGGGCCCTGGAGAGCATTTCCGGCAGGGTCCGGGCCAGGTAAACGCGGGCCGCGGCAACATGAAATTCGGCTTTTTGCCCGCCGGTGCTTCCCGCGGTTTTCACGGCCCGCAGGAGCCCGCCTTCCATGAGATAGACCTGGAGCATCATTTCGGCCAGCAGGCCGAGGATTTCCTGCTCGCCGTCCATGTTGGCCATGAGTTTGGCGGCGGCCGCCTCGACGGTCCGCAGGAACAACTGTTTGCAGGCGGTCAGGAGCTGTTGCTGCCGGGCCAGGGGCTTCTCCGCATCCAGGGGCGCGGTCTGGGCCCCCGGGTCCACGGCCGGCAGGGCCTTGATGGCGCCCATTAGATCGATGCGGCCGGCCAGGGCGCGCTTGAGCAGGGTGCCGGCGGCCACGATGCGGTTGATCTCGTTGGTGCCCTCGAAAATCCGGTTGATGCGGGAATCGCGGTAGGCCCGCTCGGCCGGGTATTCGGCTATATAGCCGTTGCCGCCGTAAATCTGGACATATTCATCCACGACATAGTCCAGCCATTCGCTGCCGGCGATTTTCACCAGGGCGCATTCCATGCTGTATTCCTCGATGGCGCGGGAGATATCGGCCCCGGAAATTTCCTGCTGCGAATGCAGGGTGTCGAGCTGGTCCTGGATGGCGGCGGCCAAGCGGTAGGAAGCGGTTTCGGCGATGTAGATGCCGACGGCCATCTGGGCGAGCTTGTCGCGGATCAGGCCGAATTCGGCGATTTTCTTGCCGAACTGCTCCCGTTCCGTGGCGTATTTGGCGGCCTGGGCCAGGGAGGCCTTCATGGCGCCCACCGTGGCGGGACCCAGCTTGTAGCGGCCGATGTTGAGCACGTTGAAGGCGATTTTATGCCCCTGGCCCACCTCGAAGAGCACGTTTTCCACCGGCACCCGGCAGTCCTTCAGGATCACGGAAACCGTTGACGAGCCTTTGATGCCGAGCTTTTTTTCCTCCGCGCCGGTGGAGAACCCAGGGAATCCCCGTTCCACGATGAAACCGGTGAACTTGTCGCCGTCCACCTTGGCGAAGACGGTCAGCACATCGGCCCAGGCCCCGTTGGTGATGAAGATTTTCTCGCCGTTCAGCAGATAATGGCGGCCGTCCTCGGAAAGCCGGGCCGTGGTCTGGGCGTTGAGGGCGTCGGAACCGGCCCCGGATTCGGTCAGGCAGTAGGCGCCGATGATTTCGCCGCTGGCCAGCCGGGGGATGTATTTTTGCTTTTGTTCATGGGTGCCGAAGAGCAGGATGGGCAGGCTGCCGATCCCGGTCTGGCAGGTATGGGCAACGCTGAAGGAATGCCCGGCCCCCATGGCTTCGGTCACCAGGCAGGCGCTGATCTTGTCCATGCCCTCACCGCCGTATGTCTCCGGCACATCGATGGCGTTGAGGCCGAGTTCGCCGATCATGCGGAACCATTTGCGGACCTGGGGTTCCTGTTTCTCCTCGATGAGCTCGGCGTTGCCGGCGAGCTCGTTTTTCACAAAGTCCTGGGCCGCCTTGAAGACCATTTTCTGTTCCTTGGTGAACTCCTCGGGGGTGAAAACGTCGCCGGCCGGGATGGGGGTGAACAAGAAGGCGCCGCCTTTGTAAAGCTTCCTCTTTTCCATTGCTGACTCCTTTCTCCTTGACACAGGGTTTTATGATCAGGGGAACCGCAGCGTGATTCCGGCCCCCCGGTTTGTCGTTTTATCACCAGAGCATGTGGGGCGCGCACACATCTTCCAGCCCTTCAATGACCATATCCATTGGAAAAAACGTCGCTTCCGCTTGCTCCGGCGTTTTGGGTTCCTTCGGCCGGATGCGGCCGAGCAATTCACACAACCGTTCTCTTTCCTCCTGGCTGAAAACGGATTGGACGGCTTCATTCACCCGCTGGAGCGCGGATTCGGCCCGGACGATTTCCTCCGATCCTTTTTCCGTCGGACAAATATGGTAGGTCCGCCGGTCGCCGCGGCAGGTCTCCCGGGTCACCAGTCCGGCCTTCTCCAGACGATCCACCAGCCGGGTGATGGCGGCGTTGTCCGTTGACAAGAGCTGACTCAGACGGGTCATGGTCAGGGGGTGATGTTTCAGAATGATCGAGAGAATTCTGGTTTGGATCGGGCTGATGGTGATGCCTTTGGCGGTGAATTCGCTGTTCAGAATGGCGCGTATCTGCTGTTGGGCCTTGCCGATCCGATGGATGAGCATGTCCTGGTGGGTCATGAAGGAAACCTCCGACGCTGATGGTCCGGCCAAGATGGACCGTTCAGATACTTGACGCAACAATAGTTGATATATCAAATATTGTTGTATCAATTGTCAAGATTTTTTTTTCATCCGCGTGTGGCATCAATACGCAGCAAGATGGGAGCGGAAAAAAAGTTCCAGGACCATGCTTGGAATCAGGCTGCAAGCCAAAACGCCCGCAACGGACGCGGTTTCGTCAGCCGGGAGGATCCGATCCAACGTATGACCGGCCATGAGGGTGAGCGCGGGGGTGAAAAAGATCCAGATCCGTTCCGTCTCGAGTATGAACAATTCGCTGAAACCGGCAACCAGCAGGCTGCCCAGCGTACTCAGCCAGAAGATGGAAAAGAGGCTTGAACCGGTTCTCCCTGGCAGATACCGGGTGCCGATGGCGCAAAGGGTAAGGACGGGCGCGCCGATCACGAAGAAAAAGGCAAGCAGATTCCCCGTGGATCGCAGCAGATAATAAGTGATGCTTTCAAAGGGATGGAAAGCGATGGTCTGATGGTTTTTGGCGATGGAAAACAATACCAGGGTGATGATGTTCAGGTCGAAAAGCAGCCAGATGCCCAGGCCGACCAGGCAGATGGTAAGCAGCGTGATGAGGGTCTGCCGGACCAGGATGCGCGTCCCGATCGTCCTTGTGAAAAAAGCGATCAGGAAGGCGAGGGCCGGGATCAGTCCGGCGACGAAAGTGACATAGGACAGGTGGATGGACAGGGAAAAAGCAAGGCCGCTCAGGATCCCGAAAACGACCCGGTCTTCGGCGAGGGCTTTCAGGAAGAGGACGGTGGCGAGCAGGCACAGCAGCATGTTCCAGCAGCAGGGATCGTGGGATGGATAGATCAGGACCTGGGCGGCGGTAAGGAAGAGGCCCGCCGTCAGGAAACGGGCCCTGGCGGAAAAGGAGAAGAAAGCGGACGAGGTCCACAAGACGATGGTCGTGGCCAGGGCGGCGGCATAACAGGAGAACTTGAACAGCCAGGAGATGCCCAGTTTTTCGCCGATGCTGTAGAACATCAGGAAGCCGGGGGGATAATGCGCGGTGCGGCTGCCGATTTCCCCCAGGGATCGGCTGAAGTGTTTCAGGATATCCAGCGGCCCCTGGAACAAGACCGCGTCTTCCCGGAAGGTGGCCAGGGAACCGATATAATCGAGCAGGCGCGATGGGTTCTCCGACAAGGCGAAAACGATCATGAACGCAGCCTGGAACAAGAGGCAGCCGACCAGAATCGAAGGAGAAGAAAGCGCTTGGGTCCGTCTTGTCACTTGGCGGCAGAACAGAAAAAACAGGCAGGCGCACCCGGCCATGGCAACGGCCCAGCGGATCTCCGGAATTTCGGGATACCCGTAAAGCGGCGCGTGGATGTTGCGGAAGGCGGTTCGAAACATGCCGGTGGCATAGGAATGCGCAATGGCGGTGCGGATGTAAGTCTGGAACCATAAAAACTGGAAGAGCATGAGCAGGCTGGCGCCGATCACGAACTCGCCGTAAAGATTCCGTTCCTGCCACAGATATGGAAAATTTCTTTTCCCGCGTTTCAGCATCAGGGCGGCAAGGCCGGTCAGCAGCATCGCCCCGGTAATCGTTTCATGGACCGACAACTCTTTCCCGGAGTAGAAACCCGCGGTCAAACCCGGTATCACCAGCAGCATGAGCAGAAAGGCGGCAGGGGATTGCAGCGGGCATGTTCCGTATGACGGCGGTTTTTCCATTATACAGTCGCCATATCCGATTTGGGACGGCTTGCCAAGGGCATTTGTCGCCCGCTCTTTACGGCGGGGGCGCTTATGGATTATTTAACATTATGAATTAAAATGCAAAAAATACAAATTAATATCTGTTGACACCCAACCGGTTTGATTATATTTCCGGATCATACCAAAACAAGGATACTTTTTTGAGCCGGAACCGGAAAGACAGGTAATGGAAGCTTTCCCACAAACCCGTCAGGCCGTGACCATCAGGCGGTGCAAATTCCTTTGAGCCGCTCCCGGCAGTCGTCCGCATCCACGCCGGGAGCCTGCGCCGTTTCCCTGCCGAAGCCCATCTCACCAGCAACTGCACGCTTATACGTATCGGAGGAGGATGCCATGTCAAAGAGAAATATCTGTTTGATCATCATCTGTCTGATCAGTTTTTTCATCACGCCGGCGTTCGGCCTGAACGGTGTCGATACCGTAAGGGACGATAAAGGGGTCTGGTTCATTTCCGGACCGCCGGAAGCCGGGCTGTATGACGTATTCGAGGAAATGGGATATGCGGTGGCCACGGACCGGCTGTGGCAGATGGAGCTGTACCGCCGTCAGGCCCGGGGGACCCTGGCCGCCGTTTTCGGGCCGGACCAGCTCGAAACCGACGTCTTCATGCGCATCATCGGCTATTCGGACGCGGAACTGACCGCGGGTTTCAATTCCCTCGGCGGTGAAGCCCGCGACATCATCAACGGGTATGTCGCCGGCATCAACCGCCGCATAGCGGAGATCGGCGCGAATCCGGCCCTGGTTCCCTTCGAGTTTTTCGCCGTCGGAATCATGCCGACGCCTTGGACCTGCCAGGATGTCCTGGCCTGGACCGCGACCATGCAGCGTTTCTTCGACCCCGAGGCCCTGGACATGACCCAGATGGAGAACGCCGAACTGCTCCTGCGGCTTCAGAGTCAATTCGGCGTATTGAGTGCGCTGCGGATGTTCAACGACCTCCGCTGGACCAACGATCCCGCCGCCCCCACCTATATCGACTACGAGTCCGCCGGGGAAACGGCATCGGTTCAGGCGGAGCCGACCGGATCGCCGGTTGGCAAGCAAATGTCGCGGGCGAGATTTGACGCTATGATCGAACGCAGCAAACGGATCGTCGAACGCCTCAAAAAAATCAACGCCCATATCAAGATGGGCAGCTATGCCTGGGTGGTCGCCGGCCGGCATACCGTTTCCGGGAAACCCATCGTCTACTCAGGCCCGCAGATGGGCTTTTCCGTGCCGTCCATCACCGCCGAGGGCTCCATCCGGGCCGGCGGTCTGGATATATCCGGCATGAACGTGCCGGGTCTGCCCGGCATCATCATCGGCCGGACGCCGCACCACGCCTGGTCCATGCAGGTGGGGCACGCCCATACCACGGATTACTATATCGAAAACCCGTCCGATGTGACCCTGCACCGGCTGGAAACCATCCAGGTCCGCGGCGCCGATCCCGTCTTGCTGCCCGTATTCCGGTCCGACCATGGTCCCATCGTCAATCCGATCCCCTATGATCCGGGGACCTATTCCCCAACCCTGGAAAATCCATTGGTGGCCTGGAAATACGCTCACTGGAATTATGAATTCAAGACCATCGAGGCCTTCCTGGACCTGGCCCGGGCCAAATCCATCCTGCAGTTCCACCAGGGCATCCGCAAGGTGGCGGTAAGCCAGCATTTCTGTTACGCGGACAAACACGGCAACATCGGCTACTGGATGTCCGGCCGCGATCCCCTGCGCCTGCCCGGGGAGTGGCGTCTGCCCCAGGGGCTGTTCTTCGGCATTCAATTGGAATGGAACGCCAGGTTCGTCCGGCCGCTGTCCAGCGATTTGAACACGCCGCGGGGCTGGTACGCCGGCTGGAACAACAAGACCGGCGCCTTCTATCCCAGCGGTTTCAACGCGGTTTACGCCACCTATGGCCCGTTCCACCGCACCCATGTGATTTACGACTATTTCGACGAGACACTGGCCGGCGGCGGCAAGGTGAGCTTTGAAGCGGTCCGTGATCTGGCGCTGTACATCGCCGCGACGGATTCCTTCCACGGCGGCGGCAATCCCTGGGCCTTCGTTTCCGATGATTTCACGGACGCGGTGATGAACAACGCAACTCCGGAGCGCCAGGCGGCCCTTGATATTTTGTCCGGATGGGACGGGCATTTCGTCGACGGCGGACCGACCCAGTGGGCCTTTGGCGCGGACCGAGCCGATGCCTGGATCTTGATGGATAAATGGATCCGGGAGGTTGTCCGGCTCATATTCCTGGATGAACTCGGAATGCCAGAAGACGGTGAAATCGTATTGAAGGAAAGCAATTCCCTGTTGTTCAACGTTCTGTTACATGGTCTGCATCCCGGTGCTGGAATCACCAACCGCTATAACTGGTTCCGCAATCTGACCGACCCCGCGGCTCCCCAGACGCCGGAAGCGATTATCGTCACGGCCCTGGACAATGTTCTTGGGATTCTTGGGCCGAGGCCTTGGGGCATCGGTGCCAGAGGGACCATCAACTTCCGGCATGATATGCTGGGAGTCGTCCATACCATGCCGTTCTCCTCGCGTTCCACCTACGGGCATTGCGTCGAATACGGTTCCATGGGACCGGTCCGGATCCAAAGCATGTTCCCGCTGGGAGAATCCGGCAATATCCTTATGGGGCCGGGCTATGCACCGGTATTCGACTCCCATTTCTTCAGCATGACCCCGGTGTATGACGGATTCGCCCACCGCGAATTCCCCCTGTTCGAATAACCTGTTGGAACTCCCGGATCGCCGGACAGAAAGCCGGAGATCCGGGAGGACGCACGCAAGAATTTCCGGATCCTATTCGGATCCGCTTTTTCCATGGATATCCGTACGGCGCAGGGAATACGTGGAAAACCCCAGGAAAAGAATCAGCAGGACGGCAAAATAGGCCGGCAGCCATTTCAGGGAAAGCAGGAATGCGGCATCATCGGGGGAGAGCGATCCTGCCGGTGGAAACAGGATGCCCGGCTGCCGCCTGGCCCAGGCGAAAAACAGGGAGTAGGCAATTCCGATCCAGCCGTAGGCCAGGTTCAACGCCAGCCCCCGGAAGCTCAGCACCGTGGCGCGCTCCTGGGAGCGGGTGATGCGGTTCAGGTAATGGCTGAGGAAAAAGGTGTTCATCATCATCACCACGAACACCAGGATCATCGGCGCCAGGCCGATCAGCGGCGCCGCGACACCCAGGCCCCACAAACCGGCAAGACCGATGGCGGCCAGGAGGTAAAAATTGAACCGGGGTGAGCGGCGCTCCGTGAGATGCATGGAAAGGCGCGGAACAAACATCCCCAGCAGGGCCAACCCGGACCCGATCAGGCCGAAACTTGCCTCCGGCAGTTCAATGATCCGGAAATACTGGCTGCTGATCGTGACCGCAAAACGGGCGATGTGGTCGAATACCATGCCGGCCGTGATCAGCACCAGAGCAAAGGGGGTCATGATGATCCAGTGGCCGGCTTGGATTGTTCTGCGAAAGGCCAGGGCCATGGCGGAGCGGCAGCGGTCCGTCTGAAAACAGGAACCCGCCTCTCCCGCTGCCGGTTCGCGCATGCGCAGGACCGTCCCGAATGCCAGAAAAGCCATTACGAGGGTGAGATAAATCGGAAAACGCAGGGTGTCGGCCTGGGACAGTTGCACCGGAAATCCTGCCCAGCCGAAAACCCGCTCCATGAGGGCCGGGTCATATACCGCCGCGCCCACACTCATGGCGGCAATGAAGGCGATGGATTGGCAGCGCATCTGGCGGTCCAGCACCCGGGGCCATTCATCCGCTCTGCCGCAGAGATTCAGGGTATCGTATGCCAGGGCCTCGTCGGCACCACTGGCTGCGGCTTCCGCCGTTCCGCTCAGCAGACGGTTGATCAGAAAAACCCCAAACAGCAGCTCAGGGTTCTCCCTGGGGGCCAGGCATAAAAGCGCCATCTCGAGGATCATCAGAATCGTGCTGACCAAAAGCACATTCTTCCGGCCCAGGCTGTCGGCCAAGGCCCCGGAGGGGATTTCGACCAGCACGTTGGTGGCGGCCCAGACCGCGTTCAGCAGGGCAAATTGATCCAGGGTCAATCCGAAATCCAGAAAGAGAATGGTGAAGACCGGATAATAGAAACGCGCGTTGAAGAAAACGCGAAAGGCGATGAACAGACGGATATTGCCGACGGCGAAGGGGTTGCCGCAGGAAATGCTGGGGATATTGGTCACGCCGGTATTTTCTCCTGGGAGGGCTGGGGAGCCTTTTTCAAAAAAATACATATATCTATGTATTGAAAGAAAATTGCGAATATGTCAAATCATTTTAGATTATTGTGGTGTTCATACCCTGAACCGGACTGTGGGCTGACATGACGGAACATACAATCATAGTTGCGGATGACCATCCGATTGTCCTGGATGCGCTGAAAATGATCTTTAAATCAAAAGATAATTGGAAGGTTGTCGGCGAAGCCCGGGACGGGATCGAGTTGTTGGATATGCTGAAAAACACCCGTCCCGATATCGTCATCGTGGACCTGGAGATGCCGCGGATGAAAGGCTGCGAGACCATCGCGGAAATCAAGCGATTGTATCCGGAGATCCATGCCATCGTGTTGAGCGGTTTCGTGAACGAAAAAAACCGGCAGCGGGCGATCCAGGCCGGGGCGTGCGCCATCATCTCCAAAGGGGATTCCATGCACCACCTGATCCATGCGATTGACAAGGTCATCAATGAAGGTCATGGGGTTTCCAAAAAAGCGCTTGTATCGGATAACGGTCAGCTGAACAAGCAGAACGGCGAGACCCTGACCCTGAGGGAAAAACAGATCATGGCCTTGCTTTCTGAGGGTAAAACAAGCAAGGAAATCAGCAATTTGCTACATATATCGCAATGGACCGTCAACAAGCACCGTTCCAACATCATGGAGAAGCTCGGCCTCAAGAATGTGATCGAGCTGGTGCGATACGCCATCAGCAACGGCTATGCCTTTCTTCCCCGGATCGAATAACAAGAGAACCACCGCCACCATCGCAACCGGAATAGGGCGTTTATGAAAGAAAGTCCACTACCCGGGAAACCAAACGGCATGCCGGGAAACGGTAATACTCGCTTCGAGGAGTTTACCGAAAATATCAGCGACTGGATCTGGGAAGTGGATTGCAGCGGCCGCTATACCTACTCCAATCGAAAAGTCCAAGATGTTCTGGGATACCTTCCGGAAGAAATGCTCGGGAAAACACCGTTTGACTTTATGACCGGAGAGGAGTCGGCGCGGGTCAAACCTGTTTTTTTGGATATGTTGGCTTCACAGGCCCCGTTTTTTCGTTGGATCCATATCTGCCTGCACAGGGAAGGACGTATGGTGGAGCTCGAAACGAGCGGTGTCCCGTATTTCGACACGACGGGAAAACTGCTGGGATACCGGGGAGTCGATCGTGATATTACTCATTGCAGCCGGGCGGAGTTGCGGCGACAGAAAACCGGCCGGATGGAATCACTGGCCACCTTGGCCGGAGGCATCGCCCACGAATTCAACAATGTGCTGCACATATTGTCCGGTCATATCGAGTTGATTGAGGACGAATTGGCGGACAATGAAAAGACCCGTTTGTTCCGGCAGACGTCATGGCAGTCGATCCGGCGCCTCAGCGACCTGGTTCGCCAGCTCCTGGCTTTTGCGCGCTGCGGCAAATATCATGCAAGGGTTCTGGAATTGAACGACCTGATTCGTCGCGTACTGCCGGGGATAAAAGAGCTGTTCCGGAATCCGGCCGTCAGGGTATCGACAGCTCTTCCGGACCTGTCCATGCGCATCAATGCCGATGAAGCCCAGATATCCATGGCGATGTCGGCCATTCTGAAAAACGCGATGGAGGCCACCCCGGTGAGCGGCAGCATCCGGATCCGCACCGGAATTCAGGAGGTGGATTCGGTTTCGGCTGGGCATTATCCCGGCTTGCAACCGGGGAAATATGTGTGGCTGACCGTTGAGGATGACGGCGGGGGCATGGATGAGGAGACCCGCCGCCGGGTGTTCGAGCCCTTTTTCACAACCAAATTCCAGGGCCGCGGCCTCGGCATGGCCGCGGTATACGGCATCATCAAAAATCACGACGGATATATTTACGTCGATTCCGCTCCCGGCCAGGGAACCAGCATCCGTATTTTCCTGCCAGCGGTTTGAAGGCCGTCCGACCCTGGTTTACCCCTCCGCGATCCATACTACAGGGAACAAATTTCAGAGAATGCTCCATGGATGGCGGCCGGTCCGGTTCCGTCGTCACCCATCGGCAACCCCGGTGGTCAGGTACACCTGGACTTTTTCAGCCCCGCCCAGGTTGACGGCGATTTCCTGGATGCGATGGATGATTTCTCTTTTCCCGGTTGCGGAGGACATCAGATTGGCATTGACGGCTACGTGTATGTCGGCCGTGTTGCCCTTGGCGACGACTTTGATTCCGGGAAAGTCGGTAACCAGCAGGGCCTCGATCTGGGCGGCCAGTACCAGATCATCCAGAATCTGTTGGGACTCCGGGGTGGTTTGAAAAGAAGAAAGCCGCGCGGTGTCCCGAATGATCCCGACCGCG
This sequence comes from Thermodesulfobacteriota bacterium, assembly GCA_049320885.1. Taxonomy (GTDB): domain Bacteria; phylum Desulfobacterota; class Desulfobacteria; order Desulfobacterales; family SURF-7; genus DYJD01. The sequence goes on along the minus strand of JBMORA010000063.1, from coordinate 50,273 downwards.
TCATCCACTTTGATGGTTTTTATTTTCAGGACGATATCATACAGTCCCGGATCCCATGTGTCTTTGCCGTACAGGGTCTGGCTCCATTTCCGGCGTTCCTCATCATCCTTTTTCAACAGAAGGCGCGCCTTTTCAATCGTGAGTTTTTCCCGTTGCATTTCCTCCCGGATCCGATCCTCCATGTCCGCGAGGATGCGGACCTTCAATACGTGCGGAATCCCTTGTAGAAAAAAATGGCCGGCCAGGCCGTGATACACTACATTGTCTTTCTGGACATGACGCAACAGGATGGCGCGGATATAGGCCACATATCGTTCCTTGCCGTGATGGAAGCGATTCAGGATGGAAGGGGCATCATGAATGGCGCGAACCAGCTTGATTTCCGGAATGTTGAAGACTTCCGAGGTCTCAAGCAGGATTTCCCGGGAGATGCATTCATAGGACAATGCGGCGGCGATTTTGCAGGCGACTTCGCTGCCGCGGCTGTAAGAACCTCTGGAAATGGTGATAATGGCCATAAGCTCCTCTGTTTTCTGTCAATCGAAAATGATGGAATCCGGCCGCCATCCCGGTATGGGATGAGGGACGAATGGAAATGTTCAATAGATGTCGGCGCCGTTGGCCGGCAAATCAAAACCCGGCTTGCCCACGGGCTTCCCTCCCCACCATAAGTCGCACAGGTCGGCCAGGTGATTCATCTCCCGTTCAATTTCCAGGCGAAGTACTTCGCATTCCGCGTTGGAGGCGTTGACGGGAATGAACCGGGGGGTTCCGTGGATGACAACGACATCGGTAAAGGGCAGCGGCAGGAAGTAACGGTCCCAGCTCTTGAAAACAATTTTCCGGCGGGCGCCGCAGATTACCGGAATGACGGGTTTTCCGGTGGCGCGGGCCAGCCGGACAGTGCCGATTTTCAGAATCCGCGGCGGTCCCTGGGAACCGTCGACCATCATGCCGGCCCTGGTATCCGGTTTCCGGAGGAGCCGGATAAGGGCCAGCATGGCGCTTTTGCCGCCCCGGTTGGCGCTGCCGCGAACGGCATCGAAACCCAGATGGCGGGCGACAGCGGTGGCAAATTCACCGTCCTTGCTCTGGCTGATCATCATGATGATTTTTTGGGGGCCGAAATAATGAAAAAAATAAAACATGCGTTGATGCCAGGTGGCGTAAATGCAGCCGGCATGGCGTGAGATCAGCTGTTCTTCGTTTCCGTTCAGAAAGATCACCGATTTTCGGCAGGTGGCGTTCCAGCAGCGGATGAACAAGGCCAGAAGAGGCATGCCGAATCGGAGCAGCAGGCGCTCTTTTGCACTGAATGAATAATCCGGACCGTTGGTCATGACGATTGATTCCGCGTGACGCTCTCTTCGTCCATCCGGCTGACGCCTTCCATCAACAGGCACATGAAATGGCCGATTTCCGGGTGCGCTTTTTCCTCGGCCGGTATCCCCGGATGAAAATGGAAATGACCGTCATTGGCTTTCAGGATTTCAAAGAAGGCGCCTTTATCCTGCTTTTCGCCGTAGGAGGCCTTGATGATATTGCCGTCACGGAAGGATATCCTGGCGGTGCCGTTGTCCAGCTTCAGTAACAGGACGCCGGTCTTCTGGTTGATATTAATGGTCTGGCAAAGCTCCGGCGGCGGTGTTTCCGCGAGGCTGCCGCTCATGCCGACGGTGGTTTCTTCCAGACGGATGTTGGTGGTCCTGGCAAGCCGCCTGGTGAGCAGCTTCGCCAGATAGAGCTGGAGCGGCGGATATTTGTGCAGCACCTTGCTGAAGTCGCGGCCGTGAAAATAGAGCACCTTGGTCGGCATGGTGACCCGGATGGTGGCATTCACCGGTTCGCCGCTCAGAAGACTCATCTCACCGAAAACTTCCCCTTTTTCCAGCACGGCGATGTTGCGCAGGTTTTCGTCCAGAACCTCTACCCGGCCGGATAGAATAATGTAGAGATGGCGGCCCGGCTCTCCTTTGCGGAGAATTTCCTGACCGGATTCATACTGGGCGAGCCGGATCAAGGCGACCAGATCCCGAATCTGGTGCGCGGAAAGGCTGCGAAACATGGAAAAACCGCTGAGGATGTGGGCGATATTTTCGATGGTTTTAATTTGTTCGGAGCGATCCCCCTGGATGATGGGGTGGTGGATGGCAATGCCGACGGAACCGTTGCAGCCGCTGCAGGTAAAGATCTCACCGCCTTTTCCCTTGGGGCCTCCTCCGTCATCGGCATTTCGCAGATTGGCGATATCCCTGGCCAGTTGAATACAGACGGGTTTTGCCATGGGCGGGGAAAGGGCCAGGCCGGTAAGCAGGAATTCCTCTCCCAGGCGATACAATGGGCAATCCGCTTCCCGAATGATCGTGAAAAAAGTCTGCGGTTCGGACATGATACCTCTTCGGGGCCATCGGTTGCTGCCTGTCGGGAATTATCATCCGAAAGCCTGATTTCCCGGGCAATCGCCATGCCGATTCCTATCCGATTTCCCGGCGCCGGACAAGAGAAAAATAATGGGGCGCTACAGTCCCTTTTCGGCCATGTAGGCTGCCAGATCCGCCACCCGGCAGGAGTATCCCCATTCGTTATCATACCATGTCACGACTTTGGCCATGTTGCCGTTCAGTACCTGGGTGAATTCCATATCGATGATGGATGAATGGGGATTGCCCTTGAAATCCATGGAAACCAGGGGCTCTTCTTCGCAGGCCATGATTCCCGACAGTTCTTTTTCCGCGGCTTTTCTCAGTTCCTCCCGAAGCGTTTCCGTATCGGTCTTTTTTTCAATCAGGGCGACGAAGTCGACGATGGAAACCGTGGGGGTCGGCACCCGCAATGAATATCCGTCGAATCGACCAGCAAGTTCGGGGATTACAAGCGATACGGCCTTCGCGGCCCCGGTTGTGGTGGGGATGATGTTCAGGGCCGCTGCCCTGGCTCGCCTGGGGTCCTTGTGGGCGAGATCCATCAGGCGTTGGTCCGCAGTATAGGAATGTACGGTGGTCATCAGCGCTTTCTCGATTCCGAACATGCGATGAACAATCATGGCCGGCGGCGCCAGACAATTGGTGGTGCAGGAGGCATTCGAGACAATATGGTGATCGCCGGGGGAATACTGTTTGTGGTTCACCCCCATGACGATGGTGATGTCTTCTTCTTTTGCGGGAGCGGAGATGATTACTTTCTTTGCCCCTGCTTCCAAATGGGCGGCGGCTTTCGGGCCGGTCTTGAAAAGTCCGGTGCTTTCAACGACGATGTCGGCGCCCACGTCGTCCCAGGGTATGGTTGCCGGATCGCGCAAGGCGAAACTCCTGATCTTTCGGCCGTTGACGATCAATTGATTTCCTTCGGCCTTGACTTCTCCCGGAAACCGGCCGTAATTGGTGTCGTATTTGAACAGATTCATATTGGTTTCGACGTCGAAAAGGTCGTTGATGGCGGTAACTTCCAGCCGCTCCGCGTGCCGCTCCAGGATCGCCTTGAGAACTTGTCGACCAATGCGTCCGAAACCGTTGATTCCGATACGAACCATGGCTCCTCCTTTTTTCGTTGCCGTTTAACTGAAAATCATTGTTACACCCAGGAAAGTCGAACGGTTTCCTCCGGCGTCAATTGTCGTCCAGACGGTATTTGTGCGCCACCAGCAAGTCATAGTCCTTCTGCAGTGCATGGTGCAGCCTGGCGTTTTCCAGGGCGATGGCGCTTAAATTGGCCGCTGCCTCCAGAAATTTTTTTTCATCTTCATCGAATTCTCGCTCTTCTTCCGAATACACCCGCAAAACACCGATGACTTCTTTTTCCACCATCAGGGGGACCACCAGAACGGAGGTGATGCCTTCCAGCCTGGCTCTTTCATTGTATTGGAAATCCTTATCGACCTGGGCGTTTTTCATCCAGACGGTCTTGCCCTGCAGGGCTTTCTGGTCCAGGCCGCTTTCTCCCACCCAGATGGGGCCTTTACGGATATAGCCATCGGACAGGCCGCAATGGGCACCCATCACCAGCCGTTTCTTTCTGGCTTCCAATACCCTCAGGGTACAGGCCTTGACCTGTATGGCCGCCGCCACGGAGGTTACTATTTTCTCCAAAACCTGAGAGGGTGAAAGGGAGGCGTTGATGACTTTCGCCACATCGTAAAGTGAAATGAAATAATCCTTTTCCTTTCCGGCCATAATTCACCTCATGACGATAGGGTGTAAAGGAGTATGAAGAAAACGAAGATGCGTTCTTGCTTTTCTGACATGGGATGCCGACAACAATGAGCCATAAACAGTCCCGTGTCAATAGCAAAATATCATTTTATAACTATTTGTAATTTAAGGTTAAATTTGCATATCGGCCATCTTCAGCGATCCGTGTTGAGGGCCAGGCGGAAACCGAAGTTGCCGTATTTTTCCCCGGGTCCGTAGCCGATGCGGTTTGCCGAGCGGCAATTATCGGCGTAGCTGTTCCATGCACCTCCCCGCATCACCCGCTGACTGCCGGAGGATGGACCGGCGGGGTCGGAAACCGGCCCTCCGGGATAGCTTCCATACCAGTCCTGGCACCACTCCCATACATTTCCGGCCATATCGTACAGGCCCCAGGGGTTCGGCGGAAAACTGCCGACAACGACAATCGATTTGCGATTCGGGCCGCCGGAACATCCGTCCATGGGGAAGTTCCCGTCGTAGTTGGCCTGGTCCGCGGACAGGCAATTACCCGTATAGAACATCTTGCGGGTACCGGCCCGGAACGCGAATTCCCATTCGGCCTCCGTCGGCAACCGGTATATCCTGCCGTCCCGCTGATTCAATTTGTCGATGAATTGCTGCGTATCTTCCCAGGAGATGTTTTCAACCGGGCAATCCCCGCCGCAATCTGAAAAAACCGCCGGATTGTCATCCATCACTTTTTTCCATTGACGCTGGGTCACTTCAGTGGTCTGCAGAAAAAACCCCCGGGTCAGGGTTACCTGGTGGCGGGTTTCGTCCTTCCCCCGGCCGGCCTCCCCCCCGGGACTGCCCATCTGGAAGACCCCCGGCCGGATGTAAACGAATTTCATCCCCAGGGAATTGGTCAGAACGGTCTTGACCGGCGCGTCGGAGACGCTGTCTTCCTTGGGCCGGGGAGTGGCGGCCGTTTCCTGCCATATTCCCTTGCGCTCCATGGCCGCCTGTCGAAGGGTATCATCTTTCCTGGAATAGGGATTGTCCGGGCCATACGCCGCTAAAAATCGGTTCCAGACAGCGATTTTTTCCGCAGGCGTCAGGAGCTTGCTGCCATCATATTCTTCCGCTTTTTTGTATTGGGCCGTCATGTCCAGTTGCCATTCCGACCATTTCTGCCTGGCCTGTTCGCGCTTTTTCAGGATCTTGTCGAAATTGCCGATATCCGTTGCTTCAGGGGGTAGGACAACGTCGTCCGAGGGTTGCGGTGCAGCGGCGACATCGGCAACGCCGGGATTGAAATAAAAATTTCCCATTAGAGATGACGACTCCCAGGGCGTTTGGCGGTTATCCGTCTCTTTCATCACCGCCATACGGGTGTTTTTGAAAACCTCTTCCACTTTCAAGCGGGGCTGCCGCATGAAATGCATCAAGTGGCGCGTAAAAATACCGTTTTCCCCCTCACCATCGGCCGCAACCGATCCGGGAGCGGTGGCATAGGCGATAATCGAGCCCGTGGGCGCATCCATTTTGGCAAGCCCCTGATCGACAGCCCGGGTGCCCCTGGCAAAGGGGTTGTTTCGGCAGGCATCCAGAATGACGATGTTGAGGCCGTTGGCGGCGTCGCCCATTTTCCCCAGTACCCAGGAAGCGTCAACCGCCTTATAACGGATATCCGCGGGGGTTTCGATGACGGCGTCCACGGGGATGAGGTAGTTGGCGCCTTCCATCTGGATGCCGTGACCCGCATAATAAAAAAGACCGGCGCCGCCTTCCCGCAGCTTCCGGCCGAAATCGCTGATCACTTCTTCCATTTTTCGCAAATCGGAGTCGATGGCCACGGTTACGGTAAAGCCGCATTCTTTCAAGGCGGCGGCCATATCTCGGGCGTCATTGGCCGGATTTTTCAGCGGCGCGTTCGGGTAGGCCGAGTTGCCGATCACCAGAGCCGTGCGTCTGGCGTTTTCCGCCATGTTGATCTCCAGGGCCCTGTCAGCCGCCATGACCGGAAGTGCTTCGGCCAAAAGAAGAAACAATATCCATCCGTAACACCGGCCTTTCATCCTTACCCTCCTTGCAGGCGATTTTTCCGCCGCCGTGTCATGAATCCATGAATGCGGCAATTCTCTGGAACGCCATATGAAAAAACACCGTAATTTATCCGTTTTGAAAACTTTTTTGTCAAGACTATTAAACCGGACGGAACGGATGATCACCGAGCTGCTGTTTCGTCCCCTGATCCATGGGGAAACCACTCATCTTGCATACCGGTTCAGGATGTGCAAAACAACAAGGATGCGGAATATCATTCGTGGTAAGGTTCGCGATCTGACCGTCAAGGGACTGGGAGTTGTCGACCATCCGGATGGGGGAGTATTGTTTGTCCCCGGCGCGTGGCCCGGTGACGAGGGGAGCTTCATGGTGGAATGGATGGACAATCGCTACGGAAAAGCATCCGTGGTGGAAGTGGACGTTCCGTCAATGGAGCGCGTGATGCCTCTCTGCCCTCATCAGGGGTATGGACACGGTGCCTGCGGTGGTTGCTCCTGGATGATCGGTTCCTATGAATCGCAGCTGCGCTCCAAAGAGAAGATCGTGAAACACGCCTTGCAAAGAGCCGGTTTTTCCCCGGGGGAAACCGGTTTGCAGCCCATCCTGGGGGCGGAGCGGTATTGGGGGTATCGCAATCGAGCTCAATTCAAAACCGATGGTGAGGAAATCGGTTTTGTATCCGCGGCCAGTCATATACTGGTGCCGGTTAAGGATTGTCTGGTATTGAGTGATGCAAACCGCCGGCTCTTATATCAACTGCGCCGCCGGCTGCCCAACCCGCAATGGCGCCCTAAAGGTGGATTCCTATGGAATTTCATTGAGATAGACGAAAATTCCGATCCGGATCAACTGGTTATAAATGAAAGACGTTTTTTCCAGCAGGCCAATGCACCTCAAAACGAAAAAATCAAAACCTGGTTGAAAGAGCAGTTGCGCCGTCATGCTCTTTCGGAGACCATGTTGGAACTGTTCGCCGGGGATGGAAATCTTACCCGGGCGGCGGCTGCAGTGGGGTTCACCAGAATTATCGCGGTGGATATTTCCGGCTGTCCGGCAGGAAGGAAAACCGCCATGGATTTCCCCGCTGTGCGAATGCTCGAGACCGACTTGTATCATCTCCCTGATCTGCATGCGCTGCGACGGCATTGTCAATCCCCCCGGATACTACTCCTGGACCCGCCCCGCGCGGGATTTCGGTATTTCCCTCGATTATTGAATATTTTTCCTGAAATTCAAATAATTTATTATGTTTCATGCCATCTGGGGACCTTTGTCCGTGATGCCTGCGCGCTTCGTCGACGGCAATGGATGCTGGCGGAGGTTCAGCCCCTGGACATGTTTCCGCATACACCCCATATCGAAATCTTGAGTCGATTTGAAAAACAGGGAAGGACAAGCGGTTTTCGGAACACAGACCCTCCAGTGGAATGTCCCGAAGCGGGGTAGCGTGGATTCGGGCACCATGAAATTTGATTTACTTTTTTTGTTTTCCCGTGATATGAAAAAGGAATCCGTAAGGAATTGACGACCTGTTCAACAGGTGGATATGGTCCGGATCGTTGTTTGCTTTGAAATTGCTTGAATGCTCTTGCCACAATCCTTTTCCCATGCGGTTGCTCCGAGTCCCACCGCCTTCTGAAGTTGAATTGCGATTTCGTTCGGCGCATGCAATCGGTTCTGTAGTATCCCCCGTCATGGCTGCCCCAGGATCATCGTCCCAATGGCCGGTGTATTCTCTTTTGGCACGGATGTATGATAATTAATACAGATGGTGCTGGAAGAAACAATCATGGTATATGTCATTTTGACCAAACAGGTGTCTATTTAGCTTGACCTTTGGAAGTGGACAAAAGCATACTGTAGGATAGTGGACGGGAATATTTCCGCATGTACATTGAATCCGGGAGAACATGGGGGATGGATTCTGTTTATACGAACCTAAGTGATTTATTTTTAGAATTATTTTAAGTTATTGACGGTGGCGGCTAATCGGAAGGGCGGCGCGGAAAAGTTGTTGGACCGAAGATGGCATGCAATTTGCTGCATTGTATCGTCGAATACCGGCACACTGCTTGGTTGGCAAGAGCCGGACCGAATGCGAAGGAGAAAAATCGGTAACCGGAAGCCGGCAACGGGAAACTTTCGAAACTTTGGGAATTATGAAAAGAAATTCTTACTATACGATCATGAAATATCTATATCAGCAAAACATCCATACCAACAGAGGGAGGGGCAACATGGCACGGAAAACTATCGTAACCGGCCTGGGCGTGTTCATTTTTTTATATCTGTTACAGAGCATCGCCTGCGCGGATGCAATCCTTTCATGGGGGGCATGTACAGGGGAAGTAACCGGGTATCGGGTCTATTACGGCACCACATCCGGGTCATACGCTTCGAATCGGGAAGTCGGCAACGTGACGCAGTATGCGCTTTCCAATTTATCCCTGACGGAAGGAAGCACCTACTATTTTGTTGTACGGGCGTATAATGCAGCCGGTGAAGGCCCGAATTCAAATGAAGTGATCTATACCGTAGCCGATTCCACAGCTCCCCTGCCTCCCGGCGGCGTATCCTGCCAGGCCGGGACCGCGACGCTCCAATGGAGCGCCAACACGGAAAGCGATCTGCGGGAATACCGGGTGTATTACGGCACCTCCTCGGGACAATACCAACCCTATATTCCGGCCGGTAAAGCGACCTCATACACCGTCGCCAACCTGCAAAGCGGCACCAAATATTATTTCGCGGTGACGGCCGTCGACACGGCTGGAAATGAAAGCATCTATTCGACGGAAGTGACGTCGACCATCACGTCGACCGCGGACGCAACGGAGCCGGTGGTGGCGATCACCAGACCCACCAGCAGCGATGTCTACACCGCCACAAGCCAGACAGTCAACCTGTCGGGCACGGCCAGCGACAATGTCGGCGTGACGGCGGTTTACTGGAAAAACTCCCTGGGGGGATATGGCAAGGCCACTGGAACAAGCAGTTGGTCAATATCGAACGCCCCCCTGCTTGCCGGGGATAATGTGTTCACCATAGCAGCGAAGGATGCCGCCGGCAACTATGGGAGAAAAATCCTGACCGTTTCCTACGGAAAGTCCGTGGTAGCGGACACCACGAGTCCCAGCCTGGCGATAGTGGCGCCCACCAGCAGCGGCGCCTATACAACGACGACGAATTCCGTATCCATCTCCGGGACCGCTTCCGACAATATCGGCGTTACCCAGGTGACCTGGCGGGATAACCGGAACGGCAGCGGCACGGCAAGCGGCACAACCGCCTGGGCCATCTCCAATCTATCTCTGACGGAGGGGGACACGGTCATCACAATTACCGCCACTGACGCTGCCGGCAATGCCAGTGCAAAAACCATTACCATGACCTACGTCATTCCCGATGTGTCCGCTCCGGTGGTATCCATCGGCGCGCCGTCGAGCAGCGGGCAATACCAGACCGCCAACGCCACCGTGAATCTTTCCGGCACCGCATCCGACAACAAGGCGGTCACTCAGGTGAAATGGACCAATGATCGCGGGGGCAGCGATACGGCCAGCGGCACCAACACCTGGTCCGTCTCCGGGGTCGCACTCGCGGAGGGCACGAACAAAATCACGGTCACGGCGCTGGATGCCGCGGGTAACCAGGGACAATCCGTTTTGACGGTAACTTATACCCCGCCGGATACCATTGACCCCGTTCTTGCGATCCTGTCGCCGACCGACACCGGCACCTATCAGACGCAGCAGGCCACCCTGGCCATATCCGGCAGTGCTTCGGATAACGTGGGCGTGACGCAGGTCCGCTGGTCCACTACAAGCGGAGGCAGCGGCACTGCGACCGGGACCCAGAGTTGGTCCGCGACCGGAATCGGTCTGCTGGAGGGTTCCAACACGGTTTCGGTTACGGCGCTGGATGCGGCCGGCAACAGCGCTATGCGGAATCTGGTTGTCACCTACACCAAACCGGATACCACGGTTCCTGGCGTTACGATCGCCACACCCAGCGGGAATCCCTATGTCACGACCGCTGCAACGGTCAATCTCAGTGGCACGGCGAGTGACAATGTCGGTGTTGTGACCGTATGGTGGTCCAATTCCCGCGGAGGAAGCGGAAGCATCACCGGTACGTCGAATTGGGGCGTCAGCAACATCACCTTGTATGATGGCGACAATCTGATCACTGTCTTCGCGAAGGACAAGGCGGGAAATATCGGAAAAGCGACCAAAACCGTCACCTATAAAATACCGGATACAACTCCTCCCGTGATTAGACACGAGTTGCCGACCACCGGCTCATACTACACCACGAGAAGCGCGACGGTGGCCATATCCGGAACGGCCAGCGACAATGTCGGGGTTGTTAAGGTAACCTGGGTGAACTCCAAGGGGGGCAGCGGAACAGCATCGGGAACCACGAGCTGGTCCATTGCGAAAATCAATCTTGTGAAAGGCTGGAACAACATTACGATCACGGCAACGGATGCAGCCGGGAACTCGGTGGAAGACCTGATCTCCGTCGTCAAGTGGTAAACGAAAACAGGGACTGCCCGATCAAGATGTTTCAACGATACTGCCGGATGAGTCTGGAATCGTAGCCGCCCGTCGAATGGATGCAACCTCCTGCCCTGCGGCAAAAGACCCCGTTATCCTGAACCGGATAACGGGGTCTTTTTTTGATTGTTTGTTTTCAATCCTTACGATATGGTTCGGCATCTGCTTTTTCATGATTTCACCATACCAACGGCGAGGAAATAGGACTTTATGAGGCGGACCAAATTTGACAAAAGACGCGTACTTGTTACCGGAGGTGCCGGTTTCTTGGGTTCCCACTTGTGTGAACGGTTGATAACAGATGGAAACGAAGTCATCTGCGTCGACAATTTTTTCACCAGCCGCAAATCGAATATTGCCCATTTGCTGCCAAATCCGTATTTCGAGTTGCAGCGGCATGACGTCACCTTCCCCCTCTATTGTGAGGTTGATGAAATCTATAACCTGGCGTGCCCGGCGTCACCGGTTCATTATCAGTTCGATCCGGTGCAGACGATCAAGACCAGCGTTCACGGGGCCATCAATATCCTGGGCCTTGCCAAGCGGATCAAAGCCAAGATATTGCAGGCGTCCACCAGTGAGGTATACGGTGATCCCACGGTGCATCCCCAACCGGAAGGCTATTGGGGAAACACCAACCCCATTGGACCCCGGGCTTGCTACGATGAAGGAAAACGTTGCGCGGAAACGCTGTTTTTCGATTATCACCGTCAACACAATATCCGGATCAAGGTGATTCGTATTTTCAACACCTATGGGCCCAGAATGCACCCGGACGACGGACGGGTTATCAGCAATTTTGTTATTCAGGCGTTAACCGGTGAGGATATCACCATATACGGGGATGGCAGCCAGACGCGCTCCTTCTGCTATGTGGATGAGTTGATCGAGGGCATGATCCGTATGATGGACACTCCTGATGATATTATCGGTCCGATCAATTTGGGGAATCCGACGGAATTTTCGATTCTGGAAGCAGCGGAAATGATTTTGCGGCTGACAGGATCGAAATCCAGCATCGTTTTCAAGGCCCTGCCGGAGAACGACCCGGTCAAAAGACGGCCGGATATTACCAAGGCAATGACGGTGTTGAATTGGAGACCGGTTGTGTCACTTGAGGAAGGATTGAAAAAAACCATCGCGTATTTCAGCAAACAGATATTATCCAATGATCAATACCGGAAATGAATGTTGAGCCATCATCCGGGATTGCCGGGCAATTTCCTACATCCTGTTATGATATAAAAAATGTTATCCAAAGCGGATGATTTTTAACCTGGAGGAATGGGAATGAAACGTTGGATTCCATATGTTGTCGCAGTGATCGGCCTCGTTCTTTTCATCACGGCATGTACATCCGATGAGAAAAAGAAAATTGCTCATTATGAACGAGGCAAGACCTATTTTGATAAAGGAGAGTACAAGAGTGCCAAGCTGGAATTTAAAAATGCGATCCAGATCGATCCGAAATTCGCCGATGCATATTGGTATCTGGGTGAGACCTGTCTGAAGTTGAGTGACCCCCAGGGCGCGTATAGCGCATTCGGATCGGTTATCAAACTCAAGCCGGATCATCTCGACGCGCAGAGCAAAATCGCCACTTTTCTGGTACTGGGAAAAAAGCCGGAGGAAGCAAAGGAAAAAATTGAATTTATTCTGCAGAAAGAGCCGAAAAATACAAAAGCCCTGTTGCTGAAAGCCGGTTTGTCGACCCATGAAGGGGACAAAGAGGCCGCAAAAAGAACTTATCAGGAGGTTCTGTCCATTGACCCCGGTCAGATCAATGCCATATTGGGACTGTCACGTTTGAACATGATGGAAGATAAATTTGAGGAGGCGGAAGCTCTTATTAGACAGGCGATTGAGAAAAATCCGGAAGAATTGAATCTCCAGATGGCGCTTTTCAGCTTATACATGGAGAAAAAAGACTTCGCGGCGGCGGAAACGAGCCTGCTGAAGACGATCGAAAAAAATCCGGAAGACCAGGATTTGTATCTGATACTGGGTAACTTTTATGCGGCAAGGTTTGAAAACCAGAAAGCCGAGGAGGCATTTCAAAACGCCATCGCCAGGAACCAGGAAGGCGTCAGGCCTTATATGATAGCGGCCGCATTTTATCACTCCATCGGACGCAACGACGAAGCGGAGAAAATGTACAAACAGGCTGTTTCGATCGAGCCGGACAATATCCGTATTCTGGAAGCCGTTGCCCGGTATCATATGGACAATCTGGAAATTGAGCAGTCGGAATCCCTGGTCAAGGAAATGCTTGGGAAAAGGCCGAAATACCTGCCGGCGAGGATGCTGCAGGCTGAAATCGCCGTCATCCGTCGGGAATTTGATAAAGCCATTGCCGGTTATGAGGAGATCATCAAGGAAGACCCCGATTCATTTCTTGCCCGGTATTTCATGGGGGTGGCCTATTTCGGCAAAGGGGATATCGGGCTCGCCCAGGAAGCGCTGAACAAGGCGGTGCAATTGAATCCACGCTTCATCAAATCCAAAGTACTGCTTGCAGAAACCTACCTGGCGAAAAGGGATTTCAAACATGCCCAGCAAGAGCTCCAGGCGGTTTTGGAAAAACATCCGGACAACTATCAGGCGGCGTTGCTCGGCGGTCGTATCCACTTCGACCAGGGCGACCTGGAAAAAGCAAAGACGTCTTTTGAATCCCTGACCCGGATGGACCCCCGGAATCCTTCCGGATACTATCGGTTGGGGGTTGTCTACCGATTGCAGCAGAAATACACGGAGGCGATGGATGCTTTCGAAAAAGCGCTTTCCATCAATCCGAAACTGATGGATGTATTCACCCAACTTGTATTGTCCCTCGCTTCCCAGAAGAAATATGACCAGGCTTTGGATCGATGTGAGAAACAACTGGAAGTCGTGGGGGAGTCACCGGTGCTCCAATCCTTGGTTTTGAATTTGAAGGGAGAGCTGTATTGGGCCAAAAAAGACCGTCCCAATGCGGAGAAGTCTTTCCAGGATTCATTACAGAAGAATCCGGACTATCTGCAATCCTATTTCTCGTTGGCCCGCATATACCTGCAGGAAAAGGAGGTCGACAAGGCCGTTGCCCAATACCAGGCTGCGTTGGAGAAAAAACCGGATCAGGTCGGGATTCATATGCTGCTCGGAACCATATATGATATGCAGAAAAAGACCGCCGAATCGGAAAAACATTATCGCGAAGCCATCCGGATCAGGCCTGATTTTGCGCCGGCGGCCAACAACCTGGCATATCTGCTGGCTACACAAGGAAAGGAGCTGGATATCGCCCTGGGGTACGCTCAGATGGCCAGGGAAAAGTTGCCGGACGATCCGGGCGTAATGGATACGCTCGGCCTGGTTTATTATAAAAAGGGGTTGTTCGACAGCGCCATCAGAGAATTGGCGGGCAGTATTGAAAAACTACCTAAGAACCCCATCATCCGGTATCACTTGGGGTTGGCGTATCATGCCAAGGGAGAAGTCGGCCTTGCAAAAAAAGAGCTGATGGAAGCTCTTGAATTGGATCCGAATTTCGATCAGGCTGACGATGCGAAAAGGCTGTTGGCGGAGATGTGATCCGGCTGCGTTTGCGGAAAAAGTAGGTCCTGAGAATCGATGAAGTTCTTTTCCTTAAAAATACTGGCGCTCTGCATATTGCTGCCGCCCGTTCTGTATATCGTCACCCTGCTGATCATCGAAGGGCGCACAAAAACGGTTTTCACCAATGACATCGAAAAATGTTATATCGGCGACACTCGTGAGCTGCTGAACGGGAATATCCATATCCGCGCGGCCATCGCCAGGAACATTCACAATTTCCTGAACAGCAGCCGGATGATCTCCTGGGGGGTGAAGTCGACCATCAGTGTGGCGACAAAGAAAGGTACTGTTTTATATCCGGCGCTCTTTGAAATGTCCCAGGAAAATATGGCCATGTCCGACCCCATGACCGTGGCGGCGGAAAATTTCGCGATCATGAACGAGGGGCTGCTTGTAAGCGTTGATATCGAGATCGGCCACAACACCTTTCTATCGAATCTGATTCTGGTCGCTTATATCTTGATGGCGCTGGCGTATATCTCTGTATACTATCGGTCCGGCATCCGCAAAATCAAAAGGAGCGAGGAAGAGGCGAACCGGGAAATCGAGCGACTGGCGAACCTCAAGACGATCTACACGGACAGACTGGATACCCTTTCAAGGACCCGCGAGGAGTTACAGCTGAAATGTGAACAGCTGAAGAACGAACTGGAGAACGAAAAAATGCGGGCCATGAAAAATGAGGATCAGCTGATCGACGAAATCGTCAATTTCGAAGCCCGGATCGAAAAAAACATTTTGCTTCAGGAAGAACAGAATGAAGAAATCGAAACGCTGAAAGAAATTATCAAGGAACTGGAGAAAGGCAGCCAGCGCGACCCCAAGCAGATGATCAAGGGGGTTGATATGGCCCACAAAAGGTTCAGGGCGATATATAAGAACACGGTCATGCACAAGCGGGCCGTGGAGGGGTATATCGACTTGTCCGATGAAATGCGGATCAAGAGCGAGGAAATCATCCACCAGCTGAACGACGATGCCACAAAAGTTCATATCAAGCGGAAAGTCTTCCACAGGAAAAGCAGGGAAACGGTTTTGGAGGTGACTTTCGGTTATCGTGGGCGGTTGTATTTCAGAAAAATAAAAGATAATAAAATCGAAGTATTGTCAATAGGCACCAAGAATTCGCAGGCAAAAGATCTGGAATTTTTAGACAGCCTGTAATTGCTCGCCATATGTATGGCGATTGGAAAAACCTCCTCCTGGATGTTTCTTTCTATCTAACTCATTATAATATCTTGACAATGTTTTTATAATTGGTCATAGTAGAAATGTTGTCCGAAGGTCGGCCGGACGAATGGATGTGCTGCTCCGGACGATTGATGACCGGCCGGCTTATTTTTCCGTACAGGGCGGATAAAGACGGAGGCAGTGATGTTCCGCAGATATTGCTAGGAAAAGATATCCGAACATGTCGACATTTCGATATAAAATAGCCATTCCAGGAGGCCAGGTCAAGGAGAAGACGGTTATTGCCGATTCCATGGTTTCCTTGAGGAGGAAACTGGAAAGCGAAGGAAATTTTGTTCTGGATATTTCCCGCGCCGGAGGAGATCGGCTTCTCGGTTCACGCCTGAGGTTGGGGAAGCAGATCTCCCACAAGGAATTTTTTTCCTTCAACCAGGAATTCGGTGTGTTGCTGAAAGCGGGGCTTTCGGTGGTGGCGGCTCTTGGTGCGATCATCGAAAAAAATGAAGAGAGTGAGCTGCGCAACTTGTTGCTGGAGATCCGTCAGGATATAACGGCTGGTGAATCGTTGTCCGGCGCTTTTGACAAATTTTCCCATTTGTTTTCAAAATTGTATATCATGTCCCTCAAGGCCGGAGAGAAAAGTGGCGATATCCCCACGACCATCGCGCGCTATCTGGCATACATGAAAAAGAGCGCGGAATTGAAGCGCAAGGTGATTGCCGCCGCGATTTATCCGATCATTCTGATGGTTGTATCCATTTCGGTTTTGTTTTTCCTGATGATCTATGTGGTTCCGACCATTGCGGGGACCTTTTTGGAATCCGGTAACAAACTGCCTGAAATGACCAACCTGTTAATCGCCGTCAGCACCTTTTTTCGCGATCACTTTGTTGCCATGATCGCAGTTGCGGGTTGTCTCTGGCTGGCCGGCGTGTGCGCCCGCCGAACGGTTTCCGGCGGATTGTTTTTCGATCAATTAAAATTGAGAATGGGTTTCCTGGGAACCTTGTATCGGAATTATATCACTTCCATGTTCTGTCGGACGCTTTCCACGCTTTTAAGCGCGGGAATTCCCTTACTGGATGCGGTTCAGATCGCCAGCGGGACCATTCGTAACCAGGCCATTACCTCGCAACTGGCAGAAGTCGTCAAGCAGATCGCCGAAGGGGGGGGCTTTTCCGAATCGTTGCGACGGATTGATACCTTCCCGAAATTGGCGGTCAGGATGATCGGAGCCGGAGAAACCGGCGGAGCGCTTCCACAGATATTAAGCGATGTGGCCGATTTTTATGACGGCGATGTTGACGCAAAATTGGCGGTGCTGACATCCGCCATAGAACCGATGCTGATGGTGTTCATGGGACTTGTTATCGGCCTGATTGTTTTGGCGCTTTACCTGCCGATCTTTCAAATGGCCGGAACCATATAGACATGTGGGCTGGTGCCGGATGACGGTTGTCAATGTGTTTAAAAAGATGAAATTCGGCGACTGGGCGGTCAAGCTCGGGTTCATGACCGCCGAGCAACTCGAATTCGTCATGTCCAAAAAAACGATTACGAAACAGATGCTGGGACATCTCTGTGTTGAAGAAGGTTTTATCGACCATGAGCAACTGGCCCAGATCATGGCGGCCCAATATTCATTCAAATATATCGAGCTGAAAGGGATAGATGATCCGGAATTGTTGAATATAGTGCCATTGCCGTACATGACGCGTTACCTGTTTGTACCCTATGAAAAAAAAGGAAACGAACTGGTGATTGCGGCAGCGGAGCCGACCTATTGTTTCAAGGTGATTAGTGAGCTTGAAATGCTGACCGATATGAAAATATCGGTGGTGGTCGCAAGCGAGAAACGGGTCGGGGAACTGCTGAAAAAGATCGAGGCTTCCCAGAGCGTACTCGACAGTGTTTCGGATGATATGCGCCTTTCCATCATCCGGGAAACGGACCGGGGCGAAAACATCCTGAGTGCTGAAAAAGTATCCGCTGAGGAAAGCCCCATCGTTCGCCTGGTGGATTCCACCATCCTGGACGCCATCAATAAACAGGCCAGCGATATTCATATTGAAACATCCGAGAACGGCGTGATCATCCGCTATCGGATAGACGGTATGCTTCACCAGGCCACCGATCCCATCGATATACAGCATTTGAGCCACATCATCTCCCGGATAAAAGTCATGTCCGAACTGGATATTTCCGAGAAACGGGTGCCCCAGGACGGCCGGTTCAAATTGAAGGTCCGGGATCGCAATATCGATTTCCGCGTATCGATCCTTCCGACAGTCCATGGCGAGGATGCGGTGATTCGCATATTGGATCGGGAAGTCATGGCTTCGGATGCCGGGGATTTCAGGCTGGACAGTGTGGGATTGCCGGAAAGGGAACTGGGCCGGATCCGGCGGATGATCCGTGCCCCGTATGGCATGTTTCTCATGACCGGCCCCACCGGCAGCGGCAAGACGACTACCTTGTACCGCGCCCTTTCGGAGGTGAACAGCAAGGATGTGAAGATCATAACGATTGAGGACCCGGTGGAATATCAGCTGAAGGGGATTACCCAGATTCAGGTCAATGAAAAAACCGGTTTGACGTTTGCCCGGGGATTACGTTCCATCCTGCGCCATGATCCTGATAAGATGCTGGTGGGTGAAATCCGGGATGCTGAAACCGCCCAGATCGCCCTGCAGTCGGCCCTCACGGGACATCTGGTTTTTACCACCGTCCATGCGAACAACTCCTTTGAAGTTATCAACCGTTTTATTCATATGGGGATCGAACCATACCAGCTGATGTCGGCGCTGAACTGCATCGTTGCCCAGAGACTGATCCGGGCCCTCTGTCATTGCAAGGTGGAACAACGATTGACCAATGAGGAAATGATGGATTCCGGTCTGGACCCCAAATTATACGGGGACAAGGTATTTTACGATGCCAAAGGCTGCAGCAGCTGCAAAGGGACGGGATACCATGGACGGAAAGCCATTATCGAACTCATTGAGCTGGATGATGATCTGCGGGCGCTTTTCATGGATCGGGGGGTCGGTCCTTCCAGGCTTAAAAAAAAGGCATCCGAAGCGGGAACCGTTTTTTTGCGGCATGCCGCATTGCGGGAAGTCCTGAATGGCAATACAAGCTTGCGGGAAGCAAACCGGGTCACCTTCATTGAGCCGAACGCATAAAATTGATTTCATTGGCATATATTGTTATTTTATGGTATTTTAGATATCTAGGATAACACCAGGAACCCTAAGGATGCGTTTCAGCTTTCACAAACAACTGTGCGGGATCGAGATCAGTTCAAACGCCATCAGTGCCGCTAAAATAGTGCGGGACAAGCTCGGTTGGCGTTTGATCAACGGGATTACCGTGCCCCTGCCCTCCGAATCACTCCAGCTGTCGTATCAGAAAACAAATGTGGCGGACGCCGACCTTTTGATTGCGACGTTGCGGGAGGCGATACAGCAGGCGGGAATCGGTCCGGGATGGGTGGGGCTGGCCATACCGAACGAAGTGGTGAAGGTTTCGATCCAGAAGCTCGAAGAACTGCCTTCTTCCCGAAAAGCGGTGGAAAAGATGCTTGCCTGGCATACGGAAAAAACCATGCACTTTCCGGCCGACAGCACCCGGATATCCTATCAACGACTGGAAAGCGTTCGCGGAGATGACAACCTGCTCCTGGTTAGCGTTGCAATAAAAGCCGTTGTGCAGGAATATGAATTGAAGCTGAGGGAATTGAAACTCGATCCAGTTGTCGTTCAACCCGCCGGAATCAATCAGTTCAATTTTTACAGGCGGGCGCTGCCGGGATCCGGGATCATCGCGTTTTTGGGGTTATATGAAAGCTGCTTTACCTTTTTTGTTTTCGAGGACGCCAACATGACCTTTTATCACAGCGTCAAACGGGGGTTCTCGGATCTGCATTTCTTTCAGGATGTCGATATGACCATGCAGCATTATTCAAATGTCAATCCGGACAAAGAGATTGAACGTCTGTATGTCGGCAGCCAGGTCGCCTTTCACCGCGAATTGCGGGATGTATTTCGCAACCTGAGCGACATGGAGGTTGAAATCATCGATGAAAGCCGTTTGATCCTGACGGATATGAACCTGGAAAAAGAAAAGGAGCGGGAGCGATTATCTGCCGTCGCTTCCGCTGTGGGCGCCGCCCAGAGCCTGATGCGGTAAGGAAAGGTATCCATGAAAGCGATTCACACCAATCTGGCAACCTTTGAATATGTCGACAGGCGGCTTTCATTGTTGCTGATTCTTTCCACAAGCGCGGTCATTTTACTCATTTCCGTCAACACGATCCGTCAGTTCTTCGATGGCGCCGATCAAATCCAGACATACCAGAAGAAAATTTATCAAAAGGAGCAGGAAATCGCCGTTAAAATCAAGGACAGCCAGAAAGATCAACAGGCGATAACCAAGGAACAGATCAAATCCATCGAACATCAAGTCGTTCAATTCAACCGGTTGATCGCGACCGATATTTATCCGTGGAATCGAATATTGGAGGAGTTGGAGAGAAGCAGTCCCGCGGGACTCTGTCTGGTTTCTTTTGTACCCGCGGACGATTTTCAGACACTTACGATGAAGGGACGGGCGGAATCCGAAAACAGGATATCCTTTTTCTTTAAACGGCTTGAAGAATCCAAGCTGTTCGACGGGAATACCTTGCTGACATTCCAGGTGAACCCGAACAAGGATTCCACAAGCGAGGGAAACGGAGAATCCGGCATTCAGTTCACCATTGAAAGCCGGCTTTCCCGGAATGGGGTTTTCAGCGATCCGTACTACCGCAACATCGGGACGAGCATTTTCCGGTAAAGGACTTTTTGCTTTCGGGATGACAGGGTGCCATGAGACGGTTGATCACCATTTTTTCTGTGTATAAAATTTTCTGGAGCGTGTGTGGATCGATCCTGGTCATCAATCTGATGATTTACTGGGGGGCCATCGTCAAGCAGCAGAACGAGGTGGACCAGCTCCGCATCCGGTATTCGAAAATCCGCACCCAGCATTTGCGGCGGGATGAACCGGCGGATTCCGAAAAACACTATCGCAAGGCGGAAGATTCGTTGCGTGCTTTTGCGGATACCTTGCCTTCCATGGCCGTGGTTTCCGAAAAAGCCCGGGAACTCGGAGAAATCATCCGGAACCAGGGGGTGGATGCCGGTGCCATGATGTTCAAGCCGAAACGGGTCGAAGGCCTCGGTCTGTGGCGTTATGAAGCTTCCATCACCATAACAAACCAATATGAAACAATAAAGAAATTGCTGGCGGCGATTCAAAATTCCCCCAGCCTGTTTTGCATAGAACATTTATCGATCAAAAAAGAAATCCGTACGGGATTGGTGGAATTGAAGCTCGCCATCGCTACTTATTGCAGGTGACTCCGGAGTGAAAATAGCCCTGATGAATATCAGTCGTAACGGCAAAATTCTGATTGTATTACTGATGGTTTTATGCGTGGCCGTCATCCATCGGATTTTGAATCCGTTCCAGCAGCAAACCGTGGACAGCCTGACATATACGGGCAAACCCGGGGAGGCGGCTGCTTCCAGCCACCGGATTCATAAGAATCCTGCGGAACGGACGGAAGCACTGGTCCTGCTTGATCTGATGATCAATCCGCCCCAGCATTCCGACAAGACCGTCCGGGATTTGTTCTCCATGCCGAAAGCGGTGGTGGAAACCAGCAATTCGACCGGAGTAAGCGATAACCAAACGAAAACGGCTGAGCAGGCTGCTGCCAAGGAATCGGATCCGGCGACCCTGATCCGGGAGGAGATCCAGCAATTCCGGATATTCGGATTGTATGAAAAAGCTGGGAAGAAGATCCTCTTCCTGGAAAAAGACAAGGATGTCCTGATGGTCCGGGAGGGTGATCGTATTCATGGCAAATATCTGGTGGAACGGATTACCGATCGTGACGTTGTTTTTAAATCGGAGGACATGAATGTCTCTGTTGCGATGGATATGGACGGGTTGTCAATTCCAAAAGCAACAGACGCTTCGCAATAATGTCGGAATACTTGCAGGAACTGATTGCGTTAGTGTTGCAGGAGAGAGTATGAACCGGATAATTCATCGTTTTCTTTTCCCGGCGGTCATCGGCTGGCTGGTTCTGGCGATTGCCGGATGCGGCAATACAGGGAGCTATCTCCAAGGCGAACCCCGGCACCCCATTGGGGACGATTGGGACAAGAGCGTCCAGTACTACAAACAGAAACTGGAAGAGAACCCGGAAGACAAGATCATCCTCATGAGCCTCCTGAAGGCGAAAAACAAAGCCTCATCCGCCCATATGGACAAGGGGCAATCCCTGCTGGCACAAAAAATGTACAATGATGCCATCACCGAATTTCAGTTGAGTATCGCCTTCAACCCGTCCAATCAAAAAGCGCTTCAGCTGATTGAAAAAACGAGACAGATGAAAGATTCCATCCTGTATTTTCAAAAGGGCGTGGACTATTTGAAATCACAGAAATACGGGAAGGCCCGCAAATCCCTTGAAGAGGCCCTGACGCTTGATCCGTCCAACGAGGAAGCCCGCAAGGTTCTGGAAGACATCCGACGGGAGAATCTTCCGTCGTCCAGGGGGCGCCTGGGGATAGAGTTGAAGGAACCGGTTTCTTTCAAATTTAAAAAAACCTCCATCTTCAATGTGTTTGAAGTCCTGTCCAGACTCTCGGATGTCAACTTCATTTTTGACAAGGATCTGGCCGACACCAAGGTGACGCTCTTCATGACCGATGTTTCCTTCGAGCGTTTCCTGGAGGTGCTGCTGAAAAGCAATAATCTGGCCATGAAACTGGTTAGCGAGAGAACATTGCTTATCTATCCGAATACACAAGCAAAAATCAAGGAATATCAGGATCTTAAAATTCGTACGTTTTATCTGGCGAACCTGGACGCGAAAAAGGCCGTGGGGTTGCTGACGAAGCTGTTGAGCAGCAAGGACATCATCGCAAACGAGAAAGTGAATGCGGTGGTCCTCCGGGGCCGGGAAGACGTACTCGAGATTGCTTCCCGGATACTCGAAGCCAACGATTGCCTTCCCTCGGAAGTGCTGTTAAATGTGGAAATACTGGAGGTCAGCAGGACGAAGGAAAAACAACTGGGGCTGGAGGTCAACCCGGCTTCCGTGACGTTCGGCATGGGGAAGAGCGCGCCGGAAATCAGCAGCGACAGCAAGCTGGCGAGTTATGCCTCCTTTTATGCCCTGGGCCATTCGACAAACAAGGAATTCCTGATGTCATTGCCCACGGCCACGCTGCATTTTCTGAAACAGGACGGTGATACCCAGGTTCTGGCCAATCCACAGCTGCGCGTCAGAAATACGGAAAAAGCCAAAATTCATGTGGGTGAGCGGGTTCCCTTGCGGACCAACCGGCGCTTGGACGCCACCGGCAACATCACCTACGATTACCAATACCAGGATGTGGGGGTCAAGGTGGATGCGGAGCCGACAATCAACATTCACGGCGAGATCTCTCTTAAATTGAGTCTGGAAATCAGCGCGCTGGGCCCCAACATTGGAACGGCGGACGATCCCCAGTATTCCATCCGCACCCGGACCGCCAAGAGCGTATTGTCCATCCGGGACGGCGAGCCCGTGATTATCGGCGGCCTGATCAGCGATGAGGAGCGCGAAACAATCCGGAAAATCCCCTACATCGGTGAAATACCCATTTTCGGCAGGCTGTTCCGGAACGAGGGCCGGAATGATATCAGCACCGATGTGATCATGTCGATAACGCCCATTGTTGTCCGGAACCAGGAAATTCCAAGCCTGGAAGCGACCCAGATCTGGTCCGGGAGTGAGGACCATTTTTCCCTTGAGGAACCATACGAAAATACGCTGAAACGCCAAACCGAATCCCTTGACGAGCCCGAATTCCGAGTTGACAATCTGGAAGCGGACAAATCTTCCGCCGAAATTGGGAACGAAAGCAGCGAAAACGGGAAAAGCCTGTCGGATCAGCCCGGTTTCCGGACCGGAGCGAGCGGAGACGCTCAGCCGAAAGGAATGGAGACGGCTCCCACCATACCGCCGGCTGTTCCCCGGCAGGAAACCGGTTCAGGCCTTGAGATCGATGGGAATGTCCCGCCGCCGCCGGCAGAACCTTCCGGGACTCCGGCCGCTCCATCCCCGGAGGTGAGCCGGGCGGAAAATCCAGTGGTTTCGTCCGGCTATGAATGGCCGGAAACCGTTGCATATAGTATCCATGTCAATTCCTTTCCGCACCAACGATATGCGTTGGAACGAATCAAAGAGTTGACTCGGATGAAGTATGAATGTTTTCTGGTGTATTCGCAAGTGGAAGGCAAGGGGGCCTATTACCGTGTTTTTGTCGGGAGGTTCGCCGACTATCCAGCCGCCCGGCAGGCTTGCATGGATTATAAAAAACGAAAGGAGTTCGCCGGAGACATCCATGCGGTGAACCGGGATTGGGCCTACAGGGGGTAGCGGTGAAGAGGCGTTTGGCGGATCGCAGCGGATTCAGCCTGATCGAGATGATTGTAACCATGGCGATTCTGTCGATCCTCGCGGCGGGGATTCTGCCGCTTACCACAGTGACCTATAAACGGATGAAAGAGCTGGAACTGCGGCAGAATTTGCGTACGATTCGAAGGGCGATCGACAAATACAAGGAGCTGGTCGACGAACAGAGAATTCAATTGCCCCCCCTTTCCAGCGGGTATCCAAAGGATTTGGAACTCCTCGTGGAAGGGGCTGAAGTGATCGACGGAACAACGAAGATGAAGATGAAATTCCTGAGACGGATACCAAGGGATCCCATGATGGAGGATGGTGAGTGGGGAATGAGATCCCATGAGGATGAACCGGATAGCGATGTCTGGGGCGGACAGGATGTCTTCGATGTGTACTCCAAGAGCGATCAACAAGCCCTGGATGGAAGTTTTTACAGGGATTGGTGACGTCAAAATGGGGTTCCCTATAACCGTGACATGACGATGAAAATGATGGATCGAAGAGGATATACCTTGATTGAGTTGATGATCGTGATATCGATCATCAGCATCCTGGGCACCATCGCCCTGCCGAACATGCAGCGGTCGATTATCAGGGCCCGGGAGACATCGCTCAAAAACATGCTGTTTGTTTTTCGGGATGTGATCGATCAACATTACGGCGATCATGGACGCTATCCGGATTCGTTGCATGACCTGGTTGAAAAAAAATATATCCGGGCGGTTCCAAAGGACCCGTTTACCGGAAGCTCCGAAACATGGATCATCATACCCCCCGATGAAGGCGAGGAGGGCAACGTATACGATATCCATAGCGGCAGCTATCGTGTCAGTCTGGATGGAACTCCATATAATGAGTGGTAGGATTGAAAAAGGGAAACCGTCGCTTCATGCTTCCAGGGCCGGCAGGGGGTTCCAAGCCGGAACTCGGCGATGCGAAACCGGATTCACGTATATCAGCGCCCTGATCCTGATTGCCGTATCTAGTATCGCCCTCACCGAAGCCGGGAGGGTGTGGCAGCTGACCGCCAAACGAGAGCGGGAGGAGGAACTGCTGTTCCGCGGGGACCAGATCCGCCGTGCCATCGCTTCCTATGCCGGAGTCGGCGGATCGGGCGGGGCGGCTTATCCAACGCGTCTGGAGGAACTGCTGAAAGACCCGCGGTTCCCGGGAACCAAACGTCATCTGCGAAAGCTGTACCGCGATCCATTGACCAGGAATGGTCAATGGGCTCTCATTTCAAATACCGGGGCCGGAATCAGCGGGGTTTGCTCCCGGAGCAGGGGGGTGCCGCTCAAAACCGGTAATTTTCCTTCCATATACCAGAAATTCGAAAAAGCCCGCCGGTATTCCGATTGGAAATTTGTGCATATACCCATGCAATTGCAGCAGACAGCCAAAACCGGACCAACGATACCTCCCTGACGCCGAACGCCGGTTTTGCATGATATAAGGATAACAATTGTTAACTATAATAAAGGAAGAAAACCATGGGCGCACTCCAAAAGACCCTGTTATTGACCGCAATATGTCTGACTATGGTGTGGCCGGCCAGCGGCTTTTGCGACGAAATGGGGACCTTGATGGATGAATTCGGGCGGGCATACGAGGAGTTGGCCCCTTCGCCCAACAGCTCGGTCAATGCGGATTACAAATTATCCCAGGCGGCGCTCGGCGGATTCTACACCACCAAATCCCTCGGGTTGATCTATCGCCAGAATCAGAAAATAGCCGTTCAAAACGAAGCAATTATTGAGAAATACGACAAACTGATCGAGCAAAACAACCAGATCATCGGACTCCTGGAAATCATCGCCAAGGGAAAGAACCGGAGTGAAGGTGAGGAATAACCCTCATTAGACCAATCAGCCTTTTAATGGAATCATCATAACCGTATGTACCTGGAGCATTATCAATTACAATCGAAGCCCTTCCAAATCAGCGCCGACCCGAAATTTTTGTGGTTGGGCGAAAATCATAAGGAAGCCCTGGCCATTTTGAGATACGGCATAGTCGAAAACCGGGGCTTCCTGTTGTTGACCGGCGATGTGGGTACTGGCAAAACAACCCTGATCAACGCGCTGCTGGATGGTCTGGGTGATGAAGTGATAGCCGCTTTCGTGCCGGATCCGGGTCTTTCCGGCATGGATTTTTTCAACTATATCGCCGGTGCCTTCGGGATCAAAAAGAGGTTCGCGAGTAAAGGAGATTTTTTATTTTATTTCCGGCATTTTCTCGATCAGGCCAACCAAGCGAACAAGAAGGTCCTGCTGATAATCGACGAATCCCAGCGCCTCAATCATGAGTTGTTGGAGGAAATTCGCCTGCTGTCGAATATCGAGAAGCAGAACACCAAATTGATCAATATCTTTTTTGTGGGTCAGAATGAATTCAACGACCTGCTCTGGGAACCCCGGAACCGTGCATTACGTCAGCGGATTACGGTAAACTATAATGTGTATGCCCTTACCGAGGAAGAAATCGGGGAATATATCCGTCATCGGCTGAGGGTCGCGGGAACGGACAAGAAGATTTTCACGTCGGAGGCGGTACGGGGCATTATGCAGTTTTCCGAAGGTTTCCCCCGTATGATTAATATCATCTGTGATCATGCGTTGCTGACCGGATTCGTCAAGGGGGTTACGTTGATCGGGCCGGGGATCATCCGGGAATGCGCGGAGGATCTGCAAATTCCCCGCAGCACCAAGCAAACCGATGAGAAAAGGAAGACTCCGGATGAACCGACCCGGGCGGTTGTGCCGGCAATACCGGAGGTAACGACCGAGGATACCGATAACAATCAACATTCTGGCCAGGTTCGCCGTGGTTATGGGATTCCGATCGCTGCCTTTTGTTTCATGGCCGTGTGCGCGGCAGCCGTTTATTTCCTGAGTCAAAATACGGCATATCGGGACGATTTGGAAAAATACTGGCGGGCCCTGTTGGGAACAAACCACCGCTGGTCGGGAAAAGAGCTCGATGGCTCAAAACGGCCGGAAGAAATGGACGCCTCCCGGAGGGATGATCGTCCTGAAAATGTTCCATTGATCAACTCGGAAACACAACCGCAGGGTCTTGCCGGAGAAATCACTTCCAATGAGGATGCGGTTGCCCCGCATGGGGTGGTTGCTTCTCCGGCAGGAGCCTTCCCGGCAATGCAAACGACCCCGGACGGATCGGTCCATAATGGTGGCATCCATTCCGCGGACATCCCTGACAGGAATCTGGAAAAAATGACCGAAGCCGAAGCGCATGTCCCCGCCCGCCCCATCGCGACAACGGGGAGTTCCATACAAGAAGGTTCCATTTCGTTTGCCCGGGAAACAACAACGCCGGTCGGGGTAAAACCCGCCCAGCCGAAAAAGATCATCTACTTCAACCATAACTCCAACGAACTGCCGGATGCGGAAAGAAAAGCCCTGGATCGTATGGCGGCGGTCTTGAAAGGCGATGCTTCCCGGAAGCTGAAAATCGTCGGATACACCGATTCATCGGGTGTATACAGCTATAATAAAAGCCTGTCCCTGTTTCGAGCCAATATCATCAAGAGCTACCTGGTGGGAAAAGGCGTCCATCCTGATTCGATGGTCGTTTCGGGCATGGGGCCGGAGAATCCGACAGGCAGCAATGCCACTGCAGCGGGAAGAAAATTCAACCGGAGGGTGGAAATAGAATTCATCGATGCCGGACAGTAGATTCGATTGTTTGAACGCCTCGGCTGCCGGCCTTTTTGTCTATTGTTTTCATTAAACAATTGACAAGTTCTACCACTTCGTTGTATCATTAATCTTATTATTCCTTATTATTCCCGTTTTCGGAAAACGATCCATCGCGCATCGTCGCCAAACAGAGGATACCCACTATGGCAGCTTCAGAAGATCAAAAAAAATCGGGAAATGTCACGGAACAGCTGATTCAGATTATCCGGATTATGCCGGAAAGCAAACAACAGAAGCTGCTGGAGCTCTTGAATGAATGGAATTTGTTGGGGCAAAGGGAACATAACAGGCGTTCCTGCCTCATTGCGGTCGACTATTCCACCCAGGATCGTTTCTTCAGAGACTTCATTCAAGATATCGGCGCCGGCGGAATTTTTATTGAGACGCGGGAATTGTTTGCCGCCGGCCAGGAGATCTACCTCACGTTTTCCATCCCCAATTCCGAAATTCCTTTCCGGATCACCGGCAAGGTGACACGGACAACCAATGACGGCATTGCCGTGAAATTTTCGAACGTGACCAAATACCAGGAAGAAATCCTGAAATCCCTGGTTGAAAAAATGTAAGCCCCAGAGACGCCATCCTTCCGGTTGCGCGTTGAGACAATTCGGCCCATCCGCCTGTCGCGGCAGTTTCGCTGACCATGCCGGCATGTTCTCATTCGTCCGGAACAGAATTCGCGGAGCCAAGCCGTCCGTCGTTGATTCGATTATCCATTGTAATTGCTTGTGATCCAAACATCGCGCCAGAAAAAAGTTGACAAACCGAATGGAATGCCCGATATACAGACTGAGCGCTCGATCAGAATCCTGATGGAGAATACCGACTGAGCGCTTGGTCAAAATTGGTTTTTTGGATGTGTATCTGCCATCCGCTGCAGTGGCTGCAACCCTTTTCCGGAAGCGGTACTTCGGCGGCTGGCGGGAGCGGGAATATCTCAAAAGGATGCGCGAGCATGGTTGCCGCCGCTGCATAAAAGGGGCAGCCGCTTGAAGGAGGGGGCCTTGGATTTTGATCTGACAAACGAACAGGAAATGATACGCCGGGAAGTCCGGAAATTCGCCGAAAAAGAAGTTGTCCCGGTGGCGCTAGAACTGGATGAAAAGGAGGAATTCTCGGAGGGATTGACCCGGAAGATGGGGGAGATCGGTCTATTTGGCATGTTTGTGTCCGAAGAATATGAAGGCCAGGGGATGGATTACCTGTCCTATATCATTGCCGTAGAGGAAATCGCCCGGGTGGATGGTTCCCAGGCAGCCACCATCGCGGCTGGCAATTCTCTGGGAATCGGTCCGCTGTATTATTTCGGGACGGAGGAACAAAAGAAACGGTACCTGCCGAAACTATGCCGGGGTGAAGCCCTCTGGGGGTTCGGCTTGACCGAACCCACCGCGGGATCAGACGCCGGCGGCAGCAAAACCACCGCCGTGAAAGATGGCAATGAATGGGTCATCAATGGTTCGAAAATATTCATCACCAATGCGGCAACGGAAATGACCCTGGGGGTAACCGTGCAGGCGGTGACCGGAGTGCGTCCCAACGGCAAACCGGAGTACAGCTGCTTTATCGTTGAAAGAGGCACGCCCGGATTCAAGGCGGTTCCCATGCATCAAAAAATGATGTGGCGCGCCTCCAACACGGCCGAGTTGTATTTCGACGATGTCCGTGTGCCCCATGAGAATATCCTGGGAAACCAGGGGGACGGCTTCCATCAGATGCTGAAAACCTTGGACGGCGGCCGGTTGTCCATCGGCGCCATGGGACTGGGCGGCGCCCAGGGAGCCTATGAACTTGCCCTGAAATATGCGAGGAAACGTGAGCAATTCGGGCAGCCGATCTCGAAATTCCAAGCGATTGCATTCAAGCTGGCGGACTGTGCCACGGAGATCGAGTGTGGCCGCAATCTGCTGTATAAGGCCTGCTGGCTCAGAAGCCAGGGCCGTCCGTTTGAAAAGGAAGCGGCCATGGCCAAGCTGTATTGTTCCGAGTTAATGGGCAGAGTGGCCAATCATGCCGTCCAGATTCATGGCGGCTATGGTTTGATGAAAGAGTACAGTGTTGAACGGTTTTACCGGGATCAGAAACTGCTGGATATCGGCGAGGGTACGTCGGAGGTTCAACGGCTGGTGATTTCCCGGTATATCGGATGCTGAAAAAGAACGACTGCCTGGAGGCCATATGAACGAACAAGTGCTGTTATACGAAGAAAAAGACCGGATCGTGACGCTGACGCTGAATCGTCCGCAAGTGATGAATTCGTTTAATTTCGCTTTGCTGGAGGCTTTGAAAGCACGTATCGAAACCATCCGTTTCCAACCGGAGATTCGAGTAGTCATTATCACCGGAGCAGGAGAAAAGGCCTTTTGCTCCGGCGCCGACCTGAAGGAAAGGGCAACGCTGCCCGAACAGGAAGTCAAACGGTTCATTTTTACCATCCGCAATCTTTTTACGAGCATCGAATCCCTGAATAAACCGGTTATCGCGGCTGTCAACGGCATCGCACTGGGGGGTGGGACAGAATTGCTGCTGGCCGCCGATATCCGGGTGGCGGCGGAAACCGCGAGCATGGGCCTGACCGAAACCCGGCTGGCGATCATCCCCGGTGCGGGAGGAACCCAGCGTCTGCCCCGTCTTATCGGGCGCGGCAAGGCAAAGGAGCTGATCTTTACCGGCCGGCGGGTGGATGCGGCAGAGGCCTTGCACATCGGCCTTGTGAACCAGGTATGTGCGCCAGAAAACCTCATGGAGGAATGCCGGAAGATGGCGGCCATGATTTGCGAGACGGGCCCCATTGCCATCGAGCAGGCCAAATATGCCGTCAACATGGGCTTGGAGACGGATCTCCACACCGGGCTGGCCATCGAGTCCAATGCATATTGGATAACCATCCCGACCCAGGACCGGCTGGAGGGGCTCGCCGCTTTTCGGGAAAAGCGTAAACCGGTCTATATCGGCAAATAGCGGGCTGGGTTGGAATTTTTTACAGGCGCGATAATAAACGACATCCTTCGTGACGACCGAAATTACTGCAGAATAGGGGCACACCATGACGAGCATGGGAATTGAAAACAGGGTCTTTTGGGAGAATGAGGAAAGAAAGCTGGATGAATTGCTGTATCAGGCCATGTGGCCGGACGGCCAGGAAGCAGTGGACCGCTTGGCCAAACAAGGCAAGAAGCCCGTGCGGGTATTGATCCAGGAACTGATCGATCCCGGCACGGAATTTTATGAATTGTCCCGCATAGCCGGTTTCGGAATGAATTATCCCGGTGTGGAAGATGTGCCCTGTGGCGGGGTCGTCACCGGCATCGGTAAAATCCACGGCAACTGGACCATGATATTCGGGAACGACAGCCGCGTGAAAGCCGGTACGTATTTTCCCATCACCCTGAAGAAGCATATGCGCGCCCAGGCCATTGCGGAGCGTTGCGGCCTGAATTGCGTCTATATCGCCGATTCGGGCGGCGCGTTTCTGCCCATGCAGGCGGACGTGTTCCCGGATGACCAGCATTTCGGCTCCATGTTCTACAATATGGCCCGCATGTCGGCCCAGGGATTGAAACAGGTCACCCTCAGCACCGGCGGAAACACGGCCGGCGGCGCTTATATGGTCTTCATGGCCTGCCAGGCGGTGATGATCGACAAGTTGGCCTATTCCTTTCTTGGGGGCCCCCCTCTGGTCAAAATGGCCACCGGGGAAGTGATCTCCGCTGAAGATTTGGGCGGAGCCAGGGTTCATACCCATGTGTCCGGCGGGGCCGACCATTTCTGCCGCAATCAGACCGAGGCCATCGAGCAGGTCAGGGAAATTCTTTCTCTGGAACCCCCGCAGAAACTCCATCTGCACCGGTATGCCGAGGTTCCTCCTCAGCTTCCCGTTGAATCCATCTATGAAAACCTGCCGGCGTCCGTTCAGCAGGGAGTGGATGTCCGTATGTTCCTGCACGCCGTCGCCGATGACAGCCAGATCATCGAATACAAGAAAAACTACGCCCCTGGACGGGGTGACAACATCGTCACCGGAAAGATCCGCATCAAAGGGTTGCCGGTGGGAGTCATTGCCTCGAATCAGGTGGGGATTATTTTTTTCGAAGCCGCCCGCAAGGCGGCGGAATGGATTATCCGCTGCAGTCAGGAAAAAGTGCCGCTGCTGTTCGTGCAGAATTCACCCGGCTATATGGTCGGTTCGGAATCCGAGCATATGGGTATCGGAAAATACGGCGCCGACATGGTGCGGGCGGTTTCCTGCGCCCAAGTACCGCGGATCCAACTCGTGATCGGTCCGGATAACGGGGCCGCCAACTACGGGATGTGCGGTCGGGCCTATCGGCCCCATTTTCTGTTCCATACCATGCGGTCGCGTACATCGGTGATGAGCGGCCGGAGCGCCGCGGGAGTGCTGCTTTCCATAGAAGAGCGCAAGCGGGAAAGTTCCGGCAAACCCATGAGCGAAGAGGAAAAACAAGCGTTTCGTGAAAAAATGATCGCTAAATACGACGGTGAGGCTCATCCGTTTTATTGCGGTGCGCGGTTGCTCAGCGACCGGGTGCTTAAATTTGCGGAAATCCGCGATTGGCTGGCCATGGCCTTCGAGGTCAGTCTTTTGCGGGAGATCGGTGAGCCGGCCTTCGGCAATCTGAGATTTTAACTGTTGAAGAAAGGAGAACCCCACCAATGTCGAAACACAATTACTGGAACATATTCCCGCGAATGCCGAAAAAAGTCACCATCGGCGACATCACCATCCGTGACGGCTTTCAGCATGAGGAAAAATTCGTATCCACGGCCGCCAAGAAGTTTTATCTGGAAGAGCTGATTTTTGCCGGCTGCCGGTATATCGAAGTCACCAACCTGGGGAATCCCCACCTGATGCCGCAGTTCCGGGACGCCGAGGAATTGCTCCGGCATCTCCGTGACGACGCCTTTAAGGAGCGTTGCGCGAAAAAAGGAATTAATTACCAGGATATCTGTCTGACCGCCATCACCATCCGGGAGAGCGCCGTGGATCGCGCCATCGAGTTGAAAAAACAGGGGATCGGTCCGGATCGCATCCTGATGATGGTCAGCACCGAGGAACAGCACCATTTCGCCAATTCCGGTACGACCCTCCCGGCTTACTGGAAGGAAGCGGAACGCTGTATCCGGAAATGCACGGATGCCGGCATCAAGATGTGCGGCACGGTGAGCACCATCTGGGGCAGTCCCATCGGCGGCGCCACGGATATGAAAGACGCCGTGGAGTTCACCAAACGCTGGCTTTCCATCGGTGCCCACGACATCGAGCATGCCGATCACGACGGCAGCGCTTCCGCTCCGGAAGTCTATCGGTATTTTTCCATGATTCTGGATGAAATCCCCGATCCGCGGCTCCATATCGCCCATTTCCATGAAACCAAACGGGTGGCGGCCGCTTCGGTCCTGGCCTCGCTCCAGGCGGGAATCATCAATTTTGAAGCCACCATCGGCGGTCTTGGCGGGCAACCGGCCAATTTCCTGGACGATTGCCCGGTCAAGGGAACCGGCGATTATTATTATGACGATCCCCGGTATGTGGGGCTGGTGACCTTGGAGGACACCCTGGTGCAGATTGATGAGATGGGTATCGAACACGGCTGGGATGTGGACCGCGTGCTGTGGATCGGCCGGCAGATGGAGAAAACCATCGGACGCCGCCTGCGATCCGAGGCCATCATCAACGGCCGAACCTTGAAGGAAGGCCATATGCAATACGCCAGGCCCGGTCTGGCGAAGCTCAAACAGAAATTCGGCGAGGACGCCGGCCAGCGCTTTCCCAAAGAGTGGTCGGAGCGGGCCGAGTTGCCGGAAACATATCGCGCCCGTTGATTTTCCAGGGTCAATGGCTTAGAAGAGGGATTACAAGGAGTCTCCATGGAAACGAAAAAGGAAAAACCGCATATCAATGTGGATTATTTTGAGGATCTGACCGGCGATATCTGCCATTCGACCCAGGAGGGGATCGAGGCCATCGGCGAAAGAATCAAGGCGATCCGGCAGGCAAAAGGCGTTTCCCTTGAGGAACTGTCGAAACTGACCGGTTTCGAGGTGGACCTGCTGGCCGGTATTGAACGGAAGGAGGTCCAGCCGCAGCTGGGAACGGTCATCAAATTGTCCAAGGCCCTGGATTCGGCCTTCAGTCGCGTCGTATCCGGCGTCGGCTGCAAGTTCTACTCCGTCACCCGAAAGAATGAACGCAAAACCGTCTCCCGTTCCACATCGCAAAAGGGGAAAAAACAGCTCTACAGTTACAAAAGCCTGGCTCCGGAGGTCAGGGGCCGGCATATGGAAGCCCTGATGGTCGTCCTGGAGGAGAATCCCGACGGCGAGATGTCGGTTCATGACGGCGAGGAGTTCATCTATGTGATGGAAGGGCAGGTCGCGGTCACCATCGGCGAGGATGCGTTTGAACTGGAGCCGGGGGATACGGTATATTACCTTTCCACCACTCCCCATCGGATCGCCGCGAAATCCGGGAAGGCGACCATATTGGCCGTCTTGTATGACCGGTAGAGCGGTAGAATGGTAGAATGGTAGAATGGGAGAAGCGGGATGAAGGGGCAAGCCGTCAAACGGATCGATGACCTGGAAGAAGTCGAGCTGGCCCGTCTAGTGATGGATATGGGGCACCGCATCATCATGCATTACGGGCTCTGGTTTGCCGAGGTCCGTCACCAGATGGGGATGGAGCGGGCTCTCGAAGCCCTGGGTGCGGCATCCCGGCGCAGCTGGCCCATCCAGCTCCAGCGGCTTGCAAAAATCCTGGGATTCGAGATGACCGGCGAATTGCCGGCGCCCTTGCTGGAGTTGGGCAGGGAAAACCTCCTGAAACTGCTGGACGGCATGGCCAACAATTGGCTGGCCAATGACGGCGTCTGGTTTCAGGCGGTGGAATTCGAGAACGGCATGACCGACGCCAAGCGCTGCAATGATTCTTGCTGGGCCCATTTTTCCCCCTTCGAAGCCTGGTCCATCCGCCGGTTTCTGGACTTACCGGCGCGGCCGGGGCTTGCCGGTTTGAAGCAGGCCCTCCAGTTCCGTCTGTACGCCCGGGTCAACACCCAGTCCTTTATCGAAGAGGCATCCGACCGGTTGGTGTTTCAGATGAATGAATGCCGCGTCCAATCCGCCCGCAGGCGGAAGAACCTGGACGACTACCCCTGCAAATCCGGCGGTCTGGTGGAGTATACGTATTTCGCCCGGGCCATCGATCCGCGGATCCGGACCGAATGCATCGGCTGTCCGCCGGATGATCATCCGGCGGAATGGGTTTGCGCCTGGCGGTTCACCCTGGGGCTGGAAACCGCCTAAAAATCCAAGCCGGAGGCTTTTAATGCCTCCGGCTTCGATGGGGGTATGATGACGTCTTCCGTTTCCTGGATTCTGGCTTCTGACTACTGATTACTTTTCGCTTTTCCCCGCATCCGCGAGTGTCCGTTCGTATTCCGCCCATTTTTCGTCCGTCTGCCGCTGGACGGCGGTGATCTGCTCCTCGGAAAGAGCCCGGAAACGGGTCTGGGTTTCAAAATACTCGGAGACGGGTCTGCGTTTTTTCCCCAGCAGTTTCAGGGACGCGGCGGTCAGCCGGAAGACGCCGTGATCGATTTCGTAGAGATCGAACAGACCGGTTTCGATGGCCAGACGGCCGATTTTGACCGTGTAGCGGGGATCGAAACCCCAGCCGGCCGGGCAGGGGGTTTGCAAGTGGATGTATTTGGGGCCTGAAACGGTTTTGGCCTTGACGATCTTGTCATACAGATCCAATGGATAGGCGGCGCTGCCCGTGGCCACATAGTTGAGATGATGGGCGGCCATGATGGCCGGCACATCCTTTTTTTGCTGGGCTTTGCCGCTGATGGGCGTGGTGGTGGTGATCACCCCCTGGGGAGTCGTGCCGGACCGTTGTACGCCTGTATTCATATAGGCTTCGTTGTCATAACAGATGAAAATGAAGTTTTCCCCCCGCTCGCAGGCTCCGGAAAGGGACTGGATGCCGATGTCGGCGGTGCCCCCGTCGCCGGCCCAGGCGGCAACGGTGATATCCGTGCGGCCCTGGGCTTTCAGGGCGCCGATGATTCCCGTGGTGGCGGCGCCCGTGGATGCGAAGGTGACGTTCAGGCAGGGCAGCTGGGTCGCGGCGATGGGATACAGACCCTGCAGCACCGTTAGGCAGCTTGGCGGAACCACCAGGATGGTGTTGCGGCCGAGGGCTTTCAGACCGACGCGGTATAAAATGCTGAGTCCGCACCCTGCGCAGGCGCGGTTGCCCGGATGGACCAGTTCTTCTTCCGGGAGACTGAGGATGGTCGTGTTGGCGCTCATGATCGTATTCCTTTACCGGACAACCCGGCGATGAATTGATTTTGTTTCTAAAGCTTCAGCCCGATCCATTTGGGCGTTCCGGCTTCCGGGCCGTTCAGGGCGCAGGCCTCACGGAAAGTTTTCAGCAGATCCACCGTTCTGATTTCGCGCCCGCCGAGTCCCAGGATGTAGTTGGATGCGGAAGGTTTGCGCGGGCTGTGATAGAGGGCCGCCTTGATATCGGCGAAGAGGGCGCCCTCGTTGCCGTAGCTCAGCGCCTTTTCAAAGACGATGATGCTTCTGGCTTTTGACAGCGCTTCGATCACGGCCTGATCCGGGAAGGGACGGTACAGGCGAATGCCCACGACACCCGCCTTTACGCCTTCCTCCCGCAGCTGATCCACCACATCCCTCAGCTGGTAGGCCAGGGACCCGAGACAGACGGCAATGAAATCGGCGTCATCGCTGCGGTAGGCTTCGACAAAGGGGTTCCCTCCCCGTCCGAACAGCTTCAGAAAGCGGGCGTCGATTTCCGCGATTTTATCCATGGCGCGCCGGAGATCGGTATGCAGGTTGTGACGGATTTCCATGTAACCCGGCGCCATATTGCCGCGCACATCCGGACGGATGTCCGGCAGGGTCACGGTATTGAGGTTGGCCGGGTTCCCGGGATCCAGGTAGTATGCCGGCTGGAATGGCGGCAGGAAGGCATCCACTTTTTCAGTATCCGGAACATCGAAGGGCATGTAGGTATGGGAAAGCAGATAGCCGTCGTAGCAGACCATCACCGGGATGCTGACCGTTTCCGCCAGCAGGAAGGCCTGAATCACCGTGTCGATGATCTGCTGATGGTCACAGGCATACAATTGAATCCAGCCGGCGTCGCGCTGGGAGATGGAGTCCTGGTGATCGTTCCAGACAGTCCAGGGCGCCCCGATGCCGCGATTCACCACGCACATGACGATGGGCAGGCGCGCTCCGGCGGCCCAGTGAATTTGTTCCACCATATATAGCAGGCCGTTGGCGCTCGTGGCCGTAAACGCCCTGGCGCCCGCGCTGGAGGCCGCGATACAGACCGCCAGGGCGCTGTGTTCGCTTTCCACCGGGATGTATTGGGCCTGCATTTCTCCGGCGTCCACGAACTCAGAGAGTTTTTCAGTCAGCGGTGTCTGGGGCGTGATGGGATAGGCGGCGATTACCTGGGCCCGGGCCAGTTTGACGCCGTTCGCGGCTGCGACGTTTCCCGATTCGATAATATGCATGGGATTACTTCTCCTCGTTGATCAGTTTGGTTTCCTCCACCATCCGGATGGCGTCCACCGGGCATTCTTCCGCGCAGATTTCGCAGCCTTTGCAATAGTCGTAATTGATCGTAGGTGGAATGGTGCGGGTGATGACGCCGTCCGGACAGTACAACCAGCAATTGAAACAGGCCATCTTGTTGGTTTTGGCCGGAATGCAGACAGTGACATCAATGATCGGACGCAGCACTCGCCAGGATCCGGTCTTTCCGGCATCACCCGGTCCGGGTTCGCTATGGGATTTTCTGCAGGCGTAAGTGGGATCACTCATGGGCGGACCTCCAATGAACTGCCGATGACGGTTTTTTCATATACCAGACGGGCCGCCTGGGCATTCCGGTTCGGTTTCCGAGTGTGAAATTCCTCCTTGATGGCCTGGGTAAGCATTCCCATATCCACCAGGTCGCTGGCTTTGGCAAAGGCGCCAATGATTCCCGTATTGACGATGCCGGGTTTGAGGCCCACCAAGACGGCAAGGGAGGTGACGTCGGCCGTGGCAATTTTCATTCCCGGGAAATTATAGGCCTCCGGTGGTTTGGGTGTATTGAGAATGATCAGTCCGCCGGGTTTCAAGCCCCTTACGATGGCGGCCTCCTCCAGGAGAAGGTGGTCCAGGACGACGATCATGTCCGGCTGTTCGATGGGGGACAGGTCGTAGATTTTCTGTTTGGATATTTTCAGGGAGGTGAAAACCGGTGCCCCCCGCCGTTCCGTCCCGAAGGTTGGGGCCATGACAACACCGCTGTACCCCGATCCAAAGGCCGCATTGGCGACGATTTTGGCGGCGGTGATCGCACCCTGGCCTCCCCGGCCGTGCCATCTGATTTCAATAATTTGGTTTTTCATCATGTAACCGCTTATATTCAAATCTGTTTTTTTCATCAGCCCGCCGCGCCATGCGACCGGGCCGGTTGCTTCACCGGGACCTCAACGACTCCGGGAAAAGGCATAAATGGTTAGATTAAGCAATTTCTCGGATTTGTCAACAATTTTGAGCAAGCGTTCAGTCGGGTAACCGCCGGCCAACCCGACCTGCGGGTTACCGCAGGCGGCATGGCCGGAAAAAACACTTGACGAAATTCATGGACGGGCGTTAATGAAAACGCTCGAATGTGGATTACGCCGGATGCGGCTGGCGTAAGAGTGGACTTTTCCATGGCGTTCAGAAAGGCATGCGCGGATGAAGGCACCATTGACAAACAGGCGGCTCCGGATCGGTCTGATCAGTTATCGGAGCAACCCTCACTGCGGCGGGCAGGGCGTGTACATCCGCAATCTGAGCCGGGAGCTCAGCCGGCTCGGGCATTCCGTGGAGGTCATCGCCGGGCCGCCGGATCCGCTGCTGGACCAGAATGTCAAGCTGACCATGCTGCCATGCCTGGATCTGTACAATCCAGCGGATCTGTTTCGCATACCGACCCTGCCGGAGCTTGCCGACCCCGTGAATTTTTTGGAATGGCTGGGAGTAGCCACCATGGGCTTTCCGGAGCCGTTGACCTTCGGCATGCGGGCTATGCGCTACCTGCGCCACCGGTTTCAAGAGTTCGATATCATTCATGACAACCAAAGTTTGTCCTATGGAATCTGGTTCATCGGTCAATACGTGCCCACCATCGCCACCATCCACCACCCCATCACGGTGGACCGGGATATTGCCATCCGCAGTGTTCGCTCGCCGTGGAAGAAATTGAAGCATTTGCGGTGGCACTCGTTCATCGGCATGCAGAAGCGGGTCGCCCGCAAACTGTCAAGCATTATAACGGTATCCGAATGCGCCCGGGAGGATATCTGCCGGGATTTCAATGTTCCCCGGGACCGGTTCCGGATCGTTCCCAACGGCGTCGATACGGATATTTTTTATCCCATCCCGGAGATCGAACGGGCCAAAAACCGTATTATCGTCACCAACAGTGCGGACACGCCCCTCAAGGGTCTTTATTATCTCCTCAAGGCGGTTGCCCGGGTGGCAAAGATCCGTTCCATCCGTCTGATCGTGGTGGGAACACCCAAACCGGACGGCGGCATCCTCAAGCTGGTGGGACGGCTCGGCATTGAGGACCATGTCCGCTTCACCGGCAGAATCGATGACCAGGAATTCGTCCGGCAATACGCCCGCGCCACCATGGCCGTGGTGCCCTCGGTCTACGAGGGGTTCGGGCTTCCCGCCGGCGAGGCCATGGCCTGCGGTGTGCCGGTCATCAGCACCACGGGAGGAGCCCTGCCGGAAGTGGTCGGGGATGCGGGGATTCTGGTGCCGCCGGCCAATGAAGACGCTCTGGCAGGGGCCATCGTTTCCCTGCTGGACAATCCGGAGCGCGCCGCCGAGCTGGGTGCGCTCGGGTACCGCCGGGTGCAGGAAAATTTCACCTGGAGGCGGGCGGCGGAAAAGACCATTGCGGCGTACAACGAGGTGATCCATGATCACCGTTGATTTCAAGCGGGTCCAGGTGGAGCCGGGAGCCCGGATTCTGGATATCGGCTGCGGGCCGGGACGCCACACCTGTGAGGCATACCGTCTGAAGGACGCCGTGGTGGTGGGGGCGGACCGGAATTTCAGCGATCTCGAGGAAGCCCGGAACCGGTTGTGCTATCATGACGCGCTTGCCGAGCACGGCGGCGGGGTCTGGTGCCTTTCGTCGGCGGATATCCGGCAGCTGCCATTCAAGAACGAAAGCTTTGATCTGGTGATTTGCTCCGAGGTGCTGGAACACATTCCCGACGACCGGGCCGCCATGCGGGAGATCATCCGGGTTCTGAAGCCCCGGAAGCCGCTGGTGGTCAGTGTCCCCCGGTATTTGCCGGAGCGGATCTGCTGGGCCTTGTCCGATGACTATTTCAATGCCAACCAGGGCCATGTCCGCATCTACGATAAAAGGGAATTGATCCAACGATTGGAAGCCGGGGGGGTTCGTCATTTCGAAACCCATTACGCCCATAGCCTTCATTCCCCCTACTGGTGGCTGAAATGTCTGGTGGGGCCGGGCAGAAAGGATTCCTGGCCGGTCAACCTGTATCACCGGTTTCTTACCTGGGATATCATGCAAAAACCTTTTTTGACCCGTTTTCTGGACAGACTGTTCAATCCGATCCTGGGAAAAAGCCTGGTTTTATATTTCTTGAAACAGTGAGCGGGAATCCCCTGCCAGAGCCGGACTGGTGATTTCCAGCCGCGGGAGGTGTGCAGTGACCAAACCATATCATACCTGGCTAGGGCAAAAAATCGGTGAAACCTGTATCCGGAATCTCAACAAGCATGGTTTTGACGCTCATTGGGCCGAGGATCGGCAAGGCGCCCTGGAAGTGATTCTGGGGGTTGCAGCGGATTGCGCAACCGTCGGTTTCGGCGGGTCCGACACCACCCGCTCCCTGGGCCTGATGGAGGCACTTAAAGAGCGCGGCAAGATTCTGTACGACCACAATGCCGGTGGGTTCAACCTGACGGAAAGCCTGGAATGCCGCCGCCGTCAACTATCCTGCGATTGTTTTCTGTGCAGCGCCAACGCCGTTGCCATGACCGGTGAAATCGTCAACGTGGACGGCGTGGGCAACCGCACCAGCGCCATGGCCTTCGGTCCGGGGAAGGTCATCATCGTGGCGGGCATCAACAAGGTGACCCCCGACCTGGACAGCGCCATCAAAAGGGTCCGGCAGGTGGCGGCGCCCATGCGGGCCAGAAGTCTCGGCATGAAAACCCCCTGCGCGGAAACCGGCATCTGCATCGATTGCAATTCCCCCCAGCGGATTTGCAATATCACGACGATATTGCATCGCAAACCCATGATGACCGCTGTTTCCGTGGTGATCGTCAATCAGCAGCTAGGATATTAGGTGGCTGGAATAAACACCAGTGTGAGCAGTCATGAAAATCCTGTGAAATGCAAAGCGGATTTCCAACCAGAAAGGAAACAGCAGATGGCGAGGACGTTTAAGGTTGTATTTGAGGGCAAACTGGCCGGCGATAAATCCATGGAGGAAGTCAAACAGGATCTCGGGGTGGTACTGAAGAAACCCCCTGAAGCCATCGATCGGATGTTCGCCGATGCGCCGGTGGTCATCAAGACGGCCGTCGATGAGGCCGCGGCGGAAAAATACGAACTGGCATTCAAAAAAGCCGGCGCCGTCTGCCGGTTGATCGAAATGAAACGGCGCACAGACATTCCGGCGGACGGTATGATCCTGACCAATGTGGAAACCATTCCCGGCGCGACCATTGTGGAACATTTCGGCCTGGTTTCCGGCAGCACCATCCGCGCCAAGCATGTGGGCCGCGATATCATGGCATCCCTGAAAAATCTCATCGGCGGTGAATTGAAAGGGTACACGGAGCTGCTGAAGGAGTCCCGCGAGCAGGCGGTGGAGCGCATGGTCAGCCAGGCCCGTCAACTCGGCGCCAACGCCGTCGTCAATGTGCGGTTTTCCACTTCCTCCGTTGCCCAGGGCGCGGCCGAATTATACGCCTACGGCACCGCCGTGCGGGTTGAATAAGGAGGCGGAATGGAACAGCTGATTATTTTTCTGATTCTGATGGCCGTCGGTTACACAGCCGGCACCATGGCGGAGCGGAAGCATTATAAATCCATTGAAGCGCGCGAGCAGGCCTTTTTGCGAATGCCGGCCGTGACGTTCTGGAAAACGGTGATCGATGAAAGCGCCGTGCGGAAGGCTGAGCTCGTTTCGGGCAGCGCCGTGATCGCCGTCGACTATTTCAAGCAGTTTCTGGCGGGGTTGCGCAATATTTTCGGCGGCAATGTGCGATCCTATGAAAGCCTGATCGACAGAGCCCGGAGGGAGGCGATCCTGCGAATGAAAGAAGCGGCGGGAGACGCCGCCATCATCGTAAATGTCCGGCTTGAGACTTCCACCATCGGGCAGAGCGGCCGCAAGCAAAAATCCACCTGTGTCGAGGTGCTGGCCTATGGTACGGCCCTGACTCTCCAGTAATGCGCATGGATGACCATGAACCCGGTACCGTATACGCCCAAGTTGCCCGGAAGGAATGACAACCTGTCGCCCGAATCGCCGATGAAGGAACTCGGCATCCTGCTGGGCGGTCTGCTGGGCGGGATCCTGGCGCTCTACATCGGTCTCGGACTCCTGGTGGATTTTCTCGTACCACGCATGTCCATGGAGACGGAACGGCGGATCGCCGGTTTTTTTTCCCAACTGGCGGATACGGCGGAAAAGACCACCAGTCGGGCGAAATATCTCCAGGCGCTGGCGGATGGACTGAGGGCGCGCTGCGCGGCCCTGCCCTATGACATCCGGGTGGTTGTCACCGAAAATGAAACGGTCAATGCCGTGGCGCTTCCCGGCGGCACCGTCGTCGTTTTCTCCGGGCTGCTGGAAAAAATGTCCTCTGAAAATGAGTTGGCCTTTGTATTATCGCATGAACTTGGACATTTTCAGCATCGGGATCACCTGCGAGCCATGGGTCGAGGTTTGGCCTTCATGGC
Organism: Thermodesulfobacteriota bacterium; assembly: GCA_049320885.1. GTDB lineage: Bacteria > Desulfobacterota > Desulfobacteria > Desulfobacterales > SURF-7 > DYJD01. The sequence goes on along the minus strand of JBMORA010000063.1, from coordinate 7,434 downwards.
CCTGACGGCGCTGGTTTTCGGCTCTGACAGCACTGCCGGCGAATTCCTGGCCCGGTCAATCGGCATCACCGAAATGGGATTCTCCCGGATTCAGGAGACGCGGGCGGATGAATTCGCCTTGTCGGCCGTGAATTGTTTCTACGGGCATATGGGGGGCGCCACCGTTTTTTTTGAAAAAATCCGGGAAGCCGAGGACCCGGAACTTTTCGGCCAGTATTTTACGTCTCATCCGGAGGTTGCCGAACGCATCCGCCATCTCACGGAGTTCGGGAGCGCAAAGGCCTTTTCATCCGGACCGCTGAAGGCCCTGCCGGGAGAAGTGACGTCACGAGACAAGCGGTAGTCGATGGCCGCTCCATGCAACCGGCTCCGCTTTATTCTTTTGTAATTTTTCCCCATCTATTTTATAGTGAACAAATCGTGCAACCACCGGAAGAACCAACAATCAAATGAAACGCAATCGAATCGATTTTATCAGCATCGTGGGCTTGGCGGTGGCCGTCGGCGCCATATTGGGCGGCCAGATCCTCGAGGGCGGCAAGGCCCAATCGTTGATGCAATTGACCGCCTTTTTTATCGTCATCGGCGGCACCATGGGCGCCATCATGCTGCAAACCACATCGCCGGCTTTTATGCAAGGATTGCGCTTGATCAAATGGGTGTTCATGCCGCCCCATGAGGATCCGCATGCACTGATACGCGAGGTGGTCGACTGGAGCCAGACTTCCCGCAAGGTCGGAATCCTCGGGCTGGAGCCGGCCATCGAAAGGCTGGGTGATCCGTTTCAACGCAAGGGCCTGCAGATGCTGGTGGACGGGTTCGAGCCCCAAAAAATCCGCGAGGAACTGGAAACCGAAATCAGCAGTTATGAAGAATATCAACGCCAGGCGGCCAAGGTATGGGAGGGGGCGGGAGGCTATGCCCCCACCATCGGCATCCTGGGCGCCGTGATGGGCCTGATTCACGTGATGGAAAATCTGTCCGACCCGTCCAAATTGGGCGGCGGTATTGCCGTGGCCTTTGTCGCCACGATATACGGCGTCGGATCGGCGAACCTGGTATTCCTCCCCATGGCCAACAAATTGAAGAATATCATCGCCCGGCAGGTGACCATTCGGGAGATGATGATCGAGGGGTTGTGCGCCATTGCCAATGGTGAAAATCCGCGGAACATCGAAACCAGATTGCAGGCCTATATCGCGTAAATCAGCCGGCGGGCCGTCGAATGCAGCCACCATGGCGGAAGGTTGCTTTCGACTTTTCCGCTTCGCCGGGACGGAGAACCTGGATGATGCGCCGGAAAAAACCCGAAGAGCATGAGAACCATGAACGCTGGCTGGTTTCCTATGCCGATTTCATTACCCTCCTGTTTGCTTTCTTTGTGGTCATGTACGCCATTTCCTCCGTGAACGAGGGAAAATACAAAACATTGAGCGCGGCCCTCATCGAGGCGTTTCAAAGTACTCCCGGCCAGCCGGTGTCCATTCAATCCGCAGATCAAACCGTGACGACCGGGATCCCCGTGGTCGCCGTGCAAGTGCCGTCGGATCAGGGTGATCCGGCCCAGGAAGAAAAAATGCGGGGAATCGCCAACGATATCCTCAAGGTGATGGAACCCTTGATACAGGAAGGTCAGGTAACGGTGACCCAAAGCCGCTTGGGTGTCTGCGTGGAAATCAATGCCGGCGTTTTGTTTCAGCCGGGACAGGCCGAATTGGGAGAAAAGCCGGTGGAGGTGTTGAAGGCAGTGGCCTACGTGGTGGCGACGGTTCCCGATATGGTGATGGTGGAGGGTCACACCGACAATATTCCCATCAGCTCCACTGTTTATCCATCCAATTGGGAACTGTCATCGGCCAGGGCCAGCAGCGTGGTGAGACTGTTCATTGAAAACGGGGTGGCTCCCGGCCGGCTCATGGCCGTCGGCTATGCCGACCAGCGGCCGGTGGGCCCGAATGACACCAATGAGGCAAGGGCCAAAAACCGGCGGGTGACGATTCGGATAGAGCCGAATGACAAGACCGAAAATGAAAAACCGGAAGACCGTTATGAATAGTAGCCCGATGAGCAAGAGGGCCGATGGTTGCTTGCCGTCATAACCGCATTTCGGATGCCTACCGTGAGGAAACCGGCGAAATCCGCAGCTCCTGCAACCGGCTGATAATTTCCCGGTCATTGGGTATGAGCCGCAGGGCCTGCTCGTAATTGGCTATCGCTTCCTGCCGCTTTCCCTGATTCCGCAGGATTTCTCCCAGGTTGATATAAAAGGTCCGCTGGCGCGGGTCAAGCCGGATCGCTTCCGGGCAGCATCGCCAAAACTCCCAATTCAATAATCGCCAATGGCATGCAAATCCGCCAAATTTTGCTTGTTGAAAAGCAATTCAAAACTTGCCCATCGGTTGAGGATGCCTATATTCGCCTGTAGAAGGAGGAAAGATGGTAACGAAAACCTGAGCCAGCAGAAAGGGAGGTGATTCTAATGAAAAACGATCAAATCCTTCAGAAACCAGAATGCCGAACAAAATGCGATGACGCGTTTTTTGAATGCACGAGCCGTAAATTCAGCGGTTGTGTCGAAGCATATCGCGTCTGTAAAGAAAAATGCCAGTCCGATACGGGAGTTTGATATCAAAATAATATAAGTTGTTACGATAAAACCGCGAATGCGTTTGCAGTATCGCTATAATAGTCGCAGGAAGTAAAGTCGAGTCTATGTTTGTATTCCAAGACTCCGGGCAGGCGCACGAAATATCAACGATTCCGTGCGCCACTTCCCGACAGCCTGATATAGCTTTTTACCACCGACGGCTATGAGTACATACACGCTTTGCCGCGGCGGCCGCTTCTCCTGGCAGCCTCCCGGTAGCATTGGTGATGCGCCTCATGCCCGGCGAATGTTTCGTCACACGCTTTCAATTCTTTCATCAGCTGCTTCTTTTCAATGGAACAGCAATGATGATCCGGTTGGATTTTGGAACGTTTCATATCGATCACCTCCTTCGATTATCATGACGGGCAGGCGCGATAATCCCAGCCGGCCCATATCGATCAGCAACAGCAGCAACAATCCTCTTCAGGATCGAAGCAGAGTTCCCGGTACTCGGTGTCGTCGTCCTCGGCATAACACTCGCAAGATCCGGCATCAGCCGTTTCCTGCATTTCTTCACTGTTGACATTTTCTTGTTTTTTTCGATTATCGTTCATTGGTCTATCCTTTCATGGCAAGGATCTATCATTATCGGATCGCGCGATAATAATCGTTGATCGTTTCCCAGTTGATGATGTTGAAGAACGCATCTACGTATTCAGGCCGCCTGTTCTGATATTTGAGATAATAGGCATGTTCCCAGACATCCAGGCCGATCAGGGGATATTTCCCCTGACTGATGGGATTGTCCTGATTGGGGGTGGTCATGATTTTCAGAACGCCGCCATCCGATACCAGCCATGTCCAGCCGCTGCCGAAAAGCGATGTCGCCGCAGAGGAAAACGACTCCTTGAATTGTTGATAACCGCCAAATCCCGCGCATATGGCATCGGCGATTTCGCCCTTAAAGGCGGTTTCCTTTTTCAAGATCGACCAAAAGAAAGAATGGTTGGCGTGACCGCCGCCATGATTTCTCACGGCGGTCCGGATATTGTCCGGAATCTTGTCAAGGGTCCGGATTAACTCCTCTGCCCGGAAGGATTGCAATTCCGGGTGAGAGGCCAAGGCCGCATTCAGTTTGTCGATATAGGTCTGATGATGTTTGGTGTGATGGATTTCCATTGTCCTGGCATCGATGAACGGTTCCAGGGCATTATATGCATACGGTAGTTTTTCAAGTGTGAAAGCCATAAGGTCACCTCCATATGGACGAGGTCTCCAATAACCGGAACGTCTTTCATGGGAACGCAGTCCAGTTGTCCCGTTTCAAGATTCGCTGAATTATCTGAAAATGAGATACGGTATATTGTTTCCCCTTACCGTAAGCATGATGAAATGAAATGCAATGGCTGTTGCGGGTCACCGTACCGTATTCAGCGCCTTCATTCGTCCCCCCTTAAAACCCGACGATCTGGGATACATGTTGGATCGAATTTTTTTCTTGCCAAGAGCGGTCGGTCTTGTACCCGTGGTGAACGGCGTCGGTTCCCAAAAAAATTGACAATGGAATGGCGATATTGGTAAAAAGAAGCCATCGAAATGCGGCAAGAAGACGTCCTGACAGCTCACCTCCTTCCGGAAGTGATCCTTTTTCATCGGGTGCCGGCATGTCTGAAAAACCATCATACGAAGAGTTGGAAAAAAGAGTCCGGGAACTGGAACTGGCTGAACTGGGGCGCCAAAAAGCCGAAAAAACAGCCCGGGAAAGAGAACGAAGCGAACGGATCTATCGCACCATCGGCGAGACGATTCCATACGGCGTATGGGTCACGGATGCGGCAGGATATTGCACCTATGCCAGCCGGTCATTTCTGGATATGGTGGGTATGACCATGGACCAGGTGCAGCGTTTCGGCTGGCTGCATTTATTGCCGCCGGAGGATGTGGAGGCCACGAAAAACCATTGGATGGAATGTGTCCGGTCGGGCGCGGAATTCGAGAGAGAACATCGCTTCAAGTCCAGGGACGGCTCGTTCCGCAATGTGCTGGCAATTGGAAGGCCGGTCATGGGCGAAAACGGAGATATCACCAATTGGGCCGGTCTCAACCTGGACATCACCGAGCGCAAAAAAACCGAGAATGAGTTGCGGGAGAGCGAGCGACGTCAGTTCCGGCAGCGTCGATTCCTCGAGATGCTGCTGAACCAGGCGCAGGCCTGCATTGCCGTGATGGAAGGACGCGATTTCCGGTACACACTGGTTAACCGGGCGTATCAGGCATTGCGGCCCACGATGCCGATGATCGGAAGGACATATCGCGAGGTCTTTCCCGAGGCTGCTGCCGCTGGTTCCGAAGCGCTGCTGCGGACTGTTCTCGAAACCGGCGTTTCCATGGAAGGCAGAGGGTATCATGCGCTGATTCCGGGAAAGCCGGATATCGCCTGGGACCACCAGATCGACCGCCTGCCGGGCGGAGACGGCGAGGAGTCGTCGGTCCTGGTGGTGACCTGGGATGTAACCGATCACAACCGGCTGCTGAAAGAACTGGAACAAAGCCGGAAGGATTTCGCCCGCGCCCAGGAAGTCGGCGAAATCGGCAGCTGGCGGCTGGATGTGCTGAACAATGTGCTGACCTGGTCCGAAGAAAACCACCGCATCTTCGACTTGCCGAAGGAACAGCGGCTGACCTATGAATCCTTTCTGGAGCGGGTTCATCCCGATGATCGCGAATATGTGGATACCCGGTGGAAGGCGGGCCTGCGCGGCGATCCCTACGACATCGAGCACCGCATCCTCCGGGATGGAGATGTCCGCTGGGTGCGGGAAAAGGCCTATCTTGAATTCGACGGGAAAGGGGAATTGCTTGGTGGATTCGGGATCACCCAGGATATAACCGACCGCAAGCGCGCCGCGGAGGCCTTGCAGGAAAGCGAGAAATTGTATCGCGTTTTGTTCGAGAACATGCTGGACGGGTTTGCCTATTGCCGGATGGTGTATGCAGACGATAAACCGCATGACTTCATCTTTTTATCGGTCAATGAGGCCTTTGGCACCCTCACCGGGTTGACGGGGGTTGTGGGTAAAAAGGTCACGGAAGTGATTCCGGGCATACGGGAGACCGACCCGCGACTTTTTGAAATTTACGGCCGCGTCGTTCGTACCGGTCATCCCGAGCGGTTCGAAATGTTCGTCGAATCCCTGAAAAATTGGTTTTCGGTTTCCGTATACAGTCCGGTCCACGATCACTTTGTCATTGTATTCGATCTCATTACCGAATTGAAGGAAATGGAGGAAAAAAGAAAAAAAGCTCATGATGAACTGGAAAATCGGGTACGGGAGCGGACCCGGGAACTGACCCTTTCCAATCAGCAGCTCTTGCGGGAGATCGAGGAACGTCAGGAAGCCGAAGCGCGTCTTTTGGAAAGCAAGGACATGCTGCAGAAGGTTTTTGACGGCATCTCGGATCCGCTGGTGTTGCTGGACAGGGAGATGAGGGTCAAACTGCTGAACAAGAGCGCCGTCGATTATTTCGGCATGACCGGAACGCGGGTGGGTGTCGGTGAGTTCTGCCACCAGGCGTTTAAAAGCAGCCCGAATCTGTGCAGGGGCTGCAGGATTTCGTCGGCGTTTTCAAACACTGAGGATATCCAGTTCGAACGCAAAGGCTTTCGGGATCCCCGGCGGGAGGAAAAGGTTTTTCTATATCCGCTGCGCAACGCAAAGGGAGAACCGGCGGAGATCATCTACCGCATCACCGATGTCACTGAAAAAAAAATGTTCGAAAAACGTTTGATCCAGAATGAGAAAATGGCCTCCCTGGGTGTGTTGGTTTCCAGTGTGGCCCATGAAATCAACAATCCCAATGCGTTTATCGCATTTAATATCCCGATCTTGAAGGAATATGCAGAACAATTGATCGGCCTGATCGAGAGACAAGGCGGTATTCAGCCAGGACTGGAAATATGCAACATGCCGTATGCGGAATTCCGCAACGATTTATCGATGCTGATTGACAACATTCAACACGGTTCGGAAAGAATCCATGCCTTTGTTTCCAATCTGAAGGATTTTTCCCGAACCAAATTCAATACCAACCAGAACTGGATTGACCTGCCGGCGGTGGCCGAAAAAGCCGTTTCCATCTGTCGGGCCAAGGTCAAGAAAACGGTAAAATCATTTTCGGTGGAGATCCCGGACAATTTCCCGCGGATCCATACCGACCCCATCGCCCTGGAACAGATTCTCATCAATCTCCTGATCAATGCGACCCAGGCGATGGACAAGGAGGATTCCTGGATACGGTTGAGCGCCTCCATCGGTGGCACCTGGCTGGATCATGCCATTATCGAAGTGCGGGACAATGGTTGCGGGATCAGTGAAAACAATCTCTCGAAAATTTTCGATCCTTTTTATTCCACAAAGCCGATGACGGAGGGAACGGGATTGGGACTTTACGTTTGCCATAACCTGGTGGCGGGGTTGGGGGGACGCATTGAAGTGGAGGCGAAACCCGGAGAATTCAGTGCGTTTCGAGTGATCATTCCCGATATGGAACGAAGGAAGAAAAAGCGGGGATAGGGCGGAAGGAACCAGGAAAGGCAAGCTTGTCCCATCGGAAAAAACAAACGCGTCGGATAGACCGTATCCGTATTTCAGGCAAGAAAGGCTGGGAAATGAGCAACCGGATCATCATCGTCGACGACGAACGCGATTTCCTTGTAACTCAACTTTCGGGATCGATTTAAGCGATCGCCAATTTGTTCTTTGACAAGCCAAGGCACTGCAACGCGGTATTTATGATGGCATCGAAGAAGGCTGCCGCTGTTTTTTCGCAAAAAACACCTAACT
>JBMORA010000062.1:0-45204 GCA_049320885.1 Thermodesulfobacteriota bacterium | reverse complement strand
GCCTTGCAGTTTGCAAGGCCGCTTCTCTCCGACCTTTCAATTTTCAAGACCATCCCAGGCTATTTTATTGTAACCTATTGTAAATATGGTAACGAATCCTGGCATGCTCGTTGCTCCGCATATTCGGTAACCGGATGCAAGGATGGAAAGTCCATGACACTGAAAAAGAAAATATTGATCGGATACGGCTTCGCTTTTGCCCTCATGGGACTTGTGGTCGTTTGGGCCATCACCAATCTTGTCTCCCTCGGCAATGCCACCAACGCGATCCTGAGTGAGAATTACCGGAGCATCCTTGCCGCCGAGAATATGGTGGATGCATTGGAGCGTCAGGACAGCGGAATTTTGCTGATGTTTCTTGGAGATGCGGAGGCGGGGGTGGCCCGATTTCGTGAGCATGAGGCGGCCTTTCTTGAATGGCTGGCCCGGGCCGAGGACAACATCACGGTTGCCGGTGAAGCGAAACTCGTCCAATCCATAGAGGAGGATTACGCGGCCTATCGGCGCCGCTTTTCCGAGCTGACCGACTTGCGCGATGCAGCCAGACCGCCTTTGTCGACTTCCCTATATCTGGAAACCGTCTATCCTCTGTTCAACAAAGCCCGCGCATCTTGCATCGGTTTGCGCAATCTAAACGAGGAGACCATGTACGCGGCCAGTGTGCGGGCCGGCATTGTGGCCGAGCGCGCTATCTGGTCCACGGCGCTGGTAGCGGCGGCGGCATTGATTGTGGCCATGATATTCAGCCTGTTCCTCGCGGAGCGGATCGTCGGGCCGATTCGTCGTTTCATGGATGCTTCCCGAAAGATTTCGACGGGTGACTACACTGTCCAGGTATCGGCGGAAACCGGCGATGAATTGGGCCGCCTGGCAGCTGAATTCAATCGAATGGCCACTCAACTCGCCCGTTACCACGAAATCAACATCGAGCAGATCATCGCGGAAAAAAACAAGGGGGAGGCCATTCTTACCAGTATCGAGGATGGACTGGTGGTTTTCGATCCGTCGCTCAAGACCACCGGCATCAACCCGGCCGCCCGCCGGATGCTGGAATCGGTTTTTTCCGAACCTCCCGGATTGCATTGCCGCGACCTTTTTCCGAACTCGGAAGTCTGCCGGCTGATCCAAAAAACGGTGGAAACCGGTATGCAACCCAATGTTCCGGATGAACAACGGATCATCACCCTCTCCAAAGCGGATGGGGAACGTCACTACCTTTTTTCCATCACGGTGGTTCGCGGGCGGGACCAGCATCTATCCGGGATCGTTCTGCTGCTGAGGGACGTCACTCGTCTGAAGGAAGTGGAAAGGCTCAAGAATGAATTCGTCATGGCCGCCTCCCACGAATTGCGTACGCCGTTGACCAGCCTGGGGATGAGCGTGGATCTGCTTCTGGAACACACTGCCGGGGACCTTTCCGAAAAGGATCGTGAACTTCTTCAGGCAGCCCATGAGGAAGTTCACCGGATGAAGGCCCTGGTCAATGATTTGCTGGATCTGTCCAAGATAGAAGCGGGCAGAATCGAGTTGGAGTTCGAAAATGTACCGATTACGACGCTTTTTGAGCATGTCCAGGCGGTTTTCAGGAGCCAGGCGGACATGAAGGAGGTCGCGCTGACGTTACAGACCACCGGGACACTGCCGAAGGTCCGAGCGGACGCCAACAAGATCACCTGGGTGCTGACCAACTTGATTTCCAATGCGTTGCGATATGTACCCAAGGGCGGTCGGATCCAGCTTGCGGCGAATAAAATCGGCCCGCATGTCCATTTGTCCGTGCGCGACGATGGACCGGGGATCCCCCTGGAATATCAATCCAGGATTTTTCAAAAATTCGTTCAGGTGGAAGGGCGGGCCGCCGGCGGAACGGGTCTGGGGCTTGCGATCTGTAAAGAGATCGTGCGCGCTCATGGCGGGGCCATCTGGGTGGAATCCACCCCCGGTCGGGGCAGTACGTTCACCTTCACGCTGCCGGTACCCGAATAGGAGGAAGCCAATGGAAGAAAAACGCATGCTCATCGTGGACGACGAGAAAAACATCCGTCTTACCATGTCGCAGTCCCTGGAGCCGTTGGGGCTCCCGGTCCAAACGGCCGTGAACGGTGAAGAGGCGCTGCAAAAGCTTCGCGAAGGTCCCTTCAAGCTGGTCTTCCTAGACTTGAAAATGACGGGGATGAACGGCATGGAGGTTCTACGCCAAATCAAGAACGACTGGCCCAAAACCCGGGTGATCATCATTACGGCACACGGAACCATCGAATCCGCGGTGGAGGCCATGAAACTCGGTGCCGTGGATTTCATCCAGAAGCCCTTCAGTCCCGGAGAAATCCGCGAGCTGGCGAAGCGGGTCCTGGAACGGGAGAAGTTGGAAGCAACAGGAAACCCCGATTATCATGAATGGATCGAGCTGACCAAGCGGCACATCTCGGAGCGCGATTTCGCCGTCGCCCGTGAAACGGTCCGGAAGGCCATCGCCGTCGACCCGGCCCAACCGGAGGCATACAACCTTTTCGGAGCGTTACATGAGATCAGGGGCGACCGGCTGGAAGCCCAGAAATTCTATCGAGCGGCTCTGGACATCGAGCCCACCTATAAACCGGCCTGGACGAACCTGGAACGGATCTCATCCTGGCACAAGATCGGGAAGATCGATTTCGGACCGAATACAAGGGACAGGAACCTCGAGGATACAAGCGGCAAAGGGGGAAGGGAATGAAACGTAACCTGTACATCGCCATCATCGGCTGCGGGCGTCTGGGGTCGAATCTGGCGAACCAGTTGAGTCGTGTCGGTCATTCGGTAGTGGTGATTGATTCGGACGAGGGCACTTTCAAAGATCTGTCGCCCGACTTCAGCGGCTTCCGGATCGTGGGAGACGCCACCCAGATCGCGGTGCTGAAGGAGGCGAAGTTGAAACAGGCCGATGTCTGTTTCACTACGACGCACGAGGACAACGTCAACCTGATGGTGGCCCAGATCGCCCGAAAATTGTTCAACGTTCCGCATGTGCTGGCCAGGGTTTTTGATCCCCGGCGGGAGCAGGTTTACGAGCAGCTCGGCATCGAGACGATCTGCCCGACATCGGTGGCTGCGGAGATGTTTTTTCTGGCAGTCGCCAGCGGCCGGGCGGAGAAAGGATCAACCGAATCATGAAGGTGCTGATCGTCGGTGCCGGCAAGACCCTGTATTTTCTGTGCCGGAACTTCACCGCCAAGGGATACGAGGTGGTCATCATCAACCGCAACCAGCAGGAGTGTGTCCAGTTGGCCCGGCAGCTTTCCGCCATGGTGGTCTGCGGCGACGGCAGCGATGCCGCGACCCTCAAGGAAGCCGGCGCCATGTCCGCGGATGTGGTGCTCGCCATCACCCCCAACGATCAGGACAACCTGGTCATCTGCCAGCTTTCCGCCATTCAATTCGGCGTGCCACGGGCCATCGCCTTGGCCAATGATCCGGATAACGCCGAGATTTTCGAGAAATTAGGCGTCTCCGCTTTTTCCACAACCCACATTGTCGGCAGCCTGATCGAACAGCGGGCGTCCCTGGATCAGATCATCAACCTGTTGCCGGTGGGTGAAGGACGGGTCAATGTGACGGAGATTGTGCTTGACGCCGCTTCTCCAGTGGCGGGGAAGCTTTTGAAGGATATTGTCCTGCCCGAGAATGCGCTGGTCGCGGTGGTCATCCGCGACAATCACCCCATCGTTCCCCGGGGAGCCAACGAATTGCTGGCCGGGGACCGGGTGGTGCTTATCACCCTGCCGGAAAACCACGGTTCCGTATTGAGGGTGTTTACGGGTCAACGGATATAGGAGACGATCCCTTGCGGGAAAACGAATATCTCAAACTGCGCTACACAGCGGTCTTTTCCTTCGTCGGCATGATCCTCCTGCCCTCCGGCTTGCTGATGTTGACCCCGCTCCTGGCCATCCCGGCATATCCGGCGGAAGCGGCAAACGCGTCGGCCTTCCTCCTGCCCGCCGGATGTCTCGTCATTTCGGGAATGGTGTTGCGGAAACTGTTCCGTACCCCCTACAACGTAACCCTTTCGATCCAAGAGGGCGGCATCATCGTCCTGATCGGCTGGATCGTGGTCATTCTCTTTTCCGCATGGCCCTTTGTCGCCGTTTCCGGGCTTCCTTTCTCGCGGGCCGTGTTTGAATCGATGAGCGGCTGGACTACCACCGGACTTTCGGTGTTGGATGTGGCCGGCGCAGGCCCCATGATCCTGCTTTGGCGCAGCATCGTCCAACTGGCGGGTGGAGCCGGGCTGGCCATCATCATGATGTCGGCCATTGTCGGCCCCACCGGAATCGGCATCTCGAGCGCCGAAGGACGCGGCGATCAACTCGTCCCGCACGTCCGCCGATCGGCCCGGCTGGTCTTGATCATCTATACCTGCTACGCGGTTGTCGGGACATTGGCGTACCGGCTGGCGGGCATGTCGTTTTTCGACGCCGTCAACCATGCCTTTGCCGCCGTATCCACCGGAGGGTTTTCCACGCATGTCGAGAGTATCGGCTATTGGAATTCGGCGGCCGTCGAAGCGGTAACCATCGCTCTCATGCTGGTCGGAAACCTCAGTTTCGTCACCGCCTGGTATCTATGGCGCGGCAGGCTGCGCTTCGTTGCACGCAACGGCGAAGTCCGTCTTTTGGGTTTGCTCATTCCCTTGTCGACGGCGGCGGTGTTCTTTTTTACCTGCCGCGCGCTTTATCCGCAGCTCGGAAAATCATTGCGCGTCGCCTTGTTTGAGACGGTATCGGCGATCACCACCACCGGATTTTCCACTGTGGGCTATGGCGACTGGAACGGATTCGGGGTGATGATCCTGATCGTATTAATGCTGATCGGCGGCGGCACCTGTTCCACGGCGGGCGGTATCAAGCAGTTTCGGGTCTACTTTTTGTGGAAACTGTTCGTCTGGGAAATGAAACGTTCTCTCCTGCCGCAAAGCGCGGTTTTGGAATATTCCCTCTGGGAGGGCAATCGCCGTGTTTTCATGGATGACGCCAAAGTGCGGCAAGTCGCGTTTTTTGTACTCCTGTACTTGGTGACCTACCTTTTCGGCGTTCTGATTCTGTGCGCCTGCGGTTTCGGTATCGGTGAGTCGCTCTTTGAGTTCGCTTCCGCGCTCGGAACGGTGGGGATCTCCATCGGCGTGACGTCCGCCGCAATGCCGGATACCGCCCTGTGGGCGGAAACCCTGGCCATGTTTTTGGGGCGTCTGGAATTCGTCGTGGTGATCATCAGTCTGATAAAACTGGGCAGAGATTGCCGGCAAATGGTGGTGTTTCAAAAGATGCATTGATTATTTCGCCGGCGTTCAGAAGGAGCGGGGTTCCGCGTTAGGAAGCAATCTGCCTCTTGTTGGGTGAAATGGTGCCATAGCGGCTGTCGCCCGGATCCATGGCGACGAGTTTCGGCTGCTTCGGCGCGATCAGGTTGCCGTGGGAGTCGAGGATTTGATTGTCTTCCATGATCAGAAGCCCCATGGTCTTCATGACTTCCTTTTTGTATTCGTAGGCATGGTCCAGATGCCTCTTTTTCAGCTTGTAGCTGGCGATGATCCAGGCGACGGCCACGCCGGCGCCCAGAAAAAGGGCGGCCCCGAGAGCCGCCAGCAGATAACGGACGGCTTTTTCACCGGCATTGGCGAGATACACATAGATGACGCCGGAATGGTAGAAAAGGATGGAGCCGATGAGGATGAAGAACAGGATTGCCAGAAAAGGCGCCCTGCGGAGGGAAAACAGGGCGTGCCGGAAGGTGATCCGGTTTTTTTTCGGCCCGGGTTCATCGGCGCCGGCGGGTGTTTCCGGACCGTCGTCCTTGTCGAAAATATAGTGGTTGAAGGCTGCGACGCTGACGCCCAGCAGGAAAGTGATGCCGATGGGCGCCGCAAAGGAGACTATGAAATAGAATTTCCAGGGGAAGGGTCCCTTGTCCGGTCCCAGATTCCCCAAAAAAGCCGCCAGAAAGATGAAGGCCTCCAGAAAAAAAAGCAGATAAACGTATTTGATAAAATAGGAACCGAGCTGATGGCTTTCAAAGAATTGAGCAATGCCCACCCGGCGGCCTTCGCGGTTGTCACTCATGATCCTTGTCCTTGCATGTTGAAACCGGTCTGCTTGATGAAAACGCATCTCAAGGTTCAACTGAATATCCGAAAGGCGTCCGGATGTCAATCACCGCACGTAACTACTCGGTATCCGGAAGCCGGAATCAGGGGACAGACAGGGGATGAAGACTCCGGGACCGCCTTCAGGAAAAATTCGGCGGCCAGTCCAGGACCACTTCAACGGGAAGACGGGCGATCCGGGGCAGGGGCTTGATGAAATTCTGGCGCAGGCTGTAGGTGTAAGCCCCCTGGGTGGGAATCAACAACAGGTCGCCGGGTTGGATGTCCGTCCCATGATAGGAAAAGCCCCAGACATCATGAGGGGTGCACAGGGAGCCCAAAATGTGGCAGGGGTTTTCCGTAACCCCCGGACGGGTCAGATTGATGACCGGAAAATAATCCTGCTCGAACCGTTCCCAGCCCACGGCGTTGGTGCCGCAGTCGGTGATGACGAGGTCCGGCGCCTTCACGTCCACCACCCTCATCAGCAGATGCAGGGCTTCATGGCAGAGCCAGCGCCCCGGTTCCAGCCAGATGCGGCGCTCCATGTCTTTGGGAAAATGCTCGCGGATGACGGTGGCGACGGCTTGGGCGAAGAACTCCAGCGGGGAACTCCGCAGGCAATGGCGGAGGCGGGGATTCAGCCGCTCCGGCGCCAGCAGCTCCAGCAGCCGGCCTTCCGGCGTGCCGCAGGTCCGCAGCCATTCGCCCTGTTCCGGCCAGTAGCCGCCGCCAATGTCAATGAATCGGAGGCTTTTTCTGGATTCCGGCCCCATGTCGTGAAGTTTCCGCCCCAGTTGCTTGAGAAAATCGGTCTGGGCCGTGGGGGTCAGGTTCCAGCTGGTATGAAACTGAAGACCGCACAGGGAAATCCTCTCATGCTGCCGCGCCTGCTCCATGAAATCACCCAGGCGGTCCAGGGGGATGCCGAATTTTCGCCACAGTCCATGGGGGTTGGTGGTCAGGCGGACACCGGCATGGATGGTTTGGTTTTGTTTGTCCGAAAGGTGCGCCAGACGCTCCAGTTCGCCGAAACTGTCCAGGAGGACCGTCACCCGTCCCGCATGTTCCAGGGCCAGGCGCAATTCGTCGTCGGTTTTTCCGGGACCGCTGAAGATAATGCGCTGCGCATTGACTGCCAGGGCCTGTTCCAGCTCCAATCCACTGGATACATCCAGGCCGAGGCCCGCGCCGGTAAGGATGCGCGAGATATCGGGCATGTTGTTGCTTTTCATGGCGAAAAATACGTCCACGGCGCCAACGGCCTCCTCGAACACCCGGCGGAAGCGATGGGCCTTGGAGATCAGGCGGATTTCATCCAGGGCATACAAAGGCGAGCTGTTCCCTTGGGCGAGATCCAGGAAGAGGTCGCGATGCCGGAGGCAGGACCGGACAAATACCTCCAGATGGTTTTCATTCATGGCCGGGCTTGGGGAAGTCAGCAGCCCACGGGCTTTTTGCAGCAGATCATCCATGCGTGTTCTCACCTGCCTTCGATGGCGGCCGGGATGAACCGCCGCTCCGGCTTCCGGCGTCGGACCAGTGGAAGCTCATTGGATATCCACCTCGATCCGTTTTTGCAGATCGCGTATCTGGTGCGGGACGGGTTGGCCGTTGAGCGGCTCGAAAATGACGAATCCCAGCAGCCAGGAACCATAATCTTCCGGGGGAACCCGGATCAGATCCCCGGGCTGTTTCAACCAGACCATGGAACGGATTCGGTTTTCATAACCGTTCAGCAGCGGGCGGATGGCTTTCAGCCGGCCGGGACGCTCGGCATGCAGTCGCACCCCCAAGAGGCGTTTCCAGGCATTCCCGGGTGGAATCATCAGCCACAGGCCTTCGGCGTGATCGATGGCCGCGCTGATCATATCGAAACCGCAGCTTTCCTCGATCAGGGACGGAAGGCAATCGCCCCCCGGACGGGGAGAGATTTCCAGGAAATAGGGTCGTCCGTTGCGGACGATGAAGTCGAGCATGCACAGGCCGTCCGTCATTTCCACCGCTTTGACGGCGGCGGAAATATATGCCATGAACGCAGAGACGTCGGTCGTGACCGGAAGCTCTGCCGGAATTTCATAGGCCCGGGTCGTGCCGACAGGACCTTTTTCCGGGAAATATTTCCTGGCCGTCCGTATGATTTTCACTTGCTCTGATTTGATGAGGACATCGCAGCTGTATTCTTCACCATGAATGAATTCTTCCGCGATGATGGGGGGGCGGCCCCTGCCGGCAGACGGCTGGTACATCCGGTGGCCGCTTCTGGTTGCGAGTCCTGCCGTTATGATTCGATAGGCGTCCGTGGCTTCCGCCGGCGTATTGCACCGAAAGACCAACTCGCTGCCGCTGCCGGAAAGGGGTTTCACGATGATGCCGGATTCGGTTTCCGCCAGCAACGACTCCAGGTCTTCCGGACCGCCGATTTCCATCACCTTGGGGCACGGCACCCCGTAAGCGTACCAGCGTTGTTTGCAGACCAGTTTGTCGCGGCAGAGCAGGACGGTCCGGCTTGAGGGAAACGGCAGCTTCCAGTTTGCGGCGATGGCCGCGGCCATGGCGAGGGATTCGCAGTCGAAACAGGCCACGCCGCTGGGTGTGATGTGGCGGGCATCCAGAAAGGATTGCAGCTCCGCGATCACCCGATCTTCTTCCCGCAACGGGCAGATCAGTTCGTCCTCCGCGGTTGTCGCGGCCGGCGTCGATGAGGGAAGCGTGTCCGGGTCGGTGATGAAAACAGCCCGCCCGGGTTTTCTGCGGCGGATATGATCGATATAATCCGGCGTGGTGCCCACCACCAGAACGCGATTAGGATGCCTCAAGGACGGCCGCCTTTGCTGTATGCTTTATTTCATAATGTTCCGCGGCGTTTTTTCGGGCGATGCACAGGGGGCGGGGATGAAGATGAAATCTGGTTTTCCAGCCAAAGTCGCCGCACAAAAAATCGATTTCGTCAAATTTCCGGCCGCAGCCCCATTCCAGATGAAACAGGTTGATGGTTTTGGCGATTCCCGGGAAGGCCGGATCCGTGGCCCCGGCCAGGACGGTGTAACGACCGTGGTAAACGGCGCCGACGTCAACGGCCGCTTTTTTCCCGTTCACCCGGACGGTTACGGTGCGCAGGGACTTCAGGTCGCGCAAGAGGGTCAGCATGACATCGAACCCGTTCTGAAAACGGGGGTCGTGGAAATAGGAGTTGGTGCCGAAATTGGCCAGATTGGTTTCGAACATCCAGTCGATGTCATCGAAGGCGTTTTCCTGAAAATGGCAGTCCCTGTCGGCATAGACGGAAGCTTCCCGTTTGAGCTGTTTTCTCGACTTTCCGGAGAATTCCGCCCAATAGGCATCTATGTTCCCGCCGTATTTCAACGGATGAAACAGATAACCGGTTTCATCGGTTTCCGCGCTGCCGGGGGATTCTTCGGGAAGCAGATAGCGCATACGGATATCATCGGGACCGGCGAGCCAGAGCTGCTGCCGGATGTCATGGGATTCGGCGGGAACCCGGTTTTGCTCCAGCCAGGTTTTCCCCTTCCAGGTTTCCCCCGGGAAACAGCCGTAATATCCTTCCTCTTCAATCCAGCTGAGGGGCAGCAGGCCCACCGGCCGGCCGGCTCTCTCGGCCACGATAAAATGCGGCGGCCGGCCGAAATGCCGATGAAAGGCCAACCGGACGTCCCAGCGGTCGAACAGGCACTGATCCGGCCACAGCCGCTGCCACAGAACTCCGCACCGGTCGATATCGTTTTCAATACGGATATTCAGCATGGTTCATCCATGGGAATGCATTGCTCCGGTGCGGTTCATTGACGCAGGGTCACATGCATGACACTGCGGCCGCCTTTAAAAAATGTTTCGGCAAAGTCCTTGACGACGTCCGGCACATAGGGTTTGCAGCTGAAAACGTCCAGATACACCGTATTGGTCAGATTGGCGAAATGGGCCGAGATCAGCGATGTTTCAATCAATTGGACCATGGAGTAGCCGGCGACCTTTTCGTCCTCGCCGAAATGGACCACCAGGGTTTCGCCGAACCGTTTCATCTCGATGAGATCGCACAGCTCGACAACAAAGCGGCGGATGGCTTCCGCGTCCCGGATCAGTTCGGGGTTGCAGTCGTAAATGTCGATGCTTGAAGAAATGCCCCAGACGCCCAGTGCAATCGCTGTTTCCCGTATGGCGCTCGTGCTTTCCAGTCTCATGTTGTTTCCTTTCCGCAAGATGTGTGTTGATGATCTCAGATCATGGCCGAATTGCCTATCGGTCGGTCCCCCTTCGAATCAATCCAATCGAATCAATCCAAGTTCACCCCAAGTCACCTTTCCGGCGCTTTTCGCGACGGGCTTTTCTTCGAGTGCGTTCACGATCCAATTTCTCCATGTCTTCGTACCGGTTCCCTCTCTCCGAACGGTTTTTCCGTCGAGCGCGCTTGTCGTCTCCGTCTTCGAAATCCGCCTCTTTCTCATCGTCGGCATGAAAATCAAGTTCGTCGTCGCCCAAGATTCGCAGTCTCCTGAAGTGGGAAGTTTTCCGTCCGGGCTTGTCCGTATTCGTGGACAAGGATACCGCCATGGATTGCCAGGACTGACAGCAAAAAACATACCAGCAGGTTTGATGGGGACGGATTTTAATTAAATATAAGTAAAATAGCTGGTTAAATCGGTGCTGGCGCCGCCGGTATTGGGATAAAATGGTAACCGGATACCGAAATTCGGTTGTGATCGGAAAAACCGGTAAAAAATTACGGAAAAGGATTGACAACCGGTGCTTTTTAGCGTCAGATGCGATGGAAAAAAGCGGGCCGATTTGCAGAATTTCATTTACCCATGGTGGATGCTGGCCGTCGCTGGATTTCTGGAAAAAAGAATCGGTAAATTTTTACCGGAAAAAGAAAAACGACCGCCAAGAAGGGAGAAGGATATGCTGCTGCGTCTTGTTCTTGCCATAAAAAACAAAAGCCTGGAAGTTTTTCTGACCGAACGTTTCGCCCAGCCGGACGTGCGCGTCGAGTCCGTGGGTAACTGCGCCAATCCGTTTCAGAAGGCGGTCAAGACCAGCGGCGACATTTTTGTATTGAACACGAAGCTGATGCCGAAACCACCCGAATCGGCCATCGCCTTGATCAATGACCTGCCGGAAAACCCGACGACCATCGTGCTGCACAACAGCGATTCTCCGGAAGAACACGCCAATCTGGTGGCCTGGGGGGCGGATGTGGTGCTTTTCGCCGGCTTGCCGCGCAAGACGCTGGCCGAGGCCATCGAAACGACCCTGGAGTCGCGGCGTCAACTGGTGCAAAAATCATGGCTGGACAGGCGCACCGATTCACAGCCCAAGCTCAGCACTTTTGTTTCGGATTGCCCCCAGATGCAGATTTTCATGGACATGGTCAAGAAAGTCATTCCCTGCAATGCGCCGGTTTTGATTCTCGGCGAGACCGGAGTGGGTAAGGAGCACCTCGCGAAGGTGATTCATGCCGAGGGCCCGCGTTCCACCGGGCCTTTTTTGCCGGTGAATTGCGCTGCGCTGCCGGAAGCCCTTTTGGAAAGCGAATTGTTCGGCCATGAGGAGGGCGCCTTTACCGGCGCCGTGCGCCCGCGCCGCGGAGCGTTTGAGCTGGCCCATGGGGGAACGATATTCCTGGATGAAATCGGAGATCTGCCGCTGCATCTTCAGGCCAAGCTCCTGCGGGTCTTGCAGGAATACGAAGTCCGTCCGGTGGGCAGCGAAAAGGCGACCTGGGTGGATATCCGGGTGATCGCCGCCACCAACCGCAACCTGGAAGAGGAAATCGAAAAAGGGCTTTTCCGCCGCGACCTTTACTACCGGCTGGGCGTGATCACCCTGACGGTTCCGCCGCTGCGCAGCCGGCGCGAGGATATTCCCATTCTGGTTGACCAATATCTGGAGCGTCTTTGCATCAAGATGAACCGCGAGAGCAACCAGATCTCCCAGGAGGCCCTGGAAAAACTCATGCACTACGAATGGCCGGGGAATGTGCGTGAGCTGATCAACGTCATCGAGCGGGCGGTGATTCTCTGCCACGGCGACACCATTACGGCCAAGGATTTGCCCCAGGGAATCCATGCCCAGAACGGCAAGATATCCTTCCTGGACTCGATTTCGGAAACCGTTCATCCGGAATGGCGTTATAAAAGCCTTCCCGAGGTCCGCGATGAAATCATCGACCTGGTGGAACACGCCTACCTGAAAATGGTGCTGGCGGAAACCAACGGCCATCTCAACAAGGCCGCCCTGAAGGCCGGCATCCATCCGCGCGGTCTTTATGAAAAAATGAAAAAATTCGGGCTGTCGAAGGAAGACTACCGGTTGGCCGGAAAAGCCGCCTCCGCCTCTTGAAGGCGGGGGCGGCTCTATCAGAACACCTTGAAATCCGTGGTGACATCGAGCCCCAGCAGAACAAGGGACTCGGTGTATTTTTCTTTATATTCCGTTGCGTCGAAAAAAGTCCATTTGTGCTTGGCCGACAGGGCCAGGAACGAATTGATCTTGAAGGACAGGCCGTTGGTGATGCTCGAGCGCAACTGGCGCTTGCTCGTATCGATGCGTTCAAAGCCGTAGAAGGAATCCAGGTTGAACACATAGGAAATATTCTGCCACAGGTCGATGTCCGCGTCGGCCACGGCTTCAAAACCGTTGAAAACTTCCTTTTCGGGATCCCGGGTCTGCTTTTCAAAACCGACACCCAGTTTGCCGGTGAGGTATTGGGTTTCAAAGAAGGCGCCAACGGTTTCCCGAAATATCACCGGCCGTTGTTCATCCACCACTTGAACCACCGTGTCCACCTGGGATTTGTGGTAGGGCTTCAGCAGGGTGTTCAAATTGTAGGTGTAAAAAAGCGTGCCCCTCAGGATGTTCTGCAAATAATCATCGTCCTTGCTGACGAAGTAAATGTAAGGGGTCAGGATCAGTTTGTGATAGCGATTGTAGATGGTAAAATCGATCTGGTCCTCAATCCCCCACTTGGTGTAGGAATCGGCGGGCTTGCCCGGAGGGACATCTTTCTTGTCGCCCCGGGATACGTCGGACTGCTCATAAAAATTCGACAGATATACATCCACCAGCAACGCGAAGCGTCTATCGAGATAGCTGAAATCCTTCCGGGTGATGATCCGTTCGCCCTTCAGATCCGCCCGGATTTCATCGGGAACGGTCTTCCAGGAATTTTTAAACGGGATGGCCCGGTTGAATTTCCGGGTCAAGCGGTCGTAAATCTGCTGGGTGGAACAGATCAGGTAATTCCGTTTGTCATCGATGGGATAGCCCTGGACGGATTTGCCATCGGTGCCGGTGACGACGATCTGTTTCAAATCCGTGACTGCGGTTTTGAGCTCCTTGCCGGAAAGCCGGTAGGTGAATATGGGCAACTCGTTGTTCACCATGGTGATGACATCCGAATACGTCACCCTTCCCGAGAAGGTTCCGGGGGTTATCGTGTTTTTCCCCAGCATGACGATTTCCACGGCGAACCGATGGCGGAGGAGTTCCGCCACCTTGGTGACATCCACCTGGACTTCTCCGGGAAGTTCTTCCGCCACGGTTTCGTCTCCCTCGACCGCGAAACGGGATTTCCAGAGACTCAGCCGCTTGACGAGACCGATGTAGTTCTGGGTATCCGTCGGGCCGCCTCGCGGGGTTTTGGAGACCAGCCTGCCGACTTCCAGTTTTTCACCCAGCGCCAAGGTCAGCAAGTGATAATCCCGGGTATTGGTCAATGTCACCAAGGATCTGCCGGAATCCAGATCCACCCGCTTGGCCTTTGCGGTATAGATTTGGCCCCGGTTGTCGCCACCGCTGATGCAGAGGGAGACATCCTTGTTCTTTTTCATGATTTTGACATTGTCTTCATAGGAAAGACCGGAGAGGAGCACGATATGGTCCGTCTGTTCCAGGCGGAGCTTGTCGATGGTGATGGACAGCGTGGTGTTGATGTCGCTGAAGGATGCGTCGAAGAGTTCTTTTTCCGCAATGTCAAAAAAACCCGACGGGTTGGTGATGCCGACGAAGGCGATGGTTTTGCCCTTGATGCGGGCTTTCATGTAGGGCGCGAAAACCGGTTGGCCGTTTTTTTCGATATTGGCCGAAAGCAGGGCCGTTTTTTTCCTCTGGCTCAGGAATTCCAGGTTGTTGATGCCGATGTTGAGATCCTGGGAGGATACCAGGGTCGCGGAAAATCCGATGTAATCCAGGTAGTCCATCATCAGGGACCCATAGGAAAACCGGGAGAGCAGTCCGGGGTAAAAGGCATTGCCGAGATCGATCAACAGGTCGGCGCCTTTATTGTTGCGTTCGTTGATCAGCGACTGGGCCATCACCAGCATGGGATCGTTCTGATCCTGGTTTTCCGTCGAAACGGTGAATTTCCCTTTCAGGTTGGACGTCAAAAGCAGGGTGACGGTTTCGGTAGTTGTTTCGGCCGCGGAGAGGGCCGGAAACAGCAGCAAGATGCTCAGAAGTGCATAAGTCGGTAATTTCACGATGAGGGCTTCGGGTTTCATAGTTATTGTCGGCCTTTTGCCGGTGGATGCTATTCCGCCGGCGTCTGTTGGGTTGCTGCCGGGACCGGTGATGCTTGCGGCGCCTGATTTTCAGGCATCGCCCGTTGGTCGTCAATGGTTTGCTGCATGGCGGCCATGGCGGTCCGGTTGCTCTGAATGGTCTGCTGCAAGGCCGCCACGGTTGCCTTGTATTCATCGATGGATTTTTGCTTGGCTGCTAGTGCGGCCTGGTTCTCGTCGATGGTTTTCTGTTTGGCGGCCAAAGCGGTCTGGTTTTCATCCAGGCTTTTTCGCATGGTTGCCAGGGTGGCGTTATAGTCGTCGATGCTCTTTTGCATGGTTCCCATCATCTTCTGGTTGTCGGCGATGGTTTTCTGCATGGTTTCGATCTTCGACTTGGCCTTGGTGTGGTCTTTCTTCAGGGCCGTCAAGGCGGTCTGCTTTTCGTTCAGGTCTTTCGACAACAACGCCAGGCGGTTTTCATAGTCCGCTTTTTGGGCGGCGAAATCGGATTCCATGGCCTGACGTTCCGAATTAGATTTTTCCTGTTGGGTTTTCAGCGTCTCTTCAAACCTGGTTGTTTCCTGGGCGAGTTTGTTTTCAACTGCCAGATGGAGGTCGGTCAATTCCTGGATTTTCGCATTGCTCTGGGTTTCCAGGTCCTGAAACCGGACCTGCAGGGATTCCAGCTTGCCGGTCATGGACGCCATGTCCTGATCGTATTTCTGGTGCAGGGATGCGAGGTCCGTCTGAAGGGCGCTGACGTTGTCCTTGAGTTGACCGTTTTCTCCTTTGACAACCTCGTTTTCCCGCATGGCGAGGTTGAGATTGTTCTTCATCAACCGGTATTCCGCCTGAAATTTTTCGTCACAATTCCTCAAACCGAATTCATTCGGGCCGTTGATGGAAGGAAAGGAGGCACAGGCGATCACCGGAAGCAAGAAACACCAGATGGATAACCAACGCATTGCTTTCATTATAGTCTATTCCCTGTCGGAATTTGGACCCACATGGGCGCCGCCCCCGCGGCCGGTTGACGTCTTTATCATGGGCCGTCGTTCACTGTCCATTTGCCATGGATATATTATTGTATATCAATTACGGTGCGTTACCCCAAGGACCGACGGGATTCCGACAATCCGTCCGTCCTGGATTTTGCAGGGCCGACTATGCCCAAAAAGGCCATGGGTGTCAATACAATTTCATTTCTGGAACAAGTGACTGAAAAAAAATAAAAAAACGATATGGGCAACCGTGACGGACCTGATGACTGGTCTGCTATCAATCGCCTTGGGAATTCTCATGAAGCAGCCCTTCCACACTGTGGTATCAAGGCTTTGTTTTAATTTTCGGAACGAACAGCGGGGAAAGCGCGTACAGAAACAGCTGCCCGAAAGCGAAATATCCTAGGTAGGGGGTAAACGAAAAGAGCACCACCAGGGGAATATTGATGCGTCCGAACCAGCGGTGGCGGTCCATGAAGCGGCCCACATGGATGTATTTAGCCGGATACAGATTCATCAAGAGCGAGGCGACCACCATCATCGCCGAACAGAAATAATACCAGAAGCAGACATGCACGGAACCCTTGGCGGCTGCCTGAAAATAGATGATGAGCGGCGAGGTGACGAAAAGCGCGGCCGCGGGGGTCGGCATGCCTTTGAAATAACCGGGAATGGGGTTCTTGTCCAGGGTGAAATATATCAGCCGTGAAACACCCAGCACGGCGTAGGCGCAGGCCAGCAGTCCGATGGGAAGTTTTACCGGGCTGCAGGAAGCCGGGGCGTCCGACAGACACATATAATAAATCCAGGCCGGAGCGATGCAGAAACTGACCGTGTCGGCGATATCATCCATGATGCCGCCGAAGGTGATCCGCGGTTTTCCGTCCGCGGTGGGGGTCGAGTCCGTAAGGCCGAGTTTCCGGGCCATGGCGCCGTCCAGTTTGTCGAATATGGCGGCGCCGATCATGATCAGAAAGGCCTCCTTGATTTTATCCTGATGGGCGAAAAAAACCGCCAGAAGACCCATCATGGCATTCATCACCGTCAGGGCGTTGGGCAGAAAGGCCAGAATCCTCCGACGGAGCTGATCGTCGTCCAGGCAGAGTTCGTCCAGACAATAGGTGCCGTATTTTTTACAATACCCGGCAATGGAGCCGAAATTGATGATCAGAAAGAGGATTTCACAGACAAAGAAGACCCGGGTGGAAATGGTTCCCAGCCAGGCGGTCCATGAATAAAGCGGGATACAGGGGCCTTCCGGAATATAAAAGGCCCTGGCGTAGAGGAGGGCGCTGAGGGGTGCAGCCACGATGGTGCGCAAGCGGGTGAATTCCTTCGGTTCCGGTTCAAGTCCCTGGCGGATGGCGAATCCGCGCATGAAGGCGGCGAAATGGTCCCGGATGAGCACCGTGATGCACAAAAACAATACGAACAGGGCGTGCAGCAATTCGGTTTTTCTGGCTCCGGACGGAAAATACAGCATGCGCCACATCATCCCGACGGACAACAGCGGGAAGACGATGGAAAAAACGATCTTGTCCATGATCCGATCGGCCAGGTCCACGAAGCGGCTGTCCGGATGAAACCGGGCGGCGAACCACCGGTCAATGACATCAAAGGACATGGAGATGAACAGGAACAGCACGCCCAATAAGAAAGCCACCGGATGACGGGTCAGCATCACATGGATGGCGCAGATCATCCCGGCGAATACCAGGGGCGGGCGGGAATAGATCAAAATCAGGGTGATGGTTTTTTTTGAGTCCAGCATGTCGATTCTTTCAGGCCCTGCCTGGTGTTTCGAACCCTGAAACAGCCGGTCCGAAGGGGTTGTAGGTAACCACAGTCCGCTGTGTTCCATCGGCCGGATGGAAGGTCCGATGAGCGGCGGAGACGCCGCCGATGCTTCTGTATTCCGCATACGTCATATACAAAATTGTTCCGATCCGGTCAATGATCCCGTTCAACCCGAGATCTGCCATTCCAAATGGTTTTTGCAGGGAAACAATTGCAAACCAGTCCGAGGTCGGATCAAACTGGTCCGTACAGATGGCCGAGGAAATAGGTCATCTGCCGGTACCACCACGGCCAGTCGTGATGGACGTCGGGCCCCCAGAAATCGATCCAGGCCGGGATGTTCTTGGTGCGCAGGATATCCCGGAGCCTCCCGGTATCTTCCAGGGCCTCCTGTTCCCAGGCGCCTTGTCCCACGCAGACGATGATCCGGCTGTTGCGGTATTGTTCCAGGTACCAGGGGATGGCCAGACCGGGCAGGTAATTCAACGGGGAGTTGTAAAAAACCCATTGCATATCCGCGGAGGACAGGCCGAACTCTGGCCGGTCCAGGCCGTACAGACCGCTCAGGGCGATGACCCCTGAAAAAACATCCGGGTGTTTGAGGAAGAAATTGAGGGCGTGAAAGGCGCCCATGCTGCATCCGTTGGTCATCACCCGCACATGGGGCAGGCGGCATTGATCCCGGATGAAGGGAACCACCTCCCCCAGGATATAGCGTTCGTAGGCTCCATGGCGGGCGTTGCGTTCGGAAGGCGAGATGGAAAAATCATACCAGGTTTCGCCGTCGATTCCGTCCACGCAGAACAGTTTGATTTTACCCGCGTCGATGAAGCCGGCGATGGCGTCGGTCATCCCCATGCCCTCGTAGTCGAAATACCGTCCCCGGGAGCAGGGAAAGACGATGAGGGGATCCCCCCAGTGGCCGTATAGTTTCAGCCGCATTTCCCGGTCGAGCTGGGGGCTGTACCAGTGATGTTCTTCCATGTGCATGGCGGGTCTTGCTCCTGTTGCCTGAATGACGGAATGATCACAATGGTCGCTGGATATCGGCGGCCATCGAAAGCAGGTCGGATTCGGACGGCGAGCGCAGGATATACCTCCGGTCGCTCATGGCCTGACGATAAATGGGAGGATTTTCCCCGAATTCCGTCAGACAGGCCCCGCAGCGGGCCAGGATGTCGTCGTGGCTCAGGGCATAGGCCCTGTCCCGCCGGCCCACATAGGCGCAATAGTATTTCTTTTCCTCCGCCATCTGCGCCTTTCCGCCGGCGATCATGCGGGCGTAGCCGGCATACAGATCGTCGTCCACGCTGTAGTTCATCATGTCCAGAATGGCCCCGCCGGGCGGGCGGCAGTTGATTTCAATGGGCAGATACTGGCCGTCCAGATCAAAGAATTCAAAATGGAAAAACTTGCGCCGGATGTCGAAATGCCGGACCAGCCGTTCGCCTATATCCGACAGCCCGGGGGGGATGATCCGGGCGGTATAAAAAAACGTGTCCTTCCCATGGATGTACTCCAGGACCCCGTCGCCGTATATCAGGGTGTTTTCGAAAATGATCCCGCCGTCGTAATCCGTCAGGCCGTCATAGCTGACGATCCGGGCCGCGATGAATTCCTCCAGGAAGTAGTCGCCGTGCAATTCGGGCAGAATCCGCCGCAGGGCGGACTCGTCTTCAACCCGGTGGATACCGCCGGCGCCCACGCCTTCATCCGGTTTCAAAATCACGGGATAGCCCAGGGCATCGGCCAGTTCCAGGGCCTGTTGGGGATTCCGGACGAGTTCCCCCCGGGCCGTCCGCAAGCCGCATTCCCGGAACTGTTCTTTCATGACCGATTTTTTCTTCAACCGCGGCAGTTGGTGCGGACGAATACCGTCCATGTCCAGTTTTCGGTTGATGAAAGCCTCCAGGGACAGCCATTGCTCGTTATGGGATTCCACGATATCGAAATGCGGTGGTTTGCCCATGGCCTGTTTGGACCGGATCAACTCGTCGATGACCTGGTCGATCATCTCCGGTGACCCGAGATGCGCGCGGATATACCATTTGATGGCGGATTGCAGTTCGGGGGGCATGGAAAAGAAGTCCGCTTCTCCTATGGCCCATACGTTGACGCCGATCCTGTCCAGCTGAATGATGAAATTGGCGTAATTGGGGGGAAACTCGGGGGAAAGGTATAAAAATTCCATGCCGCCTCTTCTCATAAAAAATTAAGGATGGATTCACGATGAAGGAAAACCCGGATGATCGTCTGGGACTATACCGCTTCCACAAACGAAAAGCAAAAACGATTTTACGGGACGATGTCCGGGAAATCGGGCTTCTTTTTCATCAGAAAGGCGGATACACCGTGGATGCATTCCCCGGAGGCGATGAGATCCGCGGCCAGCGAAAGTTCCAGCGCCAGGTTGTCCCGCAGGGACAGATCCCGGCTGCGCCGGATGACTGTAAGGGCATGGCGGACAGCCCGGGGACCGTTGGACGCGATGGCTTCGGCCAGGACCAGGGCCTCCTCCAGAACCGTTCCCGGACGGCTGATGCGATTGACCATGCCCAGGGCCAGGGCTTCCTCCGCGCCGATTTCCCGCGCGGTGAGAATGAGATCCGCGGCCCGGGAGGGGCCGATGAGCCGGCTCAGGGTGGCACCACCGCCCCAGTCCGGCATCAGACCGAGGCGGACCTCTGAAAAACAGACGACGGCCCGGGGATCCATGATCCGCAGATCGCATCGTACGGCGATTTCAGCTCCGCCGCCGAACGCCACGCCGTTCAGGGCGGCAATGATTGGAACCGGCAGGGAAACGAAGTCGTCCACGATCCCTCGAAGCCGGCCCATGGCTTCCGCCGCCGGCCCCCGGTCGTGCTTTTCAGCGGAAAGGAGAAAATCCGCGACCATGGGGTTGTCCGGGTTGACATCGAATCCCGCGCTGAAGGCCTTGTCCCCGGAGCCGGTGAGGATCACGACCCAGGGCGGGCTTTTCTTCAATGTATTCGTAACGGTCTGAAGATTCAGCAACATATCATCGTTGAAGGCATTCAGGCGTTCCGGACGGTTCAAGGTGACGACGGCGATCCGGCCGCGTTCTTCCAGCCGGACGATGGCGGAAAAGTTCATGGATGCTCCTTTGGATAAAAACTCTTGTTTTCTGTTTTCATAATGTATAAATAGATCACCTTGTTCATCGCCCCGGAGCGGCTGACCGATCCAGGGGCTTTCCATCAACAGCCATAGCAGCCATATTGGTCAACAAAACCGGGAGTAACCCATATGCGTTCAATCCTTGGCATTATCCTGTTTTTACTGCTGAGTCAATCCGTATGCTTCTCCAATGAAATTAAAGTCATCGGCTGGCTGGAGGAAGTGGTGCTGATGCCGGAGAACCTGCTCTTCAAGGCCAAGATGGACACCGGCGCCCTGCATTCCTCCCTGAATTCCAGCCATGTGGAACGGTTTGTGAAAGATGGAAAACAATTCGTGCGCTTCACCGTGCTGGACCGGAAGAACCGGGAGGTGGTCCTGGAGCGCCCCGTCGTCCGCACGGCCAAGGTGAAGATGAGAAACGGCAAACCCCAGGAACGTCCCGTCGTGTTTCTCGATATCTGCGTCGGGAACACCATCCGGACAGCGGAAGTGAACCTGGTGGATCGCCGGCGCTTCCTGTATGAATTCCTCATCGGCCGCAGTTTCATCAAAGGGGCCTACGCCATCGATCCGGATGCGAAATACACCATGCTGCCCGATTGCAAATCGTCCCAGAATCCCAAGGCCAAATAACCGTCACCGGTACAAACGGCATGAAACAAAAACACCTTTACATCCTGGCGCTTTGCCTGACCATAAGCGGCTTGGGCTGTTTTTTTTACAAGGCCCACAAGCTGAAACTGCCCTTGAAGCCCAACCTTCAGACCATGCTCTGGACCCTGGAAGCGGATGTCCATTTTGAATCCCGGAAAGGGCCCATCAAGGTCGAACTGTTCATCCCCAAAAACAATCCCAATATCGCCATCACCAATGAAAGTTTTATTTCCCGGGAATTCGGCCTGAATACGGAAATCGAGGGCGGCAACCGCAAGGCGGTGTGGTCCAAGCGCAAGGGCGGTGGTAAATTTCACTTGTATTATAGAGGTGTTATCCGGCTTGTGGGCAACGAGCAGACCATGGAAATCCCCTTCGACCGCCACGAGAAGGCCGAGTTGATCAAGCCCAGTTTCATCGGCACCCAGTTGGAGGCCTCCGAGGAAATGGTCGCCGAGATGTTCGACAAATCCGCCGATCTGGAAGGGTTTGTCCTCAACCTCCTGCGCCGTCTCAACCGTCCCAGTTCCATGACGTCGGTTCAATTCCTGACGGATCGCATGAAGACTTCCGAGGACAAGGCCGACCTGGCGGTTCAACTCCTGGGTCTCGCGGATATACCGGCCCGGGCAGTCCATGGGGTCCGGCTCACCCAGGAGATGAAATGGGTGAAACCCAAATTGGTGCACTGGATCGAGGTGTTTGAAAACGGCCGATGGTATGCCTTCAATCCGGAAACCCAGGAAAAAGGCATCCCCGCCGATTATCTGGTCTGGTGGCGGGGGGCCATGCCGCTGGTGAAGTTCAAGGGGGGAGAGAACCTCAAGGTGGACGTCTCCCTGGTGCGCAACCAGGAGGAAACCCTGTTCGTCATCTCGGATCAGGACCCGGCCGGGATGCCTTTTTTGCAGCGGTTTTCCCTCTTCAGCCTGCCCCTGCCCACCCAGTCGGTGTATCGGATTCTGTTGTTGGTGCCCATCGGGGCGTTTCTGATCGTGCTGCTGCGCAACGTTATCGGGCTGCGGACCCTGGGCACCTTCATGCCGGTCCTCATCGCCCTGGCCATGCGGGAAACCCAGCTGACCGCCGGGATCATTCTGTTCATCGTTCTGGTGGGTCTGGGGCTCAGCGTGCGGCGCTACCTGGAACAGCTCAAACTGCTGGTGGTGCCCCGTCTGGCCGCGGTGCTGACGGCGGTGGTCCTCATGATGGCCTCTTTCAGCGTGGTCAGCCATCTGCTGGGTCTGGAACAGGGACTTTCCATCGCCCTGTTTCCCATGGTCATCATCACCATGGCGATCGAAAGAATGTCCATCCTTTGGGAGGAGACCGGTCCCACCGATGCGCTGAAACAGGGCGCCGGGACCCTGGCCGCGGCTTCGATGATCTATCTGGTCATGTCGAGTCCAATTCTGGCCCACCTGGTATTCGTGTTCCCCGAGTTGAACCTGGTGCTGCTGGCCGCCATCCTGCTGCTGGGCCGGTATTCCGGTTACCGGATAACGGAATTGATGCGCTTCAAGGTGTTTAAACGAAAAGAGAGCGATGCATGAAGAAGGCGGTCGCCCGACTCAGGCGCATCGGTATTCTGGGATTGAATCAACGGAACGCCGAGTACACGCTGATATACAACCGGCGCAGTCTCTATCCCTTGGTGGATGACAAGCTCAAAACCAAGGCCCTGGCCCTGAAAGCGGGGTTGTCGGTGCCGGAGCTGTACGGCGTGATCCGCTCGGAATACCAGATCCGGCACAAGCTGTACGATATCCTCGGTGCCCATCCGGATGCGGTCATCAAACCGTCCAAAGGTTCCGGCGGAAACGGGATCATGGTGCTGGCCGGTCGTTTCCGGGACCGTTACCGCACCGTGGGCGGGACCATTCTGGAAGGCGAGGAGGTGGGCTACCATGTGTCCAATATCCTCAGCGGCATGTACAGCCTGGGCGGCCAGCCGGACAACGCCATGATCGAATACCGGGTGCAGTTCGATCCGATTTTCGAGCGGATCAGCTATATGGGCGTCCCGGATATCCGCATCATCGTTTTCCAGGGCTTCCCGGTGATGTCCATGGTGCGGCTGCCCACCCGGGATTCCAAGGGCCGGGCCAACCTGCACCAGGGGGCCATCGGGGCCGGAATCGACATCGCCACCGGTGTTACCGGGTCGGCGGTCTGGAAAAACATGATCATCGACGAACATCCCGATACCTATGAAAGCGTGCGCGATGTGGTGATCCCCCATTGGGACCAGCTGCTGCGGCTGGCCGCCGGCTGTTATGAACTGACCGGGCTGGGGTACATGGGGGTGGACATCGTGCTGGACAAGGTCAGGGGCCCCCTGATCCTGGAGTTGAATGCGCGTCCCGGTCTGAGCATCCAGATCGCCAACCAGCGGGGGCTGCTGCCGCGGTTGCGCTGCATAGAAAACCGCTCCGGCGCCATGCCGGGGGTGGAGGAACGCGTGACGTTTTCCAAGGAGGTCTTCAGGAAAGACGGTTCTTGTAATCCGGATAACTGAATTCCCGCACCACCCGGAACGTTTCCGTGTCGGGCTCATACAGCACGATGTCCGGCAGGCGCACCCCGTTGAAGGTATTGTTCTTCACCATGGAATAATGGGCCATGTCGTGGAAGATCAGCCGCTGTCCGACCTGCAGCGGTTCCGGAAACGAATAATCCCCGATGACATCCCCGGCAAGACAGGTGAGGCCTCCCAGGCGATACTCATGGGGATGTTCTCCCGGCAGGCCCGCGCCCTCGATCACGGGCCGGTAGGGCATTTCCAGCACATCGGGCATGTGCGCGGCCGCGGATGTGTCCAGGATGGCGATGTCCATCCGGTTATGAAGGATGTCCAGCACCTCGGCCGCCAGGTAACCGGTGTTCAAGGCCACGGCCTCGCCCGGTTCGAGATATACCCGGACACCGTAGGCCGTCCGGAAATCCCGGACCAGCCGGCAGAGACGCTCCACATCGTAATCCTTGCGGGTGATATGATGCCCGCCGCCGAAATTGATCCATTTCATCCGCCGGATGTACCGGCCGAATTTGGCCTCGAAGGCGGCCAGGGTTCTTTCGAGGGAGTCGGCGTTCAGTTCGCAGAGGTTATGAAAATGCAGGCCTTCGATTCCATCCAGGTCCTGTCCCTCGAAGGCCCGGGGCAGGATACCCAGCCTGGACTTCGGGGCGCAGGGGTCGTAGATCGCCGTGGCCACTTCCGAATGCTCGGGATTGACCCGCAGGCCGCAGGAAATGTCGCGCGGGTTCGAGCGGACGCGATGTCGATGCCGCTGCCACTGGGTAAAGGAATTGAAGACGATATGATCGACGCAGGCCAGGATTTCGTCCATCTCATCGTCCCGATAGGCCGGGGCGCACAGATGCACCTCGCCGCCGAATTCCTCCCGGCCCAGCATGGCCTCATGCAGGGAACTGGCCGTCACCCCGCGAAGGGTTTCCCGGATCAGGGGAAACGTGCTCCAGGCGGCAAAGCCCTTCAGGGCCAGGAGAATCTCGCAGCCTGCCTCGTTCTGGACCCGGGAAAGGATCCGCAGGTTGTTCCGGAGCAAGCCCAGGTGGATGATATAGCAGGGCGTCCGGAGGCCGGCGATATCCGGGATCACAGCTCTTTTTCCTCCCAGGGCAGCCCGTGGCGGTTGAGCATGTCCATGAAGGGCAGGGGGTCGAACTCTTCCATGTTGAAAACGCCCCGGCCCCTCCAGGTCTTCGTCAGCATCATGGCCGCGCCGATCATGGCCGGCACCCCCGTGGTGTAGGAAACCGCCTGGGCGCCCGTTTCCCGGTAGCATTCCGCATGGTCGCAGACATTGTAGACCATCATTCTTTTCGTGCGCCCGTCTTTGAGCCCCTCGAAAATGCAGCCGATGGACGTCTTTCCGGAATAGGTGACTCCCAGGGAGCCCGGGTCCGGCAGCAGGGCTTTGAGGAATTTCAGCGGGACGATGTCCCGGCCTTCGAAACGTACCGGATCGATGCGGGTCATGCCGACATTCTGCAATACCCGCAGGTGGGTGAGGTATTCCTCGCCGAAGGTCATCCAGAAGCGGATCCGCTTCAAGCCCTTGATGTGTTTCACGAGGGATTCTTCTTCCTCATGGTACAGCAGGTAGGCCTTGCGCGGCCCCACCCCGGGAAAGTCGAATTCCCTGGATTCGGACATGGGCGGAATTTCGATCCATTCCCCGTTTGCCCAGTATTTGCCCTTCTGGGTGATTTCGCGGATGTTGATTTCCGGATTGAAATTGGTGGCAAAGGGATGACCGTGATCGCCGGCATTGCAGTCCACGATGTCGATGAAATGGATTTCATCGAAGAGATGCCGCTGGGCGTAGGCGCAAAAGACGTTGGTGACCCCCGGGTCGAAGCCGCTGCCCAAAAGGGCCATGATGCCTTTTTCCCGAAAGCGGTCGTGGAAGGCCCACTGCCATTTGTATTCGAACCGGGCCTCGTCGGGGGGTTCATAATTGGCCGTGTCCAGGTAGTCGACGCCGGTGGCAAGGCAGGCCTCCATGATCGCAAGGTCCTGATAGGGCAGGGCCACGTTGAGCACCAGATCCGGCTTCACGCGCTGGATCAGGGCAACGACCTCGGGCGTCTTATCCGCGTCCACCTGCGCGGTTTCAATGGGTTTGCCCACGCGTTCCGCGATCCGGTCGCATTTGGCGATGTCGCGGCTGGCCAGACAGATGTTGGTGAATATGTCGGACGCCTGGGCGCATTTGTGCGCCACGACATTGCCGACGCCGCCGGCGCCGATGATCAATACGCTTGCCATGATTGCCGCTCCTTGGGATGAAATGAGCTCCCGACCCACCGGGACCTCGTTATCGATGCAATGGATGCCAACGCCTTGCCGGTGCGGAAGGACCGAAATCCTCCCTTTCGAGCCGCAGCATCATAGCACATTTTCCCGTCGGCATACAAATATTTCCTCAGCCCGTCGGGCGGAAATGAAGGCCAGGATTTCCGCGGCGATTTCCGCTGCTTTCTCGAACTGGACGGCGTGGGCGCTGTTGATGGTGACCAGACGGTTCCGGCCCGATTCGGGAAAACGGTTCTGGAGGAAGCTTAAAATCTTGTGATTGTCCACGATGCGGTCTTGTTGCGCCAGGATCATCAGCAAAGGAAGCCGGTTCCGCAGAATGGCGGACCAGGACATTTCCTGGATTTCATCCATGATGTAGACGGTTTTCATGGTGACCATGGTGGTTTTGAGATCATCGTTCTCGATATAATCGAGCCATTCCTCCGACAGGGTGAAATCGGCGGGCTCCATGGGAATGGGCACGTAAGGCCGGTCCGGATCGGGATTCAGACGGAATTCGGACAGCAGTTTCAGGATGATCCTTTCCGTGACCTGGATCACCGACCGGAAGCGCTCGTTCCAAAAAAAGCCGGGTGTCAGCAGAATCAGGCCGGCAAGGGATTCCCCCAGTTGATGGGCGGCGACGGAGGCGTATTGGGCCCCCTGGCACCATCCGCTTAGGTGAACACGGGTGAACGAGCGTTTCAGGAATTCCACCTGCCGGACGACATCGTCGATGACGGCGTGCACGGAAGCCAGATCGCCCCGGTTGGCATTGAGGCCGCATCCCCGCCGGTCGGCGGCCACCACCGTCACCCCGTCGGACAGGGCTCGGACGGCCGTGGCCAGCGGCGCCTGCCATCCGGAATGGCTCATGCCGCCGTGCAGGATCAGCAGCGCATCATCGCCTTCGGCCGGCCCCCAGGTCCGATAATGGATGTCGTATCCGTCCGGCATGGGAAGAATCGAAATATCCGGAGAACCGTCGTCGCAGGTTTTCGGCATCCGGCAGCGCATGCCGGTGCCCATGGCCCAGTTGTCGCTGGGAATGACTTCCAGTCCCCGGGCGGTTTTGAGGTAATAGGCGGACTGGAGATCCAGGATGCCGTGGCGGCCGAATTTCAGCACCGGTTCCGCCGGCTCCCGGGCCAGCAGGTAGTCGCCGAAAGCGCCTTCCCGGCCGATGAGACTGTTTCCCGCCGCAATCCCGGGAACCAGCGCCGCACGGGTCAGGAGGGAGGTCTCGCCCACATGGCAGCCGATGATGACGGGCCAGTCCAGGCTTTTCAGTTTTTCGATGATGTTCAGGGACCGGATCAGCCCGCCCATTCGCGACACCTTGATATTGGCGATGAATTTTCCGGAACGGCCGGTGTACTGCTCCAGATCGTTTCGGGTGCACAGGCTTTCATCCAGAATGACGGCCAGACCCGTCGCCGCCGTCAAGGCGCACAGGCCTTCGATATCACGCGGTCCCAGCGGTTCCTCCGCCGCAACGATGCGCCCGTTCAGTTCCTTCATGTATTCCAGGGCGTCCGGGGCGCGGCCCGCCCATAAATTGTTTGCGTCCACCCGGATGCGCATATCGGTCATCCGGTGCCGGATCCCGGATTGACGGAGAATGTCCAGCCGGAGAATGTCCTGATCCAGGTCGCCGCTCAGTTTCAACTTGAATTCGGAAAAACCGCGCACCAGGTAATGATCCACCAGATGCGTGAATTTCCAGGTCTTGTCATTGCCGAGAACGGCGGTATACCGGCCCCCGCGGACACCGTCTTCCAGGCCGAGCAGTTTTTCGATGCTGCAGCGGTTCTCCCTGGCCAGCAGGTCCAGGACGGCCAGCTCCACGGCGCACCAGGCGGACGGGAACTCATCGATCTCACAACTGTTCGCATCCGTCCATTGAATGACTTCCCCGACGTCCCGGAAACGCAGCTGTCCGTCCCCGAAGCGGTCCTTCACCCATTCGACGCTGGATGTCAGGTCGTCATGGGTGACGTAGGATCGCGGACAGCCTTCCCCGAATCCGGTCAGCCCGCCCCGCTGTGCCTGAACCCAGACGCTCTCGCCCCGGTTCCGCGCGGCAGCGGCATGACGGATGGTGGATTTCAGGGCAATCCGGAGCGGATAGGCTTCTATCCGGATCGATGGTACGGGCATGGGGTTTTCTCCTGTTATAAACGAGAGATTTTATTGCATGCCGAATGATGATTTGCAAGCGGATAAAGCGAATATTCGTAAAATTCGTAGATTTTTTTTGAGAATTTCGGATGATGATGGCGGGGTTATGGCACGGCCTGGGCGGCCAGCTCATCCAGGATCCCGCCCA
This sequence comes from Thermodesulfobacteriota bacterium, assembly GCA_049320885.1. GTDB lineage: Bacteria > Desulfobacterota > Desulfobacteria > Desulfobacterales > SURF-7 > DYJD01. Next base: position 16,814 of record JBMORA010000062.1, on the reverse strand, counting down.
CCGATTCCAATTTCCGGATGAAATGGCTCCGCTGGTCGGCGTTGAGGGTCTGGTCGAGTTCCAGGAAGACGGTCTTGGTCAATTCCCGGTTGTGTTCCGCCTTGATTCTGAATTCCGGGGGCCAGTCCTCCCGGTTGAAAAACAGCAGATCGCGCAATTGTTCCCGAAACCGGTTTTTGTCGTTCCGGAAGGCCAGCATTTCCTTGAAGCGCGCAAAATTCTGCTTGATATAGACAAGGCGTTCCTCGCCGATGGGCGCCAGCCTGGCGGACCAGTCGGCGATGATGGCATCCTGGCGTTCATCCAGGGAACCCAGAAAATATTCCAGGAAGCGTTCCATCCGTTCCACTTTCAGGCGGCGCAGCGTTTCCGGTTCGGGATCGATGTATTTTTCCTTGAATTCACGGTTTTTTCTTTCCAGATTGGCCAGCAGCTCCGCCAGCTGGTCCTCGGTGGCGGAAGAAAGCAGCTCAACGACATCCGGCGTGATCTGGGTCACCAGATCCTGCCAGTACAGGCGCAGGATATCGTGCATGTCGTCGAGATTTTCCCGGGTCAGCCCCTTTTCGGCGGCGCAGCGGAAATCCCGCACCGTCCGGGCGTAGAGGGTCAGCTGGGTCACCCGGTGCCATTTCAACCGTTGGGCGATCTGCTGGCCGAGAAATCCGTCCTGTTCATCATTCAGGTTGATGTAATCGGAAACATACCAGGGGATGATCCAATCGAGGTGGTTGTAAATCAATTTGAAGGTGCAGGCCGATATCGTAAGGGCTGCCAGCAGCACCGGGATGGTTATTTTTTTCATGACTGCCATTTCACTCCGTCGGATGAACTGTCGGGAAACCATAACGGAAAAGCCCTCCTGGAATCAAGCGAATAATCATTTGACTCCCCGGGCGGGAATCGCTATATGCATCGGCAACATGCAACCAAGGACGTGTGATGACCAGCCCGACTCCAGCGACAATCCAAAACAACCCGATCGAATGGTTTTCCCGGATCCTGCTTGAGGTTATCGAATCCCTGAGGGAAACCGAGGCGAAATACCGGACGATCCTGGATAACATCGTTGAAGGCTATTATGAGGTGGACATCGCGGGGAATCTCCTCTTCTTCAACAACAGCATGTGCGCCATGCTCGGTTATACCAGAGAGGAAATGACGGGGATGAACAACCGGCGCTTCATGGATGATGAGAACGCCAGGAAAGTGTACCATGCCTTCAACGAAGTCTTTACCACCGGAAACAGTTATCAGGGATTGGATTGGGTTCTGATCCGGAAAGACGGGACCAAATGCTATATCGAGACCTCCGTTTCCCTGATCCGCAATGCCAAAAACGAGGGCATCGGATTCCGCGGTCTCGCCCGGGATATCACGGCGCGCAAACGGGCGGAAGAGGAACGGGAGCAGATCGAGAAACAGCTTCAGCATGCCTTGAGAATGGAATCCATCGGAACCCTTGCCGGCGGTATAGCACATAATTTCAATAATCTGCTGATGGCGATCCAGGGCTACACCACCATCATGCTGCTGCAGACCGAGCCGTCGGACAAGCGCCACCGGATGCTCCAGAGCATTGAAAAACAGGTGGAGGCCGGATCACGCCTCACCGGTCAGCTGCTGGGATATGCCCGGGAGGGCAAATACGAAATCAAACCGCTCAACCTGAACCACCTGGTGCGGGAAACCGCCGAAACCTTTGCCGTGACCCGCAAGGAAATCCGCGTTCATCAGGTGTTGGAAGCCGAGCTGCGGGGGATTATCGCGGACCGCAGCCAGTTGGAGCAGGTGCTGATGAATCTCCTGGTCAACGCCGCCGACGCCATGCCCGCGGGCGGGAACCTGGTGCTGAAAACGGAAAACAAGACCCACCTGGATATCCGGGTCGACGATCTGGTTCCCAAGGAAGGTTCCTATGTCTGTCTGACGGTCCAGGATACCGGCATCGGGATGGATGCCAAAACCCTGGACCACATCTTCGAACCGTTTTTCACCACCAAGGACATCAGCAGGGGATCGGGTCTGGGGCTTGCTTCCGCTTACGGTATCGTGAAGGCCCACGGCGGTTATATTCATGTCCATTCCCGAAAAGGCGAAGGCACCATTTTTTCCGTTTATCTGCCGGCGGTCCGAAAATCCGTTGAAAGTGCTGAGGATCAACCGGAAGCGGCGGTCAGGGGAGAGGGGACCGTTCTTTTCGTCGATGATGACGATACGGTCCGGTCCCTGGGGAATGAACTGCTGAACTTATTGGGATATAAAACGGTCCTTGCAAGCGGCGGGCGGGAGGCGGTGGACGTTTACCGCCGCAGGGGAGCCGAAATCGATCTGGTGATCCTGGACATGATCATGCCGGATATGGGCGGGGGGGCGGTGTACGACCTGTTGAAATCCATCAATCCCCGGGTCAAGGTGCTGCTTTCCAGCGGTTACAGCATCGACGGCCAGGCCACGGATATCCTGAGCCGGGGCTGCAACGGTTTCATTCAAAAACCCTTCAGCTTGAATGAAGTCTCATTGAAGATCCGCCGGATACTTCACGCCGGATAAACCGGCGGCGCCGGTTCACCCCGGCTGCCGCAAACCGGTGGACGGTGGACGCATATCCTCAACCGGTCTGTATGAGCATGCTGGAGGGATTCAGGCGCACCACCGATTCGGCGATTCCATTGCCCCCTTTCAGATTGCGCACGAGGATGTCGCCGCCTTCCGGCTGCAGGGCGATGATGACCTCGAAGAAATCCTTTATGTTCGTCAACTGGGCGGGCAGCCCATCCGGGGCCGGGGCCTCATGGCGGTGGGTGCGGACCGTGAACCAGACGCTCATGCCGTCTTCCGCGATGGGTTTCAGTTCCGCCAGAATTCCGCGGGCGGTCCCGTCGAACGGCAGCCCGTCGATGATGATCATATCCGGTTTGAAAATCCCCTGTTCGGTGAGATCCTTCAGGCGCTCCACCAGCCGCGGCACGCTGAACCCATCCACCTGCAAGGTCATGATGAACCGGAAGGGCAGAATCGCTTCCCACAGCGGATGGGTGTTTTTCAGGCCGTGGTATTCGGACAGGTGCTGAAACACATCCTGATACCACAGGTTCACTTTTTTCACCGGATGCTCCAGGCTGATGTGCAGGACTCTTTTATTCCGCAGCATGGCGTTGAGAGCGATCTGGACCAAGAAAGAGGTTTTACCGACGCCGGCCCTGGCGGCCACCGCGCCGAAGGCGCCCACCGACAGAATGTCGTCCGCCCCGTATCCGAGGCCACGCAAGGGATTCCGAAGAATGTTTTCATTGAGCTGCATAGAATACTCCTGATCGAACTGTTTTGTCATGCCACTTTGCTTTTCTTTTCCTGGACCTTTTTCATCAGTTCCTCACCGATGGCCTGGGGAACCTGCTTGTACATGGCGAATTCCATCGTGAATTGGGCCTTCCCCTGGGTCAGGGAACGCAGCACCGTCGAATACCCGAACATCTCGGCCAGGGGAACCTGGGACTCGATGGTGCACTGGGGGCCGTCTTCCTGGGAGCCAAGGATCATTCCACGCCGCTGGTTCAGGGAGCCCATGACGTTTCCCTGGAATTCCGTGGGGGTTTCCACCACCACTTTCATGATGGGCTCCAGAATGACCGCGCCGGCTTTGGCGTAAGCCTCCTTGAAGGCTCCATGGGCCGCCGCCTGAAACGCCATATCCGAAGAGTCGACGGAATGGGAGGCCCCGTCGTTGATGGTCACCTTGATGCCGGTGACCGGGAATTCCATTTTCGGTCCCTTGGCCAGACAGCTGCGGAAGCCTTTTTCGCAGGCCGGAATATACTGGGTCGGAATGGATCCGCCGGTGACTTTGTTCTCGAAAACGAAATCCTCATCCGGCACGGGCTCCATGAACCCCGCGATGCGTCCATATTGACCGGAACCGCCGGTCTGTTTTTTATGGGTGTAATTGAAATCCGCCCGTTTGGTAATGGTTTCCCGGTAGGCCACCTGGGGCTGGCCGGTGTTGACCTGGGCGTTGTACTCCCGGCGCATGCGTTCCACATATACTTCCAGATGCAGTTCTCCCATGCCCTCGATGATGGTCTCGTTGGTTTCTTCGTTGACATAGCTGTGGAAGGTGGGGTCCTCCTTGGTGAAGCGGTTCAGGGCCTTGGACATGTTGAGCTGGGATTTGTTGTCCGTGGGAACAATGGAAAGGGAGATCACCGGTTTCGGCACGAACATGGAGGTCATGCTGTAATTAAGGCCGGGAGAAACGAAGGTGTCGCCCGAAGCGCAGTCGATGCCGAACAGGGCGCCGATATAGCCCGCCGGAATCGCCTCGATGTCTTCCATCTGGTCGGCGTGCATCCGCACGAGGCGGCCGATTTTGGTTTTTTTGGCGCTCCGGATATTGATAATGGTGGCTCCCTTGGTAAGGGTCCCCTGGTACACCCGGATATAGGTCAGTTGGCCGTAGGGACCGTCTTCCAGCTTGAACGCCAGGGCCACGATGGGATCATCCGGATTGCCGGAAAGGATTACCGGCGCCTCGTCCCGGTCCATGTCCAGGGCCTCGTTCTCCACATCGGTCGGGCAGGGGAGCAGCAGGTTGACACCGTCCAGAAGCGGCTGGACTCCCTTGTTCTTGTAAGCGGAGCCCATGAATACCGGGGTCAGCTTCCGGCTCAGGGTTCCCTGGCGGATGGCGGTGATCAGCAGGGTGTTGGAAATTTCGGCTTCCTCCAGAATGGCATTGGTCAGTTCATCGGAGAACAGGGAGGCCTTGTCGATCAGCCCTTCGCGTCTGGCGCGGGCTTCTTCCCGGTATTCGGCCGGGATGTCTTCCCGGCGGATGATTTCGCCGTTATCGCCGTCGAAATATAGCGCCTGCATTTCCACCAGGTCGATAACGCCTTTGAGATCGCCCTCCAATCCCATGGGGATCTGCATGGCCACCGCCGTGTGGCCCAGCTTCTCGTTCAACTGTTCGATGACCCGATGGGGATTGGCGCCGTTGCGATCCAGTTTGTTCACAAAAGCGATACAGGGAACATGGTACCGCTTCATCTGTTGATCCACGGTGATGGATTGGGATTGGACCCCGCCCACGGCGCAGAGCACCAGAACGGCGCCGTCCAGCACCCGCAGGGAGCGTTCCACCTCAATGGTGAAATCCACGTGTCCCGGGGTATCGATGATATTGATTTCATGTCCCTGCCAGGAGCAGAAGGTGGCTGCCGAGGCGATGGTGATGCCGCGTTCCTTTTCCAGTTCCATGGAATCCATGGTGGCGCCGACCCCGTCCTTGCCCTTGACGTCGTGAATGGCGTGAATCCTCTTGGTGTAAAACAGGATCCGCTCCGTCAACGTGGTCTTGCCGGAATCGATATGGGCGCTGATGCCGATGTTTCGGACTTTTTTTAAATCGAATTTCATTGTATTTCCCCTAAATTGCAAACCATACTGTCCGGAAAGCCTGCCCGGCGGCCCATACCCCGTCGGCCGGCCGCTATCCGGTGTCGACTATCGCCAGACGGTTGTTTTTCAACAAAAAGTCACAGCAAACGAAGGTGTTGGACGAAGATGCAGGAGACGAAGTGAAATTCAGGCGTTTCGCAGCCGTTGCGAACTCCGATTCATTTTGATTTCCGGTGTGTTTTTCCTTTTGCTCGATTCGTATACGGTATTCGTATGCGTTATGGATGAATAAGATGAATGCGACGAACGCGGCGCATTCACATCTGTTCACAAAACGGGATGCAAATAATGAAATTGAATCCGATTGTCAAGAGATTTTAGCGTGTTTAACCGGATTATAACACCGTCTTTACAAGTCGGTCTTTTTTCATTAAGGTGATGCTTCCCGTACTGAAAGATGACATGCTACGATAATGCTTGGAAAAAAACAAGAAAATACAATGCCCGTGATCCTAAGGGAAGGATTGTCGGCGGCCTGGCCCATTTGTCTGGGGTACGTTCCCATCGGGCTGGCTTTCGGTGTCCTGGCCCAGAAGGCAGGCCTGGCGCCGGCGGAGATCGCCCTGATGTCCCTGTTCGTGTTTGCCGGCAGTTCCCAATTCATCGCCGTCTCCATGCTGTCGGCCGGGGCGGCCGATCTGGCCGTCATTGCGACCACATTCATGGTGAACATCCGCCATCTGCTGATGAGTTCCGCCCTGTCGGTGTTCCTGAAAAACACGGACCGTTTCAAGTTGAGCCTGCTGGCCTACGGCGTCACCGATGAGAGTTTTGCCGTGAATCTGGGCCGGTTTCACCGCCGGCAATGGGATATCCAGCGGGCCCTGGTGGTGAATCAGAGCGCCAATGCCGTCTGGATCCTCAGCACGACGGCCGGCGGCTATGGGAGCCGTTTCATTCCCGAGGGGGCTTGCGGGCTGGATTATGCGTTGACCGCCATGTTCATTTGTCTGCTGGTGTTTCAGCTGCGGGGGCGCATTTATGTGCTGACGGCCCTGATCGCCGCGGTGACGGCCGTGGCCGTCTCCCTGATGGTTCCGGGGAACGGTTACATCCTGATTGCCGCCGTAACCGCCGCCTCCCTGGGGGTGGTCTTGAAAACCCGCCTTCCCGCGTTGCGGAAGAGGGGGGAGAAAGCCGCCGGACAGGGGGGCGGATGAACCACGAGGCCTATATCTGGACGGTCCTGGGCATGGGTCTGGTTACCTTTCTGCCAAGATGGATTCCCTTGTTTTTCCTTTCCAATCGACGGTTGCCGGATTGGCTGGTGGAATGGCTGGACCTCATTCCCGCCGCCATCCTCAGCGCCCTGCTGATCCCCGGTCTGATCACCGCCGGCGACCCCAGGCGCCTCGACCTGTGGCGGCCCGAGCTTTTCGTGGCCGTGCCCACCTTTTTGTTCGCCCTCCGGACAAAATCCTTGGGCGGCACGGTGGTGGCGGGGATGCTGCTCTACTGGCTCGCGGGGAAACTGTGAGGAAGATTTCAGATTTGAAATTTCAGATTTGAGATACAACCGCTGGTATTTCAAATCTCAAATTTCAAATTTCAAATGTTTTACCTATAAAATTTGGCCAGATGCCGGGGATGCACGCCGGCGGCATACAGGCCGGCCAGTGCCCAGTTGCGCAGGGTGCAGAACAGGGGGCCTTCCGTTTCCCAGCGCCGGGGGGAGGTCTGGACCCTGGACGGCAGGATGACGATCCGTTTACCCGCTTTTTTGATCCGCTTCATCAGTTCGATATCTTCCATGATCGGCAGGGCGGCATAGCCGCCGATTTCCCGGAAGATTCTTGCCCGCATGAAAATGGCCTGGTCGCCGTAGGGGATGCGCGTCAGGCGGGAACGCCGGGATGCCGCCCCTTCAATGATCCGGTAGATGCGGCGCCGGGATCGGATGCCCAGGTGGAAGGCGCCCCCTGCTATGCGGGAATCCCGGCAGGCGGACAGGATGCATTGAAAGGCATCGGGGGGCGGGAGGGTGTCGGCATGCAGAAACAGCAGAATGTCTCCGCTTGCAAGGGCCGCCCCCGTGTTCATCTGTACGGCCCGACCCCTGGGCGACAACACTTTGAGCACGTTTTCCCGGTGAATGCATGCCAGCGTGGTTCCAAGGGGATGCCCGTCGGATACAATCATCTCGCGCTTCACGGCCGAAGGCATTTCGCAAATATAATCAAGGGTGCTTCGAATGTACGCGCATTCATTATACACCGGGATAATGACGGAGATGGCTGGCGGCCTCAACTTCGGCCCCAGGGGCGGGTGGCTTTTTCCGGAAAAACAAGGAAACGCCGGCCGCTGAAATTGAACAGGAAACCCAGGACGGAGGCAAGAATCTTGGCCATTGCCGGGGAAAAATCCCATTTCAGGAACATTCCGGTGAAAAAGAGGTCGAACAGGGACATGACCGCCACGAAGGTGCAATACACCAGGAGCTCCGAGCGTGATTTCCATTTCACATGCTGCCGGAACAGCAGGATGGTGCATAGCTGGTAATTGAGGGCGGCGGCGGCGAAAAAAGCCAGTGGCGCTGCCAACCCCAGTCCCAGACCGGAATAATACAGCACCAGAAACAGCAGGAGGTTGATCACCGCTGACAGGGTGCCGATGGTGGAGTAGATCAGAAATTGGACGGGCAGCGGCGCATGGGGGGCGTTGTACCGGAAAATGCAGTACAGGGCCCGGAAGCCGTCCCTGACCCCGATTTTTTTGCCTTCCTCATAGGTGCGGCCGTAGTAGGATATTCCCATTTCATAAATCCGGGGACGCAGGTGAGCGATCTTGGCCGTGATCTCCGGTTCGATGCCGAAGCGGTTTTCCTCGATATCCACCTGTTGGATCAATTCCCGCCGGAATACCTTGTAACAGGTTTCCATATCCGTGAGATTGAGGTCCGTGAACATGTTGGACAGGATCGTGAGAAACCGGTTTCCCATGTAATGCCAGAAATACAGTACCCGATGGGCCCCGGCGGTGAGAAAGCGCGATCCGAAGACCACATCCGCGTGATCCTCCAGCAAGGGTACGATGAGCCGCCTCAAATCATCGGGATGATATTCCAGATCCGCGTCCTGAACCGCGACGTAATCCCCGGTGGCGTTCCGGAAACCGGTTTTGAGGGCCGCTCCCTTGCCCCGGTTGTTTTCATGGCGGAAAAGCCGGATTTCCGGATGTCCCGCTGCCAGCTTTTCGGCGATGGCGGCGCTTTGGTCCGAGGAACAGTCATCCACAATGACGATTTCCAGGGCGAGGGTTTCGTCCGCGATCCGGAGCACCCGCTCCACGCATTTTTCCAGGGTTCTTTCCTCATTGTAGCAGGGGATGACGACGCTCAGTTTTTTCAACGGGTTTTTGCGGTTTTCCATGTTCGTTCCTTGTTTCGGTCGGGTTTTAAATGATACCGCCGCGCCGGTTGTTCCATAGCGAAATTGATCGCTAATAGCATGACGGCGCCGGGTACTCAATTTTTTTATTGTAGAACCATCGGCATTGCTTGCAGCTCTTGTCCTTGCCATGGCCCCAAGGCGGCTGGAAGCCGCTCCACAATGCGAACGGAGAATGGCGCCTTGACAGGTCAAACCAAGTGGTTATGGTTTAGGTGCGTTGGAATCACCCATCAACCGATCCACCCATTCAAGCCATCAGGAGGTACGCGCATGACCATCATCAAATGGGATCCCTTCGGCAACGTGGCGTCACTGCAGAGCCGCATCAACCGGATGTTTGAAGAGGCTTTCGCCCATCCGGAAAGCCGTCACGAGGACATGGCCACCGGTACATGGAAACCGCTGGTGGACATCTACCAGGAAGGCGACGGCATCGTCATCAAAGTGGAGCTTCCGGGGGTGAAAAAGGAAAACATTTCCGTTGATGTGAAAGACAACACGCTGGTGCTGCGGGGAACCCGGCTGCCGGAGTCGGACATCCCGGATAACCGCTATTACCGGCGGGAGCGGATTTTCGGCCCGTTCTACCGAGCTTTCACCCTGCAGGAATATGTTGCTCCGGAATCCATCCAGGCCGCCTTCAAGGACGGGGTCCTGGAAGTCCGGATTCCCAAGCCGGAGGAGCAGAAACCGACCCAGGTGACGGTCTCCATCGAATGACCGGCTTCCCGTCGCAGGAGAAAAACAACGAAGCACGGCCTGTTTTTCCTGGCGGAGTGTATCCTGAGACGCATCTGTCTCGATTCGTTTCGAGGCGTTGCAAGGGCCGAGCCGGAAGGCGCCCGGACGCCGGTTTCCGGTATGGTGTTATTCACAAATTTATTTTAATAAATCATATGGTTATCATGACATGAACCCGGCGTAAAACAATCCGGTGGCCACCGGCGGATACGGAATTGTGTTTGGTTGCGGCTTGTGCTATGTAGCCTGAATTGAAACAGTGCCCTGGACAACCGGATGGTAACCGACCCGAATACAAGCGGCGCTTCCTTTTTAATTGATTGTAATATCAAATCAATTTGCGATGATGCGAAACCGGTTGTTCGGTTCGGCGCGGTATTTGAAATTTGGCACGTCATTTGAATAGGAGCAGTCCGATATCGTCCTGTATCCGCCGGATGGATCAAGGCCGGTTATTTTTGCCGTGCCGGTCCTTCCGGAACGTATCCAATACCAGCGCATCTCACCGGAGCGATGAATACTTGAAAGCCTGTGATGAAAACATTCGGCGCATTTTGCGATTGACGAATGAGATGATGACGCTGGCCGATGACGGCGATATCCATCGGGAGGATACGGGATGCGGCGTGTTGTTCGGCCTCTTGCGCGACTATGCCTTCAAGCTCAGGCAGCTCGCGGAGGCGGAAAAGAAGGCGCATATCCGCAAAGGCTGGTGGAAGGAAGAAAAGGAAACCCAATCATAAATTCAGGTATGTCCTGAAAAAACGGATGAGAGGAGGAGCAAACGTGGCTAATCTGAAAGGAACCCAAACCGAGAAAAATCTGTTGACCGCTTTCGCGGGAGAATCCCAGGCCAGAAATCGCTACACGTATTTCGCCAGCAAAGCCAGAAAAGAAGGTTATGTCCAGATCGCCGATATTTTCGAGGAAACCGCCAACCAGGAAAAGGAACATGCCAAACGGTTCTTCAGTTTCCTGGAGGGCGGCGAGCTCCAGATCACCGGCGCTTTCCCCGCCGGCGTTGTCGGCACCACCCTCGAAAACCTGAAGGCCGCGGCCGCCGGTGAACACTACGAGCAGACGGAAATGTATCCGGGCTTCGCCAAGACCGCCCGTCAGGAAGGATTCGAGGCCGTTGCCATGGTTTTCGAAAAGATCGCCGTGGCCGAAAAACAACACGAAAAACGCTATAACGACCTTGCAGCCAACATTCAGGCCGGCCGTGTTTTCAAACGGGAAAAAGCGGTCACGTGGCGTTGCCGCAACTGCGGTTATCTCCATGACGGTCAGGAAGCGCCCGGTGCCTGCCCGGCCTGCGCCCATCCCCAGGCCCATTTCGAACTGCTCGGGGAAAATTACTAACCCCGCTCAGGCAACAACCCAATGACGGAATGAGGACCGGACCTTCGGGTTCATTGACAATTTTTCAGAAAGGAGAGCGGAATGGCCAAGCAACTGGAAGTCTATAAATGCGAAGTATGCGGCAACATCGTCGAGGTGCTTCACGGCGGAGCGGGGGAACTGGTCTGCTGCGGCAAGCCCATGAAGCTGATGACGGAAAACACGGTGGACGCGGCCAAGGAAAAACATGTGCCGGTCATTGAAAAAATCGAAGGCGGATTCAAGGTCAAGGTCGGCTCCGTGGCCCATCCCATGGAGGAGAAACACTATATCGAATGGGTGGAACTCATCGCCGACGGCAAAGTCTACCGTCAGTTCCTGAAACCGGGCGAAGCGCCGGAGGCGGTTTTTACCATCAAGGCCGCCAGCGTCAGCGCCCGCGAGTACTGCAACCTGCATGGACTCTGGAAGGCTTGAAGACCGACAACTGGATGTTGCCCATGGTCGGAAGCGGCCGTGGGCAACCATGCATCATCAGGAGGCACCATGACTAGCTGGAAATGCACCAACTGCGGATATACGTTCACGGCCGCCCAGCCGCCGGAGAAATGTCCGTCCTGCAAGGCCAAATGTGAATTCGTCGATAATTCCTGCTATACTCCCGATTGTTCCGATTCGGGAGTGGACAAGCGGATCAAGTGAAAGGGTTTGATTCATGGCAAGAGCGTTGATTGTCAGCGCCTCCCGAACCGGGGAAACCGATCGCATCGGCGAATTGATCGCCGAGGGCATCCGGTTTTCCGGGGGGGAGGCCGTTTTCGAGAAAGCCGTCGCGATCAATAAGGAAGACCAGTTGACGGGATACGATGCGGTGGTTTTCGGCTCCGCGACCTACCACGGGGACATGATGCAGGCGATGAAAACCCTGCTGTTTCTGGCTGAGAAAGCCGGCCTTTCCGGCAAGATCGGCGGCGCTTTCGGCGCTTTCGGCTGGAGCGGCGAGGCCCCGGGACGCATCTTCGACACCATGAAAAACATCTTCCGGATGGAGATGGTGGCGGCTCCGCTGATGCTCAAGTCGAGCAGCCTCGGCGGCGGGATGAAAATGGCCCAGGATTATGGACGTGAGATCGCCAAGAAAATGGGTTTGTAATCAAAAAATAACCGTATAAAAACCATGACCGAAAGGAGGACAGCATGACCACGACCCCCAAGCATTGCCCCGGATTCGAACAGTTCAAAAGCCTGAAGACTTTCTCCTGCAAATGTCCGGGCTGCGGGAAGGAATTGGAAATTTTTTCCGATGAATTCGACAAGCCCCACAACTGCAAGGGCTGCGGCAAACCCATCGACTTCACAAAATGCAAACTGGAGGGCGGCGCCTGATCGGACGGATCGGAACGTCATCTTTCTTCTCAAATCATAAATCAATACAGAAACCATAGGAGGCGCCGATGGATGTTGTGCTGCTTTCCCGCCTGCAGTTCGCCGCAGCAACGATGTTCCATTTTCTGTTTGTTCCCCTGACCCTTGGATTGGCGGTAATCGTGGCGGTAATGGAGACGAAATATGTCCGTTCCGGAGATGAAACCTACCTGCGCATGACCAAATTCTGGGGTAAATTATTTCTGATCAATTTCGCCCTGGGGGTGGTCACCGGCATCACCCTGGAATTCCAGTTCGGCACCAACTGGTCCCGCTATTCCGCCTATGTGGGGGATATTTTCGGGTCGCTTTTGGCCATCGAGGCCTCCGTGGCTTTTTTCCTGGAATCCACCCTGCTGGGAGTCTGGATTTTCGGCTGGAAAAAACTATCCAAGAAAGCCCATGCCGTTGTCATCTGGCTGGTGGCCCTGGCCGGCAATTTATCCGCCCTCTGGATCATCATCGCCAACGGTTGGATGCAGCATCCGGTGGGCTACACCATCCGCAACGGCCGGGCCGAATTGCTGGACTTCACGGCGGTGGTTTTCAATAAATTCGCCATCCTTCAGTTGCTTCACACCCTCGGCGGCGCCTTTGTCCTCAGCGCCTTTTTCGTCATGGGGATCAGCGCCTATCACCTTTTGAAACGAAACCAGACGGACTTTTTCACCCGTTCCTTCCGGATCGCCCTGGTTTTCGGCGTCGCGGCGGCCTTTTTCGTGGCCATCGAGGGGGACATGCACGGCGTCCATGTCAGCGAGGTGCAGCCGGCCAAGCTGGCCGCCATGGAGGCCCATTGGGAAACCGCCCGTCAGGCCCCCATTCACCTGTTCGCCATTCCCGATGAGGAAAATGAGCGAAACCGCATCGAGATCGGTTCCATTCCCGGTCTGCTCAGCTTCCTCGGCTATCATGACTTCAACGCCGAGGTGCGGGGCCTGAAGTCCTTTCCCAAGGACGAGCGGCCGCCGGTGTGGATCACCTTCCTGGCCTTCCGGGGGATGGTGGGCCTGGGCACGTATTTCATCCTGCTCATGACGGTAGCCTGGTTCCGCCGCAACAAGCTGCTGGAGAGTCCGCTGCTGCTGAAGGCCATGGTGTTTTCCATCCCGCTGCCCTATATCGCCCTGGAACTGGGATGGGTGCTGGCCGAGGTCGGCCGGCAACCCTGGATCGTCTACGGGCTGATGCGCACCGCCGACGCGGCCTCGCCCATCGCCGGCTCCCAGGTGCTCGTGACCCTGATCGGCTTTGTCTTGCTGTACGGCCTGCTCGGCGCAATGGGGTTTTACCTGATCTATCAGAACGCGAAAAAAGGTCCGGCGACGGTTGAGGTATCCTAAGAATTCAGGTCGCATACGGCGCGGGCAGGCGCGGCCTTGTCCCGGCAATGAAGGAGGTATTGAATGGATTTACAGGCAATCTGGTTTTTTCTATGGGGCTTGCTGTGGGCGGTATTCTTCATCACCGACGGGTTCGATCTGGGGGTCGGAACCCTGTATCCCTTTCTGGGGAAGAACGATCAGGAGAAACGGATCATGATCAATTCCCTGGGGCCGCTCTGGGACGGCAACGAAGTCTGGCTGATCACCGCCGGCGGCGTGACCTTCGCCGCTTTTCCCACGGTCTACGCGGTGATGTTCTCCTCGTTGTATTCGGCCCTGATGCTGATTCTGTTCGCCCTGATTCTCCGCGGGGTGTCCTTCGAATTCCGGGGCAAGGTGGCGAATCCCGCCTGGCGGAAATTATGGGACACGGCGATTTTCATCGGCAGTTTCACCCCGGCCTTGCTCTTCGGCGTGGCCTTCGCCAATATCTTCCAGGGGATTCCCGTCGACAAGGAGGGTGTCTACCACGGGACACTGCTGACCCTGCTCAACCCCTACGGGCTGGCCGGCGGACTTCTGTTTCTGTTGTTGTTCCTGCAACACGGGGCCCTCTGGTTGACCATCCGGACCGAAGGCGAACTCCAGGAAAGGTCCAGGAAAACGGCCGGCATGCTGTGGCCGGTGTTGACGGCCGCCGCGGTGCTGTTCCTGACGCTTACCTGGTTCTCCACGAAATTGTACGATAACTACCTGGCTCATCCGGTGTTGTTCGGTATTCCGTTGATTGCGGTGGTCGCCCTGCTGGCCGTGCGCCTGCTGCTGGCAAGAGAGGCTTATTTCAAGGCATGGCTGGCTTCGGCTTTGACAATCGTCGCCTGCACGTTTTTCGGTGTGACGGGGTTGTTCCCCAACCTCTTCCCCTCCAGCCTGAATCCGGAATTCAGTCTGACGGCCTACAACGCCTCCTCCAGCCCCCTGACCCTTACCATCATGCTGGTGGTGGTGGCGATTTTCATTCCCATCGTCTTGATTTATCAGATTTGGGCGTATAGACTGTTCACCGGAAAAGTAACGGCGGCCGATCTGGCATACGAAGAGGCCTATTGAACGGTATGTTCCGGAAGACGGCGTGCGGTTGACAACAGCGGTCGATCCTCGTGATCGGCCGCTGTCGCATGTCCAGCCCGGCGATGATCAGGAAGCAAGGAGGCGGGAACGTATGAAATGGAAACAGGTGATCTATGGGGGTCTGGTGCTGATGGCCGGTATTGCCGCCATGGCCATGGCCGAAAACAAGGGGGCGGAGGAAATGGTCCTCCAGGGCGGTGCCAGCGGAAATGTCGCTTTTCCGCATCACCGGCATCAGAACGCCCTTGCGGACTGCAATCTCTGCCATGCCCAGTTTCCCCAGACCGCCGGGGCCGTCGAGGGGCTCAAGAAGGACGGCAAACTGGCCAAAAAGGCGGTCATGAATGCCTGCGTGAAATGCCACCGCCAGAAGGCCAAGGAAGGCGGCAAGACCGGACCCACCAGCTGTAAACAGTGTCACAACATCAAGGGGTAGCACGGATGATGATTCTCGGTTTGCAGGGAAGCCCCCGGCTGAAAGGCAATACGGCGCATCTGCTGTCTGCTTTCATGGCGACCGCGAACAAGCGGGGTGCCGATACTTCCGTAGTAGAAGTCCCGAAACTGAACCTGGAACCCTGCCGTGGATGCGGGTTTTGCGAAAAGAAAGGCCGGTGCGTCATCGAGGACGATGACATGGTCCGGAACATCTACCCGCTCCTGCGCATGGCCGATGCCGTGGTGCTGGCGACGCCGATCTATTTTTACAATGCCCCGGCCCAGCTGAAAGCGCTCATCGACAGGTCCCAGGCCCTCTGGTCCCGGAAATACAAGCTGAACCTGACCGATCCCAAACGGCGGATCCGCAAAGGGTATCTGTTGGCCGTGGGCGCCACCAAGGGCAAAAACCTGTTTGAAGGCATGGAACTCACCGCCAAGTATTTTTTCGATGCCATTGGCGCCGCTTACATGGGCAGCCTGACCTACCGGCGCATCGAACATCCCGGTGACATGGCCGCCCATCCCGCACTGGCAACGGATGTGGATCAGGCGGTGCCGACCCTGACCGGTTCCCTGGAAAACCGGAAGACGGTGATTTTCGCCTGCCGGGAAAACGCCTGCCGCAGCCAGATGGCGGCGGCCTACGCCAGTTTGCTCGGCGGAGACCGGATCGCCGCCTACAGTGCCGGGAGTACGCCGGCCGACAGCGTCAATCCCCTGATGGAAGCCGTGATGGCGGAAGAGGGGATCGATATGATGTATCGAACGCCCCGGTCCCTGGGCGATGTACTTTCCCGGGTGAAACCGGACCTGCTGATCACCATGGGCTGCGCCGAGCAATGTCCCTTTGTCCCCGGGGCCGCGCGCCAGGACTGGGCCCTGCCTGACCCTTCGGGAAAATCCATCGAATTCATGCGCTCCGTGCGGGACGAGATCAAAAAACAGGTCCAACTGCTGCTGGAATCGGTTTCTTCGTAGCTCGCACGGGTCGCTTTCTTCAGGTTTTTTTCGCCAGGTTTTATGCTTCCGCAAGCCGTTTCAGGGAATAAATTCCATCAAGACCCTTGATGCGCTTGGGCTTTTTCACCCGGGTGGTGTGAAAATGATCCTTGAACCGCTGGTAGAGTCCGGAAACAAAGGCCTTGCTGCCGATGATGCCGGAATCGGAAAAATAGCGGGTGCGGAACAGAAACCGGTCCACCCGCGACACATGGAACCCTTTTCCCCGTTCCTTTTCCAGGGTTTCCCTCTTGATTATCCGTGTATTTTCACCCTTCAAACTTTGCCCTTCACCCTTCGGTAAGGCTCCGGCTTCATAGACGTATTTCCGGTAGAGCAGCAGGCGCTCCTCTCCGGCGGCCACGCCGAACTCGGTCAGCCCGAACTCCCAGGACAGGAAATCATCCCGGTTGCCGGTCTGGAAATGATGGCCCATGGAGCTCCAGCGGTATTCTTCCGGCCGGGCCGCGAGACCGGCGCGGATGGGATTGAGATCGATATAGGCCAGGCAGTTGATCAGGGTCTCGCCGTTTTCCACGATCAGGCTTTTGAACCGTTCGCC
>JBMORA010000061.1:0-47417 GCA_049320885.1 Thermodesulfobacteriota bacterium | reverse complement strand
TCAATCAATCCCAATCGGGATTGACGGGGTTGTAAAAACAGGCTTTTTGCCAGAATTGCAAGTTGAATGGGTAGTTATTTTATAAGTATAAGTAATCATTAATCAGTTAACCGGACAGCAGTGATGTTATCTATGGACAACCCAGGGCGCAAAAGATTCAGGTTCTGTTGGCCCGTCTCCCTGTGCCGGTGAATATCCGCCCGCAATTTTTTGCTGTCTTTCGCTGCGGTTGTGTGGACGTTGACCTCTTTTGCCAACCCCTCGATCATCTTTTCATGGGCAATGATCTCTTTATCAAATGTGAGGGTGTCAAGATTACGGTCAATCTCCATAATCTCACGCACCAGATTCTGTTCATTCTGCTCGGCGACTTTGATAGCCAATTGGGTCGCAATTCTACGTTCAGAAAAATTTTCCTCCAGGTTCGGCACCCTCCCCAGGCTATCCAGTTCGATCTGCAACTGGATTTGACGACTGACATATTTTGAAGCGTCACGATAGCGGGACAGCATGCTGATTTCCGCAGACAAGGTGCTTAGCTCTTCAGCCACCTTGATTTCACGTTCCTGCAAATTGTCCAGCAGGTTTTTCTCCTGTTTCCAGTGCTGATGGTTGGCCGAAACATCGCGCAGTTCCTTCCTGAGTTTCTCAATCTTCGAAATTCCGGCGTTAATAACAGCATTCTGGGCACGTGGCGTAAAAAGGCTGTTTTGCTTTTCCGCCAAAGCGTTCATCACATGCTTTAGGGTGTTCAAGCCAGATGTGGCGGCAAATAAAGCCTGCCCCAACTCACCGCCGGCAGCTAATACGCTCTCAACACCTTGACGCAGGGAGTGGTGGGAAATACCGAATGCGTGTTCAAAAGCCTGACGGTCCATTCGCCCAAGAATGATATCCAGCTCTGTCTGGGTGCAAATTTGCCCGGTATCGGCATTAATCAAATCATTTCTACGGCGTTTGTAGCGTGTCAGGTTCAAGCGGTTACCATCTTCCAGCATCAGGGTGCCGCCAACCTCCATTTTATTGTTGCCATGTAGCCAGGCATCCTCGACCTTATGGCCGAAACCATACAACAGGCATAGAATAGCTCGCAGGGCGGTACTTTTCCCAGCTTCGTTCGCCCCCAAAACCAAGTGAAGGCCATTTTCATTCCCTGAAAAGTCAATCCGTTTATCGGTAAACGGTCCAAAGGCCGAAAGCCGGAGGGTCTCGATCTTCATACAACCTCCTGTTCGTTCTGAGCATCCGCCAAGGCTGCCAGTAAAACGTCTCTTGCATGGGAAAGCATCTGGCCCATATCCTCCTGAGGCAGCGCTATTCCACTACCGGCCAATTTGGCCTGCAATGCTGTCAGGTCTAAATTCAGTTCCTGAGGATCAGCAGCCAGTTCATTCAAGTATCGCAATAATTCTCCCTGAGGCGTGTCGCTCTTGGCCAGGCCATCGAAATCAATGAGTGGCCCGGTTTGCACCAAAACCTTTTCAAGCCAAGCTTTGTTGCCAGAAATATCCGCTGCTACCGCCTGAAGCTGCGCAGTCAGTGCCGAGGGATCAGACCAAAGACGGCCATGAATTCCACAACGCCCTTTCAGCACTGTCCTTACACAGCAGGGTAGGCCCCCCTGATTCGCCATCGAAAGCGCAAGCGCATCGCCAAATCGAGTTGCAACCTGGGGCATGGTTTCAACACCGGTAATATCAACCGTCACGTTTACCCAGCGCAAGACATCCAAAGGGACGAATTCTGTGGTAAATTCTACGGAATCCGCTTCCACCAGTACGCACCCCTTTGAACCGGTCTCCCGGATGTGCCGTCCTTGGCTGCATCCGGGGTATATTATGTGAGGTCGTTCTCGCAACACGGAAAATTGATGGACATGGCCCAAAGCCCAATAGTCATATCCCTTGGCGGCCAAATCATCCAAACTGCAGGGAGCATATGGCAGGTGTCCCTTTGCTCCGGAAATCAAACAGTGTAACAAGCCGATGTTCAGTAAACCGTCTACCGGCTCCGGATAAGAAACCGCCAAGTTATCGGTTATCTCCTGATTGCCATAACTCTGACCATGAATAGCGACGCCCAGATCGTCCAGGCACCAGGTTTCGGGTTTGCGGGATTTAAAAACCTTAACATTGTCTGGAAGGGGCAGGGTCTTGGTCATTCTATTAGCTGCATCATGGTTGCCGCTGACAATGGCCACCCGCACACCTGCCGATTTCAGTTTCCGCATTTGATTGGTAAAATATAGACCTGTATTGAAATCATGCCAGTCACCGTCATACAGATCGCCGGCGATGAGCAATAACGGCACTTGTTCTTCAATTATGAATTTGATCAGGTTATCAAATGCCTGTCTTGTGGCACCGCGAATTTCGTCTGCTGACGGTGCGCCTTCATACGAGATTAACCCTCTGAGGGGTGAATCCAGATGGATGTCCGCTGCATGAACAAATGTCGGCATCGATAGCCTCCCAAATAAAAAGATCTACGGAAAATGCGGTACAGATATTTAATAGCTCTAAGAACGGTTTAGATTAATAGTTTTTTATCCAATGGGAGCGATTTGTCCAAGAAAAGCTCAATGACATTTTGTCCATCCAATTTGATAACCCGCTATAATATTATAAAATTCATTTTTCAGAGGGCGGCCAATTTTGATTTTTATTCAGTATCACACCAGTGTGTCAGATACGGTCACAGATAATTTTACCAATTATCTTAGTCCGACCCGCTACCATCTCTGCCTGTTTCCCCGTGGCCGATCTGTTTGATCATCCGGTCAAAATCGCTTTCAAACCGCCGATCCTGAATGATGCGGTATTTCTCGAATTCACTTTCGGCATGGGCCTTGGCAATCTCTGCCGTCACTTTTCCGGCATCCTGCAATATTTTTCGGTCGGTGGCTTCGATGAAGCGGTTCAGGCGGATTTCCCAATCCTCCATGGTCATCGGGATCCGCCGCAGTGCCCTATCTTCAGCCAGATCCAGATAGGCCGAGACCAGCCGCTGCAATTGCGCCATTTCGCTTTCAGTCAAGTAGTTTTTGGCCACGGAGACATCAAACTTCTGGATTTTTCCTCTCGGAGCGTCCTTCCAGGTGGTCAGCCCCATATTCTCTTTTCCGGCATCGGCACGTTTATAGATGACTTCCGCCGCAGTCTGGCCGTGAATGGCCCAATGCAGTTTATTCTGTACGGTGGCGAAAAAGCGTTTGGCGGCCTGGGCCGTGACGTCATAATCGATGGCCGTAGCGTAAATGTCGGTGATTTTCTGGTAGAATTTGCGTTCAGAGAGGCGAATCTCCCGAATGCGCTGCAACTGCTCTTCAAAATACTGCCGGGTGAGGATGGAGCCGTCATTCTTCAGACGCTCGTCATCCATCGTGTAGCCCTTGATGGTGAACTCCTCGATGATGGTGGTCGCCCATTTGCGGAACTGCACGGCCCGTTCGGAGTTGACTTTGTAGCCCACGGCGATGATGGCGGCGAGATTGTAATGCTTGGTGTTGTAGCTTTTACCGTCGGCGGCAGTTATTCGAAAATTTCGAATAACTGAGTCCTCTTCCAGTTCACTGTCGGCAAATACCTTTTTCAGGTGATAGTTGATGGTATGCGTTTCCACGTCATAGAGAAGCCCCATCATTCTCTGTGTAAGCCAGATATTTTCATCGGCGTAAACCGCTTCGACACCGCCTGTGCCGCCGGCCGCGACAAAGGTCAGGTATTCGGCAGCCGACGAACGAATAATCTGAGTTTTGGTATTCGCGGGAATCCACGGATTCTTATCCTTGCTCATAGATCGCCTCCCACATCCGTTTCATGAGCTCTTCCTCGATGAAGCGGACCTCCCAGTTCTCATTTAGTTGAATATATCAATCAGATCGACCGCACGAGTGGCGTATTCCTCTGCCCCTGGCTTCTTTAAAAAAATCTTTTCCCTGCCTAAGGCGAAAAACGTCCCTATGATCTTCCATCTGTGTCCATCCGTGTAATCTGTGGATAAACCGTTTTAGCTCGGTACTCTCTTTATTCATTTCCGTCCTTAAAGGCTTTTCCCTTCATCAAATGTAAGAAGATCAGAGCGATCCATCATCTATTCTCCTGATTCGAATAGCGAATAATGGGTAATTTCTGTATTGAAATCAATCTTTTTTCGCTTTCAACAGGTTCCGGATCAATTCGCATTCATCGATAAAGGGAATGAATAATTGGTAGCGCGCCCGGGTGATGCCCACATAGGTCAGTTTTTGGATCTGTTCCTCGGACCACCGCTCCGATTCAATGAAATCCAGCCCGACAAGAAAGACACAGGCATAATCCAAGCCCTTGGCGCTGTGGATGGTGCTGATGCTGACGCTGTCGGTCGTGATATCATAGGATCGTTTGGCCTGGTAATTCTCGGTCGTCCAGGTGCACAAGATGCCGGCGCCTTCGAGGCGTTCCCGGATCGCGAGGGGCAGGTTGACACCATTGAGGCGTCCGGGAGTTTTCATGGAATACAGCACGGCGATCTCCGAGAACGGCAGACCGTTGTGACGGGTCAAGACGGTAATCCTGTCCGCGATACCATCCAGTAACTGTTCCAGCCCGCCGCACGGGATTAGCTCCGGCTCGGGTCCATGAAAATCAAAAAAATCCGGAAACAATTCCAGTTGCCCGCGGTTGTCCCCCTGGCCGTCCGCCGGCGAGGCGCCCAAAAACCGCGCGGCGAAATTCGTTATCTCCATGGTGTTCCGGTAAATATAGGAAATCCGGTGAACACGCCCGCGGGCATGGACACCGACATCTTTCCACGTGTGGCTTTTGCGATAAATGTTCTGGTTTTCATCATGCACGATGGTCAGGTGATTGGTACGGGGATTGAGAAGAGCCGTAATAACCCGGTACATATCGCCGGACATGTCCTGGCCTTCGTCCACCAGGATGGCGTCATAGCGGATTCCGCAAGTCGCCACCCTGGCCAGCGCTTCCTGTATCACTATATCGTAATATTCGGCATCCTCGTTTTCATACGGAACGGATTCGCCGACGATTAGGGAACAAAGCTCGAAGATGTGACAAACATCAACGCCGTTTTTCCCCAGGGGCACGCCCTTGGCCGCCAGCAGTCGCCGGATGTAATTCACAAGTGTGATGTTGTAGCAGACGAACAATAGGCGATGTACCGCGGGATTGTATTTTTTCAGGAACGCGGCCTTATGGACCAGGATGAGGGTTTTCCCGCTACCCGAAGGCCCGCTGATGATCCGGTGGCCGCCGTCGAACCTGCGGGCCAGGGCTTCTTGATGGTGATCAATGGATTTGAGCCGGTTCAGATGGTGCTGAAACGTGTCCTGCCCCTTCCGTTCCGGCAGTTCGATTTTCACCAGGGGAAAAATCAGCTGTTTCAGGTGATCCAGTTCCTTGACCGTGACGGAAAAGCGGAATCGATGCTCGAACATGCTTTCCAGGGCATCCTGGAAACATTTGCCGGACGGATCCGTGCAAATATCCGAGGCGGTGTGCAGATCGTCCCAGAAGAGGATCTTGGTCGCGCCGATGATGTTGTCCAGGCCTTTTTGGGAATATTCATATTTATTGATATTGGGAAAGATGACGCCGCAGGTGATCGGTATGCGGGGCTTGCCGTGATGTCCCGGCTCCTGCGAGACAAGTCGCCCGTCCTGCTCGATGCGGTTCATCAGCTGGTAGAAATATTCCCGGGCCTGCCGGTAAGGATTTTTCCGGTTCTCGGTCACGCCCCCCATATTGAGCCGGAACTGATTCGGATCAGCCGCGACGATCTGCTCAAGCCCCCAGTCCTTCACTTCAAAAACAACCAGGCCGATGGTATTGCCGAAAAGAACGAAATCCGGCTCCTTCCCATCGATGTTCGGCGTATACCAGGCGATAAAATTCGAATCCGGCTTGGCGACATTTTCCAGGAACCGGTAGAACTGCTTTTCGCCTTCGGTCGTGAAGGTTTCAACATCAGGTGGAATCATTTGGGCCATATCAGAAGCCTTATTCCAAAAATCAAACATGCTATTTGTTCAATGCGTCAAGATATCTCTCACAAATCCGAAATCCTGCCGGAAAAAATTAAGCGGAGCTAACGATCTGTTCCCAATCTTTTTTGATGTAGATCCAGCCATTTTACCAATAATTGAAGCTCATTATACTGCAAGTCCACAAAAGGGAACGAAAACCTGCATTTTGGACCGGTCGCGTTTTCAAAAAAGCACAAAAGCGGCACTTCATAGTTGGCTGACAGTGATGGATAATTATCTTTTCGAGATTGTTTAAAGTAATCAGTGGTTACTGCAAATGTTTGGACAAGACAGTTTTCTCGATTTTCCCAACAGGTATCGACTCGATGCAACCGCTGTTTTTGTTTTTCTATCCCCAGGCTGTTTGCGGCCGTATTATAACGCATCTCCACAAACCCGTGCAGCTCGATTTCCAAGTCTTGATTTTCTTTAACAAAAGTATCCTTCTCAAGCCTGTCGGCGCAGAATAATAATTGGGCCAATCCCAAAGCGACCTCATTGCTATCCAGATTCAATGGAGACGCCTTATCAATGAAGATCGGAAAATCAACGGCCATGCAGAATCTGAATTCTGGGGATTTTGTGTCAACCAGCTTTACCAGGGGATATTTTGAAAAAAAAGTATTTTCAGTCCAATTCTCATATAGTTGTTTGAATTTCGCGTTTTTGATTTTACCATCGGTGACGGGGGTTAAAAAACGCAGGCAATAAACCAGACCGTCAACAAGACCAGAAAACTGGCTGTTGAAAAACAAATCTATGAAAAAAGGCTGATGTCGATCTGGTTCATTTACACCTTGCTTGAGCTCGGTATTGACAACAGCCAATCTCCGGCGATTTGGCAGGGGGTCGGTTATGTCATCTTTGCTTGGCAAATAAAAATGATATTCGGAAAGAAGGTTTCCACTGTCTTTCATCTCTTTCATCGTGCAATATATCAACGTAAGAATGTCTTCAGGATCAAATTCAGGAAAGGGGTCCGTTTGGGGAGCGTATGAAGCGCTTGTTGAATTTGCGGCCGGGTATGGATCCTCTTTTTCAGACGTTTCCATAGGCGTGCGCAACAACCTGCGCCATTCCTTGATATTGCAGCCAAGATCGATTTCCTTGCTGGATTGAACCGGTTTGCAACGGTCATTGATATCTTCAACCTGAATCTTTTTTTTCAAAAAGCTTATCAGCTGCGTTTCATCCAGAGTGTTCTTTAAAAAAGGATAACGACTCAGGAGATAGGCCGACTCGCTTGTGTTGCCATTTTCAAGCCGGCGCTCCGTGAGGCTGAAAAGGCGGTCAACACGGCCCACCCGCTGTTCATTGTCGCCCGGTGTCCAGGCAATACCGTAGTGATGGACGTTCCGGCAAAAAAATTGCAGGTTGACGCCTTCTTGAAAAACGGATGTGGCGATCAGCACATTTGGAAAAAAGGGAGAGTTGAAAGCCTTGATAAGATTCTCCCGGCCCTG
This sequence comes from Thermodesulfobacteriota bacterium, assembly GCA_049320885.1. Classification (GTDB taxonomy): domain Bacteria; phylum Desulfobacterota; class Desulfobacteria; order Desulfobacterales; family SURF-7; genus DYJD01. Next base: position 39,926 of record JBMORA010000061.1, on the reverse strand, counting down.
CGTGGCTCCAGTAACGGCGGCAGCAGAATTTTGATTGTTTAAAAATCGCCATTCTTCATTCTTGACTTTCTCCACAGTTGTCAGCTTGCATGATTTTTCTGCATATTGATGAAAATTTTCAGTAGCCTCGCAGAGCAGGGCAAAAAGATGTGAATTCGGTAAATTCCGAACCACAACCGCCAAAAAATCGTCGTAATCCACTCTGCTGGTTTTTTGCGGTGTTTCAAGATACCAACAATAAAGTTCGATCAATGCTGAAGAAGCGTGTAAAACACCCTTGTGAAGAAACTTGGCAAAGGCCTCCTTCCATTCAGGACTCAAAGCGTCTAGTTTCTCCTTTACGCTCTTGTAGTCTTCGGATTCGATCAATTTATAAAAAATGGCCCATAGCGTATCCGGCATCCCCGGGCGTGTTTCCTTGAAACGAGATTTAGCTGCTTTATTTTTATAATCTTTCTTTTTCTTCTCAACGATATTGTCATCCGTTCTTTCCTTGTCAAATTCCCAGCTTGAATAAGCATAAGCACTATGCTTGTAATCCGGTGCGGGCTCGAAAAAAAGGTAGTAAGGACTCTCCGGGCGGTTGAATTTCAGCCGGAAATTAGCGGCATGGGTCCGTTCCTTCGCGCTATCTGGCGATCCTTTTTTCTTGATTGTAAAGAGATCCAGAACGCGTGAAGCAACATATCTGTTCTGTTCATCGAAGTTTCCCTGTTCTTCGCCCGTTTTATCCATGGCCTCATCATCAGCTTCCACATCCGGTTTAATGACCGCATGGATCTCGGCATCAAACTGAGTCCTGAACGCATCCGTTCCCTGAATTTTCAGCAATGGCAAAAGATCCCGTCCAATCGCAGCGCCAATTTTTTTTAAATAGCATTCGTCATATACCTGGTTTACACGCCCTGTAATTTCGGTGACCGACGGGATCCGGCGCGTGAACACCAGATGTTTGAATTCCGGTATATCCGCTGTCCTGCTCCAGGCGTCTTTAGCAGTGATTCGGTCTGTGATAACGGAGATAAATGTATTGTATTTGGGATGCGCGGGCGGCCTGCCGCTGATTTTTTTGAATTCCTCTGCCAAATTTTTTATTATATTGATGTCCAATCCTTTTCTGAAATCCGTATTATCGGGATCTTGGTTTGTATTGCTCTCGTCCGTATCCATCGCGTCCCTGGGCTCAGGGGGGGGCGTCATGGACTCGAATCCTTCCAAATAGCCATACATGAAAGAGCGGCCGCCCATGCCCTTGTATTTTTCCGCCAGCTGTTTCTGGTATAATGCAAAAAACAGTTCCGCTTCGGTATCCGTGCCGAAGCTCGAAGCATCGGCGACTTCCTTGCGATACTGGTATTTGTTCTTTCCGGCCAGCCGTCGGAATCTTCGGATACCAATCTTCTCGAGAATCTGTCCGCCTGCCTGGCCGGCCAGACCTTCATTGAAATAAGAAACGATATTGCCGATATCCTCCAGACTGGAATGATTCGGTGTGGCAGTCAGCAACAACACTTTGTCTGCCAGAAAGCCATTGCCATTGCCGCCGAAAAATCCTTGTGCCGAATTTACACGCAGGCTCCCACCGTTTTTATTGCGAAAATAATGGGCTTCATCAACGATGAGCAAATCAAATTGAAATGGAATCTGATTCCTCAGCGCAGCGGCCTGATTCTTGGCCATTTCCCCTCGTTCTGAAGGGGAAGTATCTGCAGTTTCGTTCAAGACATAACTGAACGAAGACGTTTTGGCGATATAAAGATGACACCACCTTTCCGCTGCGACCCGCACAATTTCGGATAAATTTGAACAACAATGCGCAGAGTAAACCGGCGCATTTTCGAGACTTGTTCTGACGATATTATCACTCTGACGATAATTTTTTTTGACAAAGGATTCATACTCATCGCACCAGTTGGCCGCCAGGGCGCTATTCGGAGCGATGATCAGTATTCGGGCATCCGGATTCTGTTTCCAGAGAAGGGTGACGACCCCCAGGGCCTGATAGGTTTTTCCCATGCCAACCTCATCGGCAAGCAGGGCGATGTTATAGATCGACAGTAAATTGTATAGCCGCGCTGTCCCTTCGACCTGCTTGGAAAACATGGTGCCGTCGTCCGGGCAATACTTCCACCCTGGGTCCATGGATTTAAAATTGATATATTCAGACACCAGCCTTGGAGAAATTTGCCCCCATGAACTCATACAGCGCTCCTGTCGTACTTTCCAAGCTTGATCACCAAATCCAAGATACGCTTGTCCGTATTATCGATCCGAACATCCTGATCTTTCATTGATAGCGCTTTCCAGTCAATTTTCTCCGAAGTCCCGGCGCAGTCCCGCGCCTTCTGTAACAGCGTCTGATATTCCATTTTAAGCATCCACCGGAATACTTGAGAAAACTCGGATTGCTGCAGAATAGCGCGGATTTTTTCCCCCGTCTCCATCAGGCAGCCAGGGTATACCTGTATCAGCCGTCTGAGTTCATCCTCATCATTTTCCTGGTCCAGTTTATCGCGCATATTCTGAAACGCGCGAAACATCCTGAAATAATCCGGATGATCCGATTCGGCATGGGCAATTTCTCCGCCGATTTCTTCCAGCCCTTCGCTTCCGGAAGCAGCCCGCAACGTATGTGCCGCTGTATTTTTTTGCGGTCTGCCATCATTCCATGCATCAAACAAATCGACCAAGCTTTCAAACTGGTGGGGCGGGCGCTCCATTACACCCTTCTCTATTATAAGGCCGAAATATTTTTGCTGTTTATCGATATTCTCGATCGTATATGTTCGATGTGTTAATAGAGGTTTAATGTCTACTTCCTTGATTATTGTCTTCTCGTCTTTTAAAGATTCAATGGAGACCGTCTTTTTTTTACCTGGCAGCGACAACCGCCAATCTTCATTCACGGGTACATCCTTTACCGAAACCTTATATGACCGGGATTGCCAGTCGAAACATACCGCAATAAAAAAAGGGAGTCTTTCCTGATCTTTCGGTAAATCCTCTTGCTCCTCCTTTAATTGATCGGCCGGCATCAAACACTTCTCCTTCAGGATTTCTTCCGACTCCAGGCCTTCCGGCGTTTCATTCATCAACAAAATTCCGGCTTCGACATTATTTCCGGCGCTCGTGTCCTCCAGATGAACATTGGTGCCTGCCTGGGTGCAATTCCATGATCCGATAGCCATACGCCGGCCGACATGCCAGATCTTCGCGTGTGTCATCGCTATGGGAATATCCGCGTCATCATAAAGCATTTTCCTGAACACAATATCCTCGCATTCGGATAATTTCATGCGGTTTTCCGGAGTGTCGGGTATGCGGACTTGCTCCAGATTATTTTGCGTTACAATATCCGGATAAACGACCAGTCTGACTTTCCGGTTGAATGCAGGATCAATGTGATTTCTTTTGAAACCGACCAGGTCTTCCGAAAAATAGGGCGACCAGACAGACAGCGCTTCACCTTCTTGGTCTTTTAAATGATCGAATAACCGGTCGTCGTTTAAAGACGACAAAAACAGCCAATCCGGAGCCAGCACCGATTCGCCCGTATTTTGCGTTTTGATATTGATTTCGGGGAAATCAATATCAAAATGTTGAAATAAGATTTTAAAAAAATCCAAAACGCGCTCACTGTTATTGGTGTCATTAATTCTCTTGAACTGAAAAACCTCACGATTGCGGCCCCATCCGGACATGGTCAAATTCGCGGATCCAGCGCCGACAACCGCCACGCCGTCCTCGGTCCGCAAAAAAATTACCTTTGGATGAAAAACGCCTTTGGCATATTTTGCATCCAGTTGTCTGGGATTGATCATATGAAAATTGAACGATGTCCTTTTGGGCTCGCTTGAGTCAATGGCTGCGGCATCTGAAAAAAACCGGATATCGATATTCTGCTCCAGTAATCGTTGCTGCAGGACTTCATAATCGGCAACAGAGGACAGTTTTTCATTTTGACCGGCAATGGCTTGCAGAATATAGGTTTCAACAAAATGAGGGCTCAAATTGAAAGAGGTAAACCAGGCCTGCCGGATAGGACTATGCTTTTGCAGTTCATTGATTTGATGGCGAAATTTACTCAGAAGCCTCACGATTTAAGTCCTCCATACCGCGGCATAGCGAGATTAGCGAATATATATAATAGCTGTTTTCCCATTCTGCCAATCTGATTGATTCCGTTGTATATTCTCGAACATTGTGTTTGATGTTCATGCCGTCGAAACTGAACCAGGCGTTGTTCCCCCGCCGTTCCATCACAAGGCCATGATATTTTTGAATTCCTTGTATGCACTGGGTGAGATTGCTAAAATCAATTCCAACAAGCTGTTGCAAACGCTCACTGCTGTCGCCGCTTATCTTTTTACATACCGCGGACGCGGTTTCTGCCTGAACTTTTAATCTTAGAAGGATATCAATAGGCTCACCGGCCATGTCTTTGATGCGATCCAGAGCTATTTGAAGATCTTCCACAATCTTTATGTCTTTTGCGCAAATCATCTTGAACAAGAAATTTATCGATACGAGAAATGGCTCCAGTTTTTTAATGTCATCGATCCTGGATCCATGCTCATCTGTGAGCTCCGGATCTCTCAAGGCTTCATCTATTACCTGTTTGATTACCGGTTCCGATTTTGTATTCAGATCGGTTTCGCGATTCTGCCCAATCACCCGTTGTACGGATTCATACAGAACGCCGGCAGTCGTGCCCCCCTCCAGCTTGAGCCGTTTACGCCAGAATCCAAGAAACCGATCTTTCATCGCTCTCATTTTTTCGTCGAAACAACTCAGATATAAATCGGTTATCTCTTTATCCGAAAAAACCGTGTTTAGTTCAATTTGAGGGATTTTATCATTTTGCGGGTCTTCAAAAAGCTTTTGTACGAGCTCTTTTACCATACCAGCCAGCGCCCCATAACTATTCCCCTGGAACAATAGATCGACTTCTTTCCAAGCACTACCATACGGAGCGTAATTATAATATTTATCCATCAGCCCCGCTTCAATAAATGGCGTCCGATACCGGCCATTGACCCCCAAAGAGATTTGGCGAGTCAGGATTTCATGTTCAGAGACATGCACTGAAATGATCACTGGCTTCGGATTCGCCTGTCTCTTTGCGGCCGACAGCATGTTTCTGGCTTTCTGCGTTCCAAGCAATCCTCTGCTATCCTTGCCGCTTTCGACAAAAATATAGATCAATAGATTTTCCAAAAATATGATCAGGCCGGTTTTCAAGGCAATTTCAGAATCGATCGCTTTCGTTTTCCTATTCAGTTGAATAGAATGGTCACCTTCCGAAAGATCTTTTACAATCCAATGGTTAAATAGATTGATATTGAAATTTCGCAAATCGTTTGAAATCGACGTAAGGTTTCTCCCGAAAATGTTCTGTCCAACCGCTGACCAAATGATTTGCAGCCCCATCGGATCTCTATAAGCATTCGCCTCAATGCTCTCATCATACTCTGTCAATAAATCTTTTATTTGCATTCCGCACCTGGTCGATCCTTTGAAACCGGCAATCTTATCTATATTTTCCACGTCCGGTTTTCGATGCCCTTGCCGCCGTGAATGATCAGCCATGCCCAGGCTGCCGGATTGAAATTGCCTTCAGGATATTTCCCTTTATTCTTTCTTCATTTCGTCCTTCACGCCATTACATCAATAGGAATAACTTGAATTGTCGCAGTTTTACCTTGGAGCTGCAGGTCTATCTTGTCTTTTAGCCATTGTTGTTTGGGGTATACCAAAACCAATTGTTCGATACCGTAGCGCATTGAATAGCTGGCCATCTGGTAAAGGTCGGCTTGGGAAATGCCAAGTTTTTTTTCGCGATCGTCAAGCATTTTCCATTTTGCATCAGCAATTCGGATGATCCGGTCACTCCTATCCAGAAAGACCATATCAGGCTTCATCAGAAATAGCGGTTCGTTCCGGTCATTTCTCAACACCATGAATTTCTGGCATCCGCTCTCCAAGAGTCGCTGTTCTTCTTTCCAGGCTTCCTTTCTCATCACGCCGGCGACATACGATTCAAAAAGCCGATTCATATCGAATAGCAGCGATATGCAGCTTTCCTGGCCAGCAAAAACATCCGGATATAGTCCCTGCAAAAACCATCGACATTGTTCAAATATTGGCTCATACCGGCAAGTGACGCGGTTGAAAGTCAAACCGTCGATTATCTGAAGGGTAGCATCTACATCACTGACGGCATCAAAGCGCATGAGAAGTTCGGCAAGTTGTTTTTTTGCCATCGCCCCTGCTGGCAATCTCATCATCAGTTTCAAGACGAACTTGATAACCTGATTGTGGGGATTGTTGATTCTCAGTTCATCATACTGGCAGTACAAGCGCTCTTTGTGGGTGAGGTTGTATTTGAATTGTTTTTCTGTCCGCAGTCGCCCGCGCAGGATATTCAGGTTTTCATTGCGTTCGATATAATGCTGAATCATACCCTGCATGAGTTCGCCGTGAAGCAACTCACAAAAATTGAGGATAAAAATATCCAGCAAGGCGTGTTTTTGAAGGGCGATGCTGGCACAGCCTCCGCGTTGGGGTTTTATCTTCTTGGCTTTTACCAGCATTTTAACCAACGCTTTTCTACATTCGCCAGGTTCGGTCTCTTTGCCATATATTTTTGGTAGGATTTCTAAGGTCAGGTTGCCAAGCGAGATTACGCCGCAGTATTGCGCGAATTTTACCGAGCGATTGCCCCATGTGAAGGTCTGCGAAGGAAGCTTTTTCTCCAGCCTTCCTAACGCATCGGCATGCTCAATGGAGAGAGCCTTTTGTCCCTTGGATCTTTCCGGGAGTATCGGCAAGGCCTCATGTTCAATGAGCACGATGGATTCCACGATCAGGCGCCCCCCTCGAAGATCTTACGCACTGAATCCGGAATTATCTCTTCACGGGGAGCTACCCGGTACTCAATCAGATCCTCGTAATCTTCATGATCAAATCCCAGTATCTCCTTTTCATTCATGGGTTGGTGACAGATAATTTGAGGCTCAAGCTTCTCACCTGCCGGCCCAACATCACGAAATACAAGCTGTATTCGATGCCAGTCACCATAAAAATATTCCTGAAGCAAGGGAATGATCTGGTTTAAGAGGACATTTTGCAGACCGGCAAAATCACGGACATTGGTGAGGTAAGCATGGCCCAGGGTCATGTCACGGTTGAGCAAAAAGCGGATCCGCCGGTTCATTGCATCCAGCATTGCCCGCAGGTTTATGGTGCCCCCATCACCATCCTCGATATACCCGTCACCACTGGAACCACTGATAACACCGACATCCGGCATAAGTTCCTTAAAAGTAAATCTGCGGCGTAACGCGGTGTCCAACAAGGCAATGGAACGGTCCGCCGTGTTCATCGTACCATATACATCCAAATTTTTCGGTACACCGAACATTCTCCCGGAATAAGGGAGCGTCAGTTCCATACCCGCGAGTTTCTCCCCGTTCTCTGCATACACCGCCCTTTTATCTGCCTCGATTAGTGTAATCAGCTCACCGAATATTTTAGCGATATTCCCGCGATTGATTTCATCGATAAAAATGGCGTATTTTTGTTCAGGATCGGCCTTTGCTTTCTGTGCGATACGCTGAAATACACCCGGTACCACCAGATATGAAAACTCACCGGCTTCTTCATCATGCACCGGGCGTATGCCCTCAACAAAATCTTCATAACTGTAAGCCTGATGGAATGTGACGAATTCATAACGCTGGATCGCTGACGCCTCTTTGGGTCCCTGCCGGAGCGTTTTGGCAAGCTCCACTTGTTCGGAGCATTCTTCCTGCCAATCATCCGTCAGTGCCCAAATACTGTCTTGCGTCTTATCGAATACTCTCGGTGCGCGTCTGTTCTTATATTGGACGGTCTGAGAATCTTCGCGGCTATGGGCTTGAAGGGTTCCCCAAACAGTCTGGGCAACGTTCCGCTGGCGCCCCAGCGCCCTCGCCTTTAGTCGAATAAATTCATGATTGACGATATCCGTTACTTTGCCTTTTGTTCCAATGTCATACAATGCGGCAAATATGGCATCAAACCATCGGAGATCCATTAGTTGCTGAATCAGCCATGCCTCCCGGCCGATTTTTTGCTTTTTGCCGGTGTAACGCTCCATAAATTTTCGAAGCTGGTATGTTTTGCCGGTACCGGGCGGCCCATAAAGGATGAGATTTAGGGGTTCTGAAATACCCGGGGTACTTTTTTCGTCAACGGGTTGGATGGTGCTTCCAACCGCCTTTTCCCAAAGTTTTTTCAAAATACCGGCTGAGCGGTGTTTGATTTCTATGCCGGACGCTGGAGGAGACCAGGCTTGATTGTCGACGGTTATTTTATTCAGGTCTTCATTTGTAATGTAGGGATCATTCTTCAATGGATCCTGGATCCGAGAAAAAGCGACATCTACATACCATGAGGTTTGACCCGCATCGGCCTTGTCTTCATTGTAGTGACTGTCTTTATATGGGGCTGTTACAATATTACCAAACGCAATTATCCCTTTTGGTGAGGTACCTAACCTCATAAGATAGGCGTTGTCACCTACGGCGGCATTCTGATTTAAGCAAGTCCACTTCATCGTGACCGTTTTACCTTCACGTGTAGCGGCTCTATCTTCTGGCAGGCGTTCCCATTTCCAGACATTTGGATTCCAAGTTAATAGCCAGGAAACATTTCTTGCCTCCCCCCAAAGGTCTCTCAGCGGTGGCTCGTAAAAATCCATTTCGGATAACCCATAGGTATGTTCCTGCTGTTGCCTTATTGAGGCCAATTCTCTATCAATTTCTGCTGATTTTAACGCACTGATTTGACTGTTTGTTTTACCAGTAAAACTGGCAAGTATTTTCCGGCGATCTTTACCCCCAAAGATTCGCTCGAAACTGTCCGGGAACAGCATAAAAAGCAACATATGCCGAAATTGTCGCGCATCACACTCGGGTATTTCCTGCATCCATTGCGCGAATAACCACCCATCCCCGAGCAGCTTGGACAGCTCCGATTTCGAAAGTTTTTTAATGGCGATCATGACTCGGATAAAAAATGACAGCTCACGCCATCTGTTTGTATTATACCCTGTACCTGCGCTTCCAACTCCTGAAAGGTAATCGTTTTTTAACCACTTCGTATCTTGTGGGTAACTCTCCTCGGACCAGTTCCAGATCGTTTGGAAACCTTCGCGTTTCTTTCCTGGGCTGATATTACTTGGACATAAAAACATAACCCAGAGAATCTCAGCAGTTAACTGTTTGATCTCTGGCTTTGTCGAAATAAGTTGCGCTTCGAGCTTTTCAAAAAAATTACCCTCACCTTCATTGGGTTGATTAACAACATGTTTATCAATTTCCTCAAAGTTCTCTTGTTTCCAAAGAGATTTTTCCGTCAATACAGATCCATCTTCTAATAAACATTTTTGGCGCCAATGTTCCGCTGCCGCCAAGGTGCCTGCTGAATCTTTTTTTCCACAATATCTACTCATAGTTTTTCCTTATATAAACATAGATTCATCGGAGTATCGAATTTTCTGAGTTATATTCTTTGTCATTTTTGAGTTTCATATCGTAATTCTAGCCCAATAGATTCCCTTCATTTAAAAGCAGACGATTTTCTTCCCTGCCCTTTCTTAAACCGCCCTTTTCACCCCCAAAAGGCGGTTCTATGCGTGAAAAACGGCCCTGATTAATCATTCATTTCCTATAAACTCTTACTGTTGCCTCGGTCCGACTGGCCATCGCATCAGGCCATCTGCCATCAGCCATCAGAAGCCCCACGAACCATCCGACGGCTTCCCGTTTTACAGAACTGCCAAATCAAACATTCGTCACAAAGCGCTTTTGAAGGCAAGCAACATGCACGACCGTGAGATATCAAATTCACATGCAAGCTGAATCGAAGCTTTGGCGGAACCCCCGCTTGGACACGATCCATGTCTCGCGGTGAGCACGATCGGTTTGGGCGAGTTGCCCGTACCCAGCCTATCCTTCGACAAATGCGCCAGCAGTTCGAATCGACGGGGAATACGTCACGACCCAGCGAGTACATCATCACGCAACGGGCTGTTTTTTTCCCGATACCGGGCAGGGACACCAGATACCTTTCGCATTCAGCATCGTCCATTTCCCGCAATGGTGAAAGTGTCGGTCTCCTGAAATCGGCCTCCACGCGAGCCAGAATTGCATGGAGCTTTTGAGCCTTTTGACGTGCAAGTCCACCGTGGGCTATGATAGGGGCAATCTCATCTTCTTCCGCATCAGCGAGTTGGCGAAAAGTGGGGAATCTTGCTTTCAGTCTCGAATATGTGGACTGGTAAAGTCTCTCGTTCGTTTGCACGCTACAAACAATAAATAGCAATTCGTTCAACGGGTTAATTTTGTTGTTGTGCGCGTGATCCCCGTAGCATTCCGAAAGGATGCGTGCAATGTTCTCAACTTCTGGAAATGTTCGCCTTTGAACTCTGTATCCGCGACTCATAGACTTGCTCGCTTCAAGAATGCTTTCAGCGCGGTGGCAAGGTGGAACGCCATAACGCAGGGCACTCCGTTGCAAACCAACTTAAATTTTGCGGAGAGTGACATTTCTTCCGGCAACACATACTCATCCGGCACTGATTGAATTCGCAGTGCTTCACGGACCGACAAACGCCTTGCTTTAGATGGATGCAAATGTACTTCCTGATTCCCGTACCAGGCTGTTGGGCTAAACCGATAACGGTGTAGCCTCTTGAATGACTTTCGTGCAACGTCCCCTTCTGGAACCGTATTGAAACGCTTGGAATAAGGATTGAAAAAATCGGACCCGTTGGGGAGCTTTTCCGGGTCACCTTTTCCAAACAACGACGGGTAAACGGTGAGTTCGAGGGGAATCTCTTTTGGTTTGGTAGGATTTTCTCCGAATGGCGTCGTTGTCGGCCAAGGAAGCGATTTCGCTTCAGTGTATGTATCATCTAATGGCCATGGAAACCATCCTTCCTCTGAAGCAGCGAGTTTTCTCTCGGCTGCGCATTGAGCGATTTTTTTTTTGATTCCAACGATGAACAATCGCTCGCGATATTGTGGCACTCCCAACTCAAGAGCATTCAGAATCTTGTAATCAACTGCATAGCCGCGCTCTCTCAAACGAGCAATTTTGAGTTCCAGAAAGACACGGTGCTTTCGAACGCGGTAAAGCCCAGATACGTTTTCCATGACGAAGAAGGCTGGATGTAGTTCGCAAATCATATCAGCAAACACGCTGGTAAGTATACCGTTTGATCCGTTACCGCCTGCGTGCGTGCCGCCATTACTAAAATCGGGGCAAGGCGGACCGCCGATGACACCAAAAAGTTTAGGTCGTGGCCCGGCGAATGCTTCTCGGAGTATCGCACGCGAATTCAGATTGAAGATACTGTTGGTGTTGGCAATCTCTGTCCCCTGTGCTCGCTTACCAAGCGAGGAAAGCCATGATGACATCCCTGAGGCGTGACCGGCTATAAATGCAGGGCAATTCTCATTTGTCCAACAAACAGAGAACCCTGCCTGTTTGAATCCGATATCAAATAAACCTCCTCCGGTGAAGAATGATAGGAGTGGTATTGCCATTTAGCCCTCCGTGGATCTGGCAAAATATCCAATTGTTTGGTTATTGAAAGGCCCTATAACAAGCCCCCTGTCAAGCAAACGGTTGAATTCTTCGCAGGCTGTTTCTGGCACCAGGCTGCATCCATGGCAAGCAGCGAGGTTAAGTGAGTCCGGGCCTTGTCCGCCACTCTGCCCCATCTCCATGCAAACAGGGTCAGCAGAACACCACCGCGCGCTGCTAAGCGCCCGATCGAGCAGTGGTTCCAATCTGCCCGGCTTACCCATTCGGACAAGCCCACCGAGTGTGCCTTCGGCATCGCCAGCTGCTGTATAGATCATGATTCCCGCCATTGGCGCGGCATGATTTTCAGATACGTACAAACGCTCCCGTAGCGCGGCTGAACTATAGCCGCATTCAAACGTCAGTCTATTGATGAGAAGGTGTGCAAGCGTATGCAACAATACGTACCGCGGGCCAATGTGTCGGTCTTGGAGGTGGCGAAATTGGCGCAGATTGCGATATCGAGCCACAAGCGGCCGCACCCTGTTCTGAATTTCGGACTGGGTTTCCCATTGCCGCAATCGCTGCTCGTTAAGGGTGAGAAGCACACCCTCACCGAAGACCATGTAGGCAGGCAGCCACCTTTCCTCAGTCTCCGTGAGACGTAACATTCCCTGCAAGTATTCAAGACCGCGATCAGTATCCGCAAATACTCGTGTGAAGCCCGAAAGCGCCCTAGTTTCTCGCAGTTTATGGACAAGCGTTACATTTGCGAAGTATTGAGAGAACTCAGATTTATATTTACTGAGATCGGCGGGTTTAAGAACCAATTGGTCGGAGTCGATTTCTGAAACAAGAGTGTCATACTCTTGCCTCCTGAAGCCAGTTTCTGCGTCGTCTCCTGGTACCCGACCACTTTGTTGCCGGCTCGCCTCATTACTGCACACTGTTTCGATAGCAATTTGAAGCTGTCGATCAGTGTATGCAGTGAGCAACTCAGGGAATTGCTTTCGCAACTGCGATGGTTCTGGGGAAACACCAGCTCCAGTGAGAATTCCAACAAATGTGCTAAGCGGCGGTTGTTCCAACAGTGAGATTACCTCGGCAACGGTGCTATCGTCATTACGGGGAAGATAGATCGAGCTATGCACCTGAGCGAAATAAACGTTAGCGGCACTCCGGAGCGTTCCACGTAAAGGTCTGCCGCATCCCTCACCATGTTCAGTTCCTAGCCAAGGGCGGTGACCGGGACATAAAAAAGGCGTTCGGCTGCTATCCAGTGTCTGGCTTAGTTGGGTGGTACCATCGGTATATGCATTTGTAATTCCCGCGAGAGTTCTCTCTGGCCCGCCATCAATTATTACCTTTTGGCCCGCGAGTGTCATTCCTCCGGTCGAAATGAGCCTCATCGGGGGCGGGTCTTCTGGTGGAGTTGCAGACTGATAAACCCACTCAATCCAAGGGAAATCTTGAATGTGGCCTGCATCGCACATGGCTACGAAAGGCACCTGGACAATGAATCGTGTCCAACCTCTATTCTCGCATTCTGCGCACCTAATCCTCCGTTCCTTTGTAACCAACGGTATTTTGCGCATCAGACCGCAGCGAGTGCAATAATGCCATTGTGGGAAACGCAAAAAGGGAACGGTCAAGTAGCCGTTGGTTGGAGGATCATATCGACGCAATCGCCGATGATCCGGGGGTAGGTAGAAATGTTCCACGTTGAGTCGAGCTGCGAGCCGCCACTCGTCGACTTGGTACTCTCGCTGATCGATGTTCTCAGCCCCCCCGGATTCGTGCTTGAACCAGTGGTCAAGCCCGGCACAGATAACGGAAACGCCGTCAGGCAAAATCATCATGGCACCGGGACCAAATGGAGAGATAAGCTGGCCACGCCGCACGGGTCCTCTAGTCATCCTCGATATCCTCCAGTTCTTCCAGCATGTAAAGCTGCGTTATTTCTGCCTGGCATTCCGCGTCTACATTACGTAGTGATCGGGGCGTCGCCCATGATACTATCGCTTTTTCCGGTGCGACATACGCTCCAGCGGTCCGCAAGAGAGGCATGTCCTCGACATTCAGTGCCCCATCCCACTTGAGCCGCTGCCAGCGCTTCCACTCGTCAGCTCTCCTCTGAAGTATCCTGTGGAGCGCTGCAAGTTCGTCTGAATCGACGGATTTCGCTCGATCATCAAGGATTCTAGCAACAGCGTCAACAAGTGCAGCTGGATACGGGTATGGACTTTCTGCCTGGTCCGAGTCCCCTAATTGCCTAACGTAACTGGCGATTACAGCATGTACAGCACGGTCTAGGGCCGGGCGTGAGAATGGAGTCACACTCGTCGGCTCCACTTGGGCGTAGAGCCGCTCGTGATAACTGCGGAACTTCTCAAAATGAGAGCGGTCTCGGGGTTTTGATGCAGTATATATCGTGACCACGAGGCCGGGCCGGTCCGCTTTGCGACCAACACGCCCCGTCACTTGAATGTACTGCGAAGTTGTTTTTGGCTGGCCGACAACAGCCATAAGTGACAACCGGTCGATGTCCACACCGACTTCAATAATGTTTGAGGCGAGGCAGACATCTACTGCATACCCCTTCTTTGAGTCAGTTGGAACCTCAAGTGTGGATATCGCCTTGGGGACTTCGTCACCGGGTAACCGGCCTGTGAGTTCCAGCAACATTCTGATTTGTCGAACATCCTGGAACCCGATGCCGAGGCGTTGCCTGAGTGCCCCCTTCAACAAATCTGGAATATCTGATTGGAACAATGTGAGGGTTGTGCCAAGCTCTCGGAGACTGTTGAAGAAAAGCAAGAGGGACCACCAGGGGTCACGGTCCGATGGTGGAAGCGGCTGGGGTGCCTGCAACAGTGCCGCAAACGTACGAACCTGAACGGTTTGGAGCGATCCAAGCCCGGGTGCGTGGACACCGGCGTAAATTCGCCCTCTTTCAGGAGTACCGTCTGGTCGGCGGGCAACTCTAGCGAAGAATGAGTCATCGGCATCCAAACCTGGAGGAGGGAAGAGGCTCGTCTGCCCCCGTGCATATAACCTCTGGACTTGATCTGTATAGCTGCGGATCGTCGCAGTGGAACTAATGATCTTTGGCCTTGCGGCATCCGGTCCACGGCGATCGGTGCATAGCTCCTCAATGATGGGTTCGTAAAGTCCTACCATTGAGCCGAGCGGGCCAGAGATGAGATGCAGCTCGTCCTGAATGATGAGTCCTGGTGGCGAATAAGCTCTTGTCCCATCGTATGCGATGCCAAACAGAGCGCGAGCCTCCGGCCGCCAGGCGAGCATGGCGAATTTGTCCACTGTGCCAATTACAAGAGCTGGCCGAGTCTGGTAAATATCATCGTCGATCACATATAGAGGGAGAGACCGATGAAATTCACAGAAATTATCAGGGCATTCATATACAACTGTATTTCCACGCTGTTTGTAACCAAGAAGGGGGATGCGTATGCGTCTCCGGCCCCTTCCCATTAGGGACACTGGCCCCATCTGGGCTCCACACCAAGGGCAGCGGTCGAGCATGAACTGGTTCTCTTTGGTGCCATCACCTTTTATCAGGCTTCGGAGCACAGATAGAGCCTCGGCTCGCGTATTCGGTGTCGTTGAGCTTCCAAGCCAAATGCCGATGGAGATTTCCGCGATTCCTAAATCGTCGCTATGCTGCCGCCGGACATATTCCATAGCGCAGATAAGGCGCGATGCGCGCTGGAATTGCTGAGCGGTTAACAAGCGAAGTGTGT
Organism: Thermodesulfobacteriota bacterium; assembly: GCA_049320885.1. Taxonomy (GTDB): domain Bacteria; phylum Desulfobacterota; class Desulfobacteria; order Desulfobacterales; family SURF-7; genus DYJD01. The sequence continues at coordinate 24,591 of JBMORA010000061.1, read as the reverse complement.
AACGCATCAGCGCATGTACACCAGTGTCGTCAGGATTCCGGAGTCTGCGCAGAAATATACTGAAAGCTGCCAACCCGAAATAGGCTTCCGTCTTCCCGCCGCCGGTGGGAAACCAGATTAATTCGACGCGTTCACGGTCGGGATCGCCAGCATCAGCTGTCGAGCGGAGCGATGTAAGTATGAAAGCAATCTGGAATGCGCGCCACTGGCACTCACGAGCACGTGAAGAATCCAAATCGATCCTATCGTATGGTTCCTCGAAAATTAACGCCGCAGTGGACTGGTCGAATGATGCGATACGGGGTTCACGCCTTGATCGGGTCTGCTGAATTAATATCGCGAGGTTTGCAAGCTGGAATGCCCTCCGGATTTGCGAATCACCCTGTAGGAGTCTAAGGCCATCGCGCATCCGGCGAGCAGCTTCTGCGCATTCAGTCAGGTGATGTTGCGCTATCTTCTGGAACTTGATTTCGAGTCCTGGTATCCGCGCATCCTGCGCGGTGATCCACAGCTCGTATTCGTTTATTATTCTGTCAAGTTCCTCGAAGTCGCCGTTTTCAGAATCGATGCCAGCAAGCGCCCGCATGGACGCCATCAGAGGTTCCCCCTTGATGGTGATATCCGGCGTGATGTTTGGTGTCTCAAATATAGGCAAGCATTCGGCTGATACGCTCCTAGCACTTGTTAGTGTGTCGCCGTGCACCCAATCGGCAGCGCACCCGTGACCGACCGCAAACGTGAGCTTCTCCCGATAAAGCAATTCCTGGGATCTCTCTTCGATGTCAATTGGCTCTGATGTTGGATATGGTAATATCTTGGCCCCAGCTGAGCTTCCGTCCTCGATTGCCACACATAGGTGGCACTGGAAAAGAGACTGCAAATCCAATCGCCCTTCTGATTGCTGGCGATTGACCAAACAGACTGTGACAATGTATTCGTCAGGTTGTGACCGGTAGGGCCTCGCAAAGACTTCGATCCGCACATCGAGGTTATCGACGTTCTCCCGGTCTGGATTCCGCGCTGTTGCGTAAGCCGCTTGTGACGCTGGGAAATCATCCCGTCGAAATCGGCTGCAGAGGCGAACCGGTGAACGTAGCCACCATTCACGCTCACGACCAATTAGCAGAACATGTTTAATAGTATAACGGCCACCTGTTGCGGTCACTACCAATTCGGCACTTTCCGGAAGGTACACCAGGAGGCTTACAGCCATGCTGCTTGGCTTATAGGCATTTGCGGATGAAAGATCAAAGTCGTCTAAATCAGCCTCTGAGAGACGGCGCGAAGACCGCGCTGCAATAGCATCGCAATTGCGGATTGCGGACTCAGTTAGGGGGTCTATCGCACTGCCATGTAATCCAGTAGTTACTTCCACATCTTGTATAGGCAGCTGGCTTTCGAGCTCCTCAGGTAGTATTAGCGTTTCCATTGGATACAAAACACCAATTCCATAGCGTTTTGAGGGTGCATCACGTTGAAGAATCTCTTCACCAGACCCGAGCTGCCGATATGGCCGATAGGCTGCGGTAGGGTCATCCAATTGGATAGATGCATTGCAGTCAATTTCTTCCCCGAGGGGGCAAGGGCCGAAAAGTTCCTCCCGGAGTGCCCGGATTATAGTATCGCGATTTGAAATATGATCTGGCATTTTAGCCCCCAGTGTCAATTCTATTTTGGCCCCAACAGGGCTTTGATAATTTCGGGTTTGGCTGTTTCATGCACCATAATGTACAACTGCTCAAGAGCGCGCGTGGTCGCAACATAAAACATTGATGAAAAAATCTCGCCATCTAAATGTTCAATATCAGAAACGATTATTGCGGGAGATTCAAGCCCCTTAAAGCTCTGGATTGTCGTGAAACGAATCTGTTCGGTAGCCGCTTGTTCATATGGGGCAATACGGTCAGCCCAAGGCTTTTCCGCAATGGAAGCGGCAGCACAGCGTGATCCAGCTTTAGGAGAGAGGACGACAATGTCCTGACCAGAAAATGAATCACGGTGCAAGCTTTCGAGAGTATTGACGAGCTGCTTCCGCTGCTGGGATGGCGTCGCATAGTACATAATAACCGGCTCAATGCGGTCATCTGGGCGCAGTACACGCAAATAATTCGGTGTTAGCTTTCCGAGCAGATGTGAAAGTGTCGCCACGCGCGGGGTGTTTCGGCAATTGATTCGCAGCGAGCATCTGGCGAATGTTCCGAGCCTCGTGTTTCGCAACTCTTCTACGAGGTCGCGGTCCTGTCCGTATAGCATCTGCCGTTCAAAATCGCCAAAAAGCATCCAGTTGCCCGCCGCCAACCCACCTTTCAACAACAAGTCTAAAACATCTAGGTAAGAAGAATTGAAAAAATCTTGGAATTCGTCAACAACAATGATATCAAAACGGGAGTCGTTTGTGGTCTCGCATAGCAGTTTCGCTATTGCCGCTTCAGGCAGGTCAACTTTCCAGAAGGCATCACACGGATCGGGAGGCAAAGCAACGTCAGTGAAACTGAGGAGGTACTGGTGAAAAGTCCCAGCAGTAACCGCCCCGCAATGGGCGATGTGATGCTTCGATAGCCACCGCCCGAGGAGCCTATTGAAGCAAAGAAGCAAGACTCTCTTGCCCGCATTGGATGCCCGGCGAGCCGCTTCGAGAGCGAGAACTGTCTTCCCTGTTCCCGCCGGCCCGGAAAATAATACGCGATTATTGTCGGCCATTGCATCGAGCGCAGCGAACTGCTCTTCAGTGTAACGCAGAATCTCCGCTTGCTTACGGGCACGCCGGGCAGGGGCTCTCTCGGCAAATTCAAAGCTTGGACGGAGTATTCGGGCGATAGCGGCAGACTGTTTCTGATCCGGGTACCGGTCGGAGTCACGAAACCAGCGCACCGACGGTTGTGATTTCAAATATAACCTGGCACTCCGCAGGACTCCTGAGATTAATGATGCGACTGCTTGCCGCCGAAACCGCAAGGCATCTATCACCTGCCACGGATGCCACTCGCCAGAAGTAGCTGTGAACTCTATAAAGGGAAAAGCTACGGCGGACCAAAATGGAACTCGCGAAAGTGAGGAATCATTCCGAAAGACCTGTTGGCGTAGGCTGTGCATACTTTCCGATGACTGTTTGAATGGCCCGCGCGGGTCGCCCTGAAGATCGCGACCGTAAAACCATAGGCCGTTTTCTCTGCGCAACGAATGGCAGGCTTTCACTTCTAAACAAAGCACGCCAAGCGTCGGCACAATGATGACGAAATCCGTTTCACCAGACATCCGGCGAAGGTGGTTAGCAATATCCAAGGAGTGGAGTACAATCCAATCTTTTGTACCTGGTTCATCTTTGAGGCGCGTAAAGATTTCCTGCTCACCTGGACTCGGACAACATGCCGGAATGATGGTAGGTATCATGCGTGCCACGTCTAATCCTCAATTTCCAGCAAAACGCCGATCCGTTGGATGGGGACCTCGTATTCCTCCCCAATTATCTCGGTGATCTGGAACGCCGAGATAGTTCCACCGTCCTCTTCGCTGAGTTCAAAAACCATCTCACCATTGCGTTCTAACGGTTCAAGCGATGTAGTCCCGATCTTGTGCAACAGTAAACGCCTTATTGCGAAGCCTGCCCGTTTATGGGCCCGATCTATGTCACCCATAGCTTCCCACAACTCTTGGGAGCGTTCTTCAAGCCCGGCGAAGGTTAGGATTGCAATAAAGTCTTCGATCTTACGCGGCCGAATGCACTTCGAAGACATCCAATAATTCACATTTGCTTGACGGGCTTGCGAAAGATTCCGTGATTGTAGTTCAGCACTGACGAAGGCTGAAAGCTCCCGGCAGTTTACCGAACCAAACCTTCCGGCTGCTGCGGAGATCAGCCGTTGTTTCCATTCGGTTTGCTCGGACCGACGTTTTTCCGCCAGATCCCCCATTATTCGATCAGCGAGTGGAGCTATTAAATCACCACCGCCGGATGTGCGTAGAAGGAGATAATGGCCTGGTTCGAGTTCTTCGGCAGGAATCCGTCTCACAACAGCATTCCCCGTTTCTGATGTGTCGATTATTAGCGTCGAGGAGCCATCATAGGTTGCAACGAAGGATGCCCGCTGGCCACTGAGGTGACACAGGCGTGCAGGAACCGTCTCTTCACTGGTATTGGACTGGCCCGCCATGGATCGCTCATTGTGGCCGAAGGATGGACACGGTGGAAGCAGATCCACCGGGAAAATATCTGTGGGGGAGTTTTCCTCCAGACTGGTTTTATCACTGATGCTCGGCATCATACCGATGCGATGGTTACGACTCCTTTTGCCGGACGTATCGAGCTCGTGCAAAAAGACTGGACCAGGTTTCCAAGGGTCACGAATCCAGCGTAGCGAAATGACGTGGACAGCTACGGCCCGTGGCGCAGAGAACACATGTTCGGGAAACCAGCCGCAGGGGCCAATAGCGGCAAGCAAATGACATAGGTGCCCGTTACGGAGTTGTGAGGGACTTAACACCCTGGCGTTCCTAAGATTTACTTTCCTGGAGAAGAAATCAACTACAGCTTGGTTCATACGAGGATTCCGTAGGACGACGCTGAGTTCTCCGCCCTGCTGGTGGATTTGCTCCAGGGTCACAATGAAAGGCGAAACAGTCTCTGAACTCAAGACTTCCAATTGTTGGACAAGTTCAGCGAATGCCTCATGCGCACACGGAAACAATTGCTCGCAAAGGCGTACCTGCCGATGGAGTTTTGCCCAGTCGATTCCAACTGCTACTGCGGCCACCGAGAACGGGAGCGGCGCAGAGCAAAACGCAAATCCAAGTCGGCGAATGGGGCCAAGAGAGCGCCGCCAGAATTCATCGCCGACATCTTCTCCTAAAAACTGGACGAATGCCCTCAGCGAACGCGAGAATTCCGATAGGGCCTGATGGTCTACCCAGTGACGGATGATTTCGCATCTGGAGGCGTCCCTATAGACCTCAGTCGCGCTGTTGATTGAAAGAGGTGTCATTTGATGATCGCCTCCCGAAACGTAAGAACTTCCGCCCCTGGTGGGACATCACACTCAGGAAGAACAATTTCACCCTCAACACGATTCTGGGAAAACCTAACGTTGATAGCACTGATCGCATCGTCGAAGTAAGCCTCCGTGCGGTCGAGAATAATGACCTGGTGGTGGTTGTGCCACATCTCGCCCCACTTAAGGAAACCGTTAGCGCCATCAAAGACGACCCCCATCTCGACGTTTTTGAGAACCTCGCCGGATGGAGGCTTTGCTCCAACTGGTACGAGTGCGGATCGATGCGATTGTGCCTCTGTAACAAATCGATTCACCCGAAGAACATCTTGCAGGATTCCATCTGCGTGGTGATCGCCATTGACATGAACTGCCAGAGGCGTTTTGCGGATTTCGTGTTCAAGGATAGTTTTGCGGCCAATAATGGCACAGACGAGTTTTGCCTGCAGCCCAAGTTGCACTGGATCAGCGTCGCCCAGAAGCTTGTCAGCAAATGCATTGGCGAACCGGACTTTTTCTCCTTCCTGTTTCTTCGGCAACTTGCCGGAGTGACGGGCAGGTTGCACTTGTAACGATTTGGATTCATCGACAAAGTGAGTCAAGCCTCCCCCTTCCTTGGATTGAACCTGAACCCGTACCCACAGCCTGCCACCACGTTCCTCAGGCTCTTGAAGCACTCCTTTCAAGGCTTGTCCTGGCTTTGGGCGATAGATCACGCTTGATCCCGGAGGCAAGTCAAATAGTCTCTCAAAATGCGCAGCCTTCGAAGCTTTTTCTCGTGAAGCGGCATCGCTGACAACCATCCCCAGACTCACAAAGGCCGCTCCAAATGCCCGGGTAGGTACCACTATGGCGGTGACAATCCTACTTTCCGATTGTGGTGCAGCTGCGAGAAGCTTTCCGATCGTTATAAAATACTCCGCCCATTCCGGTAGGCTGTACCACTCGCCGGAATCTTCGAAGTATAATTTGACGGGAACTAATTCACCCATCATTGCCCCTTCCGAGTTCATCGTCACTACCAATTTCACGGCAAAAACCGATCACCGAGTTCTTTGGGTAGGCGGTAAAATTTTCCGAGTTGAGGGCGCTAAATCTATTCTGTATGGTTCCGCCATGTCGATTGAGAAATGAGCAGACCGTTTCGTAAACATTGGGGTAGTCTGATTTCGGCAAGCTTTAAACTCGAGGTCAAGCCCCTCATCTTTGCGTATCATCTCCTGTATTTGATGCTCACTTACATTCATTCGTTGCGCTTACTCCAATACGATTCCAATCTTATTTGGCCTTTGCTGACGGGCGGACTTTCCGCGCGGTCGTTAATGGAATGTTTGAACTCGTCCAATCTTCACGAAATAAGATGGCTGGCCTAACTCAGCATTTTTATTTAAAAAACGCTATCTTTGTGATCTTTTCACGACCTCTCCTTTTTTTCCGACAGTCGACCAGCAAGATCCTCCAAATACTCCGCCTTTTCAATCCGTCTGACCCAATCACCAGGAATTGCCTCAACCCCCAGATACGCCCCGCTGATCCCCCCGGCGATGCAGGCAATGGAATCCGAGTCGCCGTTGGTGTTGGCGGCGCGGATGATGGTGGCGGTGTAACCGTCGGGGTGTTTGAGAAAACAGTATAGGGCCAGGGCCACGGCTTCTTCGGCGATCCAGCCTTCGCCGAGGTGGTGCAGGGCGGCTTCATGGTCCGGCCAGGGCAGGCATTCCGCCACTTTGTGGATGGCCTTGTCGAATTCAAGGGAGATGCCGTGGGTGAAGGCCAGGAGTTCGGGGATCATCCGGTCCGGGGGCGTGTGGTCCAGGGCCAGCTTCACCAGATAGGCCGCGCCGATGCAGGCGGCGTCGGCAGTGCGGTGGGCATGGGTGCAGACGCCGGTGGCGTGGGCCACGGCCCTCAGTTTGTCCGGGTGGTGCTGGTACAGATAACCGATGGGGGCGGCGCGCATGGCCGAGCCGCAGCCCTTGGAGTCGAGACCGCTTTCCCTCCAGTGGGTCCCGCGTTCCAGGTTGGAAACGCCCTTGAGGCAGGTGTTGCCCGGAGCGCGGTTGTTTTCCGGGGAATGGCGCCAACGGACAAATTCCTCCCGGACGGCTGCCATGAGGGTGTCCAGGTCCTTTTCGCCGGCGCGGATCAGGGCTTCGGCAATGGCGATGCTCATCTGGGTGTCGTCGGTGAACAGGGCCGGGTTTGGCAGGTCGGTGATGCCTGCTTGGCCATAGCGGCGCTTGATTTCCGGAAGCTTGAGGAATTCCGTGGGCCAGCCCAGGGCATCGCCGATGGCCAGGCCGAAGAACATGCCGCGGGCTTTGGGAAGGTCTGTCTGGATGTCTGTCACTGCAACTGCCACCACGAAACCCAACCTATACAAATGAAAGAAATGCAGACGCGACTTTAACGATGTTAAGAAGATTTTTATCTAAACCGCAAAGTCAGCGGCTTGTCAATACCGATAAGTATTTATTTATGCTTCATTTTCAATTAAATCAACCTAACATATCAATAGTATTGCCTTTCTGATAAAATAGGGCCATAATACCTTGATTTGTTAATACTATACTATTTTAATCGGATTCCGAAACATCCGATTGTTTTTATCTATATCACAAGTGTGTGTCAGATTCGGACACAGGACGGAAACCATCTTCAAAAAATCTTTTGGATCAATCTCTCTGCCTCCGGCGGTAACAGCGGTTTATCCGCAGATTTCTCAGATTAACACAGATTAAAAACAAAAAAGCAGTATGCTGTTGCCTCCGGCAGGGAAATAATTGTCTTTCGTTTTTTCAGTTATCTGCGTTAATCTGCGTAATCGGTGGATTGAAAAAAGACAGTTTCTTTTGCCTCGTCACCTTCCCTTGGCGGATAGGAAGGCCTTGCCTTTTTCGGTAAGCCGGTATTTCTGCAACCGGCTCCTCGGTTTGTCGGGAATGGTCATCTCAATTACACCAGAGGCGATGCCCGCTTGTTGATAATGCTCGCGGAAATGTTTTTCATCCTTCAAGCCCAAATGGGCCATGAGTTCACCGCGCGCCATCTCGCCATGAAGTACCGCGAGCATTCTTTGCACTTCGGGGGTGACTTCGGGGGTGACTTCGGGGGCGACTTCGGGGGCGACTTGTCCCGTCCCGTGAATTGCCGCTGGGTCTTCGCCAAATTCAGGCACTTGAATGATCATTCGGAACAGGTCGCCTTCGATGAGTTGCGGGTCTTTTCCCCCGTACCTCTTGCCATACATCATCATCTTGCGCATGCCGGAACCCAGCTCATCGGCTCGGTCGATTTCACGGAAAAAGGCACCGAGCACCGGGTTCTTTGGGTAGGGGGTGAAGTTTTCCGGGTTGAGAACGCCGAATCCATTAGGACGATTGGCGTTAAAAGTGGTCACTTTACCGTATTCGATAATGAGCCGTGCGGGAACGCCGCTGGCATATTCACGGTGGATCAGGAGATTGGACGCAACTTCGCGGAAAATGACATCCCGCAGGCTTCTGCATTGATTCGAACGTATCGCCGGCATTTTTCGATCAACTCCGCACGTAACGCATCGATTTGAATCCAGGGGTACACTTTGTTTTCGCTGAAAGTCGACTGTTTGCGCTGATAGAGGCCGGCTACCTGGACGGTGTGATCGGTGATATCCAGGTCGCCGTCTTCGTTGCGGTCGAAAATACGGCCGTTGCAACGATGGACCTGTGAACTTTCGGGCACATAAATCCGCAGCACCGATTTTCCTGCGACCATCACTTCATCCACTGACAGATAGGTGGGCGGGGATATCTTTTGCGGATTGTTGGTGGCGGTGACAAAATCCTTGCGAACCTGGGCGACCGCATCGCTGTCAATCCCCTGGACATGACCGGAATCCTGAACCCCCAGCAGGATGGTTCCGCCATGCCGATTGAGAAAGGAGCAGACGGTTTCGTAGACATCGCGGTTCAGCTGATTTCGACAGGTCTTGAATTCGAGGTCGATCCCCTCGCCTTTGCGGATCAGCTCCCGTATTTGGTGTTCATTGACGTTCATTCGCAGCTCAAACTCCACTACAGTCCCATCTTTGTTTGAGTCTTTGCTCTGGCCGGACTTTCCCAGCAACCCTTGATGGGATCGTTGATCCTTCCCGTCTTCACGTAAAATGAATACCCGGCCTTAACAATGGTAAGAAGATTTTTATCTAAACCGCATAGTCGGCGGCTTGTCAATACTGATAAGTATTTATTTATGCTTCATTTTCAACCAAATCAACCTAGCATATCAATAGTATTGCCTTTCTGCCCAAATAGGGTCATAATATCTTGATTTGTTTATGCTATACTTTTTAGTCGGAAACTGAAAAATCCGAGTGGGTGTATCTGTATCACAAGTGTGTGGCAGATGCGGACACAGGACGGAAACCATCTTCAAAAAATCTTTTGGATCAATCTCTCTGCCTCCGGCGGGAAAAACGGTTTATCCGCAGATTTCTCAGATTAACACAGATTAAAAACAAAAAAGCAGTATGCTGTTGCCTCCGGCAGGGAAAGAATCTCTTTCATTTTTTCAGTTATCTAGCGACGATAATCATGCGCTTTCATCGACACGTTGGTATGATATGTCGATTTTTTTGTTTTTTTTCGACATATCAGGAAAACGTGTCGATACCATCGATCTCTTTCAAGATCGCCAAGAAGGGCGCATTCAGGTCTGTCTCAGGTGGCAGCAAGAGGAGCTCATTGAAAGGTCTGTTGTGATCAAAAACCATTACGACTCCATTTCCTCTTAACATTATTAAAGAATTTTCAATTAATCCTACGCTCGCATGCTGTCAACACGGATATCCCTCGATTTTTCCGATAACCATTTATAATCTCGATTCTTATTGGCAATCTAATCGTAACAGGTTAATTGTATTGCGTTTTATGGAAAATAAGATTATAATGTGCTGATTTTTATTTTTATTCCATAACCCGATGATACCGGAACCCGTCTGTTGCATGCATGGATAGCACACGGGTGCGTCGGATGCGGACACAGGACAGAAACCATCTTCAAAAATTTTTCGGAGTGCGATGGTATGGCTCGTGGTGATCAACTCGGCAGGCAGTGGACGATTCTGAAGACCATCCTTTCCTCCCGGAACGGCATGACCGCCCTGGAGCTTGCGGCCGCGGGGGGCTGCAGCAAGCGCACCGTCTACCGGGACATCGTGGCCCTGGAGACGGCCGGATTTCCCCTCTACACAGAGAAACGCCGTAGAGTCACCCATTATTGCGTGCTGGACTCCTTCAAGCAAACCATTCCGCTGCCGGTCACGTTTCCGGAAATGATCGCCCTGTATGCCGGCCAGGGCATGCTGCGGATGTTTCAACACACGATTTTCTACGACGCGCTGGATTCCCTGTTCCGCAAGATCGAGGCCACCCTGCCCCCGGAAATGGTGGCCTCGCTGGGGCATCTTGACCGGCATTACCACATGGCCACCCGGCCCCGGGCATCCTACGCCAAACACCGGGAAATCCTGAACCGTATCAATGATTGCCTGATTCACCGGAAATGCATCGACATCATGTATCACACCATGAGCCGCAACGCTGAAACCAAACGCACGGTTTCACCCTATCACGTCTGGTTCTTCAACGGCACGTTTTACCTCATCGGCCACTGCCACCTGCGCAGGGAGGTCCGGATGTTCGCCATCGACCGGATCAAACTGCTGGCACCCACGGAGGAATGCTTCGAAATCCCGGACGAATTCGACCTGGCCGAATTCATGCGAAACAGTTTCGGCGTGTTCCAGGGGCAACCCGTGAATGTCCGGATCTGGTTCGCGCCCGAGGTCAGCGGTTTCATCAAGGAAAAACAATGGCACGCCTCCCAGAAGATCCGCCAGAACAAGGACGGGTCCGTGATCTTCGAGGCCCGGGTGGCCGGCATCGATGAAATCAAATTCTGGGTCATGAGCTGGGGCGGCAAGGCCAGGGTCCTGGCGCCGGAATCCTTGCGGGAATCCGTCCAGCGGGAAGCGCGTTCCCTGCTGGATCATTATCTGGAGGAGGCCGGCGACAGAAACCAGCCTCGCAGTGCGTGATTTTCGTGTAGGGGTTTAATGAAAAAAAAAGCATGGCCTGCTGGTGACTCCTCCGGAAACATAATTTGAGTGAGCCAATTTCCAACCGGAGATATCCATTTTCCGTGTGAGACTCTGTGTGAGAAAATTTTTCCAAAATAGGAAAAAATTGGGGTTTGCCTGGAAAATCCGACAAACCCCAATTCAATAAAAACAGCATATTACAAAAAAATGAGGAGGTTAGAAAACCCGAAGGTCCTGCCTACGAATCCGTTGGTCGGGGGTTCGAATCCCTCCGGGCGCGCCACGACAATCAAAGGTTTGCAACCTGCACCGTTGCAAACCTTTTTTTCATTCCGCCCTCTTCGCCGGTTTCGCGCCTTCGCGTGAGGTGAAAAGAAAAACATCACACCCTATCTCCTCGTTTCCATGTTCTTTTGATTCACCCGGAAGCCTTCGATTCCTGCTTGCATATTTTTTCGTGAGACCGTAAAAAGACCCATGTATTTGAAAAACATCATTTCCGGCGGTTACTTGAAATCCATTGGCGCCGTCATCGGAATCCTGTGGAGCCTGTGCTCCATGACAACCCTTCCCGCGACCGTATCCGCAGAAGAATGCATCTCCATCTCCGCGGGCAGGAATGTCTATCCCATCGCCGGGAAAAGCATAGACCTACTGGAAGACCGGCATCTTGAATATACCATCCGGCAGATCACGACCCCTGAAATCAACCGGCTTTTTCAGCCGAACCGCCAGGATTGCCCCAATCTGGGATTCACCCGATCAGTCCACTGGCTGCGTTTTTCCATTTTCAACCGGAGTTCCAACCGTATCCCCCTTTTTCTGGAAATCGCTTATCCATTGCTGGACGAGGTGACCTTGTACTGCCTGATTCCGGGGATGGAAACAACCGCGAGGACCATGGGGCAACGGTTCCCCTTCCCCCAACGCCACATGAAGCACCGCAATTTCGTCTTTCCTCTTCAGGCCCTTCCCTTCCGCCATCAAACCTACTATCTCCAGGTGGCGAGTCAGGATTCCGTGACGCTGCCCATGACCATTTACAGCATCAACGGATTTTTGCGAAAAGAACAACGATCCCAGTATGTTCTCGGACTGTTTTACGGCATCATGATCGTCATGATCGCTTACAATCTGTTTATTTACCTCTCCGTCAGGGATCGCAGCTATCTGTATTACGTTCTTTTCATCAGCGCCTTCTTTTTTTACATCATTTCCGAAAACGGGATCGCCTTTCAATACCTCTGGCCCCGGTCGCCGTGGTGGAGCAAACGGGCCATTCCGTTTTTCGTGTCCATCACCATTGTCTGGAGTTCCTTATTCGTCAGAAATTTTCTCCAGACAAGGAAGAACACCCCCCGGATTCACCGGATGATTTCCGGTTTCATCGCTGCCGGGTTGGCGGGAGCCGTTCTTTCGCTGTCCGTGGAGTATTATGTAGCCGTCATCTATAATGTGCTCATGGTGTTTGTGTATGCGCCGACCCTGATTGTCTGCGGATATGTATGCCGACGCAAGGGGTTCAGGCCCGGCGCCTATTTTCTGGCTGCCTGGTCCGTTCTGCTGGTTGGTTCCATCGTGTATGCGCTGAAAGTGTTCTCTTTCCTCCCGGAAGTATTCCTAACCCGGTACGGCGTCGTCATCGGAGCGGTGTCCATGGTGGTCTTGCTGTCCCTGGGCCTGGCGGACCGCATCAATGCCATGCGCCGGGAATTGCAGTCGCTCAATGCAAGCCTGGAACAAAAAGTCTATGAACGCACCCAGGCCTTGCACAACGCCCTGAACCGGCTTTCCGAGGCCAATCAAAAACTCGAGGCCCTCAGCACGGTGGACGGTCTCACCAATGTCAAAAACAGACGTTTTTTTGATGATCGAATCCTCCAGGAAGGGAAACGCTCCCATCGTGAGAAACTACCACTGAGCGTATTGATGGTGGATATCGACCATTTTAAAAAGGTGAATGATCGACATGGCCACCAGATGGGGGATGAATGCCTGAAAGCCGTGGCGGCGGCCATCGAAAAATCAACCAAGCGGCCGGCGGACACGGTGGCCAGATACGGCGGAGAGGAGTTCGGGGTCATCCTGCCCGCTACCGATTCCCTGGATGCCGCCCATGTCGCGGAGCGGATTCGGTCGGCCATTGAATCAACCCCCATCACCATCAACGGGCACACGTTTCCCATGACGGTCAGCGTGGGCGTTTCCACCCGCATCCCCGGTTCCGTGGAGGAAGCCGAGGAACTTCTGGCCGAGGCGGACAGAGCCCTTTACCAGGCCAAGGCCGCCGGCCGCAACCAAGTGGTTGTTTTCAGCGAGAACGCATGACACCTGCTGCCGAAATGGCTCCTTACCCCTCACAATGGAAGGCATGCCTCCTCCCCCCGCGAACGCGGCAACTGGCTAAAACGGCTGACCTATTGCCGATCCACTGGTTTTATGGTAAAAAACGGCGGATTGGAGATTGAGCGCCTGCGGGTAGGCCGCGCGTGCGGCAACAACCATCACTGTCATTTTTCCAATTGGAATTGAGCGACAATCCGCCCCGATCATGAACAACACCCGCCACCTTTTGGTTTCATCATTCCTGGCCCTGCTGATCATCCTCATCGGCACCATCGGTTATATGACGCTGGAAGGCTGGGACTTCATGGATTCTCTCTACATGACCGTCATCACCATCACAACGGTCGGCTTCAGCGAGGTCCGTCCGGTGGATTTCACCGGCCGGCTTTTCACGATATTCATCCTGCTGCTGGGAGTGGGGCTCAGCGCATACGTGGCCGGCGCCGTGGTTCAGTTCATGGTGGAAGGACGCATCCGGATCATTTTAGGGAGGAGAAGATTGGACAAACAGATCAACCGCTCCAGAAATCATTATATTGTCTGCGGTTACGGCCGCATCGGACGCGTGTTATGCGAAAGCATCCGCGGCAAGGTTCCCAACCTGGTGGTCATTGATAACAATCCGCAACATGTTCCGATCATGGAAGCCGACAGAATGGTCTACATCGTGGGCGACGCCACGGATGAACAGATCCTGATGAAAGCCGGGATCGACCGCGCCAAGGGGCTTGTGGCGGCCCTGGGCACGGATACCGACAATGTCTTTCTGGTGTTGACGGCCCACCAGCTCAACCCGAATTTGAATATCATCGCCCGGGCCGGCAAAGAGTCGGCCAAACCGAAACTCAAGGCGGCCGGCGCCAACTATGTGGAGTCGCCTTATGAGATGGGAGCCGCGACCATGGCGCAGCGCATTCTGCGCCCGACGGTGACCAGTTTCATGGACCTGGCCTTCACCCATCGAAAAAGCCATATCCAGATGGAGGAAATCCCGGTGTCCCATTCATCGGATATGGTCAACAAGACGCTCAAGGATTCGGGCATCCGGCAGAAATACAACCTGATCATCATCGCCATCAAGGAAGGTGACGGCGGCGGAATGCTATTCAACCCTTCTTTTGAAGCCGTTATCCGCGGCGGGGACACGCTGATCGCCGTGGGCGAAGTGGTCAATCTCCAAAAGCTAGAACAGGTCCTCCATCCGCATCCGGCGGGCCACCCGGAACCAACGGAAAAATAAAACCGGCAGGATGCATCTGCCCGCACCCGGCCTGGTTCATCGCCGGAACCGGGGGGCGGGATGGAAATGCAAAAAAACCTTGACATCCATACCACGGTATACTATCAGCAGATGACATTCAGAGAGGACCCGATTTCATGTTGAAAGCGTTTGCAGGCAGATTTTATTACTTTTACTTCTGGTACTATTATAGCACCGGTCTGCCTGGCTGAATGCGCGAACAAAAAATGAAACAATAAGCGAAAAAGCCGTGAGCAGAACGAACCTCACGGCTTTTCTCATATGCAAAGGCCGCGGGGAAGAAACACCATGCGGCCTTTTCCTTTTCAGGGTTCTTCGGCAACCATCGTCATGAGGACAACTGTCATCGAACATCACAGGAACCAGGAGGGGAAGCAATGACCATCATCGGCAAGCAAATCAGAATGGAGCGCATCATCAATCGAAACACCCGCAGGACCGTGATCGTACCCATGGATCACGGCATATCCGTGGGACCGATTCCGGGCGTCATCGACATCAAGGCCGCCGTGCAGAAAGTGGCCGAAGGCGGCGCCAACGCCATCGTCGAACACAAAGGTCTGGTGGGCGGCGGCCATCGCAAACAGGGAAAAGACATCGGCCTGATCATTCATTTATCGGCCTCCACCACCCTTTCCCCCTACCCCCACGCGAAAACCCTGGTTTGTTCCGTGGAGGAAGCCATCAAACTGGGAGCGGACGGCATTTCCATCCATGTCAATCTGGGAAACGGCCAGGAAAAGGAAATGCTCCAGGACTTCGGCCGGGTGAGCTATGAGGCCCGCACCTGGGGCATGCCCCTGCTCGCCATGATTTATCCGCGGGGAGAAAAAATCAAGGATGAATATCATGTGGACGTGATCAAGCACGCGGCCCGGGTGGGTGATGAAATGGGCGCCGACATCGTGAAAGTATCGTATACCGGAAGTCCGGAAACATTCCGGGAAGTAGTTGCCGGCTGCGGAATCCCCGTGGTGATTGCCGGCGGCGAAAAAATGGATTCGGACCAGGACATTCTCGAAATGGTCAAAGGTTCCATCGATGCCGGCGGCGCCGGTGTATCCATCGGAAGAAACGTGTTCCAGCATCACAATCCCACCCGCATGGTCCAGGCGATGTCGGCGATTGTTCATGAGGGGGCGAGTGTCAAGGAAGCCCTGGAGATGTTGCAGTGATAACCGATTCAGTTGCAGCCGTCGCGGCAGAACATCAACCATCAACCGAATGAGGCAAGCATGCGTAAAATCTGGGTGAACGTCAATCCCTGGAACAAGGAACTGGTTACCACCGCTCTGGAAGGGGGTGCGGACGGCATTGTAGTGCCGAAGGGCTTTTCCGGAAAAGTCAAGGAACTGGGAAAAATCGAAACCATTGCCGAAGACGGCGACCTGAAACCGGGAACCGATGTCGTCTTCTTCATCGTCAACAGCGGAGCCGACGAGGATGAAATCGTCAAACTGACCCAATCCAAAAAAGTCGTTCTGGAATGCACCGACTGGACCATCATTCCACTGGAAAACCTCATCGCTAAAAAAGCCGATGTAATCGCCCGGGTTTGCAGCCTGGAGGAAGCCCGGACGGCCTTCGGCATTCTGGAAAAAGGCGTGAACCATATCCTGATCGATATTCAGGATGCGGCAAGGCTTCATACCGCCTTGTCGAACCTGCGGCAAAACGAAGACGCCACGGTGCTGGAAATCGGCGAGATCGTGGCCGTCAAACCGGTGGGCATGGGCGACCGGGTATGTGTGGATACCTGCACCGCCATGAATATCGGAGAAGGGATGCTGGTGGGAAACAGCAGCCGGGCATTGTTCCTGGTGCATTCGGAAAGCATTTCCAATCCGTACGTGGCGCCGCGTCCCTTTCGGGTCAATGCCGGAGCGGTTCACGCCTACACACGGGTTCCCGGAGGAAAAACCCGCTACCTCTCGGAACTTGCCGCGGGCGATCCCATCCAGATCGTCGATTACAAGGGCCGCACCACCACGGGAATCGTGGGCCGGCTGAAAATCGAAAAGCGGCCCATGATGTTGATTACGGCCAAGGCAGGTCAGGAAATCATCACCACGATCCTGCAGAACGCGGAAACCATCCGCCTGACCACGCCGGATGGCCATCCCGCATCCGTGGTCGATCTGAAACCGGGAGACAAGGTCCTGGTGGCGGTGGAAGCCGGGGGCCGGCATTTCGGACATAAAATCGATGAAACCATTCTGGAAAAATAGGACCGCCCATGAATGACGCATCACCCTGCAACGACCCGGGAAAGGAAGAGCTGGAAGCGTTGCGCCGTTCCATCGACGGCGTCGACGATCGGATTCTCGCGCTGATCCACCAGCGCCTGCTGCTGGCGAAACGAATCGGTGATATCAAGCGGGAAAGCCGGAGTGCCTGCCCCAGGCTGGATCGGGAATCGCTCATCCTCAACCGGCTATGCGCCCAAAGCACCGGCCTGTTGAATCCGAAGCATGTCGTCGCGATTTTTACAGACATAATCAGCGCCTGCCGGGAAATGCAGCTGCCCCAACGGATCGTCTATCTGGGACCCGAAGCGACCTTCACGCATATCGCCGCCATGAATCATTTCGGCAGATCCGCGTCCTTTGTTCCCCAGACCAGCATCCAGGATGTTTTTTTCGATGTGGAGAAAGGTCTTTCCCAGTACGGGGTGGTGCCGGTGGAAAACTCCATAGAAGGATCGGTGAATTACACCCTGGATCTGTTTTTTGAGTCTGACCTGAAAATCTGCGCCGAAAACTATATGACCATTTCCCATGACCTGTTGTCCCAAAGCGGGGACATCGAAGACATCCGGATTGTGTATTCTCATCCGCAACCGTTCGGCCAATGCCGGAAATGGCTGCGCAAGAATCTTCCCCATGTCCCGCTCGAGGAGTGCAGCAGCACCTCCGCCGCGGCCAAAAAGGCCGCTGAAATGGATAACGCGGCGGCCATCGCCGGCGCGGAAGCGGCCAGAATCTACAACCTTCAGGTAGTAGCATCCAGGATAGAAGATTTCGTAAAAAATACGACCCGGTTTCTCATCATCGGCAAAGAGAATCCCTGCCGGACCGGACGGGACAAAACATCCATCATGTTCTCCGCACCTCACATTCCCGGTGCCCTGTACAAGGTATTGCAACCCATCGCCGAGGCCGGCATCAACATGATGAAACTCGAATCCAGGCCTTCCAAGCACAAAAACTGGAGTTATTTCTTTTTCGTGGATCTGGAAGGCCACATGGAAGACCGGGACGTCCGGGAAACCGTTACCCGCATGCAACAAATTTGTCTGTTTTTAAAGATCCTGGGGTCCTATCCCCAGGCCGTGTTGACGGACAACGGTTGACGGCCGCAACAGACCGGAGACAGGTGTACCAATCCCGACGGAATACCGGGAAAAACAGGAGATCACGGAAAAGAGAAAACATGAACCCACTCCAATTCAATACCAAGACAACCCTTTTCGGCGTTATCGGCGATCCGGTCTCCCACAGCATGAGCCCGATCATGCACAACCGGGCCTTTGCGGAAACCGGCTTTAACGGCGCCTATCTTGCCTTTCAGGTCACGGATGTGGCTGCCGCCATTGCCGGAATGCGCTCCCTGGGCATCGGTGGATTCAGTGTCACGATTCCACATAAAATCAACGTCATGAAATATATTGACCGAATCGACGACATGGCCGCGAAAATCGGCGCCGTGAATACCGTCGTGAACCGGAACGGAATTCTGTGCGGCTATAACACGGATTGTCTGGGGGCGATCCATGCATTGCGGGAAAAAACCGCCATCGACGGTAAAAAAGTTCTCCTCCTGGGAGCCGGCGGCGCCGCCAGGGCTATCGGTTACGGCATTCAATCCCAGGGAGGCCTCCTGCGCATCGTCAATATCCTGGAAGACGAAGGCCGGAATCTGGCCGGCGAGTTGGGGGTGGCATACCACCACCTCAGCGAATTTCATGGTCTCGATTACGATATCCTGATCAATTCAACCCCGGTGGGAATGTCGCCGGATGTCGCGGACATGCCGGTCAGGGCGGAGGACCTCCGTCCGGAAAAAGTCGTCATGGATATCATTTACAATCCCCTGAATACAAGACTTCTCATGGAAGCACAAAAAAAAGGCTGCCTCGTGGTTGACGGCGCCAACATGTTCGTGTATCAGGGCGCTGCCCAGTTTGAAATGTGGACCGGTCGGACGGCGCCGGTTTCCCTGATGCGCGAGACGGTTTTAGAGGCCCTGGGCCGATAACGGGAATGAATCGTGATGGAAATCAAAACCCAGAAAATCCGGAACGCCACCGTGTCCGTGCCGGGATCAAAAAGTTACACCCATCGCTTGCTGATCGCGACGGCATTGTCCGACGGCCCCTGTTCCGTGGATAATATACTGAGAAGCGAAGACACGTTGCTGACCTTGAACGCCCTGCGGAAAATGGGAGTGGTCATCGAGGAAACCTCCTCCCTATTGAAGGTCCGGGGAACCAACGGCTGCCTGCGGCATTCCGAACCGGAGATATATCTCGCCAATTCCGGTACCTCCATGCGTCTCCTGACCGCCGTCGCCGCCCTGGGCAGCGGGGTTTGCACCCTCACCGGCACGAAACGGATGGAAGAACGGCCGATCCAGGATTTGCTGGAAGCCATGGCGCAGATCGGCGTCTTGGCGCGATCCATTCATGGAACCGGATGCCCTCCGGTGGAAATCCACGGCGGAACAGTATCCGGCGGAACGGTTGCCATTCAATGCCATGTCAGCAGTCAATACCTGTCGGCCCTGTTGCTCATCGGACCCTATACCCGAAAGGGACTGGACATCACCGTCACCCGGGGACCGGTTTCCAGACCATACATCGACATGACCATCGACATCATGTCCCGTTTAGGGGTGGAGGTAAAACGGGAAGGTGATATCCGCTATCAAGTGACCGGCGGTGGTTGTTATCGCCATGGCGACTACATGGTGGAACCGGACGCCTCGCATGCCGGATATTTCTGGGCCGCCGCCGCCATCACCGGCGCCAGCATCAAGGTAAGGGGAATCACCTTGTCCTCCTGCCAGGGGGATGTCCGTTTTGTTACGGTTCTGGAAAAAATGGGCTGCCGGATCGATTACGAGAAGGACGGCATCGTGGTCACCGGCCGGAGTCTTTCGGGCATCGAAGTCGACATGGCCGATATGCCCGATGTTGTCCCCACATTGGCCGTGGTGGCGGCTTTTGCCGAAGGGAAGACGGTCATTACAAATGTGGCCCACCTGAAAGAGAAGGAGAGCGACCGTCTGGGATCGGTTGCATGCGAACTCCTGAAGATGGGCATCCAGGCAAGCGCCACGGAAAGCGGCCTGGTCATCCAAGGCGGCCGCCCGCGCAGCGCGGAAATTGAAACCTATCATGACCACCGGATGGCCATGAGTTTTGCGCTGGCCGGACTCGTTACGCCCGGAATCCGGATTCTGGATGAAATGTGCGTGGAGAAATCGTTTCCCGATTTCTGGGAAGTCTTTGGAAAATTGTACGCATAAGAAAAACGTGAGTATCGATGAATATCTATCTGATCGGATACCGATGCACCGGAAAGACCACCGTGGGGGCCTTGCTCGGCCAACGTCTGGGCTGGTCGTACCTGGACGCGGATGAGGAACTGGTTCGGGAACAGGGGCGGACCATCGCGGAGATCGTCGCAACCCGGGGCTGGCCGTTTTTTCGAAAATTGGAAAAAGAAGTCCTGAAACGCATCGGCCAAATGGATCGGCTGGTGATCGCCACCGGTGGCGGAGTCGTTTTGGATGCGGAAAACATCGCGCTCATGAAACACAGCGGCCGGCTCATATGGCTGCGCGCTGAACCGGAAACCATTCACCGCCGGTTGGTGGGGGACAACAGCAGCGCCGAGTTCCGGCCCGCTCTTACCGACAAGAACCAGTTTGACGAAATTGTCGCCACCCTCGTAACCAGAATACCGCTGTATGAAGGCGCCATGGATTTCGGCGTGGATACGGACGCCATCCCCGTGGAGCAGGTCGGCCAGCGCATACTGGACTGGCTGAAAACCGATTGGACAAGGACGGACGTGACCTAACGCAAGGAAGGGAGAGGTATGTCAGGCAATAGCTTCGGGGTGCTGTTCCGGATTACCACCTGGGGGGAATCCCATGGCAAGGGAGTCGGGGTCATCGTCGACGGCTGCCCTCCCCGCATCCCCATGAACGAAAGCGTCATTCAGGAGATGCTGGACCGTCGCCGTCCTGGCGTTTCCAGCGCCAGCACCAAACGCAAGGAGCCGGACCGGGCGATGATTTCTTCAGGGGTATTCGACGGCCTGACAACCGGCACGCCGATCATGATCTCGATCGCCAATCAGGACGCGGACTCCTCCGCCTATCTCCCCTATGCGGATGTGTATCGACCCGGTCATGGCGACATCACCTACCAGGCCAAATACGGCTTGCGGGACTGGCGCGGCGGGGGGCGGGCCTCGGCCCGGGAAACCGTGGGCCGCGTGGCGGCCGGTGCCGTCGCCAAGGCCGTGCTTGCCAGGTCCGGCATCCGGGTGCTGGCCTACACCACGGAACTCGGCGGCATCCAGGTCCCGGTCAGCGATCTGGAGGTGGTGAATCAGAACCCCTATGGCTGCGCCGATATGGAGGTCGTGGCCAAATTGGAGGAACGCGTTCTCGCGGTCCGCAAAGAGGGCGACACCATCGGCGGCGTCGTCGAGATCCGGGCCGAAGGTGTTCCCCCCGGATTGGGCGAACCCGTATTCGACAAGCTGGATGCCGATCTTGCCAAAGCCCTGATGAGCATTGGCGCCGTCAAGGGAATTGAAATCGGGGCCGGCTTTCAGGCAGCCGGCCTGCTCGGCTCCCGGAACAACGATACCATCCTGCCGGACGGATTCGGCAGCAACAACGCCGGAGGAATTCTTGCCGGAATCTCCAGCGGGGACACCATCATCGCACGGGTGGCGGTGAAGCCCATTCCTTCCATCAGCCGGGAGCAATGGACCATCGATTCCTCCGGATCACCCCGCCGGATATCCATCAAAGGCCGTCATGACATTTCCGCCATTCCGCGGATCAATGTCGTTTGCGAGGCAATGGTTGCACTGGTCCTTGCCGATCACCTGTTGCGCCAGGAGGCGATTTCTTGAAACCGGTCACCATCGGCATTATCGGCGGCACAGGCGGAATGGGCCGACTGTTCGAAAATTTTTTCAAGCGCGGCGGCCAGCGGGTATTGATCGCCGGCCGCAAGACGGATTTGACCTATGCGGAACTCGCCCGCCAAAGCAACGTGGTCATCCTCAGCACCCCCCTGGAAGCCGCGGTTTCCATTGTCGCCGAAATCGGTCCGCTGCTGAAGGAAGATCAGCTCCTGATGGATTTCTGTTCCCTGAAAGAACTGATTGTCAAGGCCATGCTTTCCCATTCATCCGCCCAGGTGATCGGTTCCCATCCGCTCTTCGGGCCTTTCACTTCCTCTTTCAAGGGACAGAATATCGTGATCTGTCCGGTCCGGGGCCGGGATTGGATCCAGTGGTGCGAGACGATATTTTCCCGGGAGGGGGCGGCGGTCACCCGCATGGATCCCGCCGAGCATGATCAGCACATGGCGGTTGTGCAGGGCCTCACCCATTTCATCACCATCTGCATGGGTCGCACCCTGATGAAACTGGAAATCCATCCCGGAAAATCCCTGAAGTTCGCCACGCCGTTATTCCGTTTGAATCTGGATCTGATCGGACGGCTGTTTGCCCAAGACCTGGAGCTGTTTTCAAGCCTTATCAATCAAAACAAAAACATTCACGCCATACTGGAAACGTTTTTTGCCGTTTTGGATGAATCGAGGACCCAGCTGTTCGGCCATCCTGCCGGGGATCGGATGGCCTATCTGGAGGAAATCAGGGATTTTCTAGGTGATTTCTGCGCCACGGCCCTCAGCGAAAGCAATCAATTTCTGGAAGCTCTCCATTCAAGGGAAAATTCATAGGGTCAGCGGCGTCTCATCAGTCGATCTATCGCTGCCTTCAGGCTGATTCGCAGCCGCTCGAGGGCCTCGGCGACCTTGCCGATCTCATCCTTCCGGTTGAACACAATTTTTTGATCCACGTCACCGTCCGCCAGATCAGCGGCCATTTTGGAAAATACAACCAGGGGCTTCAGCGACCGGTTGACGATGAGTGCGATCACCGTACCGGAGAACACCAGGAAAATGAGCCCGCCGATTACCAGGGAACGCAAGATGGCGGTTCCGCCAATGGCCGTGGCCGCCGAGGTCATCCCGACTTTGAAACAGCCCCAGTGCTTTCCTTTGACAAAAATCGGCGAGGAGATATCCAATACCGTTTGTCCTAGTTCATTGCGAAAGGTCTGGACAAACCCTTTGGTCTGGTTTTTCGCTGCCCTTGCGGAATGATCGTCCGCAAAAATGTGTTTGGTACGGTCCGCCGGCGGGCCGTTGCGCCCATCGTCCGCAACCGGCTGCCGATGGCGGGTGTTGTGAGTCGGAATATACCCGTTGACATCCATCGCCACGGCATAGAGCACCGCCGGATTTTCCAGGAATTCATCTTGAAATTTCAGGATGGTCTTGTCCAGGTAGGCATCATATCTGGTGTGATATTTCGGCGGACTGAAACCCGGAATGATTTCGTATTGCCTATCAAAAACATCCTCGATGGAAAGGAGGTTGTTGTCGACGGCTTCCTCGATGGTCATGGCGATGCTGTTGGCGCCGATCATGGAAAGGGTCTTGCCTTCCCCGATCATTTGTTGATGAAGGAACCCGGATTGAAGCCGATACAGATATCCGATGCCGCCGGCCACCATGACGGATAAAAAGACAATAACCAGGAGGGCGACCCGTATGCCCAGACGATTGCTCACCCATTTCATCATGCGTCCACTCCCTTTTTTCGCTTTCGTGCCATTTCCGCCCTATTCGATGGGTTTTTGTTCTCCATAAACAGCGATGCCGAAAACCTCGGGCCCGCTGTGGCAGGCCACGGTGGGCATTGCGCGCCCATAAACCGTCTCAATGTCTTTGATATTCAGATCCTTGAGTTTTTCCATGAACGCGGTCCGGATCATTTCCATGTACTGTTTGGTTGAATCAAAACCGTACATGAAATATATTTTCGTATGATGCGGCCGTTTTTTCAAAAATTTGTAGGCGTTTTCCGCCATCCGGGAGACCACCCGGTCGATGCCCTGTTCCTTTGAGATGGGAATCACCTCGCCATTCTCGACCCCCAGGATCGGCTTGATGTTCAGGACCAGGGCCGCGAATGCCTGGGCCCTTCCCACCCGGCCGTTTTTCACGAGGTACTTGACGGTCGGCACGGAGAACTGAATGTAGGTCGATTTCCGGATTTCCGGCAGCAATTCCATGACATGCCGGCTGTTCCTGCCGCTGTTCAGCAGGGAAAGAATTTTATCGGCAATGAAATAAGCGCCGGCGGAAACGCTGCCGGTATCGATGACGGTGACATCCAGTCCTTTGACCATCTGCCTTGCGCGGTCGCAGATCTTCACCGTATCGGACATCTTGGCGGAAAGATGGATATCGATCAGTTCATCGTATCCTTTATCGCGGATTTCCTCATAGCGATCGAACACATCCCATAGCGACGGGGGCTGGGTATGGAATTCTTCAATCCGGTCAATCATGCCGTAGTACGTATCCGTGTCCAATGTATTCCAATCCCAGTATTCCTCTCCATCCAGGACAATTTTGATACTCATGACATCCAGGTTGTATTTGGCGACGATTTCTCTGGTCGGCGCGCAACCGGTGTCGATCATCAACATCCGATTCGGCATTTAGCCCTCCATGGGTTTTCAGCGCAAGGACGTCTGATCCGATACTCGTTCCCTGCTTCCAATTCAGCGATGTGGCCCTGCAATCCGTT
>JBMORA010000060.1:0-47649 GCA_049320885.1 Thermodesulfobacteriota bacterium | reverse complement strand
TAGGATATCCGTTCCCCGCACACGCGGGGATGAACCGCCATACGGAAAACTCAATGGATGACGACTTCACCGTTCCCCGCACACGCGGGGATGAACCGATTGTATTTTATTTTCATATGCCCCCCCCAAACCGTTCCCCGCACACGCGGGGATGAACCGAAAATGTTCGTCGATCAGTCGGAGTTCCACACCCGTTCCCCGCACACGCGGGGATGAACCGTCATTATAAATTCGAACATTACCCAACGTCCGCCGTTCCCCGCACACGCGGGGATGAACCGGTTCCCGCCCGTACGCTTGATCTTGACGTTGTCCGTTCCCCGCACACGCGGGGATGAACCGGTGAAAATCAAGCCCGACCAGGAACGGCAGATCCGTTCCCCGCACACGCGGGGATGAACCGGAGACATAACATGTCAATAAGAGCCGACATCACCGTTCCCCGCACACGCGGGGATGAACCGCATATCCAGAATAACATCCACCGCGGCCAACCCCGTTCCCCGCACACGCGGGGATGAACCGAGTCAGATGCAATGGTTTCCAACCGCACCTCCCCGTTCCCCGCACACGCGGGGATGAACCGCAAGCATGTTACACAATGGACGCGACAATACTCCGTTCCCCGCACACGCGGGGATGAACCGATTGCCGGCAAGCGTTACGTTATCGGTGGCTGCCGTTCCCCGCACACGCGGGGATGAACCGCGGCAACCAGACAGCACGAGAAACCATCGCGTCCGTTCCCCGCACACGCGGGGATGAACCGCTGCTTTTTACGGGTTAAATACTGGTGGTATTCCGTTCCCCGCACACGCGGGGATGAACCGATAATCGCAGTTGATGATGAAATGCTCACTGCCCGTTCCCCGCACACGCGGGGATGAACCGGGAAAGCATTCCCTTTTAAAAAAAGGAAAAATCCGTTCCCCGCACACGCGGGGATGAACCGGAAAAAAAAATGAACAAACTGAAAAGCGCATTCCCGTTCCCCGCACACGCGGGGATGAACCGGTCCAGACCATCCACCAGATCGGCAAAACCCGCCGTTCCCCGCACACGCGGGGATGAACCGCCATACAAGAATACAGACTGGATGCTGATTGCCCGTTCCCCGCACACGCGGGGATGAACCGGAAAAAGTAGAAAAAGCTGAAAAAAATGAAAACCGTTCCCCGCACACGCGGGGATGAACCGTCCAATCGGTGTAACCATCTTGACAATGGAAACCGTTCCCCGCACACGCGGGGATGAACCGGTTATCGATGGAACGAGTAGGAGGATTAAAACCCGTTCCCCGCACACGCGGGGATGAACCGGGGGAAAGAGAAATGGCCGGAAGAAAAACCATCCGTTCCCCGCACACGCGGGGATGAACCGTTGAAAATATCGGGATATTTTGCCATCGCCTTCCGTTCTCCGCACACGCCAGGTGGGCGGCAAAAAATGAATTGCGCCAATACCGAGGGGATTTTCCGCATCCTTCAATCCATGCCTTCCGCCAAGGCTGAACCCTCCAAGCGCTGGCTGGCGAAAATCGGCTGCGAGCGGATGCAGGAGATCGACGACCCGGAGGCGGCCATCAAGCGTACCCGCGAGTGTTGCACGGAGCTTGAACTGATTTTCTCCATGCTGGGGGCGGCGGCCACCGCGGAGATTGCCCGGAAGCTGGATGCCAGGGGATTTGCTGAATTCAGGGCGGCGGCGCGAAAGGGCGGACGGATATCCGGCGAAGCGCGGGAAAAACTGGAGGCGGAAATCGGGAAAAGCACGATCATACCGGAAAATTGTACGATCGATCCAGGGGGCGGCTGCTAACAACACGCGCTCCCTGACAGGTCCGCCACGACGGACGTGATTCGGTTGACATGCTGTTCGGTTGGTATATACTATACGGTATAAACCAAGTTGCGGGAGGGCAATGATGGAAACTGCTAAATTATTCGATAATGGTCGCAGCCAGGCTGTACGGTTACCAAAAGCCTATCGGTTCGAGGGCACGGAGGTATATATCAAGAAAGTTGCCGGCGGGGTGCTTTTACTTTCAAAAAATCAATCCGTATGGGATCTTTGGGAAAAGAATTTGCTGAAGCATGATACGTCGCTCATCATCGAAAGAAACCAACCGGGCCAACAACAGGAGCGCGAAAGTCTTGATTAAATATTTATTGGACACGAATATCTGCATTTACATAATGAATCGCAGACCCATCGAAATTATCCATAAATTTAAACAATTTCATGTGGGTGAGATTGGCGTTTCAACCATTACCGTTTCCGAATTACAATATGGAGCATGTAAAAGCAAGCATCCGAAACTCAATAGGCAGCGAGTGGAAGAATTCCTCGCGCCACTGGAAATACTCCCATATGACCATCAAGCGGCCAATCTCTACGGCGAAATTCGTCATGATTTGGAAACAAGAGGCGAAGTCATTGGACCTTTCGATACGCTGATAGCTGCCCACGCCGTAAGCAACGATATCATACTGGTTACCAATAACGAGAAAGAATTTTTGAGAGTCAAGCGGTTACGGATTGAGAATTGGATCAAATAGGCGCACCGAACCATTCGTTTATGACCGAAAAAACCGGCCGGCACGGTTCACGGTCCGACCAATCACCCTTTTTCTATCTCGAAACTGCAGGATCTGGTAAACAAACCGGAGGATGAGGAATCGAATGGAATCCGGATCGGCCGCTTTCAAGAACTAGGATATCCGCCGGACATTTCATGAAAATGAATGGTGGTTTGTCATCGCCGATGTTGTTGCCGCATTGGCAGATTCAGTAAATAACCGGAGGAGTATAAAAAATATAAGGGACTGTGATGGGCGGTTTGGCAGTGCTTAACTATATGGTCGGCAATGCGTTGAATCTCAGTTGGCAATTTTGTATATAATCCTCCCTGAAATATCCCCCCAGTTTCTTTGCATTTGAGGGAATCAGGAGAATGTTGTTGTTGTCATAGGCGGTTTTTTTGGCATATAATCCCCTGCCAGTCCGGTTCTGTTTTCATTGAAAGGATTCCACAGGAGAACATCCCATGGCGGGCGGGGATATCCAAGATAACAGAGAGACGCCGCACGGCATATTGTACAAGCCGAGAGGCATCGGCTGGCAGGTTCTGGCCCTTTTCGGCTCGTTGATCGGCATGCTGCCGGTATCCCGGCTGGTTTCCATTCTTCTTGACGGTCTATCCGATAAGGCCGAGACGGTTCTGTTCTTGCCACTCTTTTTCATTCTCCTTATGGGCTATGGGCTTTGGCTCACCCGGTTGAATGCCATCGCCTTTCATTTTCTTGGCAAAGTCCTGCTGCGGGCCTTTTTTAACCTTATTGTCCGAGTCATATCCGGAATGTGCCTGGCGTGGGGATATGGTTTGACCTGGCTGGGACGGCGCGGTTGTCTGCCCCTGCCGGAGGAAGAATAGACGAAAGAGAGGACCATGGCGGCAGGTTGATCCCCCGTCCATGAAGGAGTGATCCATGAAAATACCGTTTTACCAGGTGGACGCATTCACCAGCCGGATTTTCGGCGGTAATCCGGCCGCCGTCTGCCTGCTGGATTCTTGGCCGGACAACGGTCTGCTGCAGGAGATCGCGGCGGAAAACAATCTTTCCGAGACGGCCTTCCTGGTGAAAAAATCAAAAGGGCGCTATGCTCTGCGCTGGTTCACCCCCGCCGTGGAAATCGATCTGTGCGGGCACGCCACCCTGGCGAGCGCCTTTGTCGTTTTTTCATTCCTGGACAAATCCCTTTCCGTGGTCGATTTCGTCACCGCCAGCGGTCTGTTGTCGGTGTCCCGATCCAATGACCTTTTGTCCATGGATTTCCCGTCCAGACCAGCTTCGCCGGCGGAGACGCCCCCGCTGCTCGCCCGGGCCCTGGGCGCGGAGCCGCTGGCGGTTTTTCGCTCCAGGGATCTGCTGGCGGTTTTTGAGGCGGAAGCCGTGATACGGGACATGCAGCCGGATTTTGATCAATTGAAACAGATTCGGGACGCATTTGCGGTGATCGTCACGGCGCCGGGCGATCAATCGGATTTCGTGTCGCGTTTTTTCGCTCCCAACGCGGGTATCCCGGAAGATCCGGTTACCGGTTCGGCCCATTGCACCCTGATTCCCTATTGGGCCGGTCAATTGAAAAAAACGGAACTGCATGCCCTCCAGTTGTCCAGGCGTGGGGGAGAACTGTTCTGCGAGGATCTGGGCGATCGGGTGAAGATTTCGGGGTATGCGGCGCTCTATGCCGAGGGAGAACTTCATCTACCCCCGTCCATGGCCGGGTTGCATTCAGGAACCAACACTTCGCGTTGACATCCCAGGAGGATCGATGCCGGTATATGAACTCGACGGCAGGCAGCCGGTGATCGGGCCGGGCACCTGGATCGCGCCCAATGCGGCGGTGATCGGTGACGTGCGGCTCGGCAGGAATTGCCATATCGGTTTCGGAGCCGTGATCCGAGGGGATTTCGGTCCCATTATCATTGGAGACGAAACCGTAGTGGAGGACAATGTGGTCATCCACACGGCAGTCCGGACCGAGATCGGCAACCGGGTCATCATCGGACATATGGCCATGGTTCACGACGCTGCCATTGCCGACGATACGCTGATCGGAATGCAGGCGATGATTTGCGAGGGGGCTGTCATCGGAAGCGGCGTAATCGTGGCCGAGCAGACGCTGGTGCGGAAAAACCAGCATATCCCGCCGGGAAAAATCGTTGCCGGGTCACCGGCGGCGCCGGTCAAGGATACGGAAGTGCGCCACCGGGAGATGCTGGCCCTGGGGGTCAAGGCCTATCGGGAACTCACCCGGAAATATCAATGCGGATTGAAACAGATAAAGCCGCAGCAGGAAGGGCTTTGAGCTCTTCGTGAAGCGGAGCGAGTGGTTGAAAAGGACTCCTGACGCATGTTGCGAGGTTCGGTTCATATAGCCCTGCATCTCTTTCTGCCGGCCGCCGCGGCCCGGCTGGGATTCACCGACCGATGGAAACGGGCCTGGGGCATCATGCTGGCGGCCATGATCGTCGATCTGGATCATCTGGCGGCAGTTCCGGTTTTCGACCCGAACCGCTGCAGCATCGGGTTCCATCCCCTGCACTCGGGTTCCGCGATTCTGATCTACCTGCTGATGACGGCCCTGCCGAAAACCAGGATTGTCGCCGTCGGCCTTCTCATCCATATGGCGGTGGATGCCGTCGATTGCTTTTGGATTAAGTTAATATATTAAGGGCGTCCCCACATTACGAGAGATTCCCTTCCCGGATGAGTGGGAGGATCAAGCTTCGTTGAATTCCCTGGTCTTGCGGAAAACGATGTCGGGCCACTGCTCCATGCAGTACCCGAGCTGCCATTCGCTGGTGGTCAGGAAGGCCCGGGAGCCCTCCGAATCCCAGGCCATGTTGGCGCTGTTCTTGCGTTCGAATTCGGTCATCTTCTTCGCGTCCGCGCATTCCACCCAGCGGGCCACGCTGAAATCGATGGATTCATACACCGCGTCTACGCCGTATTCGGTTTTGAGCCTTTCCATGGTGATGTCGAACTGCAGCATGCCCACGGCCCCCAGGATATGACTATTGACGGTGAAGGGCCGGAACACCTGAACCACCCCTTCTTCGGCGAGCTGGGTCAGGCCCTTTTGCAAATGCTTCATTTTCAGGGGGTTTTTCAGAATGACTTTTTTGAAGAATTCGGGGGCGAAATTGGGAATCCCCCGGAATTGCAGGGGTTCCTTCTCCGTGAAGGTGTCGCCGATCTTGATGGTGCCGTGGTTGTGGATGCCGATGATGTCTCCGGGATAGGCCTCGGAGATATTCTCGCGTTCATTGGCCATGAAAATGGTGGCATTGGCGAAGGTGACATCCTTGCCGATGCGGTGGTGCACCGCCTTCATTCCCCGGGTGAATTTGCCGGAGCAGATGCGCACGAAAGCGATCCGGTCCCGGTGGGCCGGATTCATGTTCGCCTGGATTTTAAAGGTAAACCCGGAAAAAGACGCTTCATAGGGGCTGACGTCGCGGGTGACGGCGGGCCGCGGTCCCGGAGGCGGCGCCATTTCCACGAAGGCGTCCAGGAGTTCCCGGACGCCGAAATTGTTGATGGCGCTGCCGAAAAATACCGGCGTCTGATTGCCCTTGAGGAAATGATCCCGGTCAAAGGGCTCGGCCGCGCCCCGGATCAATTCGATGTCTTCCCGGAGCTCGTCGGCCTGGGTGCCGAGGAGTTCATCGAGGAGGCCGTCCCCAAGATCCTGGATCCGAATGCCATCCTCCCGACCGGAATTCCGTCCGGGTTGGAACAGATGCAGCTCTTTTTTATACAGGTTATAGACGCCCCGGAAACGTTTGCCCATGCCGATGGGCCAGGAAAGCGGCGTGCATTCCACCTGGAGTTTATTTTCGATATCGCCCAGGATATCCAGGGGCGCCATGCCTTCCCGGTCCAGCTTGTTGATGAAGGTGATGATGGGCGTGTTGCGCATCCGGCAGACCTCCATCAGCTTTTCGGTCTGGGATTCGACGCCCTTGGCGCTGTCGATGACCATCAGGGCGCTGTCCACGGCGGTGAGCACCCGGTAGGTGTCCTCGGAAAAATCCTGGTGGCCGGGGGTATCCAGCAGATTGATCTCGTAATCCCGATAGGTGAATTTCATCACCGAGGTGGTGACGGAAATACCGCGTTCCTTTTCAATGGCCATCCAGTCGCTGGTGGCGTAGCGTTCGGCCTTGCGGGCCCTGACGGCGCCGGCCTGCTGGATGGCGCCGCCGAAAAACAGGAGTTTTTCCGTCAAGGTGGTTTTCCCGGCATCCGGGTGACTGATGATGCCGAAGGTCCTGCGTCTGTCGATTTCTGTCTGGTGGTTCTTCATCGCCTGCTTTCTTATCCATGCCCGATTCAAGCCGGATTCGGTGGGGAAACCGGCACGTCCTTCAAATCCACCGGCGAATATAACCATCCGTAGGATTCTTGCAAGCTTTTTTACGGTTTCATGCGTTCGATGATGTTCCGCTGGCCGGCGATACGGTCCTGCCATGCCGGATCGGAGCCGAGATGAATTTCCGCCAGGCGGTTGAATTCGAGGGCCTGGTCCTGATTGCCTTTCATCATCCAGGCCCGGGCCATGTGAAAATAGGTCCGGCCGTTGTGGGGATCGAGGTTGATGGCGCGTTCCAGCAACTGAATGGCCGGTTCCGGTTGATGCTTGGCGAGATGGTCCTCGGCCTGGCGCGAGATTGCAAGGGCGGCTTTGCCCCGTGCATCGAGCGGTGGTTTTTCCGGAACGCGGGAGGCGGGCGGCGGGCTGGAAGGGGGCGGGGGCGCCTGTTTTTCCGGCAATGGTTGCAAGGGATTGGTAGCCGGCGGCCCAAGCTGCGGCGGCTCTTCCGGTGTTACAAGCTGGGGCGGCTGTTCCGGCGTCGCCGTCCGTTGTTCGATACCGCAGCCCGCCGGGTACAGACACAGCGACATGCAAAGCGCCGATACGAAAATCCGTTGGATGCTATTCAACAACGTCTTTGATTCCTTTCAAAATATGGTGGAAAAGATTCGAACTGTGCAAGGGGCATTCCATGGCGGGCTGGTTTTCCTCCAGAAACACTTCCTCCAGGGTTTCCGGACAGCCGGAACCGGCCATCCAGCCGGATTCCCGGCAGATGGTCACCGTAACGACGCCGGGGGGCACGGGAAACCAGTTGCCGGAAAGGTGTTGGGGAATGGCCCGCATCAGGTCCGCCCAGATGGGCAGCGCCGCCGCGGAACCGGCGGCCCGGATCGAGCCGCCGTTGTCGAATCCCACCCAGATCAACGCCAGGATATCGGGTGTGTACCCCACATACCAGGCATCCCGGTATTGGTTGGTGGTTCCGGTTTTACCCGCGGACGGAAACGGTTCCGGCAGGGTTGAGAGCCGGCGGGCCGTGCCTTCGGTGACGACACTGCGCAGCATGGAGGTAATCAGATAGGCCTTGGCGGCCGGGATGATCTGTTTGACCTGGATGTGCCTTCGGCTCAGAAACCGGCCGCCGGTATCGGCGATGTCCTTGACCGCCAGGAGATACGGCTGGAATCCGTCGGCGGCGAAGGTGCAATAGGCCCTGGCCATCTCCAAGGGGATGGCTTCGAAAGCCCCCAGCGCCAGGGATGGGTAGGGTTGCAGCTCGGTTGAAAAAGCGAAGAGCCGCGCCGTCCGGATCACTTCCCCGAGGCCGGTCTGCATGGCCATATCCACCGTGGCCCGGTTATAGGAGTGGGCCAGGGCCGTGCGCATGGGAACCGGTGTTTCCGGCGTTTCCTCGTAATTTTGGGGCGTCCATTTCCCCTGGTCCGTGGAATAGGAGCGGGGCGCGTTGGAAAAAAAGGAAGCCGGCGTGAATTTGTTAAGGGCGCTCAGGCAGACAAAGGGCTTGAAAATGCTGCCGGTTTGGCGACGGGCCTGGGTGATGCGATTGAATTGGCTGCGGCCGTATTGGCGCCCCCCCACCATGGCCAAGATATACCCGGTCCGGGGCTGGACCACGATGACGGCTCCCTGAAGCCGGTCTTCCGGTTTCGGTTTCCGCAGGGCCGGAATCCGTTTTTCCAGGCGTTGCAGTCCGTTTTCAAGCGCTTCCTCGGCCGCCAGCTGGACCTGGGTGTCAAGGGTGGTATAAATGGATAACCCCAGACTGGCGAGATCCTCCCTGGAGTACAGGGCGTCCAATTGCTGATGAAGATAATCAATGAAATAGGGCGCCTTGCGGGTCTGTTTGCGGAATCCCGCCGTCTTGACCGGGGCGGCTTCCAGGTCCGCCAGAAGGCTTTTCCCCAGCCAGCCGTTTTGCGCCATGGCCTGCAACACCTGGTTGCGGCGCCGGCGGCAGTCTTCCGGATGCCGATAGGGGGAGTACCGGTTGGGCGATTTGATCAGACCGGCAATCACGGCCGACTCGGAAAGACCCAACTCCTCGGCCTGTTTGCCGAAATAGAGCAGAGCGGCTTCGCCGACGCCGTTCACCGATTCCGAACCTTTCTGGCCGAAATAAATTTCGTTCAGATAAATTTCCAGGATCTCCTCTTTCTGATATTTCAGTTCCATGATCGCGGCGATGAGGATTTCCTTCAGTTTCCGCTTAATGGTGCGTTCGGGGGTCAGGAAGAAATTCTTGGCCAGTTGCTGGGTGATGGTGGATCCGCCCTGACGAATTCCGCCCTGGCTCAGGTTGTGATACACGGCGCGCAGCATGCCTTTCAGGGAAACACCGTGGTGACGGTAGAAATTTTCGTCTTCGGCGGCCAGCACCGCCTGAATCAGATGATCCGGCAGTTGTTGCACGGCAACCAGGCGGCGCCTTTCGCGTTCCGGCCCGAAGAAAAGGGCCAGTTCTTCAGGTTCGAGTTCGAGCACCGCCAGGGAGGCTTTCGTGTCCGGGCGGGTGATGGAGACAATGCGGTTACCCCCCAGGCGGATGTCCACCGGGAATCCGGGCCTCTTTTCCGGCGGCGCGCCGGAATCGTGCAGGTACAGATCGATCCCGTCTTTCCGCAAACGCATTTCCCCTTTGCTTTCCGGCAGGCGGTTCACCTTCCGGTAATTCAACCGTTCCAGCTTCTGCAGGAACAGGGCGGGCTGGATGCCCTGGCCCGGATACAGCAGGGTGACGTCGGAATACACCCGGGATGGCAATTGCCATCTCCGGCCGGAAAAGCGGTTTTCCACCAGGGTTGACAGGTTCAGGCCGTAGACCAGCATTCCGGCCCCGGCCGCCAGGCCTGTCAGGATGCCGAAGGACAGGATGTAGATCAGTATTTTTCTCCGCTTATCGCGCATCGCTTGTCACCGCAATCACGTCTGTGCGTTTTTTTTGTGCGCCCTTGCTCACCGGCCGATCCAGGCGGCGCCGAAAACCCCGGCGGAATCGCCCAGCCGGTTCTTGACGATGGGAGTCTGCAGGTCTTCGTGAAAGGCATACCGCCGGACGGCCTGTCGGCCCAGGGTATACAATTCATCGATCTGGGACAAACCGCCGCCGAGGACGACCACATCCGGATCCAGAATGGAAATCAGACCTCCCAGACAACGGCCGAAGTCGTCCAGGAACTGCTGAAACACGTCCCGGCAATGGCGGTCGCCGCGGCGATATCCGCCTACGATCTGCCGCATGGTGAGGGAGGTGCCGAATAAATTGCGGAAACGGGTTTCGACGCCTTTCCCGCTGATTTTGGTTTCCACGCAGCCCCGGTTGCCGCAATAGCAGGCTTCGCCCAGGGGATCAACGGCAAAATGCCCCCACTCGCCGGCAATGCCGTGACCGCCGGAGCGCACCCGGCCCTGGATGCAGATGCCGCCCCCGCAACCGGTGCCCATGATCACACCGAAGACAACCTCATAACCGTTGGCGGCGCCTTTGAGGGCTTCCGCCAGCACGAAGCAGTTGGCGTCATTCTCCATTCCCACCGGGCGGCCCAAGGCTTTTTCCAGATCGAATTGGAAGGCCTTGCCGATCAGACAGGTGGTATTGGCGTTCTGCACCAGATGCGTGCGCTGGTTGATGGTTCCGGGGATGCCGATCCCCACCGTGACGATGCCGCGGGCCGGGACCTCCCGGATGGTAGCGGCGATCAGGCTCCGGGTGGATTCCAGGATTCCCGCATATCCTTCGTCAGCCGGGGTATGGATACGTCTGCGAACCAGGACCTCGTCACCGGGATCCAGCAGGACGGCTTCCGTTTTGGTGCCGCCCAGATCAATGCCGATCCTGTAACCTTTCATCAGGGTCTCCATTCCTTCCGGACTACGTTCTACAGTTGTGATTCATCGTTTTATAGAACCATCTATCATCAAACCGATTGACAGGCAAATGGCGGTTGATTATAGTCGTCACGATCTTCATCATCGCATGACTGTATACCGGAGGCCGACTGACTACAATTATGAATAAAACAGGGCTTCCCATCTGAATTAATCATGTTGAAAATCCTCTGGTTGTCCAAAACGGCCTTGATCGTTGCGGGAACCGCAGCAGCCCAGACCACGGAAACGATCCGGATCACCAACGGCGAGGGGCCGCCGTAACTTTTCGAGAAAACACGGAAAGCCAAGCAAAGGAGCGAGTCGGTGCTGACATTTGAAGCCATCTCCCTGTCCCGGCAGAAAGACTATTTGAACCGGTTGCAAGACTGCCCGCAGAAAACGTCCGATTACAGTTTCATCAACCTCTGGGCCTGGGCCGGGGAATACGGTTTGGAGTGGGCCTGGGAAGACGAGCTGGTCTGGATCCGGCAGCGGCGGCCGGTGAACTGCTACTGGGCGCCGGTGGGGAAATGGGACCTGCCGGAATGGGAGCCGCGGCTGCAGCGCGTTTTCGGACAGGGAGCCACGGTCGCGCGGGTGCCGGAGATGCTGCTCTCCCGTTGGAAGGCGTCGGCCGGGGGCCGGTTCCAGGTCCAGGAGAGCCGGGAGCAGTGGGATTATCTCTATGATGCCGAATCCCTGCGCGAACTTTCGGGCAATCGCTATCATGCCAAAATGAACCTGATCCGGCAGTTCACCAAAACCCATCCGTATGAGTTCCAGTTCCTGCAAACCGATCTTCTGGAGAAGGCCAGGGCCATGCAGGAGAGCTGGTGCACCTGGCGGGATTGCGAATCCGCGGAAACCCTTTCGGCTGAAAACCGCGCCATTGAAACGGTTTTTGCGTCATGGGAGGAATTGCAAAACCTGACGGGCGGCGCTCTCCTGGTGGACGGGGAGATGGTGGCGTATACGGTCGGCGAACAGGTTTCCGGGGATACCCTCCTGATCCATTTCGAAAAAGGGAAACCGGGATATAAAGGGGTCTACCAGACCATCCACCAGGTTTTTCTCCAGCGCCACCCGGACGTCTCCGTTGTCAACCGCGAACAGGATCTGGGGGACGAGGGCCTGCGCAAGGCCAAACTGTCCTATCATCCGGTCGATTTTTTGAAAAAATACCGTGTGGACTGGCAGTCCCATTCCTCCGCATTCTGACTTCTGTCTCCTGACGCCTGTCTTCTATTTCCCCCGTTCGATAATCGCCTTGGCCGGGATCAGCCCCGTGGCGGCCGCGGAAACGATGTTGCCCGCAACGCCCGGCCCGTCTCCGGCCACGAACATGCCCTTGATTTTCGTCTCCAGGGAAGCGGATGTCTCCAGCTGGGTGGCGAAGAATTTGATTTCCGGGGCATAGAGCAGGGTTTCGTCATTGGAAACACCCGGCACCACCCGGTTCAACTTGTCCAGCCCCTCGAAAATATTGGTCAGGATCCGTTCCGGCAGGGCCATGGCGAGGTCGCCGCAGACCACATCCGTCAGACTCGGTTCGATATAGCCCTTTTTCACCCGGTTCCAGGTGCTCCGCCGGCCGCGTTTCAGATCGCCGAAGCGCTGAAGAATGGGCTTGCCCCCGCCGATGAGGGAGGCCAGATTGCCGATGGCCTCGCCGTAGGCCTGGTTGTCCGTCACCGGCTCCGTCAACACGACCTTGGAAAGGAAGGCGAAATTGGTGTTCTCCGATTTCCGGTTCCGGTAAGCATGACCGTTGACGCAGACGAAATCGGCATAATTCTCGAGGGTCACAAACCCGCCCTGATTGGTGCAGAAGGTCCGGGTTTCATCGTCGTATTTCCCGGTCTGGATGAAAAAGGTCGGATCGTAAATGACATTGCACAAGTCCTGCATGATGTCATTGTGAACCTCCACGCGCACGCCCACCTCGATCCCCCGCTGGGTCAGACCGATGCCGTGTTTCATCGCCAGGTTGCCGATCCAGTTGGCGCCGACACGGCCGGGGGCCATGATGACATATTCTGCGCGATACTCCCTGCGGTTGGTGATCACGCCGGTCACCCGTTCTTGTTCCACGACAATGTCCCGCACCTCTTCCGAAGTGTGGATGCTCACTCCCCTTGACCGAATGTGATCGCTCATGGTCGCGATATGCTGGGGCAAGAGGTCGCTGCCCAGATGGGTCTGTTTGATAATCAGCAGATCGATGCCGAAAATTTTCGCCAGCTTGCGAATCTGGCCGGCCTTCTCCATGTCGGAAGGGTAGGTGGCGCCTTCCATTCCGAATCGCCTGAAGATCGTCTCGGTTTCCAGAATCAGTTCCCTTGCCTGGGAAACCGGCATGAACTGGGTCAAGTCCGTTTTTCCGAGCTTGTGGATGTAATTCAGTTTTCCATCGGAGAAAAGGCCGGCGCCGCCGATGCCGGAGAGAATATTACAGGGTTTGCATTTGATGCAATTGGATTTATCGCTGATCGGGCATCGGCGCTTGAGAGGGCTTTTGCCTTTTTCGATCAGCAGTACCCGGGCGGTTGCATGCTCTGCCAGATGATAGGCGGCGAAGAGACCGGCCGGCCCTCCACCGACGATGATGACGTCATATTCCTGCTGCCTGCTGTCGTCCATGGGATTCCTTTCCATGCAAAATACCTTTGACATCCAATATTTTATTACTTTATATTAACAAAATGTTTCAAGAAAAAACAACCCGGTAACCAGTTGCTTGATGACCCTGAGAATCGCCGCACATGAATTTATACAGTTACGGGAATTGCTGCACGACCGATGCGGCATTCTGCTTACCGAGAACAAGCGTTATTTGCTGGAAGCGCGGCTTTCCGGTCTGGTGAAGGAATCCGGGTGCGCTTCCTTCGGACAACTGTATCATCTATCGAAATCCGTATCGGTGCGCAGCGGTTTTTTCCAGAAAATCATCAATGCCATCACCACCAATGAAACGTTGTGGTTTCGGGATCGCAAACCGTTTGACATCCTGATGGACCGGTTGCTGCCTGGTTATCAGGAAGCCGTCCGGGCCGACAAACAACAGGTGATCCGTATATGGTCCGCCGCTTGTTCCACCGGGCAGGAGCCTTATTCCATCGCCATGAGCGTTCTGGAGTTTGACCGCCGTTCAAAGGGCAACCTGGCGGCTGCGACCCGCATCCTGGCCACGGATATCTCCTCCGAGGCGTTGGCGACGGCTCAAAAGGGACGATATCCTGCCATCGCCATGGGACGCGGATTGCCGAAAGGGTTTGCCGAACAATATTTTACCAGGGAGAAGGAATATTGGCATATCGGAAACCCATCGCGCCGACTGGTTTGCTTCAAGCAGTGCAACCTGAAGGAACCGCTCGGCGGTTTGTCGGGTCCTTTTGATATCTTGTTTTTACGGAATGTCCTCATTTATTTCTCCGATGAGTTCAAGCGGCAGCTGTTTAAAAACCTCCGGCGAGTCTTGAAACCCGGGGGGTTCCTGTTTCTAGGAGCCGGTGAAAGCACCACCGGTTATTCCGATGCCTTCGAGGTTCTGGAGTGTGACGGCGCGATATATTACCGATTGATGTCATGATATCACAGTTTGATCTGTTTAACACCCGAATAGTATGCTACAAAGCATCTATTCAGAAGATTTTGGGGATGGACTTGGGGGTAAATTCCGGAGTTGATGAAGGGATAAAAGTCGCCGAATCCGGTGAATCCGGCCAGTGATTCCGACGGATGCGGCGGAGGGATGGAACCAGTGAGGGAGGAGTTATGAAACAGTGGCGTTGTACTGTCTGCGGTTATGTTCACACCGGCGATGAGCCGCCTGAAAAATGTCCGGTTTGCGGTGCCGACAGAAGCAAATTCGTGGAACTGACACCGGAGGAAACCGGAACCGGGAGTCCTGAAACCGCTTCCGTGACGCAACCGGTTTCCGATGATCCGGGAGAACCGGCCCGAAGGATGAGCGGCAGGGAGAAAACAATTGATTTCATCCTGTCGCAGATGGTCAAACACCATATTCATCCCATATCCGCGCATATTCCCAACGGTGTCCTGCCGGTGTCGGTCCTGTTTGTTTTTGTGGCGGTGGTGTTGAATTTTCACAATCTGGCGCTGGCCTCGTTTTACAACATGATCGTGGTTCTGCTGGCCATGCCGCTGGTGCTGTATTCCGGGTACAATGAATGGCAGCGCAAATACGGCGGAAACCGGACCACCTATTTTACCATCAAAATCATCTGCGGCGCGGTTGTCCTCTTGTGTGCCGTCGCCGCGGTGATCTGGGGCGCATTAGATCCGACGGTTACCCTGCCGTATTCGGAGAACCGGGGGCTTTTCCTTTTGTTGCACCTGATCATGCTGGCGGCCGCCGGATTGGCGGGCTTCATCGGCGGGAAACTGGTGTTCAAGGATTAAGCCAGAAGAAAACCGCTTCACCTTTTTTACCGCCGCAAAACGGCGGAGGGGACGGGAAGTCGTCGTGAAATTCACCGGTATCCATCATATCGCCATGGCCACCGAGGACATGGACGAGACCATCCGGTTCTGGAGAGACCTGATGGGCATGCGCCTGGTGATCGGATACGGCCGTCCGGGATACCGGCAATATTTCTTTGAAATTTCCGACGGGGATATGATTTCCTTTTTTGAATGGCCACTGGTGCGTAAAATCAAGGAAAAAGATCATGGCGCGCCGGTGGCCGGGCCTTTCGCTTTTGACCATATTTCCTTCGGAGTGAAAACAATGGATGAACTGTTCAGCCTGAAGGATCAGCTGGAAGCCGCGGGATTTTGGGTTTCCGAAGCCGTTGATCATGGTTTTATCGTCTCCGTCTATTCGTTTGATCCGAATAATATACCCATTGAATTCAGCTGCCCGGTGAACGAAGTCGATGTGCGGCGACACCCGTTGATGATGGACAGCCGGCCTTCGCCCGTGGCCCTCGAAGGCAGTGAGGCACGGCCGGGATATTGGCCTGCGCCGGACCCCGAAGTGCAACTGGAAGAACGCCGCATATATCCAGGAGAGACCATAACGGAAAAGAAAACCGCATAAACGAAATTCATCTTTTCATGAAGGGAAGAAAACCCATGGCCGACAAATCCAGCAATCGAAAAACCGCTAGTAAAAAGAATGATATGGAAAAAGTCGCGGTGGAATACATTCAGGATCTCCAGGAGAAAAAAATGCAGGCCCTCTGGACCCTGGCCGGCGGCATGGCCCAGGATTTCAATGAAATCCTGGTCGCCATCATGGGATATGTGGAAATGGCCCAGCTGGATCTTCCCAAGGGCAGTCCTTCCCGGAAAAATCTTGCGGAAGCCATGAACGCCATCAATCGGGCCAAGGATCTGATCACCGATTTGCTGGCCTACAGCCGGCTGGGGGATCAGGAGCGGAAAACCCAGGAAATCGTCACCATTGTCCGCAAGGCGATTGACAACTTCAAGGCCACTCTCCCGGCCGCCATCACCATTCAGGACCGTTTGCCGTCTTATCCGATAAAAGTGAATTCCAATGCATTCCAGATCCGGCAGATCATCACCAATCTTTGCACCAACGCCAGTCAGGCCATGCTGGAAAAGGGAGGCAAGATCGAGGTTGCCCTCGAGTCCTTCCAGTTAACATCGGAAACGTCGCCTCCGGATAAATTGCTCGTTCCCGGGCAATATGCGAAGTTGACGGTACGGGACAGCGGCTGCGGAATAGCGGATTCCATTATCACCCGTATTTTGGACCCGTATTTCACCACCGCGGGAGGGGTTTCCAGCGCCGGCATGGGATTGGCGGTGGTCAGCGGCATTGTGCATGTCTGTAAGGGCGCGATTCATATCGACAGCAAGTTGGACAGCGGAACGACCGTTACGATTTTGCTGCCGCAGATGAACTGACCGAAAGCGACCGGCCGGATACAAACCGGATATCAGGCCCGATTGCCGGTAGCGACGGCGGCCGCAGGAGATCGATCCAATGCCTGTCCGTTACCCTTGTTGAAAAAGATGACGAACAGCATGGCGATATAGGATATCACCGCCAGAACCGCGAAGGGGAGGGAGTATTTTCCCAGCGGCGCCAGCAGGATCACGATGATCCAGTGAAATATGATGATTCCCCGGGAATGCAGTTTCAGCGGAAAGTCATGAAACCGGCAGATGATGGCCAGCCCGCTGAGATTCCAGCCGTATAGCGAGGCGAAACTGTGCAGGCTCAGCAGGAACCTTGAATTCTCCGTGGTATAGTATTCCGGAAAAAATTCCATGACGATGTACAGAATCCCCGTTACGGCGGTGAAAAGCAGAAAACCGATGCCGGAGGAAAGGAAGTTTTTCTGCTGGGCCCGGATACCGAGGCGGATATACAGAAGAAAAATCATCACCACGGTGCCGAGCAGAATGAGGGTGACAAACAACTGGGCGATGAGCATTTCAAACAGGATGAAGAGAAAGAAGATGATGACGCCGAGGTTGACCGCCCAGAATCCATATTCCTTCAGGCAGGCATAAGATCCGTCCGTTTCGTTTTTCATCAGGTCGAAAATGACGGAAAAGGTGATCAGGGATACCGGAAAGGAGAAACCCAGAAAAAAGGTGTTGAGGGTCAGTTTCCGAAAGGAGAACATCGGCAGATGCAGATATTCATTATTCAGTATCACCATGCTGGATATGGTGAGGCCGATGGAAAGACAGAGCAGGGAGGCCTGATTGAATTTCTCCGCTATCGGAACGGAGGACCGGAAAAAATCCTTCGGGAAAACGGAAAACCGGCGAATGCGCACCGATTCGACGATGGCGGCCAGAAACAGGGAAATCGCCATGGCCGGCGCATAAATTTGGAAAAAAGCCAGGACCGCGTACACGGTGGCCAAGACACCGAAGAGAATCACTTTCCCGGAAAATCCGGCCCGGCCTTCCGTATGGTACAGGACAATGGTGCCGCCGGTGCAGAGATTGAAGAGGAAAATGTGAAGACGTTCGAATGTAAAGGGAAATGTTCCCGGGGTAAAATGTTCCAGGAAGCCGAAAAACAGCGCCATGGACATCAGCAGGAGGAAGAGGAACCGTGCTTGTCTGCTCATCGGATACTTTCTGTGACGGATGGTTGGGTGGTTGGCATCATCATGTTCCCAGCAGATGCGCCAGGGCGCCGGTAAGTTCCGGGTGCCGGAAGCGATACCCGCGTTCCAGCAGGACGGAAGGGGTCACCCTGGTGCTGGACAGCGGTATTTCCTTGCCCATTTCGCCGAACATCAGGTGGATGGCAAAGGAGGGAACGGTGAACGGCGCCGGGCGCCGGAAGGTTTCGGCCAGTATCCGGGTGAATTCCCGATTCGTCACGGGCTCGGGCGCCACCAGGTTGACGGGGCCTTCCACTTCCGGCCGGGTGGCCAGAAAATGGATGGCGCCGACGACATCATCCATGCTGATCCAGCTCATGTATTGTTCGCCAGAAGCGATTTTCCCGCCAAAACCCAGTTGAAACGGCGGCAGGAGCTTTTTCAGGGCACCTCCCGCCGGAGTCAACGCAATCCCGATTCTGGCGAACACCACCCGGATTCCTTTTGCCGCCGCCGGTTGGGCGGCTTTCTCCCATTCCGAGCAGACCATGGAGATGAAATCGCCTCCGGCCTGATCGGTTTCCGACAGCAGACATTCGCCCCGGTTTCCGTAGTACCCGATGGCCGATGCGCATACCAGCACTTTCGGGCGCGGGGTCAATTTGGCGGCGGTTTCGGCGATCAGTGACGTGCCGCGAATCCGGCTTTCCAGGATTTCACGTTTTTTTTCGGGGGTCCAGCGACCTTCGCCGATGTTTTCACCGGACAGGTGGATAATGGTATCGATTCCCGACAAATTGCCGGTATCCAGCCGGCCGGCAGCCGGATCCCAGAAGACTTCATCGGCGGCACCTTCGGTTTTCCGGCGGACAAGCCTTGTCACCCGGTGGCCGCCGGTGGTCAGAAAGGGTATCAGCGCCGAGCCGACCAACCCGCTGGCTCCGGATATCAGGACGTTCATGGGGCCGAAAGGAGCAGCCGCCTGGTGATCGGCGATGTCCAGGCGGGTGATGGCATGTCGGTAGGTGAACATACGTTCCAGCTTGCGCTTGACAAACCGTCCGGCCGCGAGGGGACCGAAAGGAGCCATGGGCAGCCGATAGCGGATGGTGTCCTCCAGCAGACAGGCGGTTTCCCCGGCAGGATGAAACCGGTGGGTATGCTCCCATTGCGCGAAGGGCCCTTTGGCCTGCCGGTCCCGGAACATTTCATTTTCTATGAATTCCGTATGCTCTGCAATCCAATCGGAGTTGAACGGACCGGTTTTGATACGGA
This sequence comes from Thermodesulfobacteriota bacterium, assembly GCA_049320885.1. Lineage (GTDB taxonomy): Bacteria > Desulfobacterota > Desulfobacteria > Desulfobacterales > SURF-7 > DYJD01. The sequence goes on along the minus strand of JBMORA010000060.1, from coordinate 28,537 downwards.
ATCTCACCCGTGCGCCCGTTTCGATCCCCTGTCCGGTCTTTTCCAGCATGGTAACGGACTCCCAGGGCGGCGTTAGACGTTCCAGGGCGCCGGGCCTGACATGCCATTGGAAAACGGTTTGCGGAAGGGCCTCAATCCGGGATGTTTTGGTGAAAATCTGCTCGGCCATGCTTGCTGCTCAGTCTTTCGGTGAACGGTTGTATCAGGCGAAGATCAACCGGGGTGCTTCCAGAACGACTTTCGTATCACCGGGGACCGAATTGGTCAACCAGACGTTGCCGCCGATAACGGAACCTTTGCCGATAACCGTATCCCCTCCCAGAATCGTGGCATTGGCGTAGATCACGACGTCATCCTGGATGGTCGGGTGGCGCTTCTTGCCCTTCAGGCCTTCAACCGCCTCCTTGGGCAGGGAAAGCGCGCCCAGCGTCACTCCCTGGTAAATGCGGACATTGTCCCCGATTTCAGAGGTTTCTCCGATCACCACGCCGGTGCCGTGATCAATGACAAAACTTTTCCCGATGGTGGCGCCCGGATGAATGTCGATCCCGGTGATGCTATGGGCATGTTCGGTCATGATGCGGGGGATCATGGGGACCTCCAACCGGTAGAGTTCGTGGGCGATGCGGTAAACGGTGATGGCGTATAACCCCGGGTAACTGAATATGATTTCATCATAGCTTTTGGCCGCCGGATCCCCTTCATAGGCGGCCCGGATGTCCGCGGCCAGCGAGATGCGGATTTCCGGCACTTTCTCCAGAAAACAAATTGCCAGGCGGTGACCGAGTTCCGTGCAATCGCGGCAATCCTGTTCATACCGGAGGCAATCGTGACGCACGCTGTTGGTGATCTGCCCGGCGAGCATGTCGAACAATATATAGACGGATCGTCCCATGCTGTATCCGAGATTGATCTGTTCCAATTTTTCATTGCCGAAATATCCCGGAAACAGGATATCCCGGATGCGATCGATGATCTCGATGACGGAATTCCTGGACGGGATCGCTTCACCGTTGATGTGGGTATAGCACTGGTCATCATTGCAGTTTCGAATGATGGATTCGGTGATTTCCGGCAGTTTTTCGCGGATGTTGGTGAGGCTGTCGATTTTCGTGTGGCAGTTATCGGTCTTGGGGGTTTTCTTTTCCATTCCCGCTCGCTTTCAGGTCGGATGACATACAGGCCGGTTTTCCAGCCAGACCACCGCATGATCATCCTGAGGTAATCTTTTATCTTGAAATTTATCCGTTAATCTATTACCGTTAAAAAATTCAATACAGTTAACGCTGCATTCCTTCTCTTCCCGCTACGCTTCGCCGATTGTTCAAGCCGGTAACACGACACTGTTTTCAAGCGCGACGAATTCCTTTCCAGCGTTATCAGTAGACCTTTGGGAAGCGATTTTGCTTGAGTCATAAACCCGATCGGCACTGTTCGTCAACAAACAACCGAGGGGAGGTGAAAAATGACCGCCGTATCAGATCGACTTTTCAGTCCGGATCGCAGAAAACATCATCGTTTCAAAGTGCCGGCCGACGCCTTCGCCATTATCAAATATCCGCGGTTCAAGGTCGGACAGATCATGGATCTCAGCATGGGGGGACTGGCTCTTTGTTATCTGGATCATCGGCTGACACCGGGCTCCGTTCGCGGACTGGACATGCTGCTCGCGGATAATGGTTTTTATCTATCCGACATAGAAGCCACCCTGATGTGGGATGAGCCCTGTTATCTGTTTTCAAGGGAGGAACCCGCTCCCATGCGGCAGTGCGGCATGAAATTTGAGAAATTGACACCCAGGCAACAAGCCAAGTTGACAATTTTTTTCCCCCAGCACGCCGATGGATTCGCATACGAGCGGCGGCGCTCCGCCGGCGGATGGATTTGACACCGCCGGCATGGGGAGTCACTTCCCGGCGGTTTCGCGAATCCACCAATGTCATTCGAAAGAACCGTGCCGGCCTTTGCCGTCGGCAAACCGTCTGGCCCCGGCAAGGGATTCGGCGCTCTGGATGGTGGCTATCCCATGGCTGAATTCGTTTCCCAGGGCTGATTCCAGATCCAGGCCGAATTGTTCGTAGGCGCTCAGACGGTCGTTCCGAAGACAGGTCTGGGGAAATTTCGTCATTTCCAGGGCCAGCTTTTCCGCTTCTCCCAGCGAGGCCCCGTCTTCCACCACACGATTGGCCAGGCCCATGGCCATGGCTTCGTCCGCCCCCACGGGGCGGCCCGTGAGAATGAGGTCAAGTGCGCGACTGAGTCCAATCAGGCGGGGCAGACGGATGGTGCCGCCGTCGATCAGGGGAACGCCCCAGCGCCGGCAGAAGACGCCGAAGACCGCGTTTTTTTCCACAACCCGGAGGTCACACCAGCAAGCCAGTTCCAGTCCCCCGGCCACGGCATATCCGGCCACCGCGGCGATAACGGGTTTGGTAAGGACCATTCGGGATGGTCCCATGGGCCCGTCGCCGGTATCGGAAAGCCGGTTGGGCCGCAGATTCCCGCTGATGGCTTTCAGATCGGCGCCGGCACAGAAATGCCCTCCCGATCCCGTCAGAATGGCCACATCGGCCTGCGCGTCATTCTCGAAGGATCGGAACGCGGCCGCCAGTTCCGCGGCGGTGGCGCCGTCAACGGCGTTGCGGACCTCGGGCCGGTTGATGGTGATGGTGGTGATGCGATGGTTTTTGGCGGTGATGACATTCATCCGGAATCCCTCCATTTTATCCGGCCCGGCGGCGAGCGCCGGGCATGGATGGTGCGCAATATCACGATTTCTTAACTATCAGCGTTTCCTTGCTCAGCCAGGCGGCTCCGAAGGCCACCAGGCTGGAAACGAACAGCAGCAGAAAAGCGGACCGGTACCCGGCCAGGGTAAAGGCGCCGTCCAGTCTACCGTGTTTTTCCAAAATATGGCCCAGCAGGGGTTGAAAAACGGCGCCGCCGACGAACGGGAAAAGGTTGATGAGGCCGGTGGCGGTTCCCGCTATCCGGACGGGAAACAATTCCTTGTTCATCGTGAAAGCGATGACCACGACGGCGCTGGCAAAGAGTCCCATGAAAAAATAGATCAGGTACAATCCCGGCACCGGAATCTTGTCTGTATAAAAAGCCAGCATTCCCGTCAGGAAGATCAACCCGCCGCCGGAAATCAGCAGGACGGTTTTCCGCGCCCGGAATACCCTGTCCGACAGAAAACTCAGGAAAGGGCTGCCCAGCACCATCCCCATGGCCGGCATGGAGAGAATGTTGCCGGATTCGACTTTGTCCATGCCGTAGAGGTTCTGCAGAAAAGGGCCGCCCCATAATCCGGCAAAGGAGAAAAAGATACCGCAGTTGAAAAAAAACCAGACCGCCAGCACCCAGAACGGCGGGCAGGCGACAACCTGACCGATACCCTGGAGCAGGCCGATGGCCTGTTTGCCGGAGGATTCGGTTTCCGCCGGGGAAGGCCAGTGAAAATCGGATGGGCGGTTGCGCACAAAAATCCAGACCAGCAAGGCAAGAATCAGGGTGAACAGGCCGATGGCGATGAATGAATTCCGCCAGCCGATCCAGGTACTGAGCCAGACCAGCGGTACGGCCGCGCTCAGGGAGCCGACGCCCCCCATGGCCATGAGGAGCCCTGTCATCCGTGCGAATTCGTTCCGGTGAAACCATTCGGCCAGGATTTTCATGGTGGGCACGAATAACATGGCGACCCCCGCGCCCACCAGGGTCCTGCCGACAATCGCCCAGGAAACCGACGGCGAAAGGCCCAGCACCATGGAACCGATGAAGGCCACGAAAAAAAAGAGGGTGATGGTTTTTCGCGGCCCCCAGGAATCGGACAAGAGCCCCGCCGGAAGCTGCATGAGGGCATAGGGATAGAAATATGCTGCGCCGAGAAGGCCGGTGAGGGTGCCGCCGGTTTTCAGGTCGCGCATGATCTCCATGGCCAGAACGGCCGGACAGGTGCGATGGAAATATACCAGGATGTAGCTTGCGGACAACAGGGAAAAGATCAACCAGCGGTAGCGCAGCGCTTTGCGCATCAGGTCCGGGGAAGCGGTGAGGTTCATATCCGTATGTTTCCGATTCAACTATAGATAAATCCAAGCGATCAGAATGGCCAGGGACATCAGGGTCACCGGAACGCCGACGACCAGATGTTTTTGAAAGCCGATCTCGATGCCGAAATTCCGCGCCTGCTCGATGACGATCAGGTTCGCGATGCTGCCGATGACAAAGAGATTTCCCGCAAAGGTGCTCGACACCGCCAGCACATACCATTCCAGGGGGTTGCCGGGGTCCAGAAACTGAATCAGCAGCATCACGGCCGGAACATTGCTGACGATATTGCTGAGCAGGGCCGACAGGCCGGTGAGCATGGCGGGATGGTGCATATTCAGGCCCTGCCCGGCCAGGTCCGTCATCAGTCTTTCCGGGATGTTCGCCATGGCCAATCCCTGGTTGACTATGAACAGGGCGCAGAAAAGGGTGATCAGGTGCCAGTCGATCAGTTCCAGCATATGGCGCGATTTCATCTTGCGGCTGCACAGCAGGATTCCGGCCAGTCCGATGGCTGACAGCTCCCGCTGGATGGGAGTGAAGAAGAGGAAAATCAGCAGGATGATGGCCGAAAGCCCCTTGAAACTCTGCCAGGCGTTAAAGGCCGGCCACTGACTTTTTCCCTCCAGTTGTTCCGCTGTCGGGGTTGTGACGAAATGCCCGCGGTACGAGATCGCGATAAGCAGGTAGGCGGCGCCGAGAGCCAGCAGGGAAGGCGGTCCACACCAGGATAAAAAATCGCTGAAATGCAGCTGTCCCACCTGACCGATGAGCATGTTCTGGGGGTTGCCGATGATGGTTGCCGCGGAACCGATATTGCTGGAAACCGCCAGTCCCAACAGAAAAGGCAGGGGATTCAGGCCGACATTCAACAGGACGGTGGCAATCACCGGTGTGAACGCCAGACAGATGATGTCATTGGCCAGAAACGCGGACAGCAAGGCGCTGATGAGCATGCTGTACAGCAAAAACAACCGGGGTTTCCTCAAAAAAGTCGTCATGCGGAGAGCGGTCCAGGTGTAAAAACCGCCCAGGCGCAACTGGGCGGAAATCACCATCAAGGCATAGAGCAGCAGAATCGTGGGAACGTCGATGGACTGGACCGCCGTTTCGACGGGTACGACCCCGCTGACGATCATGCCGATGGCGCCCAGTAAGGCTATGCCCGTACGATCGATGGTCAGACCCGGTATGCGGCCAAGGGCCACTCCCACATAGGTCAGAAAAAAAATAGTACCCGCCAGCATGGTTCCGAATTCCTTTTTGTTGCGCAAGGGTAGCGTCTTTCGGGACGGTTGTAAATAACTTGCTTTGATCTTTGAAGGATATGCCTTTCCATTGAAAATTTTTGTTGATCACCGCCGCCGGTCAAGAGTATGGTGTTTATCCGCGTTTGCCCGATAAACCAATCTGAAATTTGGAGATGGAAGATATGAGTACGCCAGGCAACAAAGTAATTTATACCATGATGAAAGTGGGCCGTTACCACGACAAAAAACCGGTTTTGCAGGATATTTCCCTTTCTTACTTTTACGGCGCCAAGATCGGCGTGCTGGGCCTGAACGGGTCGGGAAAAAGCACCCTGCTGCGCATCATGGCCGGTGAAGACAAGGAATATGTCGGCGAGACGATCCTCTCCGCCGGCTATACGGTGGGTTTTCTGGAGCAGGAACCCCGGCTGGACCCGAACAAAACCGTCCGGGAGATCGTGGAGGAATCCGTACAGGGAATCGTTGATCTATTGAAGGAATTTAACCGGCTGACCGAGAGATTTTCCGAACCCATGGGCGACGACGAGATGGAAAAACTCATCGAGCGTCAGGGCGTTGTCCAGGAGAAGCTGGATGCGCTGGATGCCTGGGATTTGGACAGCCGGCTGGAAATGGCCATGGATGCCCTGCGTTGCCCTCCCGGCGATACTTCCGTAAAGGTGCTTTCCGGCGGGGAAAAAAGACGGGTGGCCCTTTGCCGGCTGCTGCTCCAGAAACCGGACATTCTGTTGCTGGATGAACCGACCAACCATCTGGATGCGGAAACCGTCGCCTGGCTGGAACATCATCTGCAGCAGTATGCGGGCACGGTTATCGCCGTCACCCATGACCGGTATTTCCTGGACAATGTCGCCGGTTGGATTCTGGAACTGGATCGCGGCCGCGGAATACCATGGAAAGGTAATTATTCTTCTTGGTTGGAACAGAAGCAGTCCCGCCTGGAAAATGAGGAAAAGAGCGAAAGTCAGCGCCAGAAGACGCTGCAGCGCGAACTGGAATGGATTCGGATGACACCCAAGGCCCGTCGGAGCAAATCCAAGGCCCGGATCAGCGCCTATGAGAATCTGCTTTCCCAGGAGAGCCAGAAAAGGGCCAATGAATTGGAAATTTTTATTCCACCCGGACCCCGGCTCGGCAATATCGTCATCCAGGCCGAAAACCTCACCAAGGGCTTTGAAAACGGCTTGTTGATGGAAAACATCAATTTTTCCCTGCCACCTGGCGGCATAGTCGGAATCATCGGCCCCAACGGTGCCGGGAAAACCACCCTGTTCCGCATGATCACCGGCCAGGAAAAAGCCGACTCCGGCACCATCCGGATCGGTGATACGGTCAAGCTTGCCTATGTGGACCAGAGCCGGGATGTCCTGGATCCGGAAAAGACCATCTGGGAAATGATCTCGGACGGCCAGGAAATTCTTGAGCTTGGTAAAAACATGGTGAAATCGAGAGCCTATGTCTCCCGGTTCAATTTCTCCGGAACCGATCAGCAGAAAAAAGTGGGCATGTTGTCCGGCGGGGAACGCAACCGGGTCCACCTGGCCCGCATGCTCAAGTCCGGCGCCAATGTGTTGTTGCTGGACGAACCGACCAATGATCTGGATGTCAACACCATGCGGGCCCTGGAAGAGGCCCTGGAGAATTTTGCCGGCTGCGCCGTGGTGATCACCCATGACCGCTGGTTTCTGGATCGTCTGGCGACGCATATCCTTGCCTTTGAAGGGGAAAGTCAGGTGTACTGGTTTGAAGGCAACTATTCCGATTATGAAGCCGACCGGAAAAAACGGCTGGGCCCGGCGGCGGATCAGCCGCATCGCATCAAATATCGCCAATTGACACGGATCTGAGGTGTTTATGCGGATAGGGATTGCATGGACGGTGATTTTCATGTAGAAGCTCCGGGATATATGAATTTCAGGCAGAACTGTTTCCAGAACACATGTCGGGAGGGATATGAAAGCGGATCGTAATAGAAAAGGGACCCTTTGTCTCATTACCCTTACGGTGATGGCCATCCGGCTCGGAACGTTCACCCCGGATGTCCATGCCGGTACCGATCAGCAGTTCCCGTCCTACCCGTCCTTGCGGGATGCCGTGTCCTTTTGGAAAAAAGTCTATTCCCAATATTCCACCCGCCAGGGCATCATCCATGATAATCGAAAGATGAACATCATTTATGAAATCGTGGATCTGGAGGACCCGAACCGCGGCGGCTCGGATCGGGCGAATCAGGCGAGAATCAAGGCAGCCAAAAACAAATACCTGAAAATTCTATCCGATCTTGCGAACGGTAAGCAAGCGGCTTCCCGGGATGAGAAACGGGTGCTGGCATTTTTTGGAAAAAATCCGGACAGGAAAACATTCAAAGCGGCCCAGGAGAGAGTTCGTTTCCAATTGGGGCAGCAGGACCGTTTCCGGGAGGGCTTGATCCGCTCCGGAAGATATCTGGGAGAAATCAAGCGGATTTTTCGGGAGTACGGATTGCCCGAGGAACTGGCCTATCTGCCCCATGTGGAATCGTCTTTCAACTACAAGGCCTACAGCAAATTCGGGGCTGCCGGAATCTGGCAGTTCACCCACTCCACGGGTCGCCGGTACATGACCATCAATTATGTGCAGGATGATCGACGCGATCCCATCCGGGCCACCCATGCCGCCGCCACCTACCTGAAGCAGAACCACAGGCGCCTGGGGTCCTGGCCCCTGGCCTTGACGGCCTACAATCATGGTGAAAACGGAATGGCGCGGGCCAAACAGGCCTTTGGAGGCGATTTCGAAAGAATCGTCCGCGAATACGAAAGCCCGAGTTTCGGATTCGCCTCGCGCAATTTTTATGCGGAATTTCTGGCGGCCCTGGAGGTCGCAAAAAATTATCGAAAATATTTCGGGGATTTGTCCCTGGAAGCTCCCGTGCAATTTGAAGAAGTGGTGTTGCCCGGATATGCATCCATCAAGGGGCTCGCGGACCATTTCAAAACCGATGTCCAGTCCCTTCGGGAATTGAATTTTTCCCTGCGCGAACCGGTTTTTCTCGGCCAGAAATATGTACCCAAGGGATACAGGCTGCGGGTTCCCAAAAAGGAAGGCCTGAATGTGATCGAACTCGCCGCTCGCATGCCGGGGGCCATCATCAGCCCGAAACAACTGCCCACGCGTTTCTACCGCGTCAGGAAAGGCGACACCGCCGGCGGTATCGCCCGTGCCCATGGGGTCACGCTGGCTCAATTGATCAGCGCCAATGGCCTCTCCTCCAGCGCCAAAATATATGTGGGACAGAATTTGCGGATGCCGCTGCCGTCTGAACAACCGGTGCTGTTGGCGTCGCTCGCGAAAAAAATCCCGGATGCCCAAAAGCCGGCCGCGACCGAGCCGGTTCGCGAAACACCGCCGCCCGTGAAAGCGGAACCCGCAAAACCGCGGGCGGCCGTCGCGGAAAAGACGCCTCCGCAAGCGCCTCCCCGGGAAACCTCCTCCCCCAAGGAGGCGTCCGCACCCGCGGTTCAACCAAAACCCGGCGGGGTGGAGGTCCAGGCCGAACAGCAGACGACCCGGAAGGAGTTGTTTCCCGAGGAGGTCCATGTGCCGCTGGAAGCAACTGCAACAGCGGCGCCGGGCGGTAACGGCTCACCGGCGGCGAATATCCCGGCGGAGGGAAACGGGTCACCGCTCAGTGAATCGGAGGTGAATCCGGCGGTTGTCGTCGGGGATTTCCAGATCGAAAAAGTCGTCAAAAAGGGTTCCCGGACCGTCGGCACCATCAAGATCGAAGCGGAAGAAACCCTCGGGCATTATGCCGATTGGCTCGATGTTCCCACCCAGACCATCCGCAGGCTGAACAACTTCGGTTTCAACACGCCCATACAAATCGATCAGCGCATCCAGATTCCCATCGCCAAAATCAGCAAGGAAGAATTCGAAACCAAACGGTACGAGTATCACAAGGAAATGGAGGAGGATTTTTTCTCCGTGTATCGGATCAGCGGGGTGACCACCTATATGGTGAAAACCGGTGACAATATCTGGTCCCTCTGCGACAAGGAATTCGAAATACCCTTCTGGCTGCTGCGGAAGTATAACACAGCCAGGGATTTCAATGCCCTGCAACCGGGCGACAAGCTCCGGGTGCCGCTGGTCACCAAAATCGGCAATGGCAATGGATAGCCGGTGCGGGTGGGCTTTTCCCGGGGGCTCGTTGACCGGCTTATTTTGAAGGCGGTTCCGATACGGACGGGATTCGGGATCGCCCGTCCGCCAGCCCGTCCTGATAGCGCTTGTCCGCATACCAATCCACCTGCCGGCAAATTCCCCTGATCATCTTGACATCCTTGGCGCGCAGTTGCATGCGGGAGAAAAAGGCGCGCAGATTGTTCAGCCAGTATTCCGGATTGGAGGGGTTGAGGAAACTGATGCGGATCAGAATATCCTTCAAATGAGCATACATGTTGTCCAGTTCGAAACGGTTGGCCAGACGGGGAGTGAAGCGCCTCGAATCGGATTCGCGGGCCAGAAACAATTCATAACAGACGACCATCACCGCCTGGGACAGATTCAGGGATGAGAAGTCGGCCGTGGGGATGCTGACCAGGGCATGACAGAAACGCAGGTCTTCATTGGTCAGGCCCCGGTCTTCCGGGCCGAACAAAATGGCGGTCCGGTTGCTCTGGGAAATCTCGATCAGGCGTTCCGCCATGCGTGCCGGGGTATCGTATTCGCTGCGCTGTCTGCCGATCCGGGCCGTGGTGCCCACCACATACTCATAGGAAGCCAAGGCCTGTTCCAGATTGTCGAACAGCTGGATCCGGCCCACCGTGTCCGCCGCGGCATGGGTGGCCATTTTCAGGACCTTGTCCAGATCGAAATTTTCGGGCGACACCACGGTCAGCCTGCTCAGGCCCATATTGCGCATGGCCCGCACCGCGGCACCGATATTCTCAGGATACCGGGGCCGCTGCAGGACAATGTCGATATGATCCAGGTTTACGGTTTCCGGCATGTGCCGACAATTTCAAAGCTGTTGAAAAAATAGCTGATTTCAAAAGCAGCGGTTGCGGGTGCATCGGAACCGTGCACCACGTTTTTTTCAATGTCCGTGGCGAAATCCCTGCGGATGGTCCCTTCGGCCGCTTCCTTGTAATTGGTCGCCCCCATCAGGTCCCGATAGCGCTGAATGGCGTTTTCGCCTTCCAGAACCATGACGACCACGGGTCCCGACGACATGAAATCCGTCAGGCTGGAGAAAAACGGACGCTCCCGGTGAACGGCGTAAAACCCTTCCGCCTGTTTCCGGGTCAGATGAATCATCTTCATGGCGATGATCGAGAGGTGTTTCTGCTCGAGCCGCTTGACGACTTCACCGATCAGTCCGCGTTCAACGCCATCCGGTTTGATTATTGACAACGTTCTTTCCATGGTGGTTTCTTCCTTTCGTTTGATGATGAATTGCCCGCTGCCATACCAGATGACCGTTTCCAAGTCAATGCGCAATGGGACCGGGGTTGCCGGGTGCTCCGCATTCCGGTTCCGCATTTTTCCCCGCAAAAGCCCCTTGACAAGTTTTTTATCGGTGGAATACTTACTGAAACGGTTTCCGGCCTGCGGATATTCCGTGCCGAATGTCTTTACGATACCCTTGTTGCCATGCCGAGGTGAATCCATGCCGATTTACGAATTTTATTGCCAAAACTGCCATATGATTTTTACCTTCTTTTCCAGTACAATCAATACCACTAAAAAACCCAAATGCCCGAAATGTAAAACGAATATACTGGAGCGCCAAATGTCCGTATTTGCGGTTACCGGGAATGCCCCCGAGCGGGGCGGCATGGACGACCTGCCCCTGGACGAAGGCAAAATGGAGAAGGCCATGCAAATGCTGGCCAGGGAGGCGGAGCATATCAGCGAGGATGATCCGCGTCAGGCCGCCAATCTGATGCGCAAGCTTTCGGACATGACCGGTCTGCAACTCGGCTCGGGCATGCAGGAGGCCCTGAACCGCATGGAGCAGGGGGAGGATCCGGATACCATCGAAGCGGAGATGGGGGATTTACTCGAAGGGGAGGAACCCTTCGTCCTGGAGGGAAAAAAAGGGAAGACCAGGCCGGGCAGGCGGCCGGCGCCTGTCAAGGATGAGACCTTGTATGATTTGTGAGTGGGGTGGGGGAGGGGGAGAAAATTTGAGATTTGAGATTTGAGATTGGGGAGGCGGAATGACGCATGACATGATGGAACGGATCGAAATCGTGCAAGGGGATATCACCCGCATGGCGGTGGACGCCATCGTGAATGCCGCCAACAATTCCCTGCTGGGCGGCGGGGGCGTGGATGGCGCCATTCACCGGGCAGCTGGACCGGCATTGCTGGAGGAATGCCGCTCCATCGGCGGATGTCCCACCGGTGAAGCTCGGATCACCGGGGGATATCGATTGCCGGCGACCTATGTCATTCACACGGTGGGTCCGGTATACAATCGTTTGAAAGCCGAGGAATGCGCCCGCCTGCTGACCGCATGTTATGTCAATTGCCTGCGGCTGGCCGATGAAAACGGCATCAAAACCATCGCTTTCCCGGCGGTCAGCTGTGGCGTGTATGGATATCCCATTGAAGACGCGGCCCGGATCGCGATGGATGCGGTCCACCGGCATCTCGTTTCGTCCGCTGGCATCCAGCGGGTGTTTTTCGTCCTTTTTTCCGAATCCCATTACCAGGTGTATCGACAATGCCTGGAGCGATCGTCGGAAACCTGAAACAGCGGCCGTGGAATTATTTGTGGAATTATTTGTTTGACAACCTGTGACGGAATGCCTAGAATTTCAATCATGAAGTCAGTTTATCCATCACGAAAGGCCTGGGGATTATAAGCAGGCCGGTTATCAGGAGGTAATCATGGTTGAAGTAACGGCGTTGGCCCAGCAACAGATCGGTGAGTATTTCCGAGACAAGCAGATCAAACCGATCCGGATTTTTCTGAATGAAGGCGGGTGAGGCGGACCGTCCCTGGCAATGGCTCTGGATGAGACCAAGGAAACCGACCAAGTCTATAATATCGATAAATTCACCTTTATCGTCGATACAAATTTCATGAAAAAAGCCCAGCCCATCAAGGTTGATTTCGGGGGCTTCGGATTCAGCATCACGTCGAGCATTGATCTGAAATCCGGCTGTTCCAGCTGCGGGACCACGAAATCCTGCTGTTCCTGACCGTATCGACCCTTTTAAAAATGCAGGCAATCCCCCCAAAAGGGGGGTTGCCTTTTTTTGTGGTTGGCGTCATGATATCCCTGCTGCTGCAACTGGAAAGAATGTCAATCATATGAACGGGTGTTACGAACCATGCGTGTATTTCTTTCACGTGGATCCGCAGCCTTCCTCATCGGTTTCCTGGTTATAGGGTTCACGGCCGGATGCGGGGAGGACAAAGCGACCCTGGATCAACGCTATGCGGGAAACTGGCGCCATACCAGTGAAAAAAAACATACCACCTTGAGGTTTCGGAAGGACGGAGCATTCCTGGGAGAGAGCCAGGTGGATAAACCCTCGGGGAAAGGCAGTGAGGGAAAGGAAAAAGTGAACGGGACCTGGACCGTCACCGAAGGAGCGATCCACATCACGCCGGCCGAGGATGGAACGGAGGGGGGCTGGGCTAAAGGCAAAACCGTCGATTTTCAAGTTCTGGAAGCGTCGCCGTCCCTGTTGAAACTGGCCCGGGAAGATGGAACGGTCCAAGAATTCCGGAATCTCGAAAGCGAAAAACAGGAAAAAAAACACGAAAAGACCACCACCATCGTCATGAAGCCCATGGTGGTGAATCTGTTTCAGGCCTCCCGCCGCGCCCCGCCGAAGTATCTCTGTGTGGAACTGGAGCTGACCATGAAAACCGACGTTTCGGGCAAGGCCGAACCCGGATTGCATCCAAGGGCCCATGAAGCGGCCTTGCTGCATATCAGCACCCTTTCCTACGCGGATGTGAATACACTGGCGAAGATCGGGGGGTTGAGCGAAAAACTTTTTCAGATTCTCCGGCCGTATTTCGGCGGGAGATTGAAGGCGGTGGCCATTAAAAATGTCATCGTGACGGCTGATTACAAAAACGCGGAAGCGTTTGTCCAACAGGCGAAAAAGGAAGACACGAAAACGGAACATAAACCGGATGGGAATGAACACTGATCGGCGGCAAGGAGGATGACCATGGCGGAATTTATGGAATTGTTGAAAACCCGGAGAAGTATTCGCAGATATGAAGACAAGAAAGTCCCCCAGGAATTGATTCAACAGGTCCTGGAAGCTGTTCAATGGTCGCAATCCTGGGCAAACACCCAGTGCTGGGAAGTTGTAGTCGTTACAGACCCGGGGCGGAAGGAAAAACTTCAGGCGACCATTTTCCCCAAAAATCCCGCCACCAGGGCCATAGGAGATGCCCCGGTGGTCCTGGCCTTGTGCGGCAAAGTCAAGAGCTCCGGCTACTATGACGGAGTCGTGACGACCAAATTCGGCGACTGGCTGCTGTTCGATCTGGGAATCGCCACCCAGAGCCTTTGTTTGAGGGCCCATTCATTGGGCCTCGGCACGGTTGTCGTGGGACTGCTCGATCATGACAAGGCCAAGGAGGCGCTTTCTGTTCCGGACGGGTATGAACTGGCTGTCCTGATTCCCATGGGGTATCCGGCCAAAACGCCTGCTCCTCCAAAAAGAAGGGAAGTCAACGAATTCACGCACCAGGAGTCCTTTTAAGGATCACGGGCGCTGAGGCGGCGGAGCCGGGAGATCCGGCGACGGATCCGGCTGCACGCGATGCCGTCGCAATAAATCCGCATGGGTTTCCATGGCCTGCCGCCGATCGATGACGAGCTGAAAGCCTTTCCTGTTTTCGAAGACGACATACGGGCTTCCGGAGTTCATGACCAGCCGCTGAAAATGATCAAAATCCGGAAACGGCTGTCCATTGACCTTGGCGACGCTCCAGGCGGCGAGGTCATGATAACCGATGTTCACGTCCCCCGCCAGGATTTGGATGGCCACCACGGCTTCCCTTTTTTGCGGTGTTTTCCAATTGCCCATTTCCACGAGGAACTCACTGGGCGCGCTGGTAATCCAGCTGGCTCCCCAGCGCTTGATCAGATTCTTGGTGAGCGGGCTGAAGACGATTCCGCCGAAAATCATATACCGCGGCGGCTGGTCATATTGCTCCGCCGGCACCAAAAGAAAGTCCTTTTGGGTGCGGGTGAGGGATAAGGTGAAGGCGTGAGGGACGCCTTGACGCAGGATATCCAGCCGGACTTTCTCCCCTAGTTGGTGACAGTCGATATAGTAATAATAATGAGTACGTTCCTTCGGCCGGAATTCCACCGTGCCGTCATCGGCGATGGTGTGGCCGTCCACGGCGGTCAAGACATCGCCGTCGCAGACGATGTGTTCTGCGGGAGAACCCAGGTGGACATGCACCACGAAAACGCCGGTTACATCCCGGGGGACCAGGTGCTTTGCCTTCATGCTGGGGTTTTCCATTTTCTGGGTTTCGATGCCCAGATCCGGAAACCCGTCGTAACGGCCATCTTCCATATCCTGCAGGAAATGACGAACAATGGGTGCCGGGACCATGTAACCGATATTTTCCGATTCGCTCGGGTTGGAGTTCTGCATCACCACGCCCACGATCCGGTCCTTGACCATCACCGGACCTCCGCTGTTGCCCGGATTGATGGCCGCATCCATTTGGCCGGTGAGAAAATATCCGCTGCTGTGCTCGTAGAATTGATGCTCGATGCGGGACATGATTCCCTTGGTGATGCTGAGGGAGTCCCCGCCGAAGGGGAAGCCGAATACCAGAACCTCCTGGTTGGAGGAGGGTAGTTCTCCCAGTTCCAGGGGCGTGACATCGGTAAAGAAGACGGGGTCGTCCACCGTGAGGATGGCGAGGTCGGCCTCATGGGATACGGATACGATTCTGGCATTGTACCGTTTGGCCTGGCCGTAGCGGCGGACCTGAATAAAGGTCTGGTTGGCGATGATGTGGGCATTGGTCAGAATTCGATGCCCGGAAATGATGGCCCCCGATCCTCTCATGGCGTGGGCTTCGAACATGCGCCAGGGATTGTAATAGTCCGGGATATTGACGGTGGTGAAAATTTTTACAATGGCCTCGCGGACGGATTTTTCATGATTGGTTTTTTCCGCCTGAGCCGGGGAAAAGAGCGCGGTAGCCAGCAGGAGAATTGTCAGCAGAAAGCGTTTTGCCTGGATCACGGGGCCTGCGGAACGAAAAGGGGCGGGATAAATAGTCCGATTCAACGATGGCTGCTCCTGGTTGTGGTTCGATCCGATGGTCACAATGGATGAGCCGCATAGTGTGGGCTAATTCATCAAAAGTCAATAGGCATGTCGGCCCCCTCACGGGCGGCTGTCATTTCGATGCCGCTTCCGGCAGCGTCCCGGGGGTATCCGTTGTCCGGACATCCGGCAGAATATCGTGCCGATAAAGGAATTTTTCCACGTCGCGCCAGAAGATCCGGGCGTCCGGAGGACAATCGTTGTGATCGCTTTCATAGGTGATCAATTCAGCGGTGATCGCCGCCTGGTGCAGTCGGCGGCCATGGGAATACGGAACCACCTGGTCGTTTCTGCCGTGAACCACCAGCAGGGGGTGGGAATACTTCGAAACCGCCGTCAGGTTGTCGAACGGATCCCGGATGCAAAAGGGCGGCAACAGGTATTTGGAAGTATAAGCCCGAACGCCGGTAAAGGCGGACATGAGAATCATGGCGCAGCTATCATGGGAGCCGGCTATGGAGCAGACGGCGCCTCCGCCCAGGGAGCGCCCCATGAGGATGATTCGGTTCCGGTCCACGTCGGGTCTGGACAGCAGCCATTCATGGGCGACGGCGAAGGTTTCCCGAATGGTTTCCTGGGAAGGGGTTCCTTCGGAGCGTCCGTATCCGGGATATTCCACCAGCAGAACGCCCACTCCGATTTGGGTGAGGGGCGTGAAAAAGGCCGGCCAGTAATCGATCAGTTCGCCGTTGCCATGGGCGAAAAGAACCGCCGGCGCCGGCGGCCCGGTCCGATTTCCTTCCGCCGGCATGAACCAGGCCTCCACCGTTCCGAACGGCATGCTGAGTTTCCGTTGTTCGATTCCCCCGGACAGCACCGGCGCCGGCGGTTTTTCCAGCATGCGGATCGGAAACAGTATCTGGCGCTGCAGAAAGTAAACGGCGAAGCAATAGGTCAGATACAATACGGACGTCCAGAAAATGATTTTCATAAGCATGGCTGACAAAAATCTCCGCAGGGGTCTCTCCGGATCGGGTGGCTGCCGCATAACGGTTTCTTGGGGAGCCGACATCACATGTTATCCGCCAGCTGGCTGGAGGTTTTCCGCATATTCATGCTCAACAACCGCGCCAGGCCTTTCAAAATTTTGATGCCGATCTGGGGTTGATTCTGCAAGATGGATTCCAGCCCCTTCCCGGTAAGCGAAACCAGGGTGGCGTCGGATTTTGCCTTGATGGTGGCCGAACGCGGGGTGTTGTCGATAATGGACATTTCCCCGATGGTCCGACCTTTGGAAAGGGTCGCGATCACCACCGGCTGTCCGCTGGCGGACTCCTTGATGACATCGAGCTGACCGTCCACGATGAAACACACGTAATCGCCCTTGTCGCCTTCATTGAAAAGCACGGCGTTTTTTTGGATTTCAAAAAAATTCATGTGGTGGGCGATGAGCTGCAGCTCGGTTGCATCCAAACGGTCAAACAAGGGGATCTTGATGAGAAATTCAATGATTCTTTCCTGTAATTTCCCGATATGGGTTGGTAAATTGTTTTTCATGAGCGGACACTCCGGTGACCGGCCCCGGATCCGGTTGCGGTGGGTGGAGCCGGCATTTTATCGGTTATCATATCATATTTATGATTTCTTGACCATCATTTCCCGGAACGGGAAAGACCCCTGGTCAACGGGTCAAAATGATCACGGACGATAAATTTTTCATTCATTTGATTGACTTTTAACAATTCATTTTTTATATAAAAAAATTTTAGTCGGGATCCACCTGCGTGCGATTTCGATGGCGGCTCCGATGCCGCCGGTAGTTGGGAAAGCCGCTGGCAGGGCGATTTCCGGGGAAACCGACAGATAATGGTCATGCAGAAATATCGTCAAAACATTGTTTTTCGACCGAGCCATCTGTTCCGGATCGTGAGCCGAAGAATGAATCTAATAATATATTGAATTGATATCGAAATTAAGATGTGCATATGATCAAACAATGGGGGGAAGCAGTATGAAAAACGATAGACCGATCTATTTCACCGACCCCGATAAGCTTGTCGATTTTGTCATCGATAAGGTCGGGAAGAACATCACCCTGGGGATGTGCTTGGGACTAGGCAAACCCAACCATTTCGCCAATGCCATTTACAAGCGGGCCAAGGAAGACCCGAATCTCAGGCTGCGGATCTTGACGGCGCTTTCGTTGGAGCCGCCCACCTGGTCCAGCGATCTGGAAAGAAGGTTTCTGGAGCCGCTGGTGCAACGCGTGTGGAAGGGCTATGTCAATCTGGACTACATTACCGCCGTGCGCAAGAAAGAGCTGCCGCCCAATGTGGAGGTGAGCGAATTTTTTTACAAGGCCGGCGGATACCTCGACAATGAACACATGCAGCAGAATTACACCAGCACCAACTACACCCATGCGGCCCGCGACGTCCGGGACAACGGCATGAATGTGGGCGGCCAGCTGGTGGCCAAAAAAATGCTCAACGGCAAGCCCATGTTCAGCATGAGTTCCAATTCGGACACCGCCCTGGATGCTTTCCGGGAAATCGAACGTCAGCGCAAGGAAGGCCGGCGGGTGGCGGCCATCGGACAGGTGAACAACAACCTGCCGTTCATGTACGGGGATGCCGTCATCAGCCCGGACTGTTTCGACGCCGTATTGGAGGCTCCGGAGCTGCATTTCAGCCTGTTCGGGGCTCCCCGCGAGCCCGTTACCGCCATCGATTACGTCATCGGCATGCACGCCAGCAGCCTGATCAAGGACGGCGGAACCCTGCAGATCGGCATCGGGTCCCTGGGGGATGCCATCGCCTATGGGTTGCAGATGCGCCATCTTCAAAACGATATATATAACAATGTGTTACAAGATCTGAATGTTTTTGAAAAATTCAGTGATATCATCACCCGGGTGGGCGGATCGGGCGTTTTCGACAAGGGGATTTACGGTTCCACGGAAATGCTCGTGGATGCGTTTTTACACCTTTACAAAGCCGGAATCATGAAGCGGAAGGTGTATGACAACATTCCGCTGCAGAAACTGCTGAATGAGGGGAAAATTCAGGTCAAGCAGAAAGTGACCCCCCAGATCATCGAAATGCTGGCCGAACAGGGCGCCATTCATCCCAAATTGACGCAAAAGGATTTCAATTTCCTGCAGGAATACGGCATCCTGAAAGCCGAATTGACCTATGAAAACGGCGAGATCGTCAATGGCAAGGATCGCTTTGCGGCCGATCTGCGGGATGCCAACAGCAAGGACCGGCTTTTCCAGTCCTGCCTTGGCAAGCAGATGAAGGACGGTTTTTGGATGCATGCCGGCTTCTTCCTGGGGCCGCCGGATTTCTATGACATGCTGAACAATATGTCCGAAGAGGAGCGCATGCAGATCAACATGACCAGCGTGCTCAATACCAATCAGCTGTACGGCAACAATCCCTATTCCTGCGAGGAACTGAAGCTGCTCCAGCGCAAGGACGCCCGGTTTATCAACGCCGGTCTGATGGTCATGCTGTCCGGCGCCGTGGTTTCCGACGGGCTGGAGGACCTGCGGGTGATCAGCGGCGTCGGCGGGCAGTACAATTTCGTGGCCCAGGCCCATGCCATCGAGGATGCCCGGGGGGTCCTGATGATCCGCAGCACGCGGGCCAAAGGCAAGGAGGTCAGCTCGAACGTGGTGTTCAATTACGGCCATACCACGGTTCCCCGGCATCTGCGGGACATTATCGTAACCGAATACGGGATCGCCGATCTGCGGGGGCGGAGCGATAAAAACGTAATCTGCGCGCTGCTGAACGTGACCGATTCCCGTTTTCAGGAAGGGTTGTTGCAACGGGCCAAACAGGCCAAGAAAATTCCGGCGGATTATCAGATCCCGGACCGATTCCGCAACAATTATCCGGAGCGTCTGGAAAAGGCCCTGGCGTCCTACAAGGAGAAAAAACTCTTTCCGGTTTTTCCCTTCGGGACTGCGTTTACCGACGAGGAAATCGTCATCGGCAAGTCCCTGCGGGAATTCAAGGAAAAAGCAGCGGAGAGCAAGATGGCGGTTCTGCCGGGATTGGTGGGGCAACTGGTTTCCGCCGTGCCGGAGTCTGCCAGGAAATATCTGGAGCGGATGCAATTGGACAAACCCACCAACCGTCAGGAGCGCATGATGCAGAAAATCGTTGTCCTGGCATTGAAGCAGGCCGGACAAATATAACCGCTCGGCATCAGGGTAAAAAACAACAGCCACTGCCCGGTGAAACGGGCGTGGCTGTTTTATTGAAAAGGTCGCATGACGGGGATGGAAATCCAAGGAAATCCCCGTTTGCCGGACCGGCGCGGAAGGGTATCAGAAGCCGCCGCTGGACAGGGTATTGATATTGTACTCTCCCTCTTCCACGATTTTAAGGGCGTCCTGAACGTCGAGCCATTCCTCGGCCTTGGATGTAAGACCCTCCACCCTGCCGAAGACTTCATATCTCAATTTAAAATATTCGAGGGCCTCGTTGGCCCTGCCTTCATCGAACTGGAAAATGGCGAACGCCCGGATTTTCTCGCCGGGATTGTTGTACACATAGGTTCCCAGGGTTTGGATAAAATCCGGCACCGGCGGCAGGGTCATGTAGCACTTGGCGACATCATTGGCCCTTTCTTCCGGAAATGTGATGGTTCCGATCATGATCATTGTGGTCTTCCTCCCTGAATGGATTTATGAAGGTTGTTCTTCCGATAGCCTAATGATTTTTAAGGTATAACACAATTCCCTGTCAAATAAATTGAGCGTTCTTGAAAATCCGCCGGGTCACCGCTGGAAGCTCAAATCAGGTTGCCGAAGCCAAACCATTTCACCACGCCGGCAATCCAGGCCTGAACCATGATTTTCCCTTTTCGGCGCAGTTTTTTCAACCCCCGGGCCTGGCGCTCCAGCAAGTGCTCCGCCAGACACTCTTCCAGTTCATCATGGATCATCCTGCCGATACGCAGGAAAGTCAATGTGGCCAAGGGTATCTCCCGATTCAAACGGTTGGGCATGCATTCCGGGACTCCGGGCTTAAACCCCGGCGGATTGTTGCCATCTTCAAAACTATGTATCGCAAATCCAACAAAAAAGCCAGAAGCGCATCCACGCTTCCGGCTTTTTTTGGACTGTCCGGTCCGACTGATTCACGCAATATGTTTATTTTACAATCAATTAAAGAACTTTCAGGTTATCGCCGAAATCGAAAGCCACTCCTTTTTCTCGTCCGCTCCGGCCGGTTTCATGTTTGTCCGCATCGAAATAATATTGCTGTGAGCTGAAGGGAGTCCCCAGCCACGAACGATTTCCGAATTTGAACAGGCTGCAGATGTCCATACAATGGGACAGATTCGTCAACAATACCATAAGGCCCTCCTTAATCTTTGTTAGCCTTCTCCTGCCCAGACGCTTGACGGGACTGCGTTTATCCGCAGGCGCATGGGCATCAACTGGACAAGATGATAATGACGCTTTGCGTCAAAGTCAAGTACAATTTGGGTTTGGGGGATATACAGACGCTGAATTCTTGAACGAAAACTTTGAAATACCGGTGGTAGTAGTTTATAAGTATATAAAATTAATGCCATTTAAAGATTTTCAGGCCGGCGCTGAAAAAAAGAATGCCGATGGCCGACAACATCAGGGTTGGCTGTGCGGTTTCGGCAAAACCCGCCCCTTCAATGAAAATACTGCGGATTCCGTCCACCAGGATGGTCAGGGGCAGCTTCCGGATGAACGGAATGCTCCAGTCCGGGAAATTGTGATAACTGAAAAAAATACCGGACAGCACCATCATGGGCATGACCACGACATTCACGAGTCCGTTGCCGATTTCCGTGTTGGCCGTGCGGGAAGAGACGAAGATGGCGATGCCGCCGAAGGCGATATTGCCGGCGATGAAAAACAGGATCAAAGCCGGAATGCTTCCCTGGATCGATATGTCGAAAACCAGATAGGCAAAGAGGACCAGCAACCCGGATTCGATGAAGTTCATGGTGATCCGGACGATCATCAGCGCCATCAGGAAATAGCTCTTTTTCATGGGGGTGGCCACCATGCGCCGCAGCAGTTTCCTGGATCGTTTCTCGATCATTCCGTAGCTCATCCCCCACATGCAGGACATCATGATGCCCATGGACATCAGTCCGGGAATCAGAAAATCGATATACCGGGTGCCCATGACCGTCAGTGGCTCGACGCCGTTTCGGTTTTCCCGGCCGTAAAACGCGTTTCCGCCCAGCAGGCCGGATAGCTTCAGATAGGCGAGCCGGGCGTCGATATTGAGGGGGTCAAAGCGGTAGCGGATATTTCCGTCGCGTTCCTGGATCAGCAGGCTGACGCGGCCCTGTTTCAACAGCACCATGGCCTTGCGGCTTCCGGTTTTGAGGAAGGTGAAGGTCGTTTTCCCGAGTTTGTCTTCGGTGAGGGATATCCGGTGCCGCATCCCCGCATCGCCGGCTGGTTCCGTCGCCGCGCCGTATTCATTCAGAAAAGAGTCGATCCGGGGGGTTACGTTCCGTTGGATATCCGGGATGATGACAGCCACATGATGGAAGACTTCCTGCTGCTGGGTGAAGGCGATACCCAGTCCGAGGGACATCAGGATGGGAAACACAATTCCCCAAAACAGGACCGCCGGCTGCCGGAAAATGTCCCTGAAGAGTGCGGAAACCAGCTGGACGAATTGTCGGGGGAAACGGCCTTTATTCATCCAGGCGCCTGCCTGTCAAGGAAGTGAACACGTCATCCAGGGTTTTTTTCCTGAATTCCAGTTTGTTCAGCCGGACATTTTTTTCTTTCAGAAACGACAGAAAAACCGGGATTTCCGTTTCCAGCCGGGATACCATGACGGTTCCCTTACCGGTCCGGCTATCCCATTTCAGGGGCAACGGAAGGCCGTCCCCAAGCATTGCGGATGCTTTTTCGGATTTTTCCAGAGTGAACTCGATCCTTTTTTCATCCGGATCGTCGTTCAGCAAATGGTCCAGGGGACCCTGTTTCAGGATGCGGCCCTGATCGATGATGACGATATAATCGCAGAGTTGCTCGGCCTCCTCCATGTAATGGGTGGTGAGAATGAGCGAGGTCTGCCCCTGTTCCTTCAGTCGGAAGAGAATCGACCAGATTTCGCGCCGCGCATTGGGATCAAGCCCGGTGGTCGGCTCATCCAGCAGCAGGATTTTCGGTCTGTTGAGCAGGGCGATGCCGAGGGCCAGCCGTTGACGCTGACCGCCGGAAAGGCTGACTACATAGGCATGGCGTTTTTCCCCAAGGCCGATGGTGTCGATGATTTCCGCGACCCGGTTTTTCCCGAGGTCATAAAAGGCGGCAAAGAGTACCAGGGTCTCCCGGACGGTGAGCTTGTCTATGAAGTGGGTTTCCTGAAGCGAAAGCCCGATGATGCGGTGCAGTTCGTCCTCGTTTCCCTTCCACTGCTTTCCCAGGATGAAAATATCCCCCCGATCCGGTTTTTGAATCCCCTCGATCATTTCCACCAGGGTGGTCTTGCCGGCACCGTTGGGACCGAGGAGGGCCGTGAATTGTCCTTCGAACACGGACAGGCTGATTCCCCTCACCGCCTGGACGGTTTTAAAGGACTTATATACGTCCCTGACCTCGATCATCGGATTCATCGGGTGGTTGGCGTTGGCATCTCCGCCATGGTCGGGTGTCCGTCCTGAATCAGGTGTCACATCTGTTCCTTGCCATACCCCTTGGGCAGGGCGTACCAGTCGGACGGCGCCTTCTTTTCCATGTAATCCACCAATTCGTGGGTCGTCTTGACCCTGGTATTCATCATGACCGCCGTGGAGGTGCTGAGTACCGACACGCCGTTGATTTTTTTCATCTCCTTGACGACTTCGGATATGGAATCCTGCATGCCCGGCATCATCATCATGCCGGCGGCCTGCATTTTATTCAGCAAATCCGTATTGATCTTGATGTCCCTGGTGGCCCAGATCTCGGAATCGGAGGGGCCCATGGCCGTCGTCATTTTCTGGAGGTACTTGGTGCAGTTCCATTTGCCGATTTTTTTCCGTTCACCGGTCTCCGTCACCGTGACCTGGATTTTGGCCATGCCCTTCATCATGCCCTGCATGAACTGCATGGCCTGCTGTTTTTCTTCGGCGCTCATGCTTTCATCCTGCATTACGGCCTGTTCCGCCATTTTTTCAACCCCAAGGGGCATGTCCGTGTAGGTTTTCTTCTGATGATCGATGAAATAAACGCGTTTTTGATCCAGCCGCAGGATGGTGGATTTACCGGCTTCATCCGTGCGGACCATATTGTCGGTGATCCAGGTTTCCTGGTTGGCGTCCTTTGCGGGCTGAGTCTGTCCCATCATCTGGAATCCATCCGTATGCAATTTGTATTTCAGAAAGATATCCGCCTCGGCCATGCCGGAAAACCCGAGCGTCCAGATCATACCGGCCAGCATGAGGTTTCGAGCAGTGATTGTATTCATGGCTCCTCCTGGAAAGGTTGGGGGTGGGAATGTTTTCTCGCGGCTATTCTTAAATGGTTTTGGAACGCATTGCAACGGGAAACTGACCTGTCGCACCCGATTTTGTTGACATCCTATCTCCTCTTGATTATACCGGAATCAAATCAGATCCGCCGGACAGCCGGCCAAGTGAGGGAAGATGACCCGGAAACACCATACGCAAAAAAACCTGCCTGCCATGTTGCTCTTTCCCATGCTGATCTTATGCCTGCCGTTATCGGCCGCCGCCGGGGAAGGCCCAGCGGAATCGCCGGCCATCGCCGGATCGTATATCGTGAACGGCACCGCCCCCGGCGGTGCGGGCGTCTATTCCGGGATCGTGGTTATCCGGCAAGAGGGTGATGTCTACCGGCTGGCCTGGAATGTGGCTGGAGAAGGATATGTCGGCACGGGAATCGTCACCGATAACACCCTGTCCGTCGTGTATTCGGATACTTCTGGCCGGCTGTTCGGCATTGCGGCCTATGCAATCGGCCGGGACGGCCATCGCCTGACCGGCAAATGGACGGCCTACCAGGGGGCCCGCCTTGGCACGGAAATCCTGACCAGGGCCGAAGGTGAACACCTGAAATCAGAAGAAAAGACAGCTCCGCCGGTCTATGAAATGTAACCGGCACCTCCCGGAGTCTTCCGATTCCGGCCCCCATCCACTGTAATCTGGCCAACCGTTCCCGGCCGGGAAACGGCAGCCCCGCCGATTCCGCTGATCCCGGACCCGGGTGCTTTTGATTGTTTTTTCCACCCGCATCTGATATGGTGTTGTCAGCTCATCGCTCATACCATTCCGCGTTGGACAGGAAGTTGCAAGCGTTCAGGCATCCAAATGACTCGGTCCGTTCAGCGATTCTTACCGATCTTCCCATGATTCTCCGGCGACCGCCGCGAAACAGCGGCATAATCAAGACATGAAGGTGTCGGGTTCGTTGACCTTCATTTAAAAAGGAGGAGCTTATGGAAGCCATGGTGGAAAGCGCCCTGAGGGCACGATTTGACCGCCGGACCATTGATGATCGCAGACGGCCGCAAACCCTGGAGCCGTATGTGATCGTGGAAAGCCGCCGCAAACAGAGGGAACGGCGCCATTTGAACGAAAGACGCTCCGGTTGGGCCAGGATCACCCGATTCTGCAGCCTGAATTTGTGCGGCCGGCATTTGTAAGCCGGCAATCGGCGAAAGTAAATACTTCCCATTGAAGGAACAGGGCCGGGCGATTCCTGTCGCATTGCCGTTGCGCCGACGAGCGCCTAACGTACATGTATGCCCTGAGGACATCGGAGCCGCTGGCGATTGACCATCTGATGTCCCCGGCCGACGGCCGGGGATCGGAGCCGCTTCTGTATTCCAAACCATATTCTTGAACGGTGGCCCCCTTTTTTATCCCGGGCGGATTTCCCATGCGTTGCTGCAGACGCACCGGGAGCCTTAAAAATGTTTGTAAAAACCGTTGAATTCCTTTTTTGCCTGTGACAAGGTGAGCGTCGATACGGGCGACAGGCATCCCGGACGCGGATGAGGCCGGTTGGCATGGCGAGCCTGCCTTGCGCCTTCAGGCGTTTTACTATCTCTCTGGATTTAAAACCGGCCAATGTTATTTGACAGATAGAAAAAAAAACTTAAAAAGTAAGTCGAAAATTCTATTGTTTTTATTGCGGAGGGACCTTCGATAAAAAGAAGGCCATCATCTGAAAACTCGCCAAAGTTCAGACAGATGATGGACGTTGAGACATCCGCCGGAACGCGCCGGAAATACGGATTATCCACAGATTACACAGATATGATGCATACAGAGGTGATCGGAGTTATGTTCAGGCCAGGGCCGCCACCCTTTCCCGGGATTGTGTTTTGATTTTGCTCTGATAATACTCGTAAGGGCCTTCGTATGCGATCATCTCGCCGTGATCGATGGCAAAAACGCGTGTGACCAGGGATTTCAGGAAATGGCGGTCATGGCTGACGATCACCACCGTGCCGGTAAAGGATTTCAGGGCTTCCAGGAGAACCTCTCGGGCCAGAATGTCCAGGTGGTTGGTGGGTTCATCCAGGATCAGGAGATTGACCGGCCGGACGAGAAGGGTGGCAAGCACGACCCTGCTTTTTTCGCCTCCGGAAAGTACATCGATGCGTTTGTCAACGCTGTCTCCCGGAAACAGAAAGGCGGCGCAGAGGTTTTTCACGATTCCAATGTTGGCAAGGGGAATGGCGTCTTGAACGGTTTCAAAAACGGTCTTTCCGGGATCGAGAATGTCCATGGCATGCTGGCTGAAATAACCGACGCCGACATTGGCACCGATGGTCACCGAACCGCTTGATACCGGGGTTTCTCCAGCCAGGACTTTCAGAAACGTGGATTTTCCGGCCCCGTTCACCCCCACCACGGCAATCTTCTCCCCTCGCCGGATCATACCGGATACCCCACCGAAAACGGATTTTTCCCTCCCATCCGGAAGCGGCCAGCTTTTCCCGGCCCGGGACAGACAGATCACGTCGTCACCGGAACGGGGAGGCTCGGCAAAGGAAAAGACGACACGTCGCTGCTCGGGCGGGATTTCGATGCGGTCGATTTTCTCTATCTTTTTTATCCGCGACTGGACCTGGGCAGCGTGGGAGGCTCTTGCCGCAAACCGGGCGATGAACGCTTCCTCCTTGGCCAGCATTTCCTGCTGGCGTCGGTGGCTGGACAGGAGCTGCTCCCGCCGGATCTCACGTTCCCGGATATAGAAATCATAGTTTCCGCCATAAAGGGTTACGCTGCGGTTGGCCACTTCCACGATGCGGGTGGCCAGGCGATTCATGAAATCATGATCATGGCAGGTCATGAGCACAGCCCCTTTGAAGTCGTTGGCCAACCAGTTTTCAAGCCAGACAATGGATTCCATATCCAGATGATTCGTGGGTTCATCCAATAGCAGTACGTCGGGTTGAACCGTGAGGATTCTGGCCAGGGCGATTCTCATTTTCCAGCCGCCGCTGAAGGATTCCACCGGGCGGCGGTAATCGTCGGGACCAATGCCCAGACCGGTCAGGATGGCCTGGGCGCGGCTTTCCAGATCGTAACCGCCGCGATGCTCAAACTCCTCCGCCTTGTTGCCGTATCGTTCCAGGAGATCCGCCATGGCTTCGTCGCTCATGGGTTTTGCCATTTCCTTTTCCATGGCCCTGATTTCGTTTCCCAGGAGCACCACGTCCGCGGCGGCAGCCATCACTTCCTCAAGGGCGCTCCGTCCGCGCATCTCACCCACATCCTGGGAAAAATAGCCGATTTTAATGTGTTTTGCGCAGATGATGTCACCTTTGTCCGGTTCCTCTTCCCGGGTGATCAAGCGAAAAATGGTGGTTTTCCCGGTGCCGTTCGCCCCTACCAAGCCGGTGCACGTTCCAGGCAAAATCTGGAAACTGACGTTGGCGAAAAGGATCTGCGATCCGTGCTGCTTGCTGATATTGCTCAGATGTATCATGGCCGTTTACACTCCGTTATCAAAAAGGGCAGCCCTATCACAGACCCTCCGTCCGGGGCAAGAGGATTATGAAAGGCACTGACAACAGCAGGCAAAAACGCGAGGAACGATAAGGGAAAAGTGGGGGAGCGGTTTCGCTTCCGGTTGGAAAACGGAAAAAAACGGATTATCCACAGATGACACAGATGGGCACAGATGAAAAGCAGGCGCCTTTTTTGCTCCGACGGGGAAAAATGTATTTCTTTGCGCGCGTTGCAGTCTCGCGTGAGATGGTTTTGCAGTTGATCTCACCGGATATTTACTCATGTCGATAGGTATCGGCAGGGAAGGGGAGGCTGTATGCGGATAAAGGAGATTTCGAACTCCACGAGAAACAAAATCCTTATATCCCTCTTTTGGGCCCCGAAAAGTGGCCGCTAAGCGCAAAAAACGCCTTCATTGGGGTTGATAAATTCGATAGTACAAAATATTAGCTCGGTCCGAAAAATAATCCAATTTTTCTTTTAAGGAGCTGTAATCAGTTATAGATCAGATAGGCAAGCCCACCACCATCTGTTCCAATCCAAAGCCCACCGCTGCCATCGGATACGAGAGAAGTTATATGATTTTCCGGTAGGCCATCTACCTTCGTGAATACCTGAATATGCTTTCCATTATCGGAATCGCGTTTTTCTAATCCGCCTTGAGTTCCTACCCATAATGTTTCTCCATCATCTGATAACAATAGAGTTATTATATCATTAATGTTAGTATATATTTTCCATAAAGGCTTTTCATCATTATGAATTTCAGGAGCTGGGTCAGAATCGCCGCAGGCTGGCAGTACAAAAAGTAATACAAGAAAAAACATGTAGACAAATCATTGCTGTCCGGTTAACTTTTTTAAAAACCGTGTAACATATAAATATATTTATCTATATTAACGAAAATATTTTTTCCGATTAAAGATTTTAAAAATTTATCAGTTTTTCGGCTTTTGGAACCA
>JBMORA010000059.1:0-51565 GCA_049320885.1 Thermodesulfobacteriota bacterium | reverse complement strand
CACCACGCCCGGAACCACCACGCCCGGAACCACCACGCCCGGAACCACCACGCCCGGAACCACCACGCCGCCTGCGACTCCGGATTGGACGGTCGCTGCTCCAGGTGATGGTCTGGTCCACTTTGAATTGAAAGGAAACGCGGTGTTTGTGTATGTCGACATCGTTGATCCGGTGGATATAGATCCGAGTGTGGAGTTTTCTTCCATTTTTACCAATCAACTTTTCGATATGGCGATCCAGGTGGATACGCCTGGCGAGGCGGTGGGTCTGGATGTCATTCTGCCCGAAGCGGTGCAACCGGAATTCCAGTGGCTGTCCTATTCCTCCTATGAAGGCTGGGAAAATATCACCGGCAAAGTCGCCATGGACACAACCGGAACCATGGCACGGCTGGCCCTGACCGATGGAGGTTCCGGTGACGACGATGGTGCCGCCAACGGCGTCATTGTAACGACGTTCGGACCTGCCCGGGAGGATATCCACGAACCGGCCCAACACACCACCAGTCAGGATGTTCCGGCCCAAAGTGCAAGCGGAGGTGGAGACAGCGGCGGAAGCGGCGGCGGCTGTTTCATCGGTTCCATGCGCGCCGGGAACCCTTGGCTTGCGCAGATCTTGTTTCTTTGCCTCATTTGCGGAATCCCGATGTCCCGGGTTTTCGCTCATACGAACTGTCATAACACCCTCCCACGACACCGTAATATGGATTGACATCCACGGGCATGCGTGTCATATGGGCAATGGTTTTCGGTTCCTGCCGAAGCATGCAACCATTTGATAATGACCATAAACCTCTCGATATCGGTTGTTTCCGCGGCGATGCGCAACGGGAAATGGCCAGGAAGCGTCCATATGAATCCGGAAATATTCAGAGAATATGACATCAGAGGAATAGCGGGGAAAGACTATGGCGACGAGGATGTGCTGTTAATCGGCAAGGCGGTGGGAACCTATCTGTCCCAGCTGGGCCGCACGACTCTCTCCGTCGGGCGGGATTGCCGGTTGACTTCTGAGCAGTATTCCCGCAACATCATTGAAGGGTTGCTCTCCACCGGATGCGACGTGATCGACATTGGTGTTTGTCCCACCCCCTTGTTTTATTTTTCCATTCAACAGTTGCCCACCCGGGGTGGCGTGATGGTCACCGCTAGCCATAACCCACCTGAATACAATGGTTTTAAACTATGCAGCGATCTCGAATCGATTCACGGACAGGAAATCCAGACCCTCCGCCGCATCATCGCCGACCGTTCCTTTGCAACCGGCACCGGCCGGCTGTCCCATGCGGATGTCCGCAAACCCTATGAGGAATACCTGCTCGGTAATATCCGCGTCCAGCGGCCGATCCGGGTCGGCATCGATGCCGGAAACGGCACGGGGGGGGTTGTGGCCGTGCCGATCTTGAAACAATTGGGCTGCGAAGTGCATGACCTGTATTGCGAAATGGATGGCAATTTTCCCCATCACGAAGCCGACCCGACCGTTATCGGCAACATGCAGGATTTGATCCGGCTGGTACTGTCGAAAAAGCTGGATATCGGCATTGGGTACGATGGCGACGCGGACCGAATCGGTGTCGTTGATGAAACCGGCCGGCTGGTTTTCGGCGACCAACTCATCATTATTTTTTCAAGAGAAATCCTCGGCAGAAAACCGGGGGCGACGTTCATCTCGGAAGTGAAGTGCTCCAAAACCATGTACGATGACATTGTCAGGAACGGCGGCAAGGCGATTATGTGGCGTACCGGCCATTCCCTCATCAAGAAAAAGATGAAGGAAGAAAAAGCCGAATTGGCCGGCGAGATGAGCGGGCATATGTTTTTCGCCGACCGCTATTTCGGATTTGATGACGCCATTTATGCCTCCTGCCGGTTGCTTGAAATTCTGGCCGATACCGGCAAGCCCCTTTCCGCACTGCTGGCCGACCTTCCCAGGACGTTCACGACACCGGAAATCAGAGTGGAATGTCCGGACCATATAAAATTCGAAGTGATCGAACGCGTCACCCGGTTGTTCCGGGAACAATTCGATGTCATCGATATCGACGGCGCCCGGGTTTTATTCCCGGACGG
Organism: Thermodesulfobacteriota bacterium; assembly: GCA_049320885.1. Lineage (GTDB taxonomy): Bacteria > Desulfobacterota > Desulfobacteria > Desulfobacterales > SURF-7 > DYJD01. The sequence goes on along the minus strand of JBMORA010000059.1, from coordinate 49,492 downwards.
CTGGGGACTTGTCCGGGCCTCCAATACCCAGCCGGCGCTGGTGCTGCGATTCGAAGCCATGACAGAGCAGCGTCTGAAAGAAATTCGCACCCTGGTGGAAAACACCTTGAAAAAGGTTCAGGCAGTTTTTTAACCAACCGGATCGGCATCGACGGGCCACCCGCGAAAAAGCAGCCGGCTGTCCCATGGGGCGAAAGGGGATCGGCCACAGGTTCCCGAAAGCAGGCACCATGCTTACGGGTCTCCAAGGCGTATGGATCGGATGGCATTCGCGGCTATCGGGGCAAATTCTGGAACATTGGCGGCATATTGCGGATCACTGAAACGGGATAACAGCACCGGCGGTGTGTCCATGCCGTTTTCATCCACGTGGGTCAGGAAGATCTCCGTGTACGGGGTATTGACCTTGGAACTGAAAAGGAGCCAGCGCCCATTGGGTGACCAGCTATGCCATGAATTGAACGTCTCCCGGTTGCAGCGCATCTTTCTGGCCTGTCCACCTTCGGCCGGTATGATATACAGCTCGCTGTCCGGCTGCAGCATGATCCCCGATCGGCTCCGGGTAAATACGATCCACCGGCCGTCCGGCGAGTATCTTGCGAAATAATTGCTCATCCCGTTTCCACTGGCACCTTCCACGGGAACGGCCTTTCCCCCTTTACCCTGATTGAAGGGGATACGGTAGAGATCGAACTGGATCGAATAGCGCCGGTTCATCTCGTGAATGTCTCCATCCACACGATGCGGAGCCACATTGCCGATATCGGTATGCACATCATTCCTCACCGGTGCCCGGGCAAAAAGGATATGGCGTTCATCCGGACTCCAGTTCGGATCCGCCTGGACCGCCGAATAATCATCGGCGCCCGGCAACAAGCGGATTTTCTTTTCTTTAACGTTATAAACCGCCAGGACACCATATGTCGGGAAAAACAGCTGCGAAAAAGCAATGTCGTCTATCAAGGCCGCGTAGGATATCTCATGAACACTGGCCGCCATATAATCACCGCTGGGGGACATCCTGCCGAACAGCCCCCGGGTGGCCGGCAAAATCCCCGGTTTCGGGAAATCACTCCAGGTCATGAAGTCCTCCGCTGTCAGGACCATTTCCCGGCCGACACGCTTGATCACCTGGGCCCCACCGTCGTTCCGGTAGTTCATTTCCATGCTGAAACGAGTGCCGTCTCTTGAAAACAAATGGCAACTGGCGCAAAACGGAAGCCCCGACATGACCACCGTCGGCGGTTCTTCGGCGGCTATGTCTCCCAGCCGCCATTTTGTTTTGGCAAACCCTTCCGGTGTGGCCAGAAAGGGCAGCGGCACCTGGCGGTAAAATACAGCAGCGTCAACCCGATCCGTCGAGGTCTGAAAATGGACGGTTTTTTTTGCCGTGACTTTCCCTTCGGGGTAATCCGCCAGGCCGACAACGCTGAACCGCGCTACCCCCCGGGTCGATCCGGCTTTCAGTTTCTCCCAGGCGGACCTTTCCGGGGTCCAAGATGGATCATCCACCACGCTGTAAAACGGCTTGCGTCCTTCGGAGAACGACACGGCCACGAGCCAACGCCTGGACATGCCGGTATGGTCTTTCCAGGTGAACGTCGGCGGGGCGATTTCCGGAGGGAAAACCGCTTCATGATAGGGGTAAGTGATATCAATACCGGAAGAATCCGGCTCTTTTTGCGGACCGAACACCCGATTCACTAGCTGCCGGATAGCCGGCGGGGCCACAGCCTCCGGCTGTTCCTGGCTGTCCCAATTCCGTTCACCGAAAAACGCGCAGCCTCCGGCGATCCACAAAAATCCGACAACGCCCGCCATGACCCGCTCTGTGACCATTCAGCCTCCCCGTTCTTCCGCGACTCACCCCAGATATAAGGACAACATATCCGCCCTGGCATTGACATGCTGAACCGTAACCTGCGCCAAATCACCCGGTTTCATGGAGGTTCCGCCGGGGATGGGGATTTTGCATTCAAGCATGTAATGCGGAAGCATCACCACATATCCGTCCCGCCGTTTTTCCAGGACAACGGCTTCTTCTTTCTGCCCGATCCGTCCCTCCAGATGCCGCAGAAGCCAGTATCGTTGCCGCTGGATCTGCAGACGGGAAACCGACTGAAGCGGCATTTCCAGGGCCTGCACGATCTGTTGCATCTCCTCGGTGCCATATGGTGTTTCCAGCCCCAGCGCCGCCCGCACCTGACGCTGGGTGACCAGATCGGAATATTTCCGGATGGGAGATGTGGCGGTAACATAGGCCTCCAGCCCCAGGCCGGTGTGATGTTCCGGTTCCATCGACAAAACCACCCGGCTTAACTGTTTCCGCTGCATGCAGTTCTGAAAAAAAGTCCCCTCGTTGTCCCGGATAATCCGGTTTTTGGGTGCCGGCTGGGAACGGAAAATGGCCGCCATTCGGTGTTGGTGCAGAAAACCGGCCATCACCCAATTGGCCATGATCATCATCTCGGCGACCAGCATGCGTCCCGGGCTCTCCCTGTCCAGCCGGACCACGTCCGGGTGACCATTCTGCCCCAGCTGAATGCTGATTTCCGGCAGGATGAGTTGAATGGCTCCCGCGGCAATGCGTTTCTGGCGGAAATGCCCGGCCAGCATATGAAGCGTTTGGAGCGCCTCATCCGTACCGGCCAGGTCGTCCGCCTGGGAATAGGTCAGTTGTCGATGGACCCGGATGATACTGGGGAATATCTCATATCCCAACCGGTTGGCAAAACGATCGACCTTGACCAGGATACTGATGGCCGGACGATTCTCACCGGCCCGGAGGCTGCAATAATTCTCGGCCAGAATGGACGGCAGCATGGATATTCGCAGATCCGGCATATAGATGGAGCTGCCGCGCCCCATGGCTTCCTGGTCCAGGATATCGCCTTTCTGAATATAATGACCCACATCCACAATATGGATGCCGACGACATAACCATCTTCCTGCTTTTCAACACTGAGGGCATCGTCAAAATCCTGTGTCGAGGAGCCGTCGATGGTCATGATCGGGAGCCGGCTCAGATCCCGGCGCAACGGGTCGGTCGGGGAAACCGTCACGGAACGGACCTTTTCCTCTGTTTCCGCCAAGACCGCATCCGCGAAATCAACGGCTATTCCGCTTCGCAGGAGATCGATATTCTCATCGCGATCCCAGATCCCCAGTCGCACCATCAGTTTAAACAGATTCGAGCCGCCATCCATTCCCGCCCGGGCAAGCATGCCCTTGCCGGTTTCAAATTCCAAGCTTTCTTTTTCAAACAAATAATACGATTTCAGAATTTCGATGAATGCGGCCGTCTCTGCCGTCATGACCACCTCAGCCCCGGCGGCCGCTCGTTTCAGCCAGTCTCCACCCGTCGCAATCAGACGTTCCTTTCGTTCGATTTCAGCGGCCTCGGCCAGCAGCTGGTCCACCTTCTCCCGGCTGTTGGGGAAAAATCGGTTATGATCGAACTTGAAATAGGTTCTGTCGCTAAAAAACGCCCTGATGACGGCGGATTGCTGGTCACTTGAAAACTCGTCGCCGAAACAGAAGGAGGTCATGGTTTCCAGCTCCACCCATTCTTCTTCCGTATTCAGGATTTCCCACAAGCCCTTGATGTCGACGGAAGCCGCCAGCTGCTTGCGTCTGGCGGAGGTTTCCTTCAATGCCTCCACCAGCTTATCCCGGCTCAGGGCAAGACTCAGCCGCTCCTTGCCCTTGAAGGACAATCGGGAAAACGACAGGTTGACTTCCCGGTTGGTTTCATTTAGAGCGCGCACCCGCTGATTTTTCATTTCCAGAACGACGGCGCAGATCATTTTTTGCTTTTCGATATATTCGACGATTTGTCCGATTTCCATAGCTCCGCACCATAACAACCGCATCCCTGAAAGTCAACGGAAGGGCTGACGGAAAATAAGGAACCGGGACGGCTGGGGGGGCGCTCCGCGCCCGATCTCATGCCCCCGGACGTTTTTCATTAGTATCCTATAGAATTCATTATTAACTTGACATGAAGCTGATTTTTCGCCATTAAGCAGGATCAGGCTTTCGGGAACCAGACGGGCCGGAAATGGTGTTGTACCCTGAGGCGTATCAAATCAGTCCAAACATATCAAAAGGAGGAGTCATTATGCGGTTGATTCTATTAGGCGGACCCGGTGCCGGCAAAGGCACTCAGGCGACATTTATCAAGGAAAAATACAAAATCCCTCAGATCTCGACGGGCGACATGCTCCGCGCAGCCGTTAAAGCCGGCACCAAACTCGGTTTGGAAGCAAAGGGGTATATGGATTCGGGCGGACTGGTACCGGACGCGGTGATCATCGGTCTGGTGAAGGAACGCATCAAGGAAGCGGATTGCCAGAAAGGCTTTCTGTTCGACGGATTCCCCAGAACCATCCCCCAGGCCGACGCCATGAAAGAGGCTGGTGTGGCCCTGGATGCGGTCGTCGACATCAATGTGCCCGATGAGGAAATCATCAAACGGATGAGCGGCCGCAGGGCCCATCTGGCCAGCGGGCGCACCTACCACATCATTTTTAACCCGCCGAAAGTCGCGGGCAAGGACGATGTCACCGGCGAGCCGTTGGTTCAACGGGATGACGACAAGGAAGAAACCGTGCGCAAGCGTCTGGAAGTCTATCACAACCAGACCGAGCCGTTGATCGGCTATTATAAAAAATGGCAGGCCTCCGGAGATCCGGCTGCCCCCCAATATGTCCGGGTGGAGGGCATCGGCAAGGTGGAACAAATCCGGGATAAGGTTTTCGCTGCCCTGGATTCCCTGAAATAAGCATCCGCAGGCAGTTCTCTTCGAAAGGCTGTTCCGGTCATCAAACGGGACAGCCTTGTTTTTTCCTTCCGGTTGTACCCGCCGCCTCCGCCTGAAAAACATTGACAAAAATTCCCATCCCGCGATATGGATTCATGCCATTAATTGACCGGACGACCAGTCAACCAATTCTCACCTGCAAGGGGAAACGATGACAAAAACCCGACGCAACCCGGAAGTCACGCGGACGACGATTTTGGACGCGGCCGAGGAGATTTTTCTCGCCCAGGGATACAGCGCCACACCCATCAGCCAGATCGCCCGGCGCGCAGGTGTCGCCAAAAGTCTGATCCATCATCATTTTACCTCCAAAAGCAATTTATGGATGGAAGTCAAAAAACGGCGGTTCGTTCCCATCGCCCGGCAGCAGCTCGAGCTGCAGGAAAACACCCGGCCCTCCCTGGCGATGATGAACGCCGCCATCCGACTGCAATTTGAATTCCTGGAAAAAAATCCCCAAATCATCCGCATCATCAGTTGGATGTTTCTGGAACAGGACAACAGCGAGGTGGTCGAACTGGACCGGAAGCTGATTCAAACCACGGTCGAGACCCTACGCAAGAGTCAGCGGATGAACATCCTGCGCGGCGACATCGACGCCCGGTTCATTTTAATGGCCGTGGACGCGCTGCTGATGCACTGGTTTCAGCACAAGGAGTATTTCATGGGCGTGCTCGGAACCGACGGTTTGACGGGAAACCTCAATGAGGCCTACATCGGGGCGGTTCAAAAAATCATTTATGAAGGAGTTCTCGCCAAACAAACACCGTAGCGGCAATCCCGGGGGTCGCCGTCGCCCGCAACTTCATTTTTCTGATTCCGGATATACCGGGTGGGAGAAACAATCATGTCCAAACAACAGATGACCATGCTGGGGATGATCGCGCTGCTGATCATGGCCTGCTCCGCCTCAGAGAGCCAAACCGTGGGAAACGGTAAACCCAAGGGCAGGCCGGCCGTGGCCGTGGAGGTGCTGGAAGTCAAACCCGTGGACATCGCGGAAACCATTGCCGTGGTGGGCACCCTTGCACCCAAAAGCGAAGCCGAAGTCAAATCCGAATACTCCGGCATCATCACGGACGTGTTTGTCACCGAATGGGTGCGTGTCTCCAGGGGAACGCAACTGGCCAAACTCGATATGCGGGAAGCCGCCGCGGCCCTGGATGCGGCCAAGGCATTACTGGCCCAGGCCCAGGTTTCGGAAAACAAGGCCGTGCGGGAATATGAACGCGCCCTGGGCCTGAAAAAATCCGGATTGATCACGCAACAGCTCTTCGATGACGCCGTCACGGCCAGGGAGGCGGCCGTCGCCGCCACGGCTTCGGCCCAGGCCCAGGTGAACATGGCCGAAACCCGGCTGGAGAAAACCCTCATCACGGCGCCCATCGACGGAGTCATCAGCTACCGCGGCGTCAACGTGGGCGATTATATTGAAAACATGGGTTCTCCCAGGCCCATGTTCAAAATCGTGGATAACCGCGTGCTGGATCTCACCGTTACGGTTCCGTCGGCCAGAATGGCGGATATCCGCATCGGACAGGATATCGATTTCAGCACCAACGCCTTCAACGATAAAACCTATAACGGTAAAATCAAATACATCAACCCGGAAGTGGACCCCACCAACCGAAGCGTGAAGGTGATCGCCGAAGTGTCGAATGATCCGGAAGAATTGCGCGGCGGCTTGTTCGTCAAGGGCAGGATCGTGACAGGCGCCCGGAAGGGGGTGCGGGTGGTTCCCCGCAGCGCCCTGAAACTCTGGGATGTGGTCAACAAGCGAGGTGAGGTTTTCGTGGTTTCCAATCAAAAGGCATCCCTGCGGCCGGTCACAACCGGCACGCTCCAGGACGACCTCGTGGAAATCACCTCCGGCCTGGATCCGGGAGAGCTCGTGGTTACCCGGGGGGCTTTCAATATCAATGACGGCGATCGGGTGAAAATCCAACCGGCAAAGGAGAAATAACCCCATGTTGCTATCCGATCTGTCCGTCAAGCGGCCGGTCACCGCCGCTGTCATGATGCTGGCCCTGGTCACCCTGGGTTTTTTTTCCTATCGCCGGCTGGCCATCGATATGTGGCCGGACGTGGAGATTCCGGTTCTCTCCATCGTCACCATCTATCCCGGGGCTTCGCCCGAGGCGGTTGAAAAAGAAGTCACCAATATCATCGAAGAGGCCGTCAATCCCATCGCCGGCGTGAAGCATGTGGGTTCTGTTTCCAAAGAGGGGGTATCCCAGGTGGTGGTTGAGTTCCAGCTGGAAGTCAAGATCAACGAGGCTTCCCAGGAAGCCCGGGCCAAGATCAACGCCATCCGCGGTGATCTGCCGCTGGACGCGGAGGAGCCCATCATTCAGAAACTCGATTTCGCCGCCACGCCCATCATTTCCCTGACCGTGCATTCGGATACCCTCGGCCCAAGGGATATCACCACCCTGGTGGAAAAAAAGATCAAGCGCCGGCTGGAAAATATTTCCGGCGTCGGCAAGGTGGACCTGATCGGGCCCTCCACCCGGGAAGTGAACATCGAGATTGATCCGACACGCACCGAGGCGCTCGGCATAGGCGTCGACGAAGTCATCGACGGTCTGCGCAAGGAAAACGTCAACACGCCGCTCGGCCGTCTGAATCAAGGCGGCAGTGAACTGCCCATGCGAATTTCCGGCAAGCCGGAGCAGGTGGAGCAGTTCAAAACCATGGTGATCACCAAACGCAACAACCGTCCCATCACCCTGGCCGATGTGGCGGAAGTCCAGGACGGGATCGAGGAACAACGGTCCATGGCCTTGATCAACGGAGTTCCCACCGTGGCCTTGGATATACTGAAGCAATCCCGGGCGAACACGGTGCAGGTGGTGGACGCGGTAAAAAAGGAAGTTGAAAAGCTGCAACAGGATCTGCCCCGAGGAACGCGGATCGAGATCGTGCGTGACGGTTCGATCTTCATCCGGGATTCGGTCAAGGATGTGGAGGAAACCCTCGTCATCGGCGGACTCCTCACCATCCTGATTGTTTTCTTTTTCCTCAACTCCTGGCGCTCCACCGTCATCACCGGACTGACTTTGCCCATTTCCGTCATTTCCTCCTTTATCATCATGAATTTCATGGGCATGACCTTGAATTTCATGACTCTCATGGCCCTATCACTGGCCATCGGGCTGCTGATCGACGACGCCATCGTGGTACGGGAAAACATCGTACGCCATCTGGAAAAAGGCAAGGATCATTTCACGGCCGCGCGGGAAGGCACCAGTGAAATCGGTCTGGCCGTGCTGGCCACCACCTTTTCCATCGTGGCGGTTTTCGTCCCCGTGGCGTTCATGAAGGGCATCGTGGGACGCTTTTTCTTTCAATTCGGCATCACCATCACCTTCGCCGTGTTGATCTCCCTGTTCGTTTCCTTCACGCTGGATCCCATGCTTTCCTCGCGCTGGTATGACCCGGATGTCGAACGCCGCAACGGACGGCGCCACCTGGTGGCCCGGATTCTGGATCGATTCAACGCGGGCTTCGATTGGATTGCGGAACAATATAAATTCGTCATCGGCTGGGCCCTGGATCACCGTAAAACCATTTCTGCCATGGCGGTCGTTGCCTTTGTCGGCGGACTGGCTGTTTTCGGCTCCCTGCAGCAGGAATTCATCTCGCCTTCGGATCAGGGGGAATTCGTCATCAACGTGAAAACCGCGCCCGACGCCTCCATCGCGGAAACGCGCAACCGGGCGGATGTGATTCTCGCGGCCTTGAAACAAATACCCGAGATTCAACTGGTATATGCCAGCATCGGCGCCGGGGAAGCCTCCACCGTGAGGGATCTCAATTACTATATCAAACTCACGGAACGAAAAAATCGCACCCGCCGCCAGGAAGCCGTGATGGAACAAGCGCGCGCCTTCCTGGATGACATTCCCGGCATTCAGGCCTCTTTCCTGGAAGCCGGCCGCCTGGATGATCGCAAACCCCTGCTGGTAAGCATCCGCGGGGAGGATCTGGGACTGCTCAAGCAGTATGCCCGGGAACTGAAAACCAAAATGTACGATATCCCGGGGATCGTCGATCTGGAGATGACCCTGGAGCAGGAAATCCCCGAATACCGGCTGGTGGTGGATCGCGAGCGGGCCATGGATGTCGGTGTCGACACGGAGGATGTCGTCACCACCCTCGGCGCCCTGGTGGGCGGCAAAACCGTTTCCACCTACGACGATGAGGATGGCGACGCGGTGGACGTCAAGGTGCGGCTGCCGGGCGGATTGCGGGAGGATATCGATCAGATCCGCAACCTGCGGCTTTCCGTTCCCCAGGCCCAGGGAATTCCGGAACTCGTCACCCTGGACGACATCATCGAATACCAGATCAGCACCACCCCCTCGGAAATCAACCGCCGGGATCTGCGGCGCGAAGTGGTCCTCTCCGCCAACCTGGATAAGGTGCCCCTGGGCACCGTGGTGGAAAACGTCAAAAAGGAGGTGGCCGCCATCCAGATGGCCCCGGGTTACAAAGTGACCTTCAGCGGGGAGGCCGAGGACATGGTCGAATCCTTCGGATATCTGGCCGAAGCCTTGCTTCTGGCCATCATTTTCGTTTACCTGATCCTGGCGGCCCAGTTCGAATCCTTCATCGATCCCCTGGCCATCATGCTGTCCCTGCCTCTGTCCATCCTGGGAATGGCGGGCATGCTGTATTTCACCGGGGACACCATCAACATCATGTCCCTGATCGGTCTGATCATGCTCATGGGGCTGGTTACGAAAAACGCCATATTGCTGGTGGATTTCGCCAAAGTCCTGCAGAAACGGGGCCTGCCCCGCCGGGATGCCCTGATCGAAGCGGGTCATCTCCGTCTTCGGCCCATCATGATGACCACCCTGGCCATGATCTTCGGCATGCTGCCCGTGGCCATGGCCCTGGGTTCCGGATCGGAGTTCCGGGCGCCCATGGGCCGGGCCGTCATCGGCGGCCTGATCACATCCACCCTGCTGACCTTGCTGGTCGTACCGGTTATCTATACGCTGCTGGATGATGTTGGCGCTTTTGTCCGCGCCCGCTTCTCCGGGCATAAGGAGGCGATTCAATGAACCACGGAGACAAACGGGTCTGTTCCCGTTCGCTGCCTTTTTTCATCAAAGCCTTTCTGATCCTGATGTCGATTCTCGCTTTTCCGCCCGGCGTTGCCCGATCCAGAACCCTGCGTCTGGATCAGGCCCTGGCCATTGCCGACGGTAAAAACCGGAATATCCAGAAAGCCATGGAGTACCGCAACTGGGTGGAAGGATATTATGTGGAGCAGCGCTCGGCGGCCCTGCCCCAGGTGACCGTCACTTCCGGTCTCTTCCGGCAACGGGATGAAAGCCAGAATGACTACCCCATCAGTATGTACCCGGTTCAACAGGACGCCGTCACCGCCGGGGTCGGATTATCCCAGGCGTTATTCACCTGGGGTCAGGTGGGCGCGGCCATCCGGGCCGCCGATATTTACCGGAAAGTCGCCGATGACCAGCTGGATTATTTCCGTCAGGCCGTGGCCCGGGATGTATCCCAGGCTTTCTATGATCTGCTGCTGGCCAAGGTGATGACCCTTTTGGCCAAGGAAAACCTCGAACTCAAGAAACGACACATGAACGAGGCCGCGCATAAACGCGCGGCCGGGACAGCCACGGATTACGACGAATTGGTGGCCCGGGTGGACTATGAAAACGCCCAGCCCCTCGTCATCCGCAGGGAAAACATGATCAAAACCGCCACGGAAAAGCTGCGTTTTCTATTGGCCGAGGACATCGAGAACCTGGATGTCGAAGGTTCCCTGGACACGGTTATCGACGTTTACCCCCCGTATGAGGAAGCCCTGGAATGCGCCCTGGATCACCGTCCGGAGCTTTCCGAGCTGCGGCACCGGAACAACATCAATCAGGAGCTGGTGTTGATTTACGATGCCGGCGATAAACCGCGGCTCGACTTGCTGGGTAATCTGGGCTGGAAGAAATACTACGACGAAGCCACGGATCCGGACGGCCTCGAATGGCGCGCCGGGCTGCAGATCACCTATCCCATTTTTGACGGTCTGCGTTCCCGCGGTAAGGTGGCCCAGGCCAAGAGCGACGGGGCCTCTCTCCGGATCGAGGAAGCCAAAACCCGCGACGGCATCGCGCTGGAGGTGCGCAATGCAGTGGATGCCATCCAGGAAGCCGGTGAAATCGCCAAAGCCCTTTCCGGTACCGTGGCCCAGGCCGAAAAATTATTGAGCATGGCGGAACAGGGCTATCAGCTGGGTGTCAAGACCCACCTCGACGTCCAGGACGCCCAGTTGAATCTGCTGCGGGCCAAGAACAATCTGGCCAAGGCCTATCGCGACTATCTGGTAGCCAGGGTGACCCTGGAATGGGTCAAGGGCACCATCCGGGTGGGAGATCACCCCTGACAAACAAAAGGCCGGCCGGATATGGTGATATCCGGCCGGCCCCAGCCTGCGTATATTGGCGATCTGTTTTCTTGCTATGCCGCCTTCTCGATTTTTACGGCGCAGATCTTGAGTTCCGGAATTTTCGAAACCGGATCGAGAGCGCTGTTGGTCAACTGGTTCACCGCCGATTCGAAAAAATGGAAGGGCACGAAAACAACCCCATGATCCGTCATTTCGGAAACCTGCGCTTTTATCCGCAGGGACCCCCGTCTGGAAACGATATGGACGTATTCGCCATCGGCGACTTGCAGCGCCTTCGCATCCTCTGCATTGATCTCCGCCATGGCTTCCGGATAGATGCGATTCAGGGCGCTTCCCTTGCGCGTCATGGTGCCGGTGTGGTAGTGCGCGTGCACGCGCCCTGTCGTCAGGACAAACGGGTAGTCGCCATCCGGCAGTTCGGCGGAGGGCTGGTATTCAATGGGGAAGAAAACCCCTTCCCCCCTGGTAAATCGCTGGCTATGAAGAACGGGGGTGCCCGGATGGTCCTTGGTGGGACAGGGCCAGGTCAGGTCTTCCGTTTCCAGCCGCCGGAACGTGATACCGCCGTAACTCGGGGTGACCCGATTGATCTCGTCCATAATGGCGGAGGCATCCGGATATTCCATGGCATACCCCATTTTGGCGGCGATCCCCGCAATGATCCGATGGTCTTCCAATGCCTCCCCCGGTGCATCCACCGCCTTGCGCACCCGAAGGACCTTACGTTCGGTGTTGGTGAAGGTTCCGTCTTTTTCCGCGAAGCAGGCGCTCGGTAGAACGACGTCGGCAAGCTTGGCGGTTTCCGTTAGGAAAATGTCCTGAACCACCAGAAATTCCAGGGACGTCAACTTTTTCTCCACGTGATGGACGTCGGCTTCGCTCAGCATGGGATTTTCACCCATGATATACAGGGCCTTGATCGGACCGTCCATAGCGGTCATTTCGGTGACGGTCAAACCGGCCTTTTCGGCAAGCGCTGGCACGTTCCAGGCTTTGGCGAATTTTTCCCGCACAGCGGCATCGGTTACACCCTGATACCCGGTGAACACATTGGGCAGGCCGCCCATGTCACAGGCGCCCTGGACGTTGTTTTGACCCCGGAGCGGATTAACGCCGCCGCCCTCAACGCCGACATTGCCGCAGATCATCGCGAGGGACGCAAGGCATTTTACGTTGTTTGTTCCGCTGGTGTGCTGGGTGATACCCATGGCGTAGAGAATGGAACCGGGTCTTTCGGTCGCATACAGACGGGCGGCGGCCGCGAGATCCGCTGCCGGGATACCCGTAATGCCGGCCACATAGTCCGGCGTGTATTTTGCCACGACTTGTTTCAGTTCCTCATACCCGGTGGTGCGTCCTTCGATGAACGCCTGATCCTGGAGCCCTTCGGTGATGATGACGTTCATCAATCCATTGATCCAGGCTACATTGGTGCCGACTTTCGGACGCAACCAGAGATGGCAGATATCCACCAGTTTGATCCGGCGCGGGTCCACCACGATCAGTTTCGCCCCGTTTTTAGTCACGGCTTCGTGGATATAGTTGGCAATGATCGGATGGTTGGCCGTGGTATTGGTTCCGGTCACCAGGATGACCTTTGACTTCAGCACATCCTTCAGGGGGTTGGTCATGGCACCGCTTCCGAACGTGGCGGCCAGCCCGGCCACCGTCGAGGAATGTCAGAGACGGGCACAGTGGTCGACATTGTTGGTGCCGATCACCGCGCGCATGAATTTCTGAAACAGATAATTGTCTTCGTTGGTACAGCGGGCCGAGGCGAAGCCGCCGATGGCATTCGGCCCGCTTTGCTTCTTGATCTGTTCAAATTTTTTCGCCACCAGCCCCAGGGCCTCATCCCATCCAGCCTCCTCGAACTTGCCGTTCCGTTTGATCAGGGGCCTTGTCAGGCGCTGGTCACTGGCGATGAATTCATAGCCGAAACGTCCTTTCACGCACAAACTGGCCTGGTTCACGCCTGTGACGTTCAGACCGGTCACGTTGGCGACCTGGTTGTCGAGAACATGGAGTTCCATTTGGCAGCCGCAGCCGCAGTATGTGCAGGTGGTGGGTACTTTTTTCGCGATGAACGATCTGGATTTTATCCGGCTGACATTTTCGGTCAACGCTCCCACCGGGCAAAGTTGCAGGCATTCCCCGCAGGAGACACAACGGTCCGGATGGAAAACGAGGCTCGCTTTTCCGTCGGCTTTGGCGACATCCAGCGCGCAGGCGCCCTTGATTTCACGGCAGGCGGCAACACACCGCAGGCACAAGACGCATCTGTCGGGCCAGTATTTGATCAACGGCGTCGCATACACCGACTCACGCGGTTTTTCCGGGGCCTTGTAATCTGTTATACGAATGCCGTATTCGAATACCAGGTCCTGCAGCATGCATTCGCCGGCTTTATCGCAGATGGGGCAATCCAGGGGATGGTGGGCCAGGATGAGCTTCAGGGAAGCCTGCCGCATGCGGTACAACCGGTCGGATTGGGTTATCACCGACATACCCTCCCGGACGGAAGTTTCGCAAGCCGTCACCGGTTCCTCCATACCATCGATCTCGACGACGCACAATCGGCAGGATCCGATGGGATTCAGACGTTCATGGTAACAGAGAGTCGGGATTCGAACCCCGGCGCTCTCGGCTGCCTGGAGGATGGTCTTGTTGCTTTCGGTGATGACTTCCTTGCCGTCAATTGTTAACCTGACCTTCGTCATACATGCCTTCCTTCTTCCCTGACAGAAAAAATATGCTTATTTAAACATATCGGATTCGAAATCTGTGCTGCATGGTTATCATGCCCTGATTGTCTACCTAATTCAGCATTAAAAAGGACTGCCTTACGATTTCGGCATAGCCGGAGGGATATATTCCCAGCGACAGCACGCCGCATGCCGAAATTAGAATCGCCACAACGAGAGCGGGCGAAAAAACCGTTGCGGGAATTTCCGCATCCGCCGTATCGGGGTCCTGCATATACATCGCCACGGTTACGCGCAAATAGTAGTAGACGGAGACGACGCTGTTGAGCACGCCGATAATGGTGAGAGCGATATAACCTTCCTTGACCGCCGCGGAAAAAATGTAAAATTTACCGATGAAACCACCGGTGGGAGGAATCCCCGCCAGGGAAAAGAGAAACAGGCTCATGGCAACGGCGGCATAGGGATGCCTGTATCCGAGGCCCCTGTAATCCAGAACACGGACCCGTTGCTCTCCTTTGCCGCCCAGGATCGTGATCAATGCGAAGGCACCGATATTCATGAAAGTATAGGTCAGCAGGTAATACAGGATCCCGGTGATGCCGAGTTCCCCGCCGGCCAGGAAGGCGACTAGAATATATCCGGCGTGAGCGATACTGGAATAGGCCAGCATGCGTTTGATGTTGTCCTGGACCAGGGCGATGATATTTCCGATGCTCATGGTCAGCACCGCCATCACCCAGATGATCACCGTCCATTCTCCCTGGAGGTTGGAAAACGCCTCCAGAAATATCCGCACAAACGCCGCGAAAGCGGCGGCCTTGGGACCCGCGGACATAAAGGCGGTCACGGGTGCCGGCGCGCCCTCGTATACGTCCGGCGTCCACATGTGAAAGGGAACCGCGGCCGTTTTAAAGCCGAACCCGATGAGCAGGAGCGCCATGCCTGCAAGAATGGCATAGGTACCCTGAAAACCCTTTGAAGCGATGGCTCCGGCAATCCCCCTGATTTCCGTCGTGCCGGTGGCGCCATACAGCAGGGCGATGCCGTACAACAAAAAGCCGGTTGCAAAGGAACCCAGCAGAAAATATTTCAGGGCCGACTCGTTGGAAACCATCCGCGTCCGGGTGTATCCGGCCAGGGCATAAAGCGACAGGGACATCAGCTCAATCCCTAGAAAAATGGTGATCAATTCGGCTCCGCTGGCCATGATCATCATGCCGATGGTGGCAAACAGGATCAAGGCGAAGTATTCGCCGTGCTGCATGGCCTCATTTTCGAGATATTTGATCGAAATGAGGATGGTGAGTCCGGTACCCAGAAGGAATATCAGTTTGAAAAATCGGGAGTAGTTGTCCACCACCCACATCCCGTTAAAAGAATACTCCAGCAATCTCATCCCAAAGCCGGCGGGCTCTAAAACGACCACCACCGCGGACGCCAGGACGCCGACAAGGCTCACATAGCCGTAATAATTTCTGGAGCGGGCGCCATAAAAGGATTGCAGCAGCAGAATGATCAATGAAAAAAGCGCCAAAATAATTTCGGGATGCAGGGCGCTAACCTTGATTGTCGTCATTACCTGTTCCATAATCTATCGCCTTTGGTCCGAGGCAACCGGTTCATGTTACGTCAATTGTTAAAATTCGTGGGCCGAAGTCCTGTCCCCGTCGCTTCCATCCGGATCATTGCGGTTTTACCACCTGCAGGAGATGCTGCACGGATGCGTCCATTTTATCCAAAAACGGTTTCGGATATACGCCGATCCAGACGATGAAAATGATGATGGGAATCAGATACGCGTATTCCCGGCCGGTCATGTCCTTCAAGTGTTTGTTTTCTTCCTTGGTGATCTCGCCGTACATGACCCGCTTGTACATCCACAGAAGGTAAACGGCGCCCAGAACGAGTCCCATGGTCGCAAGCAACCCATAGCCGACGGAGGCCTTAAACGCTCCGATAAGGATCAGCAATTCCCCGACAAAACCGTTCAATCCGGGAACCCCCATGGAAGAAAATGCGACCAGCAGGAAAAGCCCGGCAAAAACAGGCATGACCTTCATGATGCCGCCGTATTCCGAAATTAACCGGGTATGCCGCCGTTCATACAGCATCCCGACGATCATAAACAGTGCGCCCGTACTCAACCCATGGTTGATCATCTGAATGATGCTGCCCTTGACTCCTTCCATGTTCAGGGCGAACATTCCCAGCATGCAGTAGCCGAGATGGCTGACGCTCGAGTAGGCCACCAGTTTTTTGATATCTTCCTGGGCAATGGACACCATGGCGCCGTATATGATCCCGATCACCGACAGGCCCAGAATGATGGGTGCGAAATCCATACTGGCCTGGGGGAAAATCGGCAGACTGAAGCGCAGAAATCCGTATGTACCCATCTTCAGCAGAACCCCCGCCAGGATAACGCTGCCGGCGGTGGGCGCCTCCACATGGGCATCCGGAAGCCAGGTATGAAAGGGAAACATGGGGACTTTGATGGCGAACGCCAGAAAAAACGCCAGGAAAAGCCAGATTTGGATGCCCGGCGTGATTCCAAGATTGTAATACGACAAGATATCGAAGGAATATGCACCGGTGGCTTTATAATTCATGAAATAAAGGAAAAGAATCGCCACCAGCATCAGGACGCTGCCGCTCATGGTGTAAATGAAGAACTTCACCGCGGCGTAGATCCTGCGGGGGCCGCCCCAAATCCCGATGATGAAATACATGGGAATCAGCATCACTTCCCAGAAGATGTAGAAAAGGATGAAATCCAGGGCGCAGAACACCCCGATCATTCCGGTTTCCAGCAGCAGCAGGGAAACCATGTATCCTTTAACCCCTTTCGTGACCGCCGTCCAGGTGGACAGAATGGCGAGCGCCGAGAGAAACGTGGTGAGAAGGATGAGGAGTAAACTGATGCCGTCTATTCCCATATGATACTGGATCCCGAATTGAGCCACCCAGGGAACTTTTTCGACGAATTGCATCTGCCATTTGGTCGAATCGAACAGGAAATAGAGGGGCAGGGATACGACGAAGGCCACAACGGCGGTTATAAAAGCCACCCAGCGGATCAAATCATGGTGTTTGCTGTTGATCAGGCAGATCACCAGAATTCCCAGCAACGGCAGATACGTAATGACGGAAAGAATCGGAAAATTTGGCGAAATCATTATTGTCTCATCAAATAGGCCAACAGGTAATAAGCGATGATGGCGGCACCGCCGATCAGCATTGTAACCGCGTAATTCCGCACCATGCCGGTGGCCGATACCCGCAAGGTGCCGGCAAGGCCGATGAAAAACCCGGCGACGCCGTTTACGATTCCATCTATGCCCCGAACATCGATAACACGTGCGAAGAAACTCGAGAGAACCAAGGTGAGTCTGGAAAACCAGGTCTCGTAGATTTCCGCCAGGTAGCTCTCATATATTGTCAGCGGTTTGTTGACGAACCACATGAACAGGCGGCTGCCCTTGCGGTACACCCAATCCGTGTCGACACTGATGGTGGGTTCCGGATCCAGTTTCTTGAGCAGCATGAAGAATCCCAAACCAGTGAACAACAGAATCCCCAGTGCGCTGGTCACATGGTCGCCCGTATACGGTTCGAAATGGACCGGATAGGGAAGGAGGTCGTAAAGCGGTCCCGGAAGCACGCCGATGCCGATGCACAGGAAGGCGGCGAAACCCATGGCGATCAGCATGTTCAGTGGCGGTTCCTTGGCCTCTAATCCGGAATCCTTGCCGAAAAACATGTAATACGGCAGCTTGAGACCCGTATGCAGAAAAGTTCCCGCCGAGGCCATGGTCAGCAAGAGGGCCACCGCGGGCCGATGATCGTGGGCGGCTCCCGCCACCACCATGGATTTGGTGACAAACCCACTGAACAGGGGGAAAGCCGAAATGGCGAAGCCTCCGATCATGTAAAGTACAAGGGTGATGGGCATCGTCCTGTACAGGCCACCGAGTTCCGTCAGTTTCCGGCGGCCGGTCATTTGGATAACTGCGCCGGCGCCCATGAACAGAAGGCCCTTATAGAGAATATGGGCGAAGGCGTGGGACACCGAGCCGTTCAGGGACATATCCGTCCCGATACCGACACCCGCCACCATATACCCGACCTGACTGATGATGTGATAGGCCAGCAGCCTTCTGCAGTCGTTTTCCAGCACCGCGTAGACGACTCCATACAGGGCCATGATGGTTCCGAGGTACATGAGCAGGTCGGTGCCCGGAAACACACGCACCAACAGATACACCGCGGTTTTGGTGGTGAAGGCCGACATGAACACCGAGCCGGTGACGGTTCCCTCGGGATAAGCGTCCGTCAGCCAGGCGTGCAGCGGCGGCACCGCAGCATTCAGCATGACTCCCGCCAGGATCAGGTAGAAAGAGAGGCTGCCGTCCTGATCAATGGGGCCGACCCCGATGGATTTGGTCTTCATATAGTGGAGGATGATGCCGCCCAAGAGGCAGACGCCGCCGAAAATATGCACCAGGATATACCGGTATCCGGCTTCCAGGGCGGTTTTTTCGCGCCTTGCGAAAACCAGGTAGGCGGAAGAAAAGGCCATCAGCTCCCAGAAGACGAACAGGGTGAAAAAATCGCCGGCGAAGGTGACGCCCAAGGACCCGCCCACATAGATGAAGGCGGCCATGTGTTGCCCCGGTTCCTTCACATGCAGGGCGTAGACGATGCTGATGAAACTCGCTATGGTGAAAACCCAGCCGAAAACAATGCTGAGCTTGTCCACCGCGCCGAAGGTCAGCGGAGTGCCGAGGAAGGTATAGGTCCAATACGTTCCCGGGGTCATGTAGTAAACCGAGGCCACTCCAAGAAGGGGGATCAGCATCAGGTAGGCGTCCCGGACTTTCCCCCTCAGGAAAGGAATCAGAACCGATCCGGCGATGAATACAAGGGACGGGTGCAACCAATCAGTCATCGTAATAATCCTCGTCATGCATGATGCCACCCTGGTGTCCAAGAAATTTGGAGACCAGAATGATAACAACGCAGGAAACAAATCCGTAAAATGCTCCCCAGCCGGGTATTTTATCCCAAATATAAATGGCGTGTGCGCGGTGAACGAAAAAGTCGGCAATCACCACCAGCACCAGGGCGACATAACTCACCTTCTTCAATATGTTCGAATTTTTCGGGTTTCCGATATATAGAACGATTTTCTTGATCATCGGATCACCTCCTGTGCGAGCCTCAAGAAATAATCGGGATATATTCCGATCAGCAGAGATATGAGCGCCGTCAACACCAATGGCACCACGATCATGGGGTTCTCCCGGATTTCTTCATGATGGTCGTGGTGATCGTGATGACCATGGGAAGAAGGCGCCGGTTCTTCCGCCTTTTCGAAAAAAGCCTTGTAAGTAATGGGTAAAAAATAAGCGGCGTTGAGTACGGTGCTGGCCAGCAGGGCCAGCAGAATGGGTATCTGATCAGCCTCGATGGAACCCAGGGCCAGATACCATTTACTGTTGAATCCGGCCGCCGGGGGCACGCCGATCATGCTCAGCGAACCGATGAAAAAAGCCGCCATCGTCCAGGGCATTTTTTTACCGATGCCGGACAGCTGACTGATCTCGGTTTTGTGGGCGCTGCAATACAAGGAGCCGGCGCAAAAGAACAGGGTGATTTTGGAGAACGCATGATTGGCGATGTGCATGATGCCGCCCAGCATGCTGCACGACGTCAGCAGAACGGCGCCAAGAATGACGTACGACAACTGGCTGACGGTGGAGTAAGCCAGCCTGGCCTTCAAGTTGTCCTTGGAGAGAGCGATAATGGAGCCCGTCAGAATGGTGAACGAAACGACATATGCGGCGGTGATGCCCAGATTCATACGCCCCATCAGGTCCACACCATAAATGTGGAACACCACCCGGAGGATCGAGAAAACCCCCACCTTCACAACGGCGACGGCATGGAGCAAGGCGCTGACGGGGGTGGGCGCCACCATGGCCGACGGCAGCCAGTTGTGCACCGGCATGACCCCGCCTTTGGCAAAGCCGAACAGAAACAGGAAGAATCCGATGAACAACAGCGTCGATCCCTGCTGGTTTTGCAGGAGCCCGTGGCTCTGGAAATCCGTGGTGCCCGCCACCATATAGACGATGATGATACCGGACAGCAGCAGGGTCTTTGACAGGCTCAGCAGGTAGAGCAGATACTTTCGTGCCCCGGCATAGGCTTCGGGTGTTTCCTTGTGTCCCACCAGGGGCACGGTGGCGAGGCTCAAAAATTCATAAAAAACGAAGAGGGTGATCAGGTTGGCGGAAAATGCCACCGCCACGGTGGATGACAGACTGATGGCGAAGCAGGTGAAGAATCGCGTCTGGGCGTGTTCGTTTCCGCTCCGCATATACCCGATGGAATAAAAGGTGGTGACGATCCACAGGAAGGAAGAAACCGTCGCAAACAGCAGCCCGAGGGCATCCACCCGGAACTTGATATCGATCCCCTGATAAAAAGTCACCAGGGTATATTCGATGGTGTTTCCAGCAAGGATGGCGGGGACCATGGAGACCACGATGGAAAACTTGATGATCCCGGCGATGATGGACCAGGATTCCCGAAGATTGGGCCGATCTCCCGTCTTGACAATCAGCGGCACCGCGAGAAGAGACGCCAGCACAGCAAGCAATGGCTTTATGGATATAATCGTTTGCACGTTTTCACTAACCCTTACTTAAATGAATGTCGTCCACGTTAACGGTCGCTTTGTTCCGGAACATGGAGATGATGATGGCCAATCCCACGGCAGCTTCGGCCGCGGCGACCGTCATGATCATGAACACGAACACGTGACCGTCCATATTGTTCAAAAAACGTGAGAATGCGATGATGGTCAGATTCACGGAATTCAGCATCAACTCAATGCACATATAGATGATCAAGGCATTTCGTTGCGTGAACACCCCCACCGCGCCGATGGAAAAAAGTATCGCACCCAATATCAGATATGAATTCAATGAAACCATAGGTTACCCTTCATCACCGGGAATGGCGTGTTCCCTGTTCCGGATCATCAATATTCCTTTTGGCCAGAATGACGGCGCCGACGATCGCCGCCAGCAACAACACGGAGGCTATTTCAAAAGGCAAGAGGTATTCGGTGAACAGCATTCTCC
The DNA here is from genome assembly GCA_049320885.1 of Thermodesulfobacteriota bacterium. GTDB lineage: Bacteria > Desulfobacterota > Desulfobacteria > Desulfobacterales > SURF-7 > DYJD01. The sequence continues at coordinate 28,374 of JBMORA010000059.1, read as the reverse complement.
CGACAGCCTTGGTGGTACCGAATTGATCCATCCCTTCACCGATGGCGGGCAGAGGCGCTCCCGTCTTTACATAACTTACCATCATTATGAGAAGAAAACCGACAGCCGCGATTGCCCCGAATTGCATCAGAATGGCATTCCCCGCAAGACGCCCTTCCTTTTCCTCCACATTCAGCAGCATGATTACGAAAAGGAAGAGAACCATGATGGCCCCGGCATATACGATGAGCTGCAGAGCGGCGATCAGGTGCGCATCCAGCAGCACATACAATCCGGCAAGAAAAACCATGACGGCGATCAAGCTCATGGCCGCCGATACCGGCTTCCGGTTGGTCACCATCAGTAGCGCCGATACAACGGCGCCGAAACCGAGTATATAGAACATCAATAAGTGCATTTGGAGTAAATCCTCCTGATGTATTCGATACGGGCTTTCACGCTTTCCTCGGACCGTAGCAGTTGTTCTTTGGCGTATTTCATGTTCCGCCTGTCCCTCTCGGCCAGCCCCTGATATTCAGCACTCATGACAATGGCTTCCTTCGGGCAGACTTCCTCGCAATAACCGCAATACACGCACCGGGCCATATCCAAGGTATAGCTTGCCGGATATCGATCCCCGCTGTCTCTCTCCTCGGCGACGATGGTGATGGCGCCCGCCGGACAGATTTTTTCGCACAATCCACAGGCGACGCATTTTTCCCTGCCATTCTTCCAGGCAACCAGGACGGGCCTGCCCCGATATGCGGGAGGAAGCGTCACCTTCTCTTCCGGATAGTAAACCGTGAAGATTTTTCTCTTCCGGCCTTTCGGCGGGATGATGAATCCGAACATGTTGACGGCAAAATGCCGGGTCGTGATGTACATGCCCCGGATGATCTCGAAAATGTAGAGTCTTTCCCACAAGGTAAGATCCAGGTTTTTCCTCACCTGTTTGGGTCTCAACTTTTCCGTCGGGACGCCCACCATGGGATGACATTTGGCTTGCTGTGGAACCGTCGTTTTATTCATATCAAAAGAACCAGCCCGGTAATGATAATATTGATGAGTGAAATCGGCAGAATCATCTTCCAGCACAATTTCATGACCTGATCATATCGGAAACGCGGCAGGGTCCAGCGCACCGTCATCTGCAGCCATATGAAGAAAATGACCTTTGCAAAGAACACGGCGATGTTGACGAGCATCGCCAGCACCCCGGCCCCGTTGGGGCCCGCGAACTGGAAGTAGGACAGCAGCATCCGGTCGCTGACGAAGGGCAGATGCCAGGCCCCGAAAAACAGGGTGGTCACGATACCGCTGATGGTCACGATCTCCAGGAATTCACCCATCCAGAACATGACGAATTTCATGCCGCTGTATTCGGTGAAATAACCGGCCACGAGCTCGGACTCCGCCTCGGGGACATCGAACGGCGCCCGCTTGTTTTCGGCGATGGCGCAGGTCAGAAAGAGGATGAACCCCACCGGCTGCATGAATATCCCCCAGCGGAAAAAATTCTCCTGCATGGCGCCGATCTCGGTTAGTTTCAACGAACCATACACCATGAGGACGCCGATGATGGTGAGTCCCATGGCCACTTCGTAGGAAAGCATCTGGGCCGAGGCCCGCAATCCACCCAGCAAGGACCAGTTGTTGTTGGAGGACCATCCACCGAGGACCGCGCCGTAGGTGGCCAGGGAGGAAAAAGCGAAGATGAACAGGATGCCCACATCCAGATCGGCGATGACCAAGTTGACGTCATGGCCGAACAGGGTGTACCGCCCGCCGAACGGGATGACGGTGAAGGTCACGATGGCGGGCACCAGGCTGATGAAAGGCGCCATGGTATGGAAGACTTTATTGGCGCCGCTGGGAATAAAATCTTCCTTGGTGAGAACCTTGACGGCGTCGGCAATGGAGTGAAACAGGCCGATGACGGTGAACCCGAGGATATCAGCCCGGTTGGCGCCGATCCGGTCCTGCATCACCGCGCTTTGTTTTCTTTCCACCCATCCCAGCACCGGGGCGAAAAATCCAATATTCACGCCGAAAATAAATACAATTTTTGCTACGGACTCGATGAGATCTGCAAGCATGGTTATCTATCGCATTCTCCGCCGATCATGTTGATCATGTCGAAAGTGGGGACGATATCGGCGATGAGCCGCCCCTTCATCATCCTGGGCATTGCCGCGGTTAAGGGAAAACACGGTGGTCTCACCCTGCACTTGTAGGGCTTGCCGCTTCCATCGCTCACCAGATAAAACCCGAGTTCACCGTTGGCTCCCTCAACGGCGGAATAAATTTCCCCCGGAGGCGGCTTGATGCCTTCAATGACCGTCTTGAAATGAAAAATCAACGAATCGATTCTGTTGTAGACATCATCCTTTGACTGCCATCTGTATTGGGGCATGTCCAGGTTTATCGGGCCGTCGGGAAGCTGATCAAGCGCCTGCTCGACAAGCCGCAGGCTTTGCTGTATCTCTTCCATTCGCACCAGGTATTTGTCATAGTTGTCGCCTGTTTCACCGATGGGGACCTCGAAATCCAGGCGGTCGTAAATCAGGTAGGGGTGGGCCTTCCGGACGTCATAGGGCACCCCGCAGGCCCTGAGACAGGGGCCGGTGAATCCCAGCGCAATGGCCTCATCCGGCGGCATGAGGCCCACATCTTTGACCCGGTCGATGAAAATCCGGTTCTTCGTCAGCAGCTTGTCCACATCCACCCATAGACCGCGAATTATCTTGAACACTTCCGCTGTTTTTTCCTTGAAGTCCCCGGGAAGATCGTTCTTCAGTCCGCCGATCCGGACATAGTTGGCGGTGACGCGGGCGCCGCACAGCATTTCGATCAGGTCGTAAATAAGTTCCCGCGCTTCGACAAAATACAGAAAGGCTGTGAACGCGCCGAGTTCCAGGCCGCCCGCGGCGATATTGGTGAAATGGTCGGAGATGCGGGAAAGTTCACAGGCAATGACACGGATGTATTGGCAACGCTCGGGCGCCTCGACGCCGATCAGTTTTTCCACGGCCAGGGCATAGCCCACGTTGTTGATCAGGGGGGAAACGTAATTCAGCCGGTCGGTATACGGTATCACCTGCTGCCAGGTGCCGTTTTCGCACATTTTTTCGAACCCGCGATGGAGATACCCGATATCCACCTTCAAATCCACGATGGTTTCTCCATCCAGGGTCGCTAAAAATTTGACCGTCCCATGGGTTACCGGATGCGACGGCCCCATGTTGATCACCATGTGCTCGGTATGAAGATCTTTTGTTATATCAGACATGACGCAAACAATGGCTCACTGGAGTATTGGGTTAATTGATGGGCCCGATCAGGGGCTGCCGTTTCTTTATCGGGTAGTCTTTTCTCAGGGGATGTCCCTCGAATCCTTCATACAGGAGAATCCGCCTCAACTCGGGATGGCCCTTGAAAGTGATTCCGTACATATCGAAAGCTTCCCGCTCAAACCAATTGGCGCCGGGCCATATGGATACCACCGAATCGATGGCGCAATCGGATTCCGGAACGCCCGCCTTGATCCGCACCCGCTGATTATGGCGGAGGGAGTAGAGATGATACACGACTTCGAATCGCGGCTCCCTGCCGATGTAATCCACGGCGGTCAGATCCATCATGAAGTTGAAAAGCAGGGTTTCATCATCCCGTAAAAACAGGCAGATTTTCAGGATGTCTTCCTTCCTTACAATCGCGGTGTCATCCCCCCGGTGGGAATGGGTCTCGAGAATCGATTCGGGGAATCGGTCTGTCAGTTTTTTCAGAGTCACGCTGGCATCCATAACCGAACACTTCACATGGTTTCAAATAGGTTTGTTAGCATTTGCTTACCGGCGACGCGCCTTTGGGCCAATCCGACCATTTTTCCTTCGCGACCTTTTCCTGGAGTTTCAGCAGGCCGTCGATCACCATTTCCGGACGCGGCGGACACCCCGGGACATACACATCCACCGGTATCAGGGTATCAATGCCCTGAACCGTGGCGTAATTGTCGTAAAAGCCTCCCGATACGGCGCAGACGCCGAAGGCGAAAACCCATTTGGGTTCGGCCATCTGATTATACACCTTCACCAGGATGGGCGCCTGCTTATGGCTGATGGTGCCCACCACCATCATGAGGTCGGCCTGTCTTGGAGAAAATCGGGGCAACGCCGCGCCGAATCTGTCAAGATCGTATCTCGGTCCGGCCACGGACATGAACTCCATTCCGCAGCAGGCCGTGACGAAGGGATAGAGAAAAAAGGAATATTTTCTGCTCCAGTTCACCACGGACTGCACGGTGGTCATGATGACGCTATCGCCCAGCAGCCGCATCGGATCGGCGGAATCCGCAATCCTTCCCGGCAGGTCCGGAGAAACCAAGGTCCCTTGACGTTTTACTCCCATTCCAACGCTCCCCTTCTCCAGACGTAAATCAGGCCGACGGCCAGTATGGATATGAACACCAGCATTTCAATGAAACCGAACATCCCCAGCTCCTTGAAAAGCACGGCCCACGGATATACAAAAACCGCTTCAATGTCGAAGATCACGAAAAAAAGCGCTACCAGATAAAATTTAATGGAAAACCGCTGTTTGGGGGACACGATCTGACTTTCGCCGCATTCGAACGGCTCCATCTTGTCCGCGAATTTCTTTTTGGGGCCGATCAACGTGGTGGCGACGATCATGCCAGCAGCCGTGGCCGCCGCCAAAAAAATCATCATCAGTACCGGAATATACTCGTTCATGCATCCTGTCCGCTTTGCGGGTTGATAATAAGCGAAGCCCACCCCATTTTTACCGGGGCGGAGTATATGCAAAGGTTCCCCGGGTGTCAACAGTATTGTTTAGACAGCAGGTTACCTTCCCGCTCGGCTCCCCATGGCCGCTGGCGAACGGCGGCACACCGGCGCCGCGGAACCGACGGAAAGGACACTGATAGTGAAACAGACGTCAAATGTCAAGATCCAAATATGCAGAAAGAAAGATGCAGAAAGAAAGATTGACCTGGGGACAACTCCTGGGTTACATTCCTGTTACTCCTGAAAAATCGGAATTATCCAGGAGCGATGAGCCCGAATATGAATATCAATTAGGACAGGCGGCCTTTCTGGATATGAATTCCCTCGAATCCCGGAAGATATCGAAACCGGATGGACTGGTGGACGGTTTCGACCGGCGACTTAACTACCTGCGCATTTCCATAACCGACCGATGCAACCTGAATTGCCTGTATTGCATGCCCACCGACCGGATTCCCAAGCTCACCCATGTGGATATCCTGCGGTACGAGGAAATCCTGCGCGTGGTGAGGATCGCCGTGGGACTGGGGATTTCCAAAATCCGCGTCACCGGCGGAGAACCGTTGATGCGCAAGGGAGTGTATGAATTCCTTGCCCGATTATCGGCGATCAACGGAATTACGGACCTGGCGTTGACCACCAACGGCCTGCTGCTGAAGGAAAATGTCGAAAGACTGAAGACCGCCGGGGTTCGGCGGCTCAATGTCAGCCTGGACACCCTGGACGCATCCACGTATCATCGCATCACCGGGCATCCTGTTTTTCAAAAGGTCTGGGAAGGAATTCTGGCCGCCCATGAAGCCGGGTTCTTCCCCATCAAACTGAATGTGGTGGCGCTGAAGGGCATCAACGATCACGAGTTGTCGCGCCTGGGGCAATTGTCATTCGCCTACCCGTTCCATATCCGCTTTATCGAGCAAATGCCCATCGGCGGCCTGGGCATCCACCCGGATCCTCCGCTGTTGGCCGGTGAAATCAAGCAAACACTGGAGAAAACCCTGGGACCTCTGACCCCGGTTCGCAACAGCGCAAACGACGGTCCGGCCCGGCGGTACCGGTTTCAGAACGCCCGGGGAGAAATCGGGTTTATCAGCCCGCTGAGCAACCATTTCTGCGAAGCGTGCAATCGGCTGAGGCTCACGGCCAGCGGACGTATCCGGGCCTGTCTGCTGTCGGATGAGCAGACGGATCTAAAGGAGCCGATGCGGGCTGGATGCACCGACAGCCGTCTTGTGGAACTGATGTTATCGGCCGTGGCCAAGAAACCCCAAGGCCACGGCCTGACCCCGGAGACGACCAAGCCCATCGCAGGCCATATGTCCGCCATCGGCGGCTGAGCAAGGGCATCCGTATCAGACGGACCAGGCCGCCTTGATGGCCGTCACCGGATCACCCCGCCAGGATTTGCTCACAAACTCCGAGGTCACTTTTTTATCCAGGCACAGCTCGATGAACCGTTCCAGCCAACCGCGGGTCACATAATACCAGGCCTCCACATGGGGATCGAACTCCTCGATGGTGACGATCATTTCACGATCCGAAACAAATTCGCTGACCACCTTGCCGAAATTGAACATGCTCTTGAACACGAAGGTGAACTGGTCCATGGCCGCCCTGGGGTCGCCTTTTTTAATCGCCCGTTTGTAGACCGAGGACATGATCACATCGCTGTAGGCTCTTCCCCAGTCGCGGCAGACCTCGACAGCTCCCTTTGCTTCCACCGCCACCACGGCGTTGAAACAGTTTTTATAGGTTTCAAAATCGTACCAGGATGACGGCAGAATCAGCTTGGAAATCGTTTCCCGGTCCTTTTCCGTCAGATACTGGTTGTAGGCCCCGGTCTTGTTGGCTTTAATGGTTTTCACCCAGGGCAACATGATCGATCCTTTTACATTCCGCATGCCGTTCCTCCCTGCCATGTAAACGTTCTCGATATGCTGTGCTCAACATGCATCTTCCAGCCGCCGACGCCTTGATGAGCAGGCCATTGCGCCGCATAGGAGGAACTATGGCCTGCCCGGGACCGAATGTCAACACCATCAATCCTTGTCCATCAATCCTTGTCCGGCCCCACCCAATGGGTGGGCTCTCCAAACACCAGAAACGGCGCCGGGTTGAGCGGGCCGCCCCCGGCGCTCATATAACCCATGCCGAGATACAGCCGGTCATTGATCTTCCGGATTTCATCGTGCATGGTGTAGTTGAGGAATCCGTTCCAGGGACTGTAATCCAAATGGAAGGCATCCCGGTCATCCATGTTGGAAAGACCCAGGAAAGTATTCATCCGGCAGGTGCGGAAGATGTCGCCGCCTTTTTTCCCGGCAAAAATATTGTATCCCCAGCCGGAGGTTTTCAGCAACGGGTGGAAGGCCTTGCCCAACCAGCGCCCCGGGCCGAACATCTTATGGGTATAAAAATCGGCCACAAACGCAAACGGGCCCACCGGCAGCACTTCCGCCCGATACTCCCCTTTCATGGCTTCAAAATCAGGGACCTCGGCGGCATGATACAACTGAAACAGCTGGGAGCGGCCCAGTCTGCGGACATCTTCCACGGTGGCCTCCTCCGAACGGACTTGCAGAATCTCGCTCATGGTCGAAAGGCCCCAGCCGGAAAACCCGTTCAGCACCAGATTGATGACCCCTTTTGTAATCGCCTGCATCTTATGCTCCTTTCTCCGAAGTGTTTCTGCCGGTCCAGGTATCATTCGCCTTCCACATGCCGAGCATCCGGTTCATCAAATCCATGATCTTGATGGGCATCAGCAGCTTCGACAGGGGGGTCATGATTTTAACCGGTATGTTCGGAACCGCCACCATGGCCTTGTTTTTCTTGATCGCCTTGATCACCTCGGCCGCCACCTTCTCCGCCGACAGCAACGTGGTCCCGGCCACCATCTTGGAGCCGTCGAACATCCCGGTATTCACGGTGTTGGGGCAGACGAAAGTGACCCCGACGTTGGTTTTCTTCTTGCTCATTTCCTGGCGCAGGGCGTCCGAAAATCCGATCACGCCGAATTTACTGGCGCAATAGGCCGACAGGTTGGGAATGGCCAGAATTCCCCCGGCCGAGGCCATATTGACGACGTGGCCTTCGTTCCGCGAAATCATGTCGGGAAGATAGGCCTTGCAGGTCCAGAACATGGATGTCAGGTTGATGTTGATGGTCTTCTCGATGGCGGCATCATCCAGCTCCAGCAATTCCCGGGCCCTCACGATGCCGGCATTATTGACCAGCACGGATACCGGTCCCAGGGCATTCCTGACCGAGGCCGCGGTTGCATACACCGCCTCGCGGTCCGACACGTCGCAGACGAATCCTTCGCAATGCCCCAAGTCCTTGAAGGCTTCCCGGGTTTCATCCAGGGCCTTTCGGTTCACATCCAGCAGCGCCACCTTGCACCCCTCGCCCATCAGCATGCCGGCGATGCATCTTCCCATGCCCATGGCCGCGCCGGTCACGACGGCCGTCTTTCCATTCAGTCTTTTCATGTTTCCTCTCTTTCACGACGCTTGTCCTTGCCATTTGATTGCATGAATTCTTGCGGCTCCGGCCGCAGAATCATTTCCAGCGCGTCCGCCGTTTGGATAAAGGCCTGGATGTCATCCCGGCCGAACGCTTCCATGTTTCTGGTAATCAACTCGAACGAGTGGGTTTCCACTTCCATGACCATCCGTCTGCCCTTGTCCGGCAGGGACACCAGGATGACCCGTTTGTCCCCGGAATCCTGCCTGCGCGATACCAGACCTCTTTTTTGCAGCCGCCCGATGGTTCTGGAAAGGGTGCTGATGGGCGTTTTCATCTCCGCGGCGATGTCACCCACCCGGCTGGGAGATTTCCGGCGCAGAAACTGCAGCAGATAAATTTCTTCAAATGTCAGGCCGAACAAGGCGACTTTCAGGCGTTCAAACTGAAAAACCGCCCGTAGCGCCCGAAACAAGACTTCATCGATTTCTTCCCGGCTTTCCGCGATCTTCATGCGCATCCTTTCCGAAGGTTGTACACCCCTATCATTTTTATTTGCATTACGCAAACATTTTATTTGCATTACGCAAATAAAACCAACCGGGAGACAAACAGGGAAATGCGGCTGTACCCGGGGAAGGTTTCATGATATAGGCTGGCTTTTCAAAAAGAATCGGCAACTGCGGGATGACCATGCAACCGGAAAACGAATTGAACCAACATGCCCCTGGAAACACCATGGACGTTTATCTTTGCCAGGTCCGTTCAAACATTTCCTGCGGAGCCTGCTGCGGCTTGTACAATGTCCCCGATCCCTCCCGCAACGCCCTGGAGAAGATGCTCATCCGGCGGACCGAAATCTTCGCCGGGGTTCCCCGGACCGTTACAGGCATCGACGATTTCCGGATGAAAATCGAGGGCTGGACCGCCCCGGATCGACCTTTCCCCCGGTTCCACCATTGCCCGTTTCTGGGGATGATCGGCGGTGCTTCCGGCTGCGTGGGCTGCCTGCTGCATCCGGCCGCTCCGGGCAACAACGGGGTGGACTGGCGCGGCCTCAGTTATTACGGCGGCATGGCCTGCCGCACCTATTTCTGCCCCACGTACCGCCATTTGCCCGCGGTTCAACTGGAAATCCTGCGCGCTTCGATGGACCACTGGCATCCTTTCGGACTGATCGTCACCGAACGGAAGCTGCTCGCGGCATTCTTTCAGGAACTCGAGAACCGTCTCCAGCGGCCCGTCCGGCAGGAGGACTTTCCCCCGGCATCGCAAGCGGCCGGCTTGTTTCAGGAATTCGCCGCCCTGAAAATGAACTGGCCCCACCGGCGAGCGGATGCGCCGGGCCCCTGCAATTATTTCTTCGAGAATGGTGAATATGACAGGCCGCCCGTGCAGCGGACAGGGGAAGCGATTCCCGTCTCCCGGTATGAAGACATCCTCCGGGAACTGGATTCGGCCATTGCGTCCCCCGACGAACTTTTCGCCGCGGAACAGCGGCTGGAACGGCTGTTTTCCATGCTCCGGGCAAGCCTGATGAAATGACGGAACGACACCCGTGGCTGGTCCCCGACCCGCAATCCGGAATTCGGCGGTTGTCGTCCGGGTGGGGGGGCTACTTCAGGGAAACCACCTTTTTCAGCATGGCCACGTCATCCACCAGCTGCCGGAGCTGAAGGATCCGGCCGGCTTCCTGCCGGATCTCCTCCAGCTCGCTTTTTTTCATCTGCTTCAAGATGGCCAGAATTTCCCGGACCGTCTTTTCCCCCTTCCACAGGCGGATCAAGACTTCCAGTTCCTCGGCTTCGGCCTTGGATATTTCCGAGAAAATCTCCTTGATCAGCTGATAGGGATAGGTGGGGATATCCGTCAGCACATTGATGCCTTTCTTCAGGAAGGACAGCGGAATGTTCAGCAATGAGGCCAGGGCGATGAGGTTGCTGGGGCGGGGCAGCCGTTTGCCGCTCAGCCACTCCTCGACGGTCTGGGGTTTGATTTTCAATGCGTTGGCGATGGTCACGGCATCGTAGCCCATTTCAGTGGCTTTACCCAACATTTTTTTGGCGATATCACCTTTATCCATTTCAGTCCCCCCTTTCGATGCCCGTATCCGGGAAATGCTTCCTGCCGTGTCTGCATGCAAACCGATTTGACAACAGTGGGTTGAACGTGATCGATACGGATATGCCTCGGCCGTCGGATTGCGGAACCAATTATATATTTTTATAAACAGGATGGCAAGACAAGGAAAAACGGATTGCGGACAGCGGGTCTATTCCAGCCCGGCCAGGGACAGGAAAAAATAGACCAATGCCGAAATCAGGGCGGCCCCGGGCAACGTGAGCACCCAGGCCAAGACGATGTTCCCGGCTACCCCCCAGCGCACGGAGGACAGACCGCGGACAGCCCCCACGCCGATGATCCCGCCGGTGATGGTATGGGTCGTGGAAACCGGGATACCGGCCAGGGAATTGCCGATGATGGACGCCGCGGCGGCCATTTCCGCGCAAAAACCGCCCACCGGAGTCAATTTGGTCATCCGCATGCCCATGGTCTTGACCACCTTCCACCCGCCCAGCATGGTTCCCAGGGCGATCATGAAATAGCAGGAGAAAATGACCCAGACGGGGACCGAGAAATCCTGTTGCCATCCGGCCGCCACCAGGACCATCACGATGATCCCCATGGTTTTCTGGGCGTCGTTGGCCCCATGCCCCAGGCTGAACAGGGCGGAGGAAAGCAACTGGCCGATCCGGAACCAGCGGTCCACGCGATAGGGCGACTGTTTGCGGAAAATCCAGTCGATCAGGATGGAAAAGACAATGGACAAAAACATGCCGATCAGCGGGGACAGGACGATAAAGATTCCGATTTTCAGGATCCCGCCCAGGATCAATACCTGGAAACCGCCCCGGACCAGTCCGGCGCCGATGATTCCGCCCACCAGGGCGTGGGAAACGCTGATGGGAAAACCCAATACGGTGCAGGCATGGGTCCAACCGGAGGCCCCCACCAACACCGCCAGGATGAACCAGAGTGTCAGCACCTGCGGATCCACCACCCCCTTGCCGATGGTTTTGGCCACACCGACGCCGAAACCGAAGGCGGCGACAAAATTGAAAAACGCGGCCCAGGCCACCGCCATCCGGGGCGACAGGACCCGGGTGGAAACAATGGTGGCGATGGAATTGGCGGCATCGTTCATGCCGTTCAGGAAATCAAACACCAGGGCCAGGAGAATGATGAAAATTGCCAGCGCGGTCATGGACATGGGGGACATAGGATTTTATCAGGCGTTTTTGATGAGAATGGTTTCAATGGTGTTGGCCACGTCCTCGCAACGGTCGATGGCCTCCTCGAGGCTTTCATAAATTTCCCGGAGCTTGATGATCATGATGGGGTTGGTCTCCTCCTTGAAAAGCTTCCGCAGGGCTTCCCGCAACACGCCGTCGCCCGTATTTTCCAGCCGGTTGACCTCGATGCAGAAACGATCGCATTCCTGCCGCTGTTTCAGGTTCCTCAGCGTCAGCATGGCCTGGGAAAGACTTTTAAAGGCCTCCCTCAGGATGTCCACCAGGGCCCGGACCGGCTCCGGCACATCCGGAATGTCGTAAATGTCCATGCGGGCGCTGGCGTCTTCGGCGTAATCCAGCACATCGTCCAGACGGTGGACCAGGCGTTTGATGTCCTCCCGGTCGAAAGGCGTCACAAAGGTATTGTTGAGCAGCTGAAAAATGTTGTGGACAATCTGATCCGCCTGATTCTCCACCTCCTTGATCCTGGCGCAGTATTCCTTCCGGTTGGGATAATCCTGCAACATCTCCGCGAACAGCTCCAGACCCCGGCCGATCACCTGGGTCTGTTGTTCGAAATATTCAAAGAAGCGATCCTCTTTCGGTAAAAATTTCCGTAACATGTCTGCCTCGATTCGTTATAGTGTTTCGGGTTTTCGAAATTCGGCAACACGCTTCTACCTCATCCCGGCCATTCTTTCAACCCGAAACTGCCCGGCCGTTGAAAAAACGGGAAAAGTCCTGATTCCGTATGAAAGGCGCATGATTGGACGTAAAAAGCGGCGGGTTGGCGCGGAGGATCGGCCGGACCGCCGGATGCGGTTTGACGGTTTTCTCGATATAGCGCCGCACCTGGTCCCGCTGCCAGCCGTGGGGGTGGACAAATTCCCGGTAGAGCGACAGATCCCCCGGATAAAATGCGGCGGTTTTCAATTCCCGGGCTTCCCCGGCGGCCGCCGGCAGATTGAAAATGGCCAGATTGAGAAAATCGATGCTCTCCGCGTGGGCCACCGTGAAGGCCAGGGTGTTTTCCGCGCTCCGCGGGGTCTCGGCCGGTGTTCCGAACAGCAGGTACGCATAGGTGGCGATACCGGAGGCTTTCAGGGTCCGTAACGCCGCCGATACGGTTCGCAGATCGATGCCCTTCTCCAAGGCATCCAGCACCCCCTGGTCGCCGGACTCGATGCCCAGCTTCAGCATCACGCAGCCGGATTTCCGCAGGCCGGCGGTGAAATCCGGATCCGCCAGATGGCCGGTAATCCGGGCAAAACCGTACCAGGGGACTCCGGGAGGATTTTCCATCAACCGTTTCATCAACAGGGGGGACAGGGCGTTGTCCAGAAAATGGATCAGGACCGGCCGGTTCAGCCGGATCAGGCACCGCAGGTCGCCGAGGACGTCCTCCGCGGGAACCGGACGATACCCGCCGCCTTCCGCCGTCTCCGGGCAGAAACGACAGCGCCGCCAGTAGCATCCGGAGGAGGCGCTGTAGGGCAGCACCGGGCCGGGGGACAAATACCGGTCCATGGGGAACCCCGCATAATCCAATCCGCCGCATGATCCGGACTCCGGGCCATGGATGCCGCACATGGCCAGCAATGGGCGCTCTCCGGGGCCCGCGACCAGATCGTCGGCAATGCCGCCGAAAGGGTTCCGGAAACCCGCGCGGCTCATCCAGGAAGTGATCAATCCGCCGCCGAATACGATCCGGCTGCCGGGAAACCGCTGCCGTATAAAACCCGCCATGGCAAAGGCGCATAGGGCCTGGCTCATGAAATTGACCGAGAAACCGACAATCTCCGGCTCTTGTTCAGCCAACAAGGCCGCAAGACGGCTTGCAAAAAACGGAAAAAAAACATTCCGCCGGAAACGCCGGGCGGATTCCATCAGATCCGCGCTCCGAACCGGCGCCAAACCGGGATCGGCGTAATCGGCCAGGGAGATCCGCACACCGCTGGCCCGTCCGGCCATGGACACGATCCGGTTGAGATCCAGCACCGCTTTCTTGTAGCGGTCGGCATGGGTATAAACCGCCCCGGACCGCAGGGCCTGGAGATGGACGTCGATCTTCACCGCGGCCCTGCGGGTCCAGGTATCCCCGGCCGCAGGCGGCAGGCCCAGCAGATAAAGGAGGCCCTCCAGCGAGGCGTCGAAAACGCGGCAGTCGATCCCGGCAGAGCGGAGCGCCATGGCCAGCCTGGCGATCCCGGCCGGCGGTTCGCAGGGTTTGGCGACTGGCGGATGAATCAACAGGATCGATTTCACTCAAGCACGCTTCCCGCATTCCCGGCTTGTATTTTTGGTGTCACTTCCCCGATAGCCGGTGCATCATCTCCCGTCCTCTTCATTTCGTCAATAAAAACCAAGCGCTGGCGCAACAAAAAGGCTTTCAATGCTTGACAACCAAGCCATAGTTCGATAGAGACTACCGCAGACGCGCCTGGAAAGCGCTTTCGTCCGTTATCGCTTATTTCGCACCCAAACCTGAAGTCTGTCTTTCGTATTTCATGACATTGAATGCGCCACCCCTGAGCCGCCGTGGTGAAACGCGCAGGGATGGACACCAGGAGATTCATATGAAACCGAGACTCACGCCGTCGTCACTGGTCCTGTGCTTGCTGCTGCTTGCGTTGTCGACAACCGCCCGTGCCACCGCCATTACGGCGGCCTATTCTTTCACGGCCACGGATTTTGGTGCCGCCGCCCCCCAGGCGGTTGTTTCCGGTTCGTTTACCGCGACCTTTTCAACGATATCCGGTAATGGACCCAACGCGGACGCTTCCCTGGCCGACGTCCGGCTGGAAATTCTCGGTCAGCAATATCACTGCGACAACACGGGCATCCTTCTGCGCAACGGCCGTCTGATGTACAATGGGGATTACGAGGGAAATTTCTGTATCGGCGGAAAAGCCGGCGGCGTGGATATGGGGACGGCCGGGACAAACGATTTCTGGCTGAAATTCATGGACTTCGGGAAGGTTTACGGAACGGATCAATACAGCGGGCTCGATTTTATCTATTGGGAATCCAAATCCGGCACATCCTTCAAGGCCAAGACGGTGGTTATTTCCAGAATCCAGCCGGTGCCGGAAGCCGGGACCTTCTGGATGCTCGGATCCGGTTTGATCGCCCTCGCAACAGCCGGGTTCCATCACCGGCGAAGCTCCTGAACCATATACCTAATCCCATTGACGCTTGTCGACAATCCGGGGCTCGTTTTCCGGAATGGCCTCGCGCTCCACGAAGCAGACCTCGCCCCGCACCCGCATGCTCTGGGGAATGGCCGCCGCGATGCGCTCGGCCAGCGCCTTGTCCGGCGTGATATCCGCGACTGTCGCGATGTGGAACGTCATCCGATCCACGTGGTTTTCCCTGGTCACCACCACCTGATAAGCGGCGATCTCCGGGAATTTCGCCGCCACTTCCGCCGCCCCCGACGGATGAATGAACATGCCCTTGACCTTGGTCACCTGGTCCAGCCGCCCCATGATTTTCACCAGACGGGAAGTGGTCCGGCCGCAGGGACAGGGCTCCTCCGTAAGGAAGGACAGGTCACCGGTGCCGAAGCGGACCAGCGGATAGGCCCTGTCGAAAACCGTCGTCACGATCTCGCCCGGTTCGCCGGGGCCCAGCCTGCGGCCGCTGTCCGGGTCCACAATTTCAACAATGCAGTTATAGGGAATGTGCATTCCGGACTTGTGGTAACATTCATATCCCATGCAACCCACATCCGCCGTTCCATACCCCTGGCGGATGATCATACCGAAGGTCTGCTCCAGTTCCGCCCGCAGGGATTCAGAGAGCATTTCACCGGCCACAAAGCCGACCGCAAGCCGCAGGTCCCGCCGCAGGTCATACCCCAGTTCCCTGGCCTTGGCCGCCACCACATTCAAAAAGCTGGGCGTTCCGATATAGGCACGGACCTTCAGGTCCCGCATCATCCGCACCTGAAGATCCGTATTGCCGACTCCGCCCGGCGCGGCTATGCATCCCAGACGATGCAGGGCATCCTCGAACCAGAAAGCGGCGGGCACCAGATGATAACTGAAGGTGATCTGGCCGATATCCCCCTTGCGGATACCGGCGGCGAAAAAGGCCTGGCTCCAGCGGTCATTGGCGCTGTGGACCGCTTCCGGTTCATATATGGGGCCGGGAGACATGTAGATCCGCCGGATCTGATCAAGGGGCACTCCCAAAAAACCGCCGAAGGGCGGCTCCGCCTGCTGGAGCGCCGCCAATTCGCTCTTGCGTGTGATGGGCACCTGCTCCAAATCCCGCATGCTTCGGATTTCCGCCGGTTTGATCCCGGCCTGATCGAATTTGCGCCGAATGGCGGGGGCATTGGCATAGGCATGCTGGATCACGGCCGATAATTCCTGATTCAGCCGGGTATCACGCTCCGATGGAGCAAGGGTTTCCAGATCACGATTGAAAAATCCGACGGTGCGGTCCGCATCTGCCGCCATGTCATCTCCTTAGATGGGGGACAGCCTGAAACAATGACACTCAAAGCGATAAGCGAAAAACCAGGCCTGGATATCAATTGATCAAACATCCACCATTCGTAATTCGTAATTCCTAATTCAAAATTTGGTTTTATGGGTATGTAAAACCGAAGGTCACGGACTTGGAAACAGTCTCCGCGCCAAAGATCGCCGTACCTTCCTTGACATGCACCGGGAAGGAAAATTCCGGTATGCCTTCCCACCATTTTCCAAGCTGTTGCAGGGCTCCGGCGGGACCGGCCTCCAGTCCTTTTTCCTTGAGCTTGAACCCGCCCGTGACCAGCAGGGACAGCATCGACTGCTGCCCATCGAACATGGCGTGGACCCGCAGCTGATTGGTCTTTCCGGCCGGAATCCATTGGGTTTCCTCGGAACTGACGGTGTTGAGATCGAACTCCTCGAAGGCCACCGTGAATTTCAGGGTTTTCATTTCAACGGGATAGTCATTGGGGTTCTGGATCTCGAAGACAAAAGCCAGATCCAGGGGCGCGCCATAGTCGCCGGGAGCACCCGCCGCCGGAGCGATGGTTTTCTTGAAATACCACCATCCCCAATAGTGGGAGACCTCCACATGGCTCAGGGTCACCACCGGATTTCTGAAATTCTGCTCGTCCGGCCGGGGTTGGACACCGGCGCAGGCGGCAAAACAGACGGAGAGGACAACGATCAGGGTCAGATGAACAATCAATGGTTTTGTTTTCATTTTCCGTCACTCCCGTATTTTAGATAAAGTCGGTTACTCTCCGGGCAAGGGCGAAGCCGTCCGGATACCGGAAACCGCCGGCCTCCTCCCATGCCACAATCAAATAGGCATCAGGTCAACCAACGCTTGCGGCGTTTGTAATGCTTGACATCGCGGAAGTTCTTGCGTTTTCCATGTTCGGAGATTCCCAGATAGAAGTCCTTGATATCCGGGTTTTGCCGCAGTTTCTCCGAGCTGTCGTTCATCACGATCCGGCCGTTTTCCATCACATAGGCATAGGGCGACACGTTCAGGGCCAGCTTGGCGTTCTGCTCCACCAGCAGAATGGAGATTTTTTCCTCCTGGTTCAGCTTGGTGATGATGTTAAAAATCTCATGGATCAGCAGGGGCGCCAGGCCCATGGATGGTTCGTCCAGGAGGATCAACTTCGGGCTGGTCATCAGGGCCCTTCCCACCACGGTCATCTGCTGCTCGCCGCCGCTGATGAAACCGGCCGTTTCATTGCGCTTTTCCCACAAGCGCGGGAAATAGTGGTAGACCATATCCAGGCCTTCCTTCACGCTGCGGCCGAATTTGCGCATGTGGGCGCCCACCCGGAGATTCTGCTCCACGGTGAGATGCTCAAACACCCGCCGGCCTTCGATAACCTGGACGATGCCCATGCGGGCGATTTTTTCCGCGGCCATTTTGTCGATGCGCTCATCCATGAATTCGATGGAGCCGTCCGTGACTTGCCCGTTCTCATGATTCAGCAGTCCGGATATGGCCTTCAGCGTGGTGCTTTTGCCGGCTCCATTGGCCCCCAGCAGGGCGACAATCCCGCCCTCGGGCACATCGATGGAGACCCCTTTGATTACCAGGATCACTTCGTGATATTTGACTTCGATGTTGTTGATTTTCAGTATGATCTTTTGAGCATTCAAAGCGTGGCGACCTCCTGAGCGTTTCGGATTCTACCAGCCCTTCCAGGCGTCCCATTTATCCGGCCAGCGTTCCTTGAGATTCACCCGCTTGGCCAGCTGGAATTTGCCGTCCTTGACTTCGTATACAGGAACCTCGCCGGATACGCGATGATCCGTGGCCTGGTATGTCAGGGGAGCGCCGCCCAAACCCAGCTCGAGGCCGGACATGGTCTCAAATCCCTTTTTCAGCACCCCTTCGCCGGTAAGATCGCCGGCCTTGTCCGCCCGTTTGAGGGCTTCCCACAGGGCCAGCACATTGGACCAGGCCTGGACGGTCCGGATGAGTCTTTTTTCCTGGGGTACGCCGGCATTGATTTTCTTGGCATAGGCGAGCACATGTTTCATCATGGGAACATCTTCACCATAAAACGCGCAAACCGTGGCGCCCATGACCCCTTCAGCGGCCTTGTCGGCCAGACGGGGGAGATTCTCGTCAAAGCCCCACAGATTGACGATGTGATCTGCGCCCAAATCCAGGGAATAGGCGTCCCGAATGGTGGCGGAAACGGACATGGTGGTGTTGCCGTGCCACACCACATCCGGTTTGAAACTCTTCAGGGACAGATTCTGGCTTTTGGTGTCGATGGCGAACAGAGACACGTCCTGATCCGGTCCGACTTCAAAGCCCAGAATTTCCGCCTGATCCTTGATGGCCTTGATGGGTGCGCTGCAATATGGATGCACGAACATATAGGCGCAGGCAAAACGCGGCTTCCGCTTCCCGAAATCCGGATGCTTGGGCCAGCGCAGATCGAACCAGGCCGTCAGCGTGGCCCGGGCATTGCTGGAATAATCCGTGGCGGCGAAGAGGTTGTAGGGAGTTTTGGCAGGATCGGTGAGATGACCGGAATACGAAGCGGAGACATAGGGAATCTTATCCTTGGTCACCGTGGGGGAAAGGGCTTCGGTATCGCCCGTGCCCCAGCCAAGGATGGCCAGACACCCCATACGCTTGAAGAGCTTGTATTTGGTCAGGGCTTCCGGAACGCGATATCCGTAATCAAACTGATACAGTTTGATTTCCTTTCCGTTCACGCCGCCGTTGTCGTTCACGTAATGAATCGCCTCGGCGATTCCCATGGCGTAATCCTTGCCCACATCGGAAGTCGCCCCGGTCATGTCGTTCAGGGCTCCGATCTTGATGGTTTCCGCGGCGACGCCCTGCCCGATGAACCAAATCCACAAACAGCAGATCAGACACAATCCTTTTAGGGCTCTTTTTACTCTCATGTGCTTTTTCTCCTCTCTGTCCAGGTTTGCCGGTAATCCGGTTGCTTCCTTTCCATCGATATCAACCCGAGATGAGCCTAGTAGGAAAACGGCCACAGGTTGAAGTAATTTTTCATCTGCCACCACCGGTAGGAAAGTCCGTTGGGCTCGAAGATCATGAAGGCGCAAATGGCCAATCCGAAAACAGCTTCCTTGATGAACAAAAAATCCATCAGCAGCTTCGGAAAGGTATCCGCCAGCGGCATGACCGCAAACTGCAGCAGCTCCATCACCACCACCATGAAAACGGAACCGTAAATCGCGCCGTGGACCGAGCCCACACCGCCGATCAGAATCACACCCACCAGCCACAGGGACCAGAACCATGGAAAATGCTCCGGGCTGATGGCTGCCAGATTGCTGATCCAGAAAGCGCCGGCGAGCCCGCCGATGAACCCGGCGACGAAAAAAGCGAACAGTTTGTATTTCACCACATTGATGCCCATGACCTCCGCCGAGATATCGTTGTCCCGGATGGCGACCCAGGCCCTGCCGACCCGTGAGCGCAAAAGATTGACGACACCCATTACGCTGAGGGTCACCAGCACGAGCATCATGATATAGACCTTCAAATCCGTGTCGATCACCCAGATCCCCACCTTGATGGTGCCCGGCGGCAGGGAAAAGGCCTGGCCCCTGCCACCGATCTGGCTGACATACTGGGTGATGATGAAATCCACGGTGATGAACTGGGCCGCCATGGTGGTTAGAATCAGATAGAATCCCTTCACCCTGGCGGACGGCAGACCGAAGAGAACACTCCACAGACCGGCGATGACGGCGGAGATCAGAATGCTGATGGGATAGGCCAGCCCCCAATCGAGGAGGACGGCCGGCCAGGGAAGCTCCAGAATCAGCAGCGTGCTGGTGTAGGCGCCCACGGCCAGAAAAGCGGCATGGCCGAGGGTGACCTGACCGCAGAAACCGATCAGCAGCTGAACGCCCAGGGCACCGAGAACCGTATAGCCGATCTGGTTGCAGACGCTCAGCCAATAGGAATCCGCAAACCAGGGAATCAAAACAAAGAGAACCAGAAACAGCAGGGCCATTTTACCCCGGATGAACCGGGTCTGCCACCAGGCATGATCCTGGCCGTAATTTTCATGGTAGGTCCCGCAAGGCAAAAAAGTGGTCGACATGGTTTTTCCCCTCTACAATCTTCGGTCAGGCCTGATCAGACGCGTTCAATTCTTTCCCAGCCCCATAAGCCGTATGGCTTGAACAACAAAAAGACCGCCATGAAGGCAAAGGGGGCGATCTCTTTCACGCCGCCGGGCACATACTGATCCAGGTAGGCGCCGCACAGGTTCTGCAGAATGCCGATGACGATTCCGCCGACGATGGCCCCCGGAACGGAATTGAGTCCCCCCAGCACAACGGCCGGCAGGACCAGCAACCCCAGATAACCCACGGAAATATTCAATCCATTGATATTGCCGAGCAGCGTACCACCAACGCCCGCGGCCATGAAGGCGATGGCCCAGGCGATTGCATAAACGAACCGCGCGCTGATGCCGATGGACAGGGCCGCCATTTCATCGTCGGCGGTGGCCTGCATGGCCAGCCCCCAGCGGGTGTATTTGAAAAACGCCATGAAAATCACCAGTAAAATAATGGCGGCGACAAAACTCCACAAATATACCCGCCCGATGACCAATGGACCGATCCGGATGGGCTCGAAGGAAAAAACCGCCGGCGTGAAGACCTGGGTGTCGGTGCCCCAGATAAATTCAACCGTTCCCTTGAAAAAAAACGAAAGCCCCACCGTCACCATGATCACCGTCAGAACCGGCTCCCCGATCAGCTTGTCCAGAAAAATCCTCTCCGTCAGAACTCCCAGGAAAAAGCCGATGACCAGGGATATTATAAGGGAAAGGATGAACGGGATCCCCATGGAATAAAAACTGAGGGAAACATAGGCCCCGATCAAGGTCATTTCTCCCATGGCCAGGTTCAGTACGCCGGAGCATTTATAAATCAACACCCAGCCCAAAGCCACCAGGGCGTAAATGCCGCCGACCATTACCCCGGTGGTGATCGTCATGAGCAGCAAATCCATCAGGATTCTCCTTTGCGCTTCAGTCTTTCAACTTCCGTATCTGCATATCCGTTTTGATATGCGCCTGCCGGCCATCCTCGTATTTGATGGCGGTGTCGATATGCACTGCTTCCGCATCCGAATACAGGGCATTGACGATATCCTGGTAGCGTTTCTCCACAAACGCCCGCCGCAGTTTGCGGGTTCGGGTCAGTTCATCGTCATCGGCATCCAGCGTTTTGTATAGATTGGTGAACTTTCTTACCTTGGCTGATTCGGGAAGGTCTTTATTGGCCTGGATAATCTGCTTCTCAATCAGCGAATAGACTTCCGGTTTCTGGGAGAGTTCCTGGTAACTGGTATAATTGATTTTTTTATCATCGGCCCATTTCCCCACCACCGCGTAGTCAATACACAGGACCGCCGTGATATAGTCTTTTTTGTCGCCGATGACCCAGGAGTCGGTGATGTAGGGGCTGAATTTGAGCCGGGTCTCCAGGTACTGGGGTGAAAACGGTTTACCGTCTTTCAGCGTGAATACGTCCTTGGTGCGATCGAACACCACCAGATGCCCGTCGTCATCGATAAACCCCTTGTCATCCGAATACAACCAGCCGTCCCTCAGGGCCTTGGTCGTCGCCGAAGGATTCTTGTAGTATCCGAGAAACACGGATGAACTTCGGGTGATGATTTCTCCCTCGGGGGTGATCCTGACTTCCGTACCCGGGATCGGAATTCCCACGGTATCGAACTTGATATCACCGCTGCGGTGCACGACGGAGATCCCGGCCACTTCCGTTTGTCCGTAAATCTGTTTGAGATTGACGCCCAGGGAGTGAAAAAACCGGAAATGATCCGGCCCCATGGCGGCCCCTCCCGTATAGGCGTTGCGCACGTTGGTGAGTCCGAGGTGATCCTTGATTTTATTCTGAACGCAAATCTTGGCCACATAATCCATAGCCTTCCAGTACCAGGGGATGGTTTTCTTTTTGAATTTCATGTCCGCCATTCGATACCCGATGCGGGAGGCGGCCTGGAAGCATTTCCGTTTGGTCCAGGTGGCGTCCAGGTGCTTCACCTGTATGCTCCTGGTCATTTGTTCCCACATGCGCGGAGGGGCGAACATGACGTGAGGGCCGATTTCGCGGATATTCTCCTGGGCGGTGCCGGGCCCCTCGGGAAAATTGATGGTGTAGCCGATTTGCAGCCCGCAAGAAATGGACATCATCTGTTCGCCGATCCAGGCGAACGGCAGATAGGAAACATAATCGTCCGTGGGCAGACAAGGGTCGACTTCCATCAGATGCTTGCCCATGGTCAGCATGTTGTTATGGGAAAGCAGCGCCCCTTTGGGGAGCGATGTCGTTCCCGAAGTGTAAAACAGCAGGGCCACATCATCGCCGTGTCCCGACTGGACAAGCTCCTCAAACAGCCCGGGCTGCTCCCTGTCCAAATCCCGGCCCAACTCCATGACCGCGTTCAAACTTATCAGACAATCCTGGTGATAATTGCGCATTCCCTTGGGATCATCCCAGATGATTTTTTGCAGCTTCGGACATTCCCGCATGATGGAGAGGGCTTTATCGACCTCCTCCTGGGTTTCGCCGAACAGGAATTTTGAATCCGAATGGTCGATGATGTATTTTACTTCTTCGATCAGGCAGTCCTGAAAAAGCCAGACGCCGACCCCGCCAGCGCATACCGCGGCCATTTCGGCCCATAACCCTTCCGGACGGTTATCGCCGATCATGGCGACCTTGTCGTTTTTTTTCAAGCCGAGTTTGACCAGGCCGAGGGTGAGATATTTGACGTTGTCCAGATAATCCCGCCAAGTGATCGGCCGCCAGATACCGAATTCCTTTTCTCTCATGGCGACCCGCTTCTCGCCGAAACGCTTGGCCTGCCGAAGGAAGAGTTTCGGAATCGTCAGCTCCTTCCCGATGATGTTTTCCGGTTTATCCTCCACGGCATTACCCCCTTGTGGCATATAGCTCCTCTTCCCCCAGATAGGCTTTGATGACTTCCGGATTGTGCTGAACTTCCGCGGGAGTTCCATCCATGATCATGTTCCCGAAATTCAATACAAAAACCCGATCAGACAGATCCATCACCACCCCCATGTCGTGTTCCACCAATAAACAAGTGACCCGCCAGCGTTTCTCCTCGTTGATGTCGAGAATAAACCGCGCCATATCCTCGGTTTCTTCCAGGTTGAGTCCGGCCAGAGGCTCATCGAGAATCAGCAGTTCCGGTTCCAGGGCCAGGGCCCGCCCCAACTCGACCCGTTTCTGTAGTCCATAGGGCAGCATGCCCACCGGTTTATGGCGCAGCTGTTCGATTTCCAGAAAATCAATAATTTCCTGTTCGATGAACTCCCGATGTTCGATTTCCTCCCGGGCTGTTTTTCCAAAATACAGCGCTCCGCCCAGAATCCCCGATTTCATGTGAATATGGCGGCCCAGACGAATATTGTCCAGCACCGTCATGCCGCCGAACACTTCCACCTTCTGGAAAGTCCGGGATATGCCAATGGATGCCCGTTCATAAGGCTTCAGGTGATTGATCCTTCTCCCTTGATAATGGATTTCACCTCTCTGGGGCCGATACAGACCGCTGATCACATTCATCATCACGGTCTTTCCTGCTCCGTTGGGTCCGATCACCGAATGGATCTCACCCTTGCGCACCGCGAGGTTCACGCCGGCAAGGGCCCGCACTTTACCGAAATGCATGTTGACATCTTTCAACTCCAGCAGGACATCTCCAATACTGCGTTCATGCGAATCACTCACGTAGGCTCATCCTTTCGCGCGTTTTACAGCCGGTTGCACCGATTCAGGAGTTCCGCCTTGCCGATAAAAAAAGGGAAACGATTATTTTGATGATATGGGATAATACCTCTGGATGCCGTCATCGTGCGACGAAAAGTCATTACCGAAACCTTATTGAAAACAGAAAAATGCTGACGGAGATAAGTGACGATACGAGAAAACGATAGTAATCAGCGCCTGATGATCGAGCGCTCATTCAATGTATTGTAAACAATTTTACTACCCAGGATACGCGCTTGTCAAGTTTTTTGATTGATATCCTCCCAATACTCTGATATAGTTTCAGCTACTTCAGGACTTGGATATCTACGTATATAAAAACGGTTGCATCCGTTCGTTCATTTCAGCACGACAACCACCGAAGCGATTATTCGCACCCGATAACCGCGGAAGCCGATTGGCGGTCATCGGCGCCGACCAGAGCCAGGACCGGACAAACGGAACAACGGCGGCACTCAACTCCGGACAACAGGGATTTTTCCATGAGCAAAATGAAGCAACCGATTCTTCTGATCGAGGACAGTCCCGAGGATCAGGAAGCGACCATAAGGGCGTTCCAGAGATGCGGGTTGGCCAATCCCATCATTCATTGCGAAACCGGCGATGAAGCCATCGACTATCTTTTTCGGCGCGGCAGATATTCCGACCCCGCCCGATCCCCGCGACCGGGCCTGATCCTGCTGGATCTGAATTTACCGGGAACCGACGGCCGGGAAGTACTGGGCGAAATCAAGAAAGACCTCCAGCTGAAAACAATCCCGGTCATTATCCTTACAACTTCCTGCGAACAGCACGATATCGACAACTGTTACGCCGCCGGCGCCAACAGCTATATCTGCAAACCCATCACCTTGGCTTCCTACATCGAGGCCATCCAGCGGTTTAAAAATTTCTGGTTCGAAATCGCCGTATTTCCGAAAGAAGAGCACGTGTAAATGAACAACCGGGTTATCAACATTTTGGCCATCGAGGACAATCCGGAAGACGCCTTCCTCTATCGCCGCCTGCTGGGTAAAACCAAAACCGTGGAATACCGCCTGTTCGAAACCGAAACCGCCGCCGAAGGGCTTCAACTTCTCCGCAACCGCGAAATCGATTGCATCCTCTTGGATTACAATCTGCCCGACATGGACGGGCTTGAGCTATTGGAAAAAATAACCGGAGACGACAGCACGGCAGACGTTCCGACCATTGTGCTGACCGGCCAGGGAAATGAAATGATCGCCGTCCAGGCCATGAAGAAGGGAGCAACGGATTATCTGGTGAAAGGCGCCCTGAACCATGACCTTTTGATCCGGACCATCCGCCACGCCATGGAAAAAAAACAGACGGAGCAGGAACTGCGACAAACCAACGCGAAGCTGAAAACCAATCTTTTCGAACTGGAAAAAGCCAACCAGCGCATCATCGAACAACAGAAGGCCCTGCTCGAAGAAGAGCGGCTGAAGGTACTCCTGCAAATGGCAGGAGCCACCGCCCACGAACTGAATCAACCCCTCATGGCGTTGTTGGGAAATGTTCAGCTGCTGGAATTGCATCGGCAGAATACGGAAAAATCCAGTTCCTACATTGCCAAAATTCAGCAAGCAGCCGATCGTATCGCCGCTATTGTCCAGAAAATCCAGAATATCCGTCAACATGAGGTGAGGCCCTATGTCGGCAGAACATCGATTCTGGAAATCAACCAGGCCGTCAATCTGCTTGTTGTGGAAAACAATGAAGAGGATTTTCACCGCCTCCAAAAACTATTGAAGGACAACAGGGATATTTGCATCCGGCGGGCCATGGATCATGCCGAGGCTTTGCAGATCGCAGAATCCGGCGGTATTCATCTGATTTTTCTGGCAGATGCCCCGCCCGCCGGCCTGGATGTCGATTTCCTGCTGGAATTGGATCGCCGGGGCCAGGACATTCCGGTGGTCATCCTCGCCGCCCGGTGGGACGAAATCGCCGCCGCCAGAATGATTCAGGCCGGCGCCTGCGACTATCTACCCAAATCCCGGATCTCCCGGAAAGCTCTTTCCCGGATCATACGGAACAGCCTGGAAAAAACCCACCTGAAGCAGCAGACGAAAGAGGCCTTGAAACAGGCCGCCGAACTCGCTTCCCGGGACGAGTTGACCGGCCTCTACAACCGAAAACACTTCAGGGAAATCCTGAATCGGAAAATCGGAGAACCGGAAACAGACGATCCTCCCCTGGCCTTTTGCATCCTACACCTGGACGGCGTCAAAAACATCAACGCGGCTTATGGTCACGACGCCGGCGACAATATCATAAAAGCGATCGCCCGACTCTTGATCTCGGGACTCCGCCAAACCGATATTCCCTGCCGCTACGGCGGAGTGGAACTGGCCGCCCTGTTTCCTGGCACAACCCGGGATAACGCGATATCGATATGCGACACCATCCTCCGCCAATTGGCAGCACTGCCGGTTGCATACAAAGGCGCGGCGATTCAGGCAACCGCCAGCATCGGTATCGCCGTCTGCCGGAATATCTCCACCGCTTCCCCGGACAACCTTTTCAAATTGGCCGAATCGGCCATGCTGGCCGCCAAAAAACAGGGAAGCAACCGGGTTGTTGCGCTGGAAATATGAGAGGGCCTCGGCATGCAGGAATTGATTGATTTGATTCAAAACAGCGAAGACTGGCTTATCCGGCGCATTCTGAAGTACGCCAAGGAAAGGGATTACACCCGCTACACCTCCACCCTGGAGGAAGCCTGGCGGCTCTCCATCGCCGGTTTGTCCTCCTCCCTGATCCAGGGAATCCGGCATTATCGTTCCATTCCGGATTTCGGCCCGGATGATGATTTCCTGAGCGACCCGCTGAACACTTTCGGCGTCATCGAGGCCCGGCGCCACCGCCAGCGAGGCGTTTCCCTCGCCCTTTTCCTAGGCCTGTTGAAATATTATCGCCAGAGTTATGCCGACCTCCTGGAGGAAAACATCCGGGACGAAAACCGGCTGTCGCGATCGCGGCTTTTTCTGGAGCGCAGTTTTGACCGGATGGAAATCGCCTTTTGTCAGGAGTGGGCCGGTCATGGGACGGACAAGCTGTTGAGCGAGATTCAGGAGGGAAGCCGAATCCTGACCAATGAAAAAAACACGTACCTGACCGTTTTCGAAAGCCTGACGGATCCTTCCATCCTTTTGAACAACCGGCATCAGGTCATCAACCTCAATCACGCCGCCGTGGAGCTGAAAAACATACAGCTTGCGCCGGGGGCTTATTATTATTCAACGGAAGAATTCGGAAGGCCTTCCGGGAAAGAAGCCGATCAGGCAACCGAAGAAAAGCCCCGGCTGATCGGCCGAAATATCACGGAATTGTTCCCATGGCTCGCCGCTTTCATGAAAAAATTCCAGAAAACCAGCAGCGGCTCTCTCAGCATGGAGTGCACCGTGAACACGGATGCCGTGCAAAAGGTTTTTGAAGTACATTGCACCCGCATGCTGGACGTCAGCGATAAAGTAGCCTCGATCATTCTGATTCTGAGAGATATCTCCCCGCGGAAAGCCATGGAAGCCGAATTGAAAAAAAGCGAGGAGCGCTATAAAAGTCTTTTTGAAAACAACCATTCGGCCATGCTGCTCATTGATCCGTCAAGCGCCGCCATCGTGGACGCCAATCCGGCCGCATGCGGTTACTATGGGTATTCGCATGAAGCCATGTTGCGGATGAAAATTTCGGATATCAACACCCTGTCGGAAGAACATGTGTTTGCCGAAATGAGCCGGGCGAAGAGGGAAAAACGAAACCAGTTTTTTTTTCGCCACCGCCTGGCGAATGGTGACATCCGGGATGTGGAAGTGTTCAGTGGCCCCATTGCCCTGCAGAATAAAAAACTGCTTTACTCCATCGTCCATGACATCACCGGACGCAAGGAGGCCGAGGCGGCTTTAAAGCGCAGTAATCAGGAACTGGACGACTTCGCCTATATCGCCTCCCATGATCTTCGGGAGCCGCTCCGCGCCATCAGCAATTATTCCACTTTCCTGATGGAAGATCACGGCGAAGAGCTCGATGCCGCCGCCCGTTCAAAAATCGAGGCCATTCTGCGCCTGTGCAAGCGGGAGGAAGAACTGATCAGTTCGCTGCTGCATTTTTCCCGCCTCGGCCGGACGGATTTGATCCGCCGGCCGGTGGATTTGAATCCGGTCGTCAAGGATATCGCGGAAATCCTGAGTTCCACCCATCCGGAGGAAAACCTGCGGATCCGAATTCCAAGGCCGTTGCCCACCATCGAATGTGACGAAGTCCGGATCCGGGAAATTTTTTCCAACCTGATCAACAACGGCATCAAATACAACACCCGTTCAAAAAAACACATTGAAATCGCCGCGGAAAAAGAGAGCAACCATCCGGATGCCGGCTGGATTCTATCGGTTACGGATAACGGCATCGGCATCCCCCGAAAGCATTTATCCCGGATTTTCACTCTTTTTAAGCGGCTGCACGGCCGGGATCAATATGGCGGCGGCACCGGCGCCGGTCTGACCATCGTGAAAAAAATCGTGG
>JBMORA010000058.1:0-51622 GCA_049320885.1 Thermodesulfobacteriota bacterium | reverse complement strand
CTATTTGCTCTACCTCTTCGAAAAATTACCGTTTGCGAAATCCGATGACGATTATCGGAATCTATTGCCCCAATCGATCAATCCTGACTTGCTGAAAAATTGACCGTGGGGATAAATTGACGCTTACCATTCAGGGGTGATGTTGAAGAAAAAAAATCGGGGGTTGACTGGATATGATTTTGAAATTATGTATCATACTTGCTTTGAATACTTGATGAAAATTTCAATGTCAAGTATTTAAAGATAGTTATCAAGTTCAGGTCATTCCATGACCACTACCCAGAGACGTGAAGATGAACAAACAAAGCCTGATTGACATGCTGAAACGAATCCTCAATACGGAAAACAACCTTGAATTTTTAGAGAAATTGACTCAAGCCGAACTCGAAACCCTCATTGCTTCCATAAGAAATCGAATCGATCAACGCTGATGGCTGGCCGCTGAAAAATAGTCCCGCCATCCATTTTGATCGAATGGTCAAAAACACCTGCCATCCTTCAATCGCAAACATCTTCCGATTTCCGTATCTTTTATCGCATCCCGCTTGACCACCTCGCTATTATTATAAAAAGCAGATCAAAAAATTGACAGCGAGGTTAAAAAGATGACTACCAGTCCGCTCATCCGAATGGGTATCGATATCGGTTTCGGCGATGTCAAAGCGGTTGCCGGCCGGATCACTGAAAACGGCCGGATCGATACCGATATGTTCAAGTTTCCGTCGGCGGTGGCGCGGATCAGGAAAAAGGCCGTCGCTGGTCTGGACGATGCCCAGGTGGAATACGGGTTTGAAAACCAGAAATATCTGGCGGGAAACGATGCGCTGATCAGCGCCAATCTAATACCCAGCCGGGATATGGATTTCATCATGGAATTCTCGCCCCTGCTGATTTTTAAGGCCTTTGAGTGCGCCGCGCAGATCTATCACCTGCCGGTGGAGTCACTTTGCCATTCCGTGGAGGTCTGTCTCGGTCTGCCGCTGGCGTATTACATGGATAAAAAGGACGAGCTGGCTCGGCGCCTGGCCCGGTTTGAGATTTCGGGGCAGGAGGTCACCTTTACTCGAATTGGGATTCAGGCCCAGAGCCAGGGCATTCTGCTGGACTTCCTGTTCGACGAGCATTGCCGGCCGAACCGCAAATGGCTTGGCAGCGATCTGCTGATTCTGGATATCGGTTTCAATACCATCGACATCCTTTGTGTGCATGAAGGGCGTTCCAGCTCCGAATGGTCCAACATGCTGGAGGGGGCCGGGCTCTGCCGGATCTGCCGGGAACTGGATATCGAGCTGAAAAAAACGGGCCTGGAACTGCCGGAACAGGCGGTCAAAAATGCCCTGGAGCATCGCAGGGTGTCCATCTACGGCAGGGATATCGACCTGTCGGCAACCATTGCTCAGCTCTCAAGGGATTATGCCGACTTTTTATACCGGGAGATCAAATCGCGGCTGTCAGATGTGTTGAAAAACACCCGAAAGCTCATCGTGGCCGGCGGCGGGGCCTACTATGTTGCCCCGTTTTTCAGAGAAAAATTTCCCGACGATTTCCTGACAGTGCCGGTTCATGCGGAATTCAGCAATGCCAGGGGGTATTACAAATACCTGAAGGGGGTGAAAAATGGCTGATCCGCGCCGGTTCCGGTTCTCGGTTGCGGATGAGCAGAACGCGGCCCGTCTGCGGACCATTCCCGCGTCGTACCGCTCCCTGTTTCTGGAAATGGCTCTCCAGACATGGTTTGCTTCGGAAAAGGCAACCCCTTCCCGGGCATTCTATTCCATTCTGAAGGCGGAAACCGGGCGGCCTGTCCGATTCCGGATTTCCCTCACCGCTGAGTCCATCATCCGGCGACTTCAAGCCATATCCCCGCGGCATCGATCGCTGGTGGCGGAATCCGCGCTGGCGGCCTTCCTGGAAAGCGATTCCGGACTGCGGTTGTTCGAAACGCTCTCTTCCAGGAACCCGGCACGATCCCGGGGGCAGCCGGACCCGGTCGGTCCCGAATCCGGACCTGGCAGGTCCAGGGAAAACCCCATCCAAAAGAGAACCGTAAACGAGTCGGATACGGAAGCGTTGATCAAAAAAGTGCTGGAATTCAGTTGAGGGAGGCTCCCATGATGAAAAAACAACTCCTGTGGACAATGGTGATAACAGCGATCTTTTTGTCCAGCGGTATTGCCGATGACCAAAACCCCTGCGCCAATATAGACCTGGCCTGGCTGGGAAGGCATTCGCCCATTCCACCCGGCCGGATTGTTTCCAAACACGCTATGGGACAACTGTGCGAGGTGATCCTCAAGCTCGGTAACGAATATGTGCCGGTGTTTGCCGGGGATGATTTCATCATTGCCGGCGAAATGCTCAAGGAAAAAAAACAGCTCACCAGGGCCAGGATCGATGAACTCAAGGCGGAAGGATTCAAAAACCTGGTCCCCCAGCTCGATTCCATGGCCGCCATCACCTATCGCCCGGCGGAGCCGAAAAACCGCAGCGTCTATATGATCACCGATCCCCTCTGCCCCTACTGCGACATGGCGGGCGAGACCGTCATGGCCCTGGCCGACACCTATGGGGCCACCGTGAAAGCGGTGTTCTACTCGGTACACGGCAAGCAAGGGGAGGAAAAATCCATGGAAGCCGTGTGCCGGAAATTTACCCTGGGCCAGTATGCGGAAAAAGAATGGAAAGCCCTACCCTTTGATGAAAGCCATCGATGCCCGGAAGGTGAAAAACTGATCCGGGCCTCGCGGGAGGCTGTCGGCAAGGCCGGGATTGCCGGGGTGCCGGTGTTTATTTTTGACGACGGCCGGTTCGTCAGCGGCGCCGATATGGCGGCGGTGGAAAAGATTTTGAAAGACAGGAACTGAAAAAATTTAGACAGGATTTACGGGATTGACAGGATCAAAAAATGAAATACGTGTCAGCTTCGCTGAAAAAAATCCTGTTGATCCTGTTGATCCTGTCGAAAAAAGTTTTTGGGATGTTACGTTGCTGAGAAACCATATCAAGAAAACAATCCTCATTTCTATGCACATAACCCTGATGTTGGGGAACAGCCTCCCGGCAGGCGCCGATGGGTACTGCTTTCAGGAAGCTGGAATTCGATATGGGATTTCACCCATTCTATTGCGGGCCATCTCGGAGGTCGAGAGCAACGGGGAGCCGCATGCCATCAACATGAATCCGTCATCGCAAACCATGGACATGGGCCACATGCAGATCAACAGTTTTTGGCGGAAGCACCTGGGTGAGGATTACGCAAGCCTTTACGATGCCTGCTATTGCACCATGGTGGGTGCCTGGATATTGCGACAGTGCATGGACCGGTATGGATACGGCTGGGACGGGGTGGCCTGCTATCACACAGGTGTTGGCCTGTCGGACGCCCCAAGCGGGCGGAAACGCCGCAATGGCAGGGCGTATATTGAAAAAATCAGCCAGAAACTGACCTCCATGATGGAGTGAATTTTTTTGACAGGATTAACGGGATTGACGGAATATTTGTTACTTTGCATTTCATGCAAAGTTTCAGCTGCGCCAAAAAATGCGCGAATGATTTCATTCGGTCAGATGCTGGATACCGGATCGGGTCCGGTATGACGGAATTCGGTAGGTTGTCTTCGATTTTATTATGATCCTGTCGATCCTGTTGATCCTGTCTAAAATCATGTTTTGGAGAATTGAATTGTCATGGCAGGCAAAGGACCGAACACCAATTCCAGTATCGCCGGTGACATTGTCCCCGCCGAACAAAGCCGCTCCAGCACCCAATCCATCTTCGGCAGCCTCATCGACGCCGTCTCCCAGATCCAGCAGTTTGCCGTGATCGAGCGCACGGGGCAGGACATCCCGGATGATTTCCTGACCATTCGGGGCAAACTGAATTTCTTCAACATGGGTTTCGGCAATGGGTTTCTGGAAGGGATCATCTTTGCCCTGTTGACGGCCCTGAGCCTGCCGGTGATATCCGATGATGGTTTGAAACTCTGGGTGGAACGGTTTTTCCCCCTGGCCCGGTCGAAACTGTTTTTATGGATTCTGACCTGCGCCCCGATCATTATCACCGCCGGGATCTGCTGCTTTCTGAGCAAATACCGCATCGGTGTTCTAACCAAAAATGCGGTGGATTCGCTGCTCACCGGCCGGCTGATCTCCCTGGGCATCAAGGGGGTTCTGATTTTTTTCTTTCTGATGGTGCTTTCCGTCCATTTGACACCGGCAACCGTCTGGAAGGCGGCCTACGGGCTCTCGCTCCACAAAAGAGAAGTTGCCGAGGTGGTGTACCGGATCATCTGGCATATCAAACCCCATCTGGCGCCCACGGCCTATCGGACCCTGTTGGTTTTTTGCCTGGCGGCCCTGACGCCGTTCTTTTCCATATGGCTGGTATCCTTTTATCGCTGGATCAGGCGGCGGCAGCTTGAATCGTACCAATAGGTTTTTGACAGGATCAACAGGATTGACAGGATAACCGCAACGGATTTTTTCTGCGCTTATGAGCGCAGAATGCAGTTACTATCCCGTCGATCCTGTAAATCCCGTCTAAAGAGATTTGTTTATGATTTTTTTTAAAAAACGAAAAGCCCAAACCCTCATCGGCAAAGGCCTCGCGCTCAGCGATCGTAAAAACCACATCCGGGATATCCGGCTGCCGGATGCGGATCGCAAGGGCCATCTGTTCTGTTTCGGCACCACCCGCATCGGCAAGACCAAGCTGGTGGAATCCATGATCTGCCAGGACATCGAAAAAGGCTACAGCGTCGTCATGGTGGACCCCAAGGGGGACATTGCCCTGTTCTCCAAGATCGTGCAAACCGCCTTCGCCTGTGGCCGGGAAAAGGAACTGTGCCTGATATCCCCCATCTATCCCGAAAGCTCCGCCAAAATCGATCCATTGGCCTACTACTATATGCCCGAGGAGATCGTTTCCCATGTGGTTTCCGGCATCAAGGCCAAGGAGGAATTTTTCGTCAACGTGGCCTATGAAACCACCCTGGTCATCGTGCTGTCCCTGATCATCTTCCAGAAAATGGGCCGGATGAACGCGGCTCACATCAATTTCGACGAGATCAAGAAACGCTGCTCCTATTCCGGCCTTGAAAAGCTCAAGGAAAGTCTGAGCGATGTCACCGGCAGCGAAGCCGAGGAAGTCCGGGCGGCCCTTTCCCAATTGCTGGAGTCGCCGGCGGATTATTTTGCCAAGATTTCGTCCTCCCTCAGAACCGTGCTCACCTCCCTTTCCACCGGCAGCGTGGGCCAGATCATCGGCAAGGCCAGCTCCAACCGGTTCATGAAGCAGCTCGAAGAAGGGAAAAAGGTGATCCTGGTCATCCAGACCGGGAGTCTCCTGACCCGGCGGACAAGCCATATCGTGGCCCGGGTGATGATCTCCATGCTGCAAAGTTTCGTGGGCCGGCGGTTCGCCTCGGGCCGGACCGTGAACCCGCCCCTGGCCCTGTATCTTGATGAGTTTTCCAACATCGCCTATTTCGATATTGCCGATTTGTTCAACAAGGCCGGCGGCGCCGGGATCTGGATTCATGCCTTTACCCAATCCATCGCCGACCTGAACGCCGAAATCGGCGAAGATCATGCGAGGAAAATCCTGGACAACACCAATACGAAAATTTTCATGCGGGTGAACGATCCCCAGACCGCTCAATACATCTCGGATTATTCCGGTCTGGTCAAAAAGTTCAGCCCGATTCTCCAGCTCGGCGGCGGCATCATGATCCGGGAAACCGAGGAACAGGCCGTATTGCCCGAGGACGCCATGAACCTCGGTCTGCGGGATTTTTTCATGTTCAGCCTCTCCGGGGCCTTTCGGGGAAAAACATCCAGGGTGGACCCGCCGGTGTTGGAGGTGGTCTATCCGGAAATACCAATCAATATGTAGACGGGATTAACGGGATTGACGGGATGAAAATATAGTAACTATTCAGGAGACAGGAGTCAGAAGACAGGAGACAGAATAAAACCAGGAAGAAACCTTTAAAAATTAATAACTTTTGAATGTCAGAGTGTTATCTCCCATTTACTGGTTCCTTTTGGGACACCCTTGCCATTTGTTGCGGCGCAACCGTCCTGCTTGTATTCCTTTTCCGGTATTGGGGCAAACGGTCCCACAACGAAAAACAGGCCCTCTCCAACATGGACAGCTTCATTTACGACCTGGACAAGGACCGGCCGGATGGAAGTTCCCAAACAATGAAAAGCCGTCCGGAGTCTCTGGAATGGAAGCATCCGGAAATCGAAACATTCATCACCGATCATGTCCACCCGTTTGAGGGGATTCTGCGCCGGATCAATATTCTGGATTCCGTCAAACAACTGCTCGTACTGCTGGACCGGGAGGGTGACTGCTCCTCCATTGCCCGGCGGTATGATGACCCCAAAACAGGAAACGCCCCCAAAGATGTGGAATCAGCTGAATGGCAGGTCAACCAGCCCGACGCCTATGATATTCTGAGTCGAAACGTATCCTTGCTGGAACATACCCTGAATGTGGCATCCATTTTGATCGAAAAGAGGAAAAAGGAGCGCAAGGATGTTCAAATGGAGATGGGGCGGCTTCTGCTGGTTGCCCTGGGGCACGATATCGGCAAGATCCCTTCAAAAGCCCGGGACCGCTTTCATAAGGATCATTTCCTGATTTCTCACGCAATCCTGAACGAGATGATGCCGGCCGATTATCCCTCCCGGGAGGAGATTCTGATGGCCGTCCGGGATCATCATTTCCCGTCCGCATCTACCGGGAGTTTGCTGGCCGATTTGAAAGCCGCGGACCACCAAGCCCGGCAGCTGGAGCTGAAAACATATGGTTTTGCGTCAACCATGGCCCTGCCGGAAACCCGGCATCGGAATCAGCCTCAGGAGGTGAAAACTCTTGAATCGCGGAAGCCTTCATATGATCCAGCGGACCTTTCATGGCTTGATATCCCGTGCCTGTTGCAACGCCTCAGCGACAAAATCAACATTGTGGAAAACGGCCGATATGAGGCGTTTTCCCATGCCGGCATGGTGTATGTGTTCCCCCGTTTGATTGCCCAATACGCCTGCGACCAGGCGATACAAACCGGCCGGATGGAAATCATGGCCTTTATGGCCAATGAAGAAAAGATGTCCAGTCTGGAGTTCGCCCTCCGGCAGACCTTGAATGAATACATACCGGAGAAATTGATCGGCGAAAGATTTATCGGCCGAAAGTTTCAGATCATCCGCCAGGACGGCACCCGGCTGAATCCCGGATTCTACCTTCCACTGAAAATGACGGCTTTCAGCCATATCCCTTCCGCCGAAATCGAGAAACGGAAACAGTGTGCGGCTGTTCTCCAATCCATCCATCATGTGGCCATCTGTAGATCAGGGGCATGAAAAAGGTTTTCATGGGTTGACAAATGTACCAAAATAGATACAAAAGATAAAGACAAAGAAGTAAGCAGCTAAGAGGTGTATGATGGGAAATAAGCATATTGGTAGTGACTTCGATGAATTCCTTGAAGAAGAAGGTTTGCTTGAAGATTGTACTGAGTCGGCGATAAAAAAAGTTCTTGCATGGCAGTTGAGGCAGGAAATGGAAAAAAAGAAGATGACCAAGACAATGATGGCCAAGAAAATGAAAACTAGCCGAACGTCTTTGGAACGGTTGCTTGATCCAAAAAATGAATCAATCACCCTGCTGACCATGAAAAAAGCGGCGGCTGTTCTGGGGCGAAAACTGAAACTTGAGCTGCTGTAAAAAATGATACTGTAACATTGTGCGCATGATGATCTACAGGTAATCCTTTTGTCGCTGTTTTCCCGGTGGTTGACGATTATTTTTCCCTCTCTCAATTTTTAAGCAATAAACTGCTGTGACGGCCGGAACTTGAGTTCCGTAATGCGGGGTAGCATTTCGCCCAAGTCGGGATATTCCCGGAAATGCACAAGGTGGCTTTCACACCTGCAATCGGAACTGCCGAATCCCGGCGCCGGAACAGAGGCTCCTTCCAGCTGCAACAACAAGCCGGCAGCGGTATGCTCCCATCGCTCCTGTTCGCAAATCCAGACTTCGCGGATTTCGGTTGATTTGCGCAGATAATCGATGTGCCAATGGGGTTTTACCGCTTTTTTCAGATGATGACCGATTCTGGCCGTCAGGCCGCCCGGGCCGAAGGCGCTGCCGACATACGCATACCAGCCCTTTTGAAATTCGAACCGGCCCAGCCGGCCGATTCGGATTCGTTGATCGCTTTCCAGTTGCAGGATGAGAATATAAGTGCCTTTTGAATGGAGGGATGCCATGGTAACGACTCCGGATAATGGGATGCAACGCATTCTGATCGGATGGAATAGCATATTTTGAAAAAGAGCCATACCGCGAAAGTGAACGCCACCGGGTTGACTTGCCATCGGATCGCGATTATGAAATTGATCAGCGTGGGACACTGGTGGCTCGCGCTGTTGTCGCGATTGGAAAATAACCTGTCTGTTTATGCAGCGAGGCTTCATGGCGGAACTCCGAATCGGCACATGCAGCTGGAAATATTCATCCTGGGAAGGCCTCGTTTATTCTTCCTCGAAGGATATCGATTTCCTCGCCGAGTACAGCAGGAAGTACAACACGGTCGAGGTCGACCAGTGGTTCTGGTCGCTTTTCAAGGGAGGGAAGGTCAAGCTGCCGAGTCCACGTGATGTCCAGGGCTACCGGGACGCGGTTCCGGAACCGTTTCGATTCACCGTAAAGGCACCCAACAGCATCACCCTGACCCATTATTACCAGAAAACAAAAACCGAACCGCTGGAAGAAAACCCCCATTTCCTGTCCGTCTCCCTGTTTCAGGATTTCCTGAAAACCCTTGAACCAATGCATTCAAACCTGGGGCCGATACTTTTCCAATTCGAATACTTGAACAAACAGAAAATGAAATCCCAGCAGGCGTTCCAGGAGCGATTCGCGGACTTCATCCACGGGCTTCCAACAGGATTCTCCTATGCCCTGGAGCTTCGCAATGCGAATTATCTGAACCGGGGATACGTTGATTTTTTGGCCGCGACCGGACTGTCTCCCGTCCTCATCCAGGGGTACTGGATGCCGGACATCGTTTCCGTATATCGCAAGCATCGTGACGGTTTTGACCGGTTTGAAACCATCGTGATCCGGTTGCATGGCCCGGACCGGGATAAAATCGAGGCGGATAGCAGTGGAAAATGGAACCAGATCATTGCGCCGAAGGATACGGAATTGTCCGGGATCTCGTCCATGATTAGAGAAATGATCCAAGGCGGCGCCCATGTCTATCTGAACGTCAACAACCACTACGAAGGTTCCGCCCCGAAAACGATCGATCGTTTTTTACAGGTATATGGATGATACGGGGTTGCCGGTGGTCAGGGAGCGACATCCGGCGCCATTTCATGGGCAATATCCAAGATCTCACTCATGGCTCTGTACCTCCTATCACGGTTGACTAAAATATTATATTATATTATATTATATTCGACACTGTATCACTGGTTTGATGATGCCACCGAATTTTATAATGACTTACGAGGTGACGGCATGGGCAAAAATATCAGCATCTATTTGAATGACGACCTGCTCCAAATGGTGGAGGCTTCAGGGCAGCCCGTTAGTCAAGTCGTCCAAACTGCGCTGAAAAAATATTTCTTTCCGGAGAACCGATCCGCGGCTTTTGCCAAAGTTTTTGAAAATGCACAGTCCTTGGGTAAAACCGCGAAATTTGCCGAAGCCATAGCGGAATGGAAGCGCGATCGGGAGGTCGACCGATGGTAGGTCTGGATACCGGTTTCTTCGTGGGACTGATGAAAGGCGATCAGCGGACAATCGATTTCTGGCAAACGTTAGCGGCAAGGGAACACGCACCGGTGGTTTCAGTGTTGACCCTGGGAGAATTGCTGTATATTTCCTTTCGGACCGGACAACCGGATATCGGCAAAGAAATGGTGGATAACATCGCCGTTTCTGCTCGGGTGGTCGAGGTGAACCGGCTCATCGTGGAAAAGGCGGCTTCTTTGAAAGCCGGCAGGATGGTTCCCTATGTCGATGCGATGATATTGGCCACGTTCATGCTGGCCGGGTGCAACGAAATCCATACCACGGACCGCAATCATTTTTCAGCTATAAAGAACAAAGGCCTGTCTTTTGTTTTTTATTAGAACCCCATGATTCCCCTATCGAGCCCGCAGCTAAAAGCTTTTGAAGCTGTTGCACATCCGGTCCACCGCCCCTGAAACTCTCTCCTTCCGTGACCAAAATATAGCACATAGTGAGATAGTTAGTAAGCTCTTTTTGAAATCGAATTTTATTTCCAGATCGCCTCTAAAACAGCAATTTTACCAGCCCTGCATTATTGAGTCAGACCGTTTTGATTTGGATTTGATTGAGCCCTGATCCAACCTATCAATAGTGGGTCGAATAAATGATTAAAAAAATTGTACGATTTTTCGTATGTGGCGTGCTTGGTTGCTTCGTCTTCGGAACAACTGTTGCAGCTGACGGCCTGATTCCGGCAACCGGCTGTTTCAAGGATTTCAACGGGAACGGCCTGCTCGATTCCGGAGAATTCGGCGAATGCGTGACAACCCCCGAGGGGCATCTCTGTCTGTTGGATCATATCCCCTGCGTGAATCGGGAGACAGCGGCGAATTGTCCCGGTCCAAGCTCCCTGAACAGCGCATCGGACCAGTGCGAATATCCCATCCAGTACCGCTGCTCATCAAGCGGGAGCTTGTATTCTTCGGAAGAGACCTGCCGTTCCGGCTGTGCCCCAGGTTCGGAATGCGAATCCCATTGCCCTTCGGGCATGACGATTCAAAGCGTCATCTGCCGGGCTGATCCGGCGTGTGCATCCGGCGTCTATGACGGGGCAACCGATACCTGCCGGTATTCAACCTGTCCATATGGAGACGCCTATTTTTGCCAAGAAATGTCCGGAACCAACTATTGCAGCGCCCAGACCTGTCTCGATCCCAGCGAGCATATCACGCATCCAGGAACGAGCGAGGGGGAAGGCGATTTGACGGACAATGGTTCCAGGGACAGTGAAAACAGATGCCTGGGAAAAATCTATATCTTTTCAGGCCGGGATCGCCGCTGCCGTACCTGGGGCGCGTCCATCTCGTTTGATGATTGCTGCAAGAGCAAGGAATACCTGTGGGGCCTTTTGGAGTGCAACGACAGTGAAAAAGAACTTGCCGGTCTGAAGGGCGAGGGCCTGTGTCATTACGTCGGGCAATACTGTTCCCAGGAACTCCATCTGCTGCTGGGTGATGTGTGTGTGGAAGAGTCCAAGTCCTACTGCTGCTTCAATTCCAAGCTGGCCAGGATCGTCCAGGAACAGGGCCGGAGACAACTGTCCACCTTGAGCGGCTGGGGAGATCCTTCCAGTCCGAACTGCCGGGGCTTTACACCGGAAGAATTCCAGGTGCTCGATTTTTCCCTGATCGATCTTTCCGAATGGCACGGCCACATCCGCACCAAACCCCAACGCCAGATCGAGAACAACCTGCGACAGGGTGTCACCGACTTTTACAGGGATCATGGCAACTGATGAAACCGGCGATTGTCCTATTCCTGATTGTTTTTGTTGCTTCCAGCGCAACAGCCGGTATTCGAAGCCTGGGAGTGATCGGCCGGGTTTATCCCATTGCGGAACAGGATGCCCTATCAGAAATCAAAGCCCGGGCCGCTGCCGTTGACTGGGAAAACATGATCCGGTCCCCCGGTAACCTGGAAAAGATCCGGCAATTCCGGCCGGCAGGGATTCCAAAACTTCCCCGGGCCACCCGGGACCGGACATTCTCCGTTGACATGACCCATACCCTCGACTTCGATATCCCCGACGGCCGGGGCGGCATTCTCTACCCTGCCGGATACAACTTCAATCCCCTGGAGTATGTGTCCTATCCCCGCACCCTGGTCATCATCGACGCCGAGGACCCGGACCAGGTGACCTGGCTGAAAACGTCGGGCCATGCCGCCGACAGTAAAACCCGCATCCTGATCACCGACGGAGCCTATGGGGACATCCGGTCCCGGATCGACCGGCATGTGTATTTTGCCATGCCGGAAGTGATCAAACGCTTTCACATTCAGGCCGTGCCGTCCGTCATCCGCCAGAACAAGGACAACATGGAGGTCAAGGAAATTGGACTCGCTGTTCCCAAAAAATAACCTGGCCTGGATCATCGGCCTGGTGTTGATGACCGTGTCCGATGCCCGGGCCATCTGCGGCGGACCCACCCTGAACCCCATGAGCGATGTCTGCTGGGAATGCATTTTCCCCATCAAGATCGCCGGCATGCGCATCGACGGCCAGGGCAGCACCCAGGACGGCGCCATGATCGAGCCGCCGGATGCCGCCGACGGGTCCACCATCTGCACCTGCCAGGCACCGCCACCGATCTACAAAAGGACCGGCATCGCCATCTCGTTCTGGGAACCGGCCCGGATCATCGAGACCGTGAAAGACCCGTTCTGTTTTCCCTATCTCGGCCAGAGCGTTTACGACGGATACACCAATACGGCGGAA
Source organism: Thermodesulfobacteriota bacterium (assembly GCA_049320885.1). Classification (GTDB taxonomy): domain Bacteria; phylum Desulfobacterota; class Desulfobacteria; order Desulfobacterales; family SURF-7; genus DYJD01. The sequence goes on along the minus strand of JBMORA010000058.1, from coordinate 39,092 downwards.
CTGAGCGGCGCCAACGAGGAAAACGGCGGCAACCAGGAAACGCCCAACACCTTTTCCCAGGCCCATTACATGACCTTCCCGGTCTGGTCCATGATGGAAATGCTCGTGGATTTTTCCTGCGTGGAAAGCGGCGGCTTCGACATTGCCTACATGACGGAGTTCGATCCATTGTGGAACGATGACGAACTGGCGCTTTTCATCCAGCCGGAGGCCCTCCTGTTTGCAAATCCAATTGCCCAGTTCATCTGCATGGTGGATGCCGCAAGCAGCAACGTGGGCCTGCCCCTGGCGCCCTTGTTCTGGTGCATGGGGGCCTATGGCTCGGTGTATCCCCTGGCCGGCATCATCGGCCAGCCGGATCATATCCAGTCGCAGGCAGCCCTGGCGGCCCGCATGCTGTATAAACTCGCCAGGGAGGGACTGCTGGTGGATATGGGGATCTATCTCTGTTCCGGCGTGAACACCCCCATCTGGGTGAAATGGAATTACCGGCTGCAATTGGCCAAACCCGTGCGGTCGGCCGGGTGCATCCCCATCGGCCGGACCGGCCTGCTGTGGACCCATTACAAGAATCCGCCGTTCTTTCCAGGGGGCGATAATTTTCTGTTCGTGATTTTCAGAAAGAGGGCCTGCTGTGCATCCTAACCATCCCAAAAATTGGAAACGGGTAATCGGCGCTGCCGGTTGCGCGGTCGTCCTGGTCGCGGGCAGCATGAACGCCGGGGACCAATCGCTGGAGGCGGTGAACCGGGCGCTCGATCAGGCCCAAAAGATGCAAACGGAAATCGACCTGTCGAAAGCGCTGAACAAGGCCGGGGAAGCCGCTGCCGGAGAAGCCTTTGACCGGTTTCAATCCCGACCCTTCCAGGAAAAGATCGAATCGGAAAAAAACCGCATTGCGGAAAATCTGTTGGAACCGTTGGAGCCAGGAAAAACGGACAACCCGGAGAACCAATGCCCGGACCGGCTGCTGCAAACGGAAAAGGTGTTTCTGTTCATCTCTTCTTCCATGCCGGAGCAGACCCTGAGAGCCTATGCCAGGGATCTGGATCGCTTGGGTGATCCCCATTTCGTCATGGTCCTGAGGGGATTTGTGGACGGCATGAAACAGGCCCGCCCTACCCTTGATTTTCTGGAAAAACTGCTTGTGAAGGAAAGCGGCTGCCGCCTGAAAGACGGAAACCCCTGCGCATCCTTCCGGGTCAACATTCAGATCGATCCCCTGGTCTTCCAAAAACTCGGCGTCCAGCAGGTTCCGGCAGTGGCGTATGTGAAGAACATCCACATGGTCGACAGCCAGCAAAGCTTCGGTCTTGCGGGCAACCTGGAACAGGAGCCGGATGCAGTGGTGGTGTACGGAGATGCTTCCCTGGACCATACCTTGGAACGAATCCTCGCCGAAACCGGTAACCGTCAGTTGAAAAAGACCATCCAGAAATTACGGGAGGATTTTTATGAAGGATAACCTCAAGTCGGTCTTGTTGTGCCTGCTGATTTCTCTCGGCACATCAATAACCAGCATTGCCGCTTATCACCAATGGTTTGCGGTCCGGATTGTGGCGGCGGATACGTCCGGTTTTCTGAAACAGGTTCGGGAGGACTATTTGAACCGGAACATCACGCCAAAGGAATTGGAACATAAACTGGAGCAGATGATTGCCCTGATCCGGCAGCAGCCGGATAACAAGATCATATTAACCGCTGATGTGGTGCTGTCCAAAAATGTGGAGACTGTTACGCCATAAACGATTCCCGCAGGGCATGCTTCCAAAGCAGCCGAGGCGGATGACGCATTTCCTGATCTGTCTATCCTTGGGTTTCGGGGCCTTGGTTTATGTGGGCCGGGCCATCCCGGAGCGGATCGCCTTTTCCAAGACCCATTCCCTGAAGTACCGGTTCTTTTACTACAAGGACCGATTTGCCAGGAATGAATTGACAACCGGCCGCTTTGTCATCCTATCCATCGATTCCGCCATTGCCGAGAGTTGCCGGCCGTGCCGGGTGGTCAAGAAGATCGGTTGCGACGAAGGGGAGCGGCTTTCGACCACGGATTTCGGTGACTTTTACTGCGGCGACCGGTATCTCGGGCATGCCAAGAGCCATTCCAAAAAAGGGACGCCGGTTGAAAAGTTCGACTATACCGGGATCATTCCAGAGGGAGCGTTTTTTGCCATCGGTTCCTGCCCGGATAGTTTCGACTCCCGTTATATCGGGTTTCTGGAAAAGGGAAAAGTGGAGGCCATCGCCATTCCGTTGTTTTGATTTTTGGACAGGATGAACAGGATTGACAGGATGTTTTGTACGCGGTTCTTGACCTTATGTAAGTGAAACAGGCGCATCTATGTGTTTCGGTCGTAAACCAATAATCTGCTTCACCATGGGCCTGTTGTTTCTCGTAGCCACCCCGGCTGATTCAAACGATGAGACCAATCCGGATGCCAAACGGGGATGGTACTGGTACGAGATATTTGAGGAACAACAGGATCAACCTAAAGAAGAAAAACCGCAACAGGCGATGGTCTCGGAATATTCCTACGACCAGTTGTGGACCATGCATCCGGATGCTTTCCAGGCCCATTTGAATCAGGTCACCAAACAGGCCGTGCAGTTCCCGACCGAAACAAACGTGGCTCATTATCTGAAAGTTCAGGACGTGGCCCGCAGGAAGTCCGTCGCCTTTGCGGCCGTGGTGGATTTTGTCGGCCAGAAGAATCCCCAGTTTTCCACCGCCGAGGATGTCTATCCCACCACCTCCCCGGGCCGGGTGGCACTGACCGCCATGCAGGCCAAGGAATACGACGCGGTGATGCGGGAGGCCCGGAACGATTTCGGGTTGATCCTGTTTAGCAACGAGGATTGCGGGTTCTGCGATGCCCAGCAATCGATCCTTGGGTTTTTTGAGAACCAGTATCACTGGCCCATCCGTTCCGTGGATGTGAATACCAATCCGAATTTTGTCGCCCGGTTCGGGATCGAGCAGACCCCGTCCATCATCCTGGTGAACAAAGACAGCCAGGAATATCTGCCCGTCTCTTCCGGCGTCATTTCCATGAGCGATCTGAAAAAGCGGCTGTACCGCTCCATCCGGTATATGCAGGGCAAGATATCGCCGGAGCAGTGGGCTTTGTATGAATTCGAGAAGGAGAGCGGGCATGACCCATTGAAATTCGTTTCGCCAAAAAAGTAACTGCGGTTTTTTGACGGGATTAACGGGATTGACAGGATCAAAAAAGTCTTCCGTCAGCTTCGCTGATAAAAATATCCCGTTGATCCCGTTAATCCTGTCTAAGAAACTTTTTTAGGCTTTTACGCTTTTCCCCAAAGGAGTTTCAAATGTTTCTATTTCATCTTGCTCTCATAGTCTTCCTGTCTGGTTCACCGTCATGGGCCACCGAATACGACGATGGGTATGCCGCCGGAACGAATACCGCCACGTCGATCATGAAAGAACTCGGCGACAGCGACAAGATCAACACCCGGTTGCAGGTCCCCTTGACATCCGATACCAGCCCCATGACCACATTCAACTCGACCTATGCCGATCCGGATGATCCCGGCCCCCAGGATTTCAAGGTGAAATTGAATCCGGCGTCTTCCGGCTGTTTCCTGGAACTGAAGGCAATCCCCGGACCCAGTGGTGATATCGTGACCTTGACCCTGCAACAGGACACGAACCTCGACAATGTTTTCGACACTGCTTACACGGCGCCCGTGATCGTTTCCGGCGTATGCAAGGGCGGCGTGATTGCCTGCGATTCCGGTACCTGGAACAATTGCCGCTTTTATGTCTGGCGGGTGAATGCCGGGTCAGCCGTTTATCTGGAGGAAGTCGAGGATATCACGCACCTGGACGGCTGTTATTGCCTGAATACCCATTGCGGCAGCGACCTGGTGGCCGGCAACATGGATTTCATTCTGAAAAATATGGGAGGCGGCGTGGTGGCGGCCATTCAGAAAAGCACTCCGAATGTTCTGGTGACCGCCGTCTCCGTGGACACGAATTCCATCCAATATTATGGCCAGCGATCCTCGGATATGGGTACAGGTATGAGCGCATCGGGTATGTATTTTTCTGGGTCATCGACACCCCAGGTTTTTTATGACCCGGAAAGCAGAATCCTTCCAGCCGCCCGGGAAGTCCAGGCCCAGCTGGGTGATCCGGCAAGTCCCTATCGACAGCTCCAAAAGGCCTATGATGCCCGCCTGCATCCCAGGGAAAGCAGATCCTGTGTGATCTCCCATTCAATATCCATCGATCCTTCCGGGAGTCTGCGCCTGTCCAACCGGGATACCTGCGCTTCGTTGGATGTGTCCGGTTGCGTTCTAGACCGTGAAGAAATATGCGATTATGATAACAGCAACTGCCTGCTTGCCAGATCGGACGGCAATCCCACCGGCCTGTCACCGGTCTTTGCTCCGGTTTCCATCACGGACCAGGATACCGGTCTTTCGTATCTGGTCACCACCACGGGAACAGCCGTTTCCTATCAGATCAACGGCATGGAGTATCCGCTGGCATCCGGTCCGGATCTCTGGTGGAACATCCGGCGCAATTATCTCTGCGATACGGGTGTCACGTTCAACACCGGCGAAGCCCTGGCCATTGCCGGAACCGCTTCCGGTTCGGCCCGGAAGACGGGCAACCTAATGTCCTATGATGAATACGACCCGGAAACCGGCGCCACCACGCTGAAAAACGCCGACCTTCCCGTCATCCCGGAGCATCCCTCTTGCGAAATGGCCTGCAAAGTCCGCCTGAATTCCACCAACACCCAGGCCGGCGCCACGGCCAATACCTGGGACTATCATCATTCGGTGGCCAGCATCCAGGTCATGTACAAATCCTGCGGCGCCGAACAGGTTTGCCCGGTGGGACCGGGAGAAACCATGATCCAGGATTGCGCCTGTCTCAATGAATTCGCCAATGCCGCCTCCCATATGCAGGTGCTGGACAACGCGGCGCATGATATGATTTGCGCTCCGTAGCGTTGAGCCCCGGCGTGCATAGGCCGAGCTGCCGTTTTTTATCAATCACGATAGGAGTTAGGCGGGCGGATGATAGTACATATATATACAAAAAATTGTATATATATGCAGAACAATCGTATCGATCGAAAAAGCGATAGTTCCGCTCTCCATCTGCATGGTTTATTACACTACCCTGAGAAAATCAGATTTGACGGCGTCAATTCAATGGAATACCGGGGAACAAAAGGAATATCGGTAACCTCGGCGCTTTTGATTCCTTCAATTGGAAATGGGAAGATGGTGTTCGAGTCATGCTCAACGGCGAACAGCAGAATATCGCCATCTTTCGAACGACGTAATGAATATGGTTCCACCAATCGATAATTGTCTTGATGGAAGATATTCACACAGAGCTGGTTGGCTCCGGCAAATCTGATTTTTTCAATAGGGGTTTGAGTGTTCCAATCCGAAATCATCGAAGGAGGACGCCATGAATCATCAATCGCCATTTTTCCATAGGGTATGACCGGCTTTGTTATTTTGCGAACTCCTTTATGCAGCCATTCCATTACTGTAGGAAGCTCTTCCCAGAATTGTTCAAAAGAAGGAAGCGCCGGCAATTGATGGGCAAGCATGTTTTCCCATTCGGCTTTGAGTTCATCGAAATGACCGGATTTTCCGAAAGTTTCCATGGTTGGGGTCGAAATCCCCTTAAACCCGCATTTCTTTTCAAGCGCGATCCATATGCTTGAATTATCCAATATGTTTCCGGCCTGCCGGAATAAATGGATGACGTCATACAAATCCCTTGGACGCTCACGTTCCGTCAAGGCTCTTATTTTTTCCGCAAACAACTCTTCAAATCGATAGCAATTCATCTGGATGCCGTTACCCGGCGAGTCCGAGTACGGATGATGCACATTTCTGATAACAGAATCCAGAACCAGGATTTCATCGTTGGTTAAATCCAGTTTAATCCGTGGCGGATCACCTTTTGATTGCAATGGCCCCCGATAGGCGATTCGTCCCTGGGCCGCCATCCCACCACGATGATTTTCAAAAACATCAAACCGGATGAGGTTATAGGGTATTTCTATACCGCTTTCGTTGTATATCCATTCTGCTATAGCCTTAAAGCTGTTGATGAGATACTCCTGATCGAGTTGATTGGATTCCATGATTGTAAAATCTAGATCTTCGGAAAAACGGTAGGTTTCAAAGAAGCATTTCTTCAGACAAGTGCCGCCTTTAAAAACCCAGCCTGTGGCCATCTGGTGTTGGAATATACCGGCAAGCAGCCAACCCAGCACATAGTCTTTCTCAACCACACGTATTTCAAGGCCGAACTCCCTCGCAAAATCCTTGAGTTCTGATTTATCGATCAATCGGTCGCACTCCCTTCCAGTTTTCCGGCACCCACAGGCGCCATTTGGTGATCAGTTTCGTATTGCTGAGCTGAGGGTCCAGCTTTGTATTTCCGGCAGTCAATTTCAAACGACATCGCTCGATGGCTTGTGTTTCCTCCGGGCTGATGGTTTCCAGCAAAAATCCAAGCCGTTTGAATACCGAACCATTTCCCAAACGAACGGCATAGGTGATCAGCCTCTCCAACTCTTTGTTATCCGAATGCAAATAATTGATCAGCATCTCCCTTGTGGAACGGATGCCGCCGCCAAGTACGGGGTTGGTCAACATGTCCAGTATGGTCCGGGAAGGATCGGATACGGATACTTTCGTTTGTCCTCTCCAGACAGGCATGAGGCCGAACAGCGCTTTTTCCGGAATGCTGCGTAAAATGAAAACCGCGTTCTTGATTTTGACTTTGCGGGATCGAGGTTTCTGAACCGTCATCACCATTACGCTGCTGAAGATCTGTTCGGTGAGGTCGTTATATTCGCCGGCGCTCCAGCCGCCGATATAGCACGGCCGGAAGAGACGATCCGCAACCGGCCAGGGATCTTCCAGCGGGATATCGGCTGTGCGGGATTCCAAAGGCACGGCGACATAAAATCCCCGACGCACCCGTGACATCCAACCTTTTTGGGACCATCTGGACAGCATTTTGGCGGCATCGGTCGATGAAATACCCAGAATTCCGGCAGCCTCATCAACAGAGATGGTCTCTCTGGTGCCGCGAATAATTGCCGCGATCCTTTCCCGATCGGTTTTTCCTATTCCGGACAATGTGCTCATAATATATTTTATATGTACTTGTTCAAAAAATATATGAATAAATACATATATAACATAGTAAGCACTCTGTCAAAGTATATATGAAATGTTACAATTCAGCTTTATAATGAATTATAGCGTACAAAATATAGTTATACGGCAAGCGAGCCACTGTCCGCTCTTTACCGCCCTGGTATTATTGATAATGAAAACCATAGCCATGCCCCGGAATAATCCGCGATCCGGACCGGAGCAACCGAAAAATATCCCGCTTTTTTACCGGCGGGTGTACCGATTTATTTTGCTCATAGAAACCTGTTTTTCTATTGATGCAGCCCGATTTCAGGGACAACGGACACGCAAACACACCGTTGCGGCGCCCGATAGCAATCAGATGAAACGATGATTCGGAACCGTCCTTCCCGACTGTTCTCGGATGCCTCAGATGCGGTGCTTGGCAGCTGTTGCTCGGGACATCGTTTCGTCGGTGATGCGGGAAGATACTGCTTGCAAGACCCACAACCCGGACAGGGAGAGACTTCTTTCCCCTGACGCGGGAGGTGATCTCTTTCTGTCTGCAAACGACACAAGGAGGACACCATGGATTTGAAAACCATCATTCAAGAATTTTTGCAGCGGCCCAAGGATGAACTGGGAGATCGATCCACGTATATCGGTGCATCGGATCTCGCCTGTGAACGGAAAGGATGTCTTGAAAAACTGACGCCTTCCCGAAAATCCTTCGAGACCTTGTTGCGGTTCAAGCGCGGCGACCTCGTGGAGAGCATCGTCAAGGAGGCGCTGGATCACAACGAGATCAAGCATGTCTGCCAACTGGAAGCTGTTCATCCCCAAAAACCCCATCTCAAAGCCCATCTTGATTTTACCTTCGGGAACCAAACCGAAATGGGGGTTCTGGAATGCAAAAGCGTATCGTTTATTCCCCAGGAACCCTATGACGGCTGGGAAAAGCAACTGTATTACCAAATGGGCCTACTATCGTTGAACCACCGGCAAAAGAAAATCAAAGGAGCGGTCATCGCCCTGGATTTACAGACCGGTGATGTTCGCATTTTCAACGGTTACAATCACAGCCCATTGCTGTTCAAAGACCTCGAAGCCTCAGCCGATCGCATCTGGCAGGCGCTTCAGAATCAAAACCCCGATTCCCTCCATACCAACAAATCCCCTCTGTGCGCCTACTGCCATTTCCGTTCGGATTGTCCGGCTTTTTTCGTGGATGATGCGAAAGTCGTGGATTTGAGCCCCATTCAGCAGGACGTCAACCAGTATCTGGACGCCAAGCTCATGGAGAAAGAAGGAAAATCCCTTTCGTTCCAGGCCAAAGCCAGAATCGAGCAATTCCTGGGAGAATTCACGGCGGGAAAAGCAGGCGACACCATCATCAAGGTATCTGCCAGACAAAAAGAAACCCTTGATTTCGGCGCCTTCAAATCCGCCCATCCGGACCTGTTCGAGGAATACAAAAAGACCACACCCTACACGGTCCTCACCATTTCCTGAAATCCATCCACACCATCCCATACGGAAAATGGATCGATCTTCTTTCAATCCTGTCGATCCTGTTGATCCCGTCAAAAAAAAAACAAAAGGAGGCAAACATGGCTGTCATCATCAAAGACAAGCAGGGCAATGAAAAACATTATGAAACCGTGGCTGAACGGGTACGTAAGTTTCGCGACAAGTTTCCGGTGGACTCCGGCTGGCGCATCGTGCCCGAGATCTCGTTTCCAAGCGAGGACACGGTGCTTTGCAAAACAGCGATCGTCAATCCGGACGGAATCGTCGTCGCCATCGGCACGGCCGAAGAAGTGAGAAGCGCGAGCTTTGTCAACAAAACATCAGCGGTGGAAAACTGTGAAACTTCCGCCATTGGCCGGGCGCTTTTTTCAGCCGGTTTCGGGGGCGGCGAGTTTTGTTCCGCGGATGAACTTTACACAGCGCTTATTAATAATCAGGAACTGGAAAAAGCAAAGGATGCGGCGTTTGCCAACGGAACCGCAACCCATGCAACCCAACCCCGGCAACCTTCAAACGAAAAACGGAACCCTTCCGACCTCTCCAAAATCGATGACTTCGGTTTCCTGGAAGAGATCGGGCTCGGCATCAAGATCGCAGACGGACATCTGGTGGTCACCGAAGGCAAGAAAGGCGTGATCTACAAGCATCGCGGCATGTTGAAATCATCGGGGTTTCGCTTCAACGGCGAAACCAAGGAATGGGTACGACCCTTAAACTGAAAGGAGCAACATCATGAACAAGGCCATCCTGATTGGAAATCTGGGCAAGGACATCGAGATTCGTCATACCACAAATGACCATGTTGTCACGAATTTGAGTCTTGCCACCACGGAAAGGATCAAGGACCAGTCCCAGACCGAATGGCACCGGGTCATTGTTTACGGCAAACTTGCGGAGCTTTGCGGTTCCTATCTGAAAAAAGGCGAGCAGGTATATGTCGAAGGCAAATCCCGGAAGAAAGTCTGGGAAAAGGACGGCATCAAACGCTACACCACGGAGATTGTCGCCTCCCAGATCGTCATGCTGGGATCGGGCTCGAACCTCGGCGTCAACAAGGCCATCTTCATCGGCCGCCTGGGGATCGATCCGGAAATCCGTTACACCAAGGACGGACTGGCGGTGGCCAACCTCTCCCTTGCCACCAACGAGAAGAACGGCAGCGGCTTTGAAACCCAGTGGCACCGGATCATCGCCCTCGGCAAACTGGCCGAAATCTGCGAACGCTATCTGGAGAAAGGCAGACAAATCTGCATCGAAGGCCGTTTCCGGACCCGCTCCTGGAAAAAGGACGGCGTCACCCGCAGCAGCACCGAGGTCATCGCCGCCCATCTGGAGATGCTCGGTTCCCGGAACGCGGACACGGCTCATCTGGAGGAACCCATTGTTTCTTCGGAAACCCTGGGAACGGATTGCATCGATGACATCCCATTCTGACAAGGAGAAAAAAATGGCACGAATCGCGTCTCAAGAAAAGCTTGGCTATTACAAAACCCCTGTTTGCGTGGTTCAGCAAATCAAGGCCGGTCTTTCCATCGGTCCCAACGTGCGGATGCTCGACCCCTGTTGCGGCACCGGCGAGGCTTTGCAACTCCTGGCTGCCGGAACCAATGCGGAAGCTCTCGGCATCGAGCTTGAAAAAGGTAGATATGAAAAGGCGAAGGAGGTTCTCGATACGGTGTTGTTTGCCGATGCGCTCAGCGAAGCCGCTGTCAGCATTTCCAGTATCGATCTCCTCTGGCTCAATCCACCCTACGATTTGGATGAAGGCGATTTCACCCAGCACCGGCAGCGCCTGGAATTTCTGTTCTTGCAGAAATACCTGCCTGTCCTGGTCAAAAACGGCGTGCTGGTCTTCATCGCTCCGTATCGAACAATCCGGCGTTCGGATGTTGGCAGCCTGCTTTCACGGCTAGCGGATATCGAGCTGTTCCGGTTTCCGGACGGGGAATTCGAGGCCTTTGAGCAGGTTGTCGTGATCGGCCGGAAAAAGATGCTGTTGCGATCGGAAATCGAAGAAAACCACGAAACGCTCTGCTGTCAAAACGCCGAATGCCTGCCGACTACCACGGAGATCCGGCAAAAAGGGATCACCCTGGTCGCCTCGGAAAGCAAACGGCCGCTGGTATTCAAAGCCAACCACATCGACCCCGCAGAGATTCAGCCCCTCACCTCGGTGTTACGGGACCTGTTCCTCAAGGAAGTGACCCCTTCCCGGCTCACCGACGCCCATCCCCTCATGCCCCTTCGTCAGGGACATCTGGCCATGCTGCTTGCGGCAGGGTACGTCAACGGCGAACTCAAGGATGGGAACGGCGAATACCTGGTGATCAAAGGCACGGTCAAGAAAGTGGAAACCGTCAGCGAGGAATCCACCGAACATTTCCACATCAAGAAAACCGTCGAGAAGGTCGAGATCACCGTGCGGGCGCTCAATATGGCCACCGGCGACATCGAAACCATCGGCTGATACAGGAGAACCCATGCATACCATCATTCAGGAAAACAAAGAAAACAAAGGACGGGTCCAGGCCCATGTGGACAGCTTCATCCTGACGGAAACCGCCGCCCCGGTGAAATACCTGTCCCTGTTCGGCACCACCGGCGCGGTCAAATCCCTTGCGGCCCAGATCATCGCCAACCGGGATTCGATCCATCTCATGGATGAGACCGGCCGGTTCATCCTGCAGGAAGGCTGCAAACCCCTGGAACTCAAAAGAGGAGGTGATTCCATGCGTACCTATACCCGCAATGTCAAACCCGGCGTCACCCATAAGATTCTGTATTCTCCGGACTGTTTTGTCCCCTGGAAAAAGACCGGCGCCTGCGAGTTCATTACCTTTGGTCCAACCGACGAGGAGGCCCGGAAACGAGCGTTTCACATCGTGGACAGACTGACCAACGTGCCGCTCAAGGATGCCTGGATCGACTGGCTGTGGGAAACCCTGACCCTGGATTCCATGCTGCCCATGCCCGTTGTGGGAGGTGATGTCCCGGAATTCGCCAACTGCCGGATGATCCCCATACCCAACGATGACTGGCTGGAAGCGCGGATTCGGGAAGATCTCGACATCCTGCAAGCCGCTTAGGTTCCATCATTCAGGAAAGACTTTAATCCCAAAGGGGACGCCATTTTCCCCTTTGGGGAACTGCGCGTCCTCTTTTTTTTGAAACGGAGGATGCCCATGAAGTTAAGCGAATTCTTGAACAAATACAACGAGGCCCTGCGGCAGAAAATCGCCGGCGCTTTTACCGCCGTCTATGATCCCAGAGCCGAAGGAGAAAAGGAACGCGCCTTCCGGGAGCGATTGGCAAAGCTGTTGCGGCAACCCTTTCCCAAACAAGTGGAAGCCGTGCTCAGCCTTGCCAAGGGATTCCATGCCGGTCACCGGGGATTGTTCCTGGTGGCGGAAATGGGAACGGGCAAGAGTATGATGGGTATCTGCGCCTCGTATCTTGTCTGTGGCGATCGATCGCGGACCCTGGTGCTCTGCCCCGGACATCTGGTGGACAAATGGAAAAGAGAAATCAGGCAAACCGTTCCCCAGGCTGTGGTAGTTGACCTCAACGGTCCGGGACTTCACGAACTGATCGCATTGAAGAACAAGCCCGTTCCCAAGGGCCGCGAGTTTTACATCGTGGGCAAGGAGCGGGCGAAAAATCATTTCACCAGAAAAACGGCGGTGGCCAAACGCCTTTCCGCGTATGCCTGTCCGGCATGCGGCGAACGGCTGAGTAAAATGCCTTCCGTGGACGGCAAACGGCCGCTTTGTCCCAATTGTCGCTCGCCTTTATGGGAGGCGGATCGGAACAAGTTCCGGCGTTTTGCCAAATCCGAGTTCATCAAACGCCATCTGCCGCCCGGGGTGTTTCAATTCTGCATTGCGGACGAGGTGCACCAGTACAAGGCCGGGGATTCTGCCCAGGGTCAGGCGTTTGCCAACCTGATCTGCTCCGCCAGGTACACCCTTTGTCTGACCGGAACCCTCAGCGGTGGATATTCCACGAATCTGTTTTATCTGCTCTACCGGCTGGCGCCCGGCAAAATGAAGGAGATCTGCGACTATAAAAACAGCATGGCCTTTGCGGAGCGCTACGGCATCATCGAGCGCATCGAAAAGGAGGACCTGCGGGACAATGCGGCCTCCATCGGCCGGAACAACGTCAGCCGCAGGATCAGGGAACGGCCGGGCGTGAGTCCCCTGGTGTTCACCGATCTTCTGCTGGAACGCTGCGTGTTCCTGAAACTCGACGATGTGGCCCGCAACCTTCCGCCCTATCATGAGAAAGTGATCGAAGTGGCCATGGGCCATGAACAGCAAGCCGCCTATGCCGCCTTTGAGGATGATCTCATGTTGGAAGTACGCTCTGCCCTTGCCGCCGGCGACCGGAGCCTGCTTGGCGCCATGATCAACAGCCTGCTGGCCTATCCGGACGGGGCGCGACGCGGGGAGATTGTAGTTCATCCGCGCAAGATCGACCCCCTCACCGGAGAAAAGCTGGTGGTCTGCACGGCGCCCTGCATCGACGAACCGTTGCTGGCCAAGGAAGAACAGTTGCTTTCGATCCTGTCGGAAGAACATAAACAAGGCCGCAAAACCATGGTCTGCCTGGAACACACCGGCACCCGGGATCTCATTCCGGACCTAAAGGAAAGGATCGAGAATATCGGTCTCTCGGTCCTTGTTCTCCGGCAGAACCATCCGACGGCCTCCCAAAGAGAAACCTGGCTCCAAGCCAGAATGGAGGAAAAACAGTATGACGTGTTGATCACCAATCCGCGTTTGATCGAAACCGGCCTGGATCTCCTGGAGTTCCCGTCCATCGTATTCTTTCAAACCGGCTACAGCGTCTTCACCCTCCGGCAGGCCGGGCGCCGTTCCTGGCGTATCGGTCAGACCGCGCAGGTAAGGGTGTATTACCTGGTGTATGCCGACACCATGCAGGCCGTGGCCTTATCCCTCATGGCCGACAAGATGCAGGTGGCCCTGGCCGTGGAAGGGGATCTCAGCGACAAGGGCCTGACCGCGCTTGCCGAAGGCGATACCTCCCTGCTGATCAAGATGGCCAAATCGCTGCTGGGTGAAGAAGTCCAACAATCCGCGGAAGATAAATGGAGGGGACTTGCGGATGCCACCGTCCGGGCCGATGACCGCCTGGATGATCCGGCCTCCCCGGTCTTGATCACCCAAACCACGACCATCACCACGGACATTACGGCCCACAGGCCGGATAACACCCCAAAAGAGATATCCGTTATCCGGGTGATCCGCGGCAAGGTGTATCCCCATCGCGGCTTTGCCGTGGCCATCATTGCCGATACCAGGGCAAAACTCCTGTTCTTGAAAGGCAGGATCTTCCACAACCAGCAGGAGATCGGAGAATATGACGCCAAAGGCAACGGCAGGATCAACGGCAAAACCATCCAGCTGTTGCCGGACGGCGATATCTATCTCCTGATCGAACTGAAGCAAAGCAGCCCGTCCCAACAGGCGGCATAACCAATCCACCTCAATCCAAATCCCGATGAAGGGAGGTTTCTCCCCTCATCGGGGAGATCCCTCTTTTCATCGCCTTCAAGGAGGGAAAACCAATGATACCAGCGATTCAATTGGATGAACCGCCCGAACCATCAAGAAAAAAGAAATACGTCACCTATGCCTACCGCATCGCCATGGTCCGGGACAAGACCATTCAATACGATATGGAAGTCTCCAATGCCTTGCTCGGTGCGAAGCTGATCTGCAAAACCATTGCCGCCTGCGGCCAGGATGACCGGGAACACCTGATCGTTGTCATGCTGAATTCGAAAAACCGGGTCATGGGCACCAATCTGGTCTCCATGGGCTCCATCAACTCCTCGCCGGTTTTTGTCCGGGAAGTGTTCAAGCCGGCCATAACCGCCAGCGCCAGCGCCCTGGTCATCGGGCACAACCACCCCTCCGGCATTTTGGCTCCGTCGCGGGAGGATATCCTGGTCACCAAACGAATCCTCGCGGTGGCCAAGATTTTGGACATGACCGTGCACGATCACCTCATCGTGGATACGGCCACCCGCGGCTATTACAGTTTTTGCGACAACGGCATGCTGGCGGACCTGAAAAGCGAAGCAACGAAAATGATCGACCGGATGTAACGACTTCATCAAAACACATTTTAACCCGCACAAGGGGAGCCGGCATGACGTCCCCTTCACGGGAATCGCCATGTCCGCTCCCGAAAGGAGAGAACCATGGCGAAACACACCAATCATGCAAAAAAGATCGACTACAAGGAAAAAATGCGCGAAACCCTTCAGACCATCCTGGAATTGCAGGATCTCGATGAAATCCGGAACTGGTTCAGCGGCATTGCCCATCTCATGCAGTTCGGCCGGAATTATTCCACCAATAACCTGCTCCTGGTCCATGCCCAGAAACGGGAAGCCATCTGGACCGAAGGGTTTCAAGCATGGAAGACCAAATACCGGCGCTTTGTCCAAAAAGGGGAAAGAGGCCTCCTGATTTTTGCGCCAATACCGGTGAAGGCCAACCAGGAAGATGCCGGCCTTGAAGTGCATGGCGACGGGGAAGAGGACAAAGAGAAACGCTTTGTGCTGTTCAAGCCGGTGTATGTGTGGGATTATTCCCAGACCCGCGGCGACCGGGTGGCTGTCATCGAAACCATGCTGGAAAAACGCAATAATGCCAAGCGTAAACTGTACGCCACCAACGGCGAGAACCTGGAGCGTCTCTCCGCGGCCATGACGGCGCTGATAGAAGCAAGGGGCATTGAAATCACTCATCAGGATCTGGGATCGGCCGGTGGAATGGCCAGGGGAAAAACCATCTACATCGACCAGGCCTTTGCCGCCGGCGCCGACCTGGGGCTGTTGATCCATGAGTTCGCCCATGTCATACTCGGGCATACCGACCAGAAAACCGATCGGATCGACGCCGAGCTGGAGGCCGAACTCACGGTCGGGCTGGTCAAAAGCGGGCTGGGCCTCGACATCCAGTCCCAGGCCGCCTATCTGTATAATTGGAGCCGGGACGTGAATCCGGGGTTACGCGAAGAGAAATTCTTGAACGCCTTCAAGTATTCTCAGCCCCTGGCAAGTGAAATCCTGAATCACCTGAATGCGGCTGTTGCCGGAGAGGATGAAGAATCCGACACGGTTATCGCTGCCTGATGTTTTTATAAGCCCCGGCTCCACGCTCCTTGCGGAACCGGGGCTTTTTTATTTGGGATGGAAAGTCCCAAAACAGAATCCATCAATCGGATTCGCGGCAAGCACGGTCTTGGCGTTTCTATTCTGGAAAGGATATGGCGGTTCCGGCGATCCGGTTGGGGAAGGCGAGGACGCCGGGCATGCCACCTGTAAGCCCATCTCTGGACGGAAAAAAGCCGCGGGCAGTCCTTTTCAAAACCAACTCCAGGACAAGAACTGTCCATGATCCGGCCTCTACACGCCATCCCCTGGATATCCATGATCCACAATCCGGCCGCCGGGAGGACATGGTTCGGCCATTAGATGGCCAGGCCTTCAACACCCGGGAGCCGAAGGCCGGCACCAATCCACTCCAATGGACGGCGGCTGATGATTCACTATCGGTTCCTGCCATGATCAGGTTTTTTCCTACGATTATTCCGAATTGCCCAATGAAAACAACTCCATTACCCAATCCCGGATTTCGATTTGTCCAATGGAGAATTAAGATGTCCAACCAAAAACGTCGATTTAATCATATAAATTCATGATGTTAAAATGCAAGAAGATGCCTCCCTGTCTTTTTGAAACCCGGATTTTACCATGGCCTTATTATTTATATTAGATTGGTTGGACACCTCCAACCGGCATCAAGGCTGAATCCGTGATTTTGGAAAAACGATTCGAGAAAAAACGCCATGAAGATCACTGCAAGAATGGAAAAATGGATCGAAACCCGCTTATGGAATCAGATATCCGGTAATGCCACCATCACCGTCCGGCAGATTGTTTCTGAATTGACCCAGCTGTTTCACCTGGAGCTGACTGCCGGTTCCCAGCGCCAGGTGGAATCCAAAATCGAACAGATCCGGTTCCGGGTCTATAAACGTCGTGAACGCTGGCTGCATCGCCGGGCGGAATGGGCCAGACAGGTGGGCGTACCGGAACGGCTGATCCAGCGCTGGTTCCGGGCGGGCTGGATCGATCCTGGAAAGCCGCAGGCGTTCAAGGTCCTGGCAGGCATGATATTTGAAAGAGATTACTACTTCCGGTTCATCGAACCTGCTGCCGGCGAAACCGCCATACCGGAAGACCCCGCCGTATGTATTTCGAAATTGTAGCAATTCATTGTAGCAGCAACAGATATTTATTTTGATAGCGTTTCTGGCCCATGGAAAGCAACCGGGAGGGGAACGGCATGCCGAATGCAAATTTTGTATCCAGATGGGAATTTTTTGTTATCAATGGATTCAGGAAATAACAACAACATATACTGTCTGTAGGCTTTATTATCAAAGTTCAGGAGGTGACTACAATGGAAAACAGCGCCAAAAATGAATTGCGGGATGAGATGGAAGCATCTCATCCCCTTCTGGACAATCATTATCGACGAGCCCGATGCGTTATCAAGAATTTGGACAGCTTCCAGCACCCATGGAAACCGGGTGAGAAAGAAATCCTGTACATACTGGATGGCATCATCCACAATCTTCCGGTTGCTGCCATCGAGCGCGATGTCCGTAAAGATCGGCGCTGGATACGCGGCGTCGCCGGCAGCCTGCTTGCCCTCCACCAGCATACTACCGGCCAATCCGCCGATCCGGCTGAATTGGCGGAAAGATTGTCGCTACCCATCGACCATCGCGAATTCATCCATTGGCTGTTCACCTATTGGAGCGGCATCCTTCCGGAAAGAAAAGTCCTGTTCGAATGGCTCGTCGCAAACCAACCCCGATACCGTGACGCCCAGATCATCCGGATCACCCGCCTGGAATATCTCTATTGGGGCAAGCAAAATAAAACCGCCACGAAACAGAAAAAACCCGAAACCGATCTTCCACCGGCGGAAATATCCGCCGACACCTTGACCCGCCTGGCTCAGATCAATGATTTTTTCAAGGAACTCAGACGCGCTCTTCTGGAAAACGGTATCGAATCGAACCTGGCAAAGGATTTGCTCGAACGAATCAACCTGATGACTATTTCACAAAATCTCATTCAGGAGTACTTGAACCGGTTCGTCTGAAGCTTTGTTTCAAATTCGGGAAGTGGTCGCTCTGTCCGCGAAGGAATGAGGTTTTATTTTGCTTTTTTGTGGGCGGAACAGTTTATCGGATGTTCTGTACCGTCGGTATAGTCGGTGAGGCATTATAATTGAATCCCCGTCCCTGCCGATAACGATCAACCGGATGGCATATCCGATGAGATCAACTTCAAAACCATCTCAAGTGAACTCACAACGCGCTCGAAAAATTGCATTTTCCCCAATGGAGGCGACACTGTCCACGCTATTGGCTTCGCGTTATTCGCACCTTTGCGCAATGTATTAATTTTTCTTTGGAATCCGTTTATGAACCATTCGACTACTCCTCCCAATTTCCAGCCACTCTCTCTTAAACCGCGCTTTTCACTCCAATAAAGCTGCTCTAAGCAAGGAAAACAGCTCCGTTTTCCCATTCATTTCATATTACGTTTGGTGGTTATGAACTCCACGGGTTGAAAAATTATGAATTATTGTGTATTAGATTTTTTCATCGGACAAAAAAACGAGATCGTCTTACGACGACATAACTATCAACATTGGGATATAATTTTCTTAACCTCGTTACTATATATATAAATTTGACGGAGGGAGCATTTATGACAGAATTTAAAGCAGAAGGCCCATATCGGATAGATGTCGAAAAACGAAAAGGGGGTGGGCGCACGATTCAAAAAGATGATTTCTGGGAAAATTCAGGCGTACCTAACGCCATGAAAACAAAATTTGGGATTTATGTCTTTGCTATAAAACCATCTGGTACAAAGACCTTTACTCCATGTTACGTTGGCCAAGCCAAGAATTCGTTTTATGCAGAAGCATTTACTACCGATAAACTACATAAATACAATGATGCATTAGCGGATTATAAAAAGGGTGCTCCATATATGTTCTTTCTTGTACACCCTGCGCAAAAAAAGAACCTATCACAAATAAGTGAGCTTGAAGATTATTTTATAATGATGGGATTCGCTGTAAATGCTAATATTCAAAATGACAAAGGAGCTAAACTCCCCAAATGGTCCATTTCTGGCATCATTAGAGGCGACGCAAAGAAGCCTACTAAGGCAGCGCACCACATAGCCAAGATGTTTCAAATCAAGAGTCGAAAAGGTGTCTGAACTAATCAGTAATTATCCATTCACTGTTTCATTGGTTTTTACTGTTTGACACCGAAATGAATTCATTAGCCATCCGCTTGACCTTGCCCGCGACCTTGGCGATCAGGTCCATGGACACTCCGTCGGGGACCATTCCCTTCTGGAAGTGCCGGGATATGTAGGCTGCACTCGATCCTTTCAGGCCGAACTGGCTTGTCACGATATAGGCCACGGATTCAGCCTCGATTTCAGCGATGCCGCGGTTCAGATTCAGGCGGCTGGGCCACCAGTGATCCTCGTCGCTGCCCAGATGCCCCAGGAAAATATGGGCCATCTCATGGCAGAGCACGCCGAACCGGCTGCATTCATCCAGCCGGTCATGCACGACGATTCGCATTTTATAATCCCCCTGGCCACGCGAAAAAGCGGCCAGGCCCCCATGGATGCTGGACAGGGTTTTAAAGGCCACGCGTATGCGGTAGCGTTCCGCGTTTTCCAGCATCCGGCCCAGCCATTTTCCATCCCAAACGCCGGTGAACCTGGCAAAGGACGTCAGTTCCTCCGGCAGGTCCGGGCCTTCGGTCTGGTCAAGATCGAACACCGCCATCATCGGATGCATCGGCGCCAGGATGAGCATGGGGCGGGCATCTTCCTTCAGTTTCCTGTCGAAGCGCTTCCGCCAGTCATTTTCCGTTGCATAAAACCGGCAGGAAGGATTCTGCAGTTTCACCAGCATATTGTTGTAAGGGGCATAGTCCCGGAAGTTGGCCATGAAATCGACCATGTCGGCAAATGCCCGGGAAGATCGGTAAATGAGCCCCCGGCGCATCAAGGAATCGATGGTGGAAACCGTCTCCGGATCAGGCGCGCCCTTGCCGCGCAGGGCCGATTCCACACTGCCGTCGGCCATCATGGATCGCAGAT
This sequence comes from Thermodesulfobacteriota bacterium, assembly GCA_049320885.1. Lineage (GTDB taxonomy): Bacteria > Desulfobacterota > Desulfobacteria > Desulfobacterales > SURF-7 > DYJD01. The sequence goes on along the minus strand of JBMORA010000058.1, from coordinate 19,159 downwards.
ACTCCCGTTCCGAGTCCTCCATCGATACAATGTCATTACCGAGTTGTCTCACCGCCTCCGCAAATTCCCAGCGCGCCTCCATGGACACTTTTTCCTCCACGATCTTCAGCAATTCCATGGCGGAAGGGCGCTTTCCGGCGCGGATGACCTCGGCAACGGCCCTCTTCACTTCCAGAAGGAGATCCAGCTGGTCCAGACTGATATAGCTCATAACAACAACCCCCTTTCATAGAATCCGGCTGCATTGGAACGCCCCGTCGGGCGCCGGCGCAGCCGTTTCCTGAAACGTTTCATCCACAAATGATCATGGCGGCCCGGAAGCCCTCCGGAACGGTCCGAATCACGTCGGCGGCCAGACACAAATCAAGGAGATCCGGAGGAGCGCCGGGCATCAGCCTCAAAGCGTCACCCATGTCGGACACCTGTTCCAGCGTGACACAGGTGTCGATGTCCATGGAAAAAACAGCGAACGCCGTCCGGGCATCGGAAAGCGCCGCCCGAATCCGTCGGTCTTGCCCTATCCCTTCGACAATGCGCTCCGGCGTGGCTCCGCGGACAACCGCCATGATCCCTTTTTTCCCGGCGGTCATAAGCTCTACATCCGCCAGATCCACGCATATAATTCCCTGTAGTTTCAGCGCACTGTAGATATCCAGAATCAGGGGCAACGGGTCATCGCCGTGAGCCCGGGTCACGACGCATTCCCCGGGACCGGGCTTCACACTCTCCATGGAATACCCGGTGGTCTCCCGGAGGATCGTGACGATCAGCCGGGGTCTGCCGGTCCTGGAATGAGAAACGCTTTTCAGCAGCGCTTCGCGCAGCGCCATGAACGCCGGGTCCGGCGCATCGCCGGCGATGAACACGAGATGGCAGGACGCAAGCGCCCCCATCAGCGGATCGGCCCCGGTGGCCAGATCGATTGCCATCGCCGCCGACGGGTCGCGACCGAGGGATTGCACGGCGGCAAGGCGGCCGGCCAGCCGGGCTCCTTCCGTGCCGGCGCCCACAAAACAGGCTTCCAGCGGATTTCCGGTGACCGTTTCGCCCACCCGCTGGATCATCATCGCCGGGTCGACTCCGAGCGCCGGCAGGGGAACCAATTTCACCAGCTCCACCTTTCCGGCCGCCGGCAGTTTCGGGTGTCTTGACATCTCAATTCTCCTCTTTGCTGTGCTCCTGTTCCGTGAGCAGTGGTTATTCCCATACAACGGCCCGGTTTTCCGGACGGCGGCCACAACCCGTGCTGCGTTTCCCACCGGCCGGAAACAACCGCGGCCGCCCTGTCAAAAGCCGATGGCCCGGGAACCGTTGTGACGTTTCTTGGCGTCAACCTCCTGCTGCAATGCCGACAACATGGCGGCATGGGTGACCTCCGCCACCGGAAAGAACCGGAACTGGTCCCGGACCACAGCGAAATCCCCCGGAGTGAGCAGTTGCAGCCGCCGCACCTGGTCCAGAATCGCCGCGGAAGGCTTGCAGCCGGCAAGGGGGCTCAGTAAACGCTCATAGAAATCCGCCGATGCCTGCGGTTTCAGATAATCAAATCCCAGCTTGTGCGTGAACCGTCGCACGGCAGCTTCATCCATATCCGTGAAGCGGTTGGTCGTGCAAATCAGCAGGCCGGTGAAACGTTCCATCCGGGCAAGAAATTCGTTGGTGCAGCTGATCTCCCACGATCGCTCGGCACTGGCTCTGGGGAACAGAAACGTATCCGCTTCGTCGAAAACGAGCACGGCGTTTTCCCGGTATGCCTGCGCAAAAGCGTCCCGGATGTTTTTTTCCGTTTCCCCGATAAATTTATCCTGGATATCGCTGGCATTCTTGACCAGCAATTCCCGGTTCAGATGAGCGGCCAGAAACCGGGCGGTCTCGCTCTTGCCCGTGCCGGGAGGACCGTAGAACAGCAATCTGGCTCCCTGACAATCAATGCCTGCCTGGCAATCGGCCGCCCATTTTTCCAGCCGGCGCAGGAGCTGCTGAACATCACCCTTGATATTCAGACCGGATAAATCATAGGATTTATCCATTATGCCGGTCTTGACTGGAGGATGGCCACCATTTATCAAGCGTTCATAGGCACATAGCGAAGTTTCCACCGCCTCGAAAAACCCCTCACCCCGGGCGGCCTTGATCTGTTGGGCCTTTTTGACTGCAATGTCCATGGGACCTGCGCTTACCGGATATCTCCCGGCCAGTTCCGACACCTGTTCCTTGCTAAGCATCCGGGACACCCTGTTCTTACGCAATACCGAGTCCATCGCACGGAGGCGCTCCTGCTTGCCAAAGGGATGGAACGGAATGCTGTACGCAAAACGTCTCAGGACGGATGGGTCGATCCCTCCGATGCCGTTGACAATCCAAATGAAACGGGGGCCCGGGGACTCCAATAAGCGGTTGAGCCAGCCTTTGTCCTGGGTTTCTCCACGATGCATCCACGCGCCGGCGGTATTCAGCAGATTATCCGCCTCGTCGACGATGATCAAGGCATCGGGATTGGCATCCAGCATGTTCATACAAGCAGTGATCGCCAACCGCCTTTTGTCGCCTTCATTGTCCGTGGAGTGCAAAATCTCATAGGCGACGGCATTCGTATCCTTGGCCAGGGAATTGGCGAAACAGGTTTTACCCGTACCTGGTTCACCATACAATAAAATATGGGTAGCGGAACGGACCGGTGATTTCAACAATCGCAAAACATAATCCAGGTCTTTCCGGTTCACCAGGTGTGTCGAAATGGGCAAGGCTTCACCTTTCAGTGAACCATACAGCATGTCCGCCATGGCATCGGCATTTGGGTTTTCGATCAGTTTCCGGAACACTGCGGAGAGGCTGAGGACCCCGGCATCGCTATCGATTATTCCGACTTGGCTGACTCGTCCATTCAAAAGAGATTCTACCTGGATTTTGGGTATCCCCAATACCGAACCCAACAGCCCGCGCTTGGTAAAACTTTGGCACTTCAGATGGTCAACGAAATATGCTTCGGCCCTTTCCGAAAAGGACAAGATCACCAGAAAAACCAGCAGTTCCTTTTCCAGGTCTTCCAGCCGCATCATCTTGGCGAGCCACTCAATGTTTTTTTTAAATTGGGAAACAGGACCAGCGGAAAGCCGCTTCCATCTCTTGAGCAACACTTGGATCACCAGAGCGTTGAATTCCTTTTGGATTCGGTGTGTTGAATGAACAAAACCATAATAAATGGCTGCCGCGGTTTCCTCCATGTCACCTGCCGCTTCCTCCATATCTGCCAAAAAACGCTTTTTCAGGCCGGGACGCAGGAGTTCCTCGAATTTCCGCGGCAGGGATGTCGCCTCGCCTCCCAATATATCCAGAGCTGTTTCCAGAAATTCGCTGTCCATGGGATTGGCGCTTTCGGCCAGATTGATCAGGTACCGACAAAAATGGTGCTGCACAAACCGTTCATTTTCATCCGGAGCGAGAGCCCACTTTTCAAGGGGTATTTTCCGGACTATTCTACGAGACCGATAACGCATGGGCATGGTGTAACCTCCTTTTTCCTGAAATATTTGTTATTGACAATACGGAGTATAACAGGCTATCGTTGCATATCACGCAACGATAAAACATTTTTTGGAGGCATATGAAAAAAAAATCAGATTCATTAGGCTATACCTACGAGCAAAAAATTTTCAAAATTCTCTTTCGACTGATGTCGGCTCGTCGTGAATTGTCCTTGACGGAACTGGCGGAGGAATTGGAATGCGAAAAATCAACGGTCAGCAGACTTTTTGATAACATCCGGATGACCTTCGGGGATTGCATTGTTGAAAACAAGAAAAGTCGGCAAAAATATTTCAGAATGATCCGGCCCAGAGAGTTGAAACCCCTCCCACTATCCATAAATGAACTGACCATTCTTGAAATGTGCAAAACATTCACCAGTCATCTATTGGGGGAAGAACAGCTCGAGGAGGCATCCAATGGCCTGCTGAAAACCCAGATGTTGCTTCCCAATGACGCTTCGGGGCCTCCGGGAGGAGAATTCGCCTGTTTCAATCCAGGCAGCATCGACTATACCCACCATCAGGAAACCCTAAAATCCCTGCTCGAAGCCATCGGGAAAAAGCGCGTTTGCGAAATCACTTATCAGAGCATTGCCACGGCCGAGCCATCCACGTATTGCATCATGCCACTTAAAATTTTCTCCCATAAGGACACCGTGTATGTGCATGCCTGCCGGTCTGATAAAAAAGGCGTTCGAAAACGAGGCGATACCTTCTTTCCGGTACTGCCCCTGCATCGTTTTAAAAAGGCAACCATCCTCCCCGCCACCTTTGAGATCCCCAAGGATTACAGTTTTGAAAAACAATTCACCCAGTCATTCGGCGTAATCAAGGACAAGGTTTTCCGGGTCAAACTTGAGGTATGGGATTGGGCGGCCGGCTATGTGGCGGAACGCATCTACAGCGCAAACCAGCAGTTGACGAAATTGCCGGACGGCAAGGTTCATCTGGAATTCGATGCCTCATCACCCGACGAAGTGCTGAGCTGGGTTTTATCCTTGAAAGAAAAAGCCAGAATCCTCGAACCAGTGGACTTGAAAAATCAGATGGCTGGGAAACTGCGCGCCATGCTGGGCCTGTATGCGTCCTGACCAACGCTGACGATTATGTGACGAACCATCTCATTTCACCTCGGCCAAAAAACCCGACACCGGATAGTGCAAAATTTTTACTACCGGCTTCGGGTTTTTCGCTTTGAGGCAGTTTTCGTAGGCGGCCAGTTGCCCGAAATATTCCGCTGAGCGCTCCCGGATTTCCGCCTGGCTGCCGGGAAAGGCTTTGTGGTCGATAATGATCCATTGTGCCGGCATTTCCAGAAGCAGATCGATAAAACCGGACACGATGGTGCCATTGTCCAATTTATGGAGCATGGGCACTTCTTTTTTCAGGTCAGCGTTGGGGAATTTCCGTTCGACCCAGGCGTTGAGGGTTTCAGCGGATTGCACCAATTGTTCCGGTTTTACACAAACCGCCACCTGCCAGCGGCGGAGGATATCGGTTGCCAGTCGCAGGCGGTCTTTGGTGTCAAGGCCCGGACGATCAGCGGCATAGAAGGTGTGCATGGCTTCCCCCACGGCCGTCATATCCGCATCGCCGGACAAAAGCAAACGGTCACCGATTTTCTCCAGGGATACGACCCGCCCCTCGCCGGTCACGGCTGATGGCGCTATCCTGGCCGGAGGATGTTCTTTGGGAGGGATATCCGGATAGTCAAATCCCGGGGCGCTGGCGCGGGGTTCGGACGCGACCGGCGTCAGGATGCGGGTTTGAACAGGGGTTTCTTTTCCGGACCATATGGCTTTGTTTTGCTCGGGTACGGACAGCAGCCACCTGCCTTGATCGTCCTTAAGCAGCCCCAGGATGCCGTCGGCAAACTCCTTTTGACGACCGGCCAGGACCAGGCGATCCCTGGCACGGGTCCAGCCCACGTAAAGCAGGCGCAACTCCTGGCGCATGTGCTGACGGGTGATCTCCGCCATGGTGGTATGGTTTTGCAGCCGTTCGTGAAAGGACGAATGTTTGGTCCGTTCATGGTAGGGGGAAAACCAGTAGCGCAGCAGCCGGTTGGCCAGGGGATCCTGAAGAGTGAAGGTCTGCCAGTCGTTGATCACCTGGACGCCCAGGGGGTTAGGGTCAAAGGTCTTGCCGATCTGGTTCAGGACGGTGATGGGCCATTCAAGGCCTTTGCAGGCATGCCAGGTAATGACCGTGACCGCGTCGTCGCCGGTGACCGGCGCCCGGCTGTCTTCGCCGGCCGCGTTCAAATCGTTCAGGTGCGCGATAAGACCGGCCGGGGTGCAGCCGATACCTTCCGCAAAACAGGCGTCGATGTAGGTCAGGGCGTGGGCCTTGAGCGAATCCAGGTTGGCGAAGCGTTCGGCGGCATGACCCCAGGCCAGACACCACTTGCGGATATCCAGGGCGCGACAGACCAGGCTCAGACTTTGCTCCACGCCGGCGGCGGGGTTGGCCTGGGACAGTTCGAGGATGGCAGTGATTTCCGGCAGGTGGGCAAAGGCCTGTTCACCGGGGTGCCTCAGCAAGGTTTCCAGCCATTGCCCAGGCTCTGCCGGGAAATGCAGGAGCCGGGCCAGTTCGGCCGCGGCCAGAGAATCCCGGCGGTCCACCCACAGACGCAGGCCGGCCATGACAACCATGATCTCCGGGGTGTTCAACAAGCCGGCCTGGGGCAATACAGCCCGGATGTTGAGGCTTTCCAGGGCGGCGGCGGTTGCGTGACAAACATTGTGGGTGCGGCAGAGAATGGCGATATCGCCCGGCCTTACCCTGCGGGGAAGACCGGTGACTGTATCCCGCACCTTGTTGGCGGCATCGGCCAGAAGGTCGCGGATACCGCCGGCCAAAGCGGCGGCGTCCTGGTCTTGGTTTTTGGCTTCCACTGTCCACCAGGCCGCCGGAATGCCCAGTTTCGGATCATCTTCCGGACGGGCCGGCGTAAGCCGGACCCAGGCTTCTGGAATGCCCTGGGGCTGAAATGCCCGGCTGAAGACCTCCGAGGTGAGCTCCACCAGGGGCGGCCGGCTGCGCCAGGACTTGTCCAGGGTTTCGGGACGACTGGTTTTCAGGATGGCATCGATGCAGGCATCCATCAGGGCAGGGTCCGTTCCCCGGAAACCATAGATGGCCTGCTTCTGGTCGCCGACCCAGACCGTTTCGTTGCTGACTTCCGTCAGTTTAAGCAGGATGGCCAGCTCTATGGGGCTGGTGTCCTGGAACTCATCCACCAGCAACAGATCGATGTTCCCCCGCAAACGGTCTATAACATAGGGCTGGTCCAGCAGGTCCAGCATCAGGAATTCCTGGTCGGCGAAGTCCACCACGCCCCATAGACGTTTGTGCTGCTGGTAGACAGCCAGGGTTTGAATGGCGATATCAAACACCAGGGAAACGGCGTCGTCCAGGTCCTGTTTCAGGCCGGGATGGCTGTCGTGGGCGGCGGCGAGTTCCATCAATCGCCGAGCATGCCCGGCGGACTTTTGTCCAAAATCCAGTTGGCTGAGTTTGCGCCAATCCGACCACTTGATTTTCCGCCCCTGCCGCAGCAGGTTCAGGATATTACAGCAGAAATCCAAGGTCTTTTTGGTTTTATCAGTGGTATCGGTCCTAGTGTCGACAGCTTTGATGACGGCGTCCAATTCATCTTGTAAAACTCGGTCCGGATCCTTGGTACCAGACAGGGCCGGGCCGAGCAGTTCCTGAATGCTTTTGCGGCTGTGCTCTTTTGATTTTACAAGATCCGTTTCATTCAGACCGTTGCTTCTGGCCAGCTGGATGATGTCTCTGACCGCTTTGGACCAGTCCAACCCTTCCAGCCGGCCTTCAAGCTCCGCCAGTTGCCGTGTGCGGTCCTGGGTGACCACGCTGGAAATGGCCCGGCGGAGTTCCCGGTTGGCGGCGGCCTCGTCCAACACCGCGGCATCGGGGAACAACCCTTTTTCAAAAGCGAAATCGCTGATCAGCCGGCCGCACACGGAATTGATGGTGCCCATGCGGGCGGCGGACAGGCGATTGGCCTCCTCCACCAGGTTGTTTGCGATCAGGCGCTGGCGCACTCGTTCGGCCAGTTCCGCCGCGGCCTTGCGGGTGAAAGTGGTGGCGATGATGGCCTCCGGCCTTGCGCTGCCCGCGGCGATGCGTTCATGCAGCAGGGTGGAAAGGCGGTAGGTTTTGCCGCTGCCGGCACTGGCGGTGATGATGTGAATATTTTTCATAGAGACAGCTCCAATTTTTTGCCGCAAAGGACACCCAAGTCACAGTAATTGCAAGCCGTCAGATATATCCGGCCTTCGGTCAGGTGGCTTTTCTTCGGGGCGTCTTCCTGGTTGCCGGAAATCGGGATGTCACCCTGCTCCAATTCAGCCCGGATTGCCTGGCAGGTGGTCTCGATCGCCTGCCAGGTGTCGGATAGAGGGGGCGCGTCGTCAATGGCGGCCGCTTCCGGAAAGGCCTGCGCATCGCCGGTGATCAACTGCCCGGCTTTGAGCATGAAATAGGCGGCTGGTGGAAACGGGCTGTTTTTCCGTTTTCGCAACAGACGTCCGTAAACCGCCAACTGCACACTGGTGCCATTGGTGATCTCGCCTTTTCGAAAATCCACGCCGCCCCGCTTGAAATCCACCACGGCCAGGGGATTGTCCAAAACCAGGTCCGGCCGGCCTTCGAGGGTAACTCCCAGGGAAGGCTCGGGTTGTTCGTATTTTTGTTCCACCGCCGCGATGGTGAACCCGGCCTGGTGAATCATCCGAAAAATCTGGGAAGCGGCGGTTTCCGTGTTTCTGCGCACCCGCGCCCGCACGACATCATGCCCCGGCAAAAAAAACCGGGCCGCCAGAAAGGGGCCTTGCGCGTCGAAAATCTCGACGGCGGTTCTGGCTTCGGCTTCAGGGGACTGCTTGCCGCGTTCCAACAGGCGCTTCAGGATTTCGTGGATGAACCAGCCCTCCAGTTCCTCGGGGGCCGAAAGGGCTGCGGACAGGCCACCGGAAAGCCGTCCCAGATAGGTGACCACCCAACGGAATGGGCATGAAATCAAAGCGGAAAGGCTGTTGGGCGATTCGGTTTCCCGCTGGGTGATCAGGCTGGGGGAGATGTGCAGGTGGGTTTCGGGCCGGGGCAGCGGCGCAATATTCCGTTCCAGTAGTTTGGGTTTGGTGGCTGAAGCGATTTCCTGTTTCTGCAGGCAGGCGCTGTTCTCTCGGCTCTTGATCCTGCCGACGATTTCGTCCCACAGGGGGTGGGGGAACTGCGCTTCATTGGTGTCGCCGTTTTCCGCACAGACCAGGATCAGCTGCTTTTCGGCCAGCAGCAACGGCCGTTGCCAGCGACCGGCGTTGCGCACCGCCTGGCGACCCGGATCGGGCAGAAGCACGCCGAGGTCGCAGAGGGCCTGCCGCTCCTGCTGGGAAAAAGGATCGATGAAAACAGACGGGGCGCCATCACGGCCAAAAGACCACCATACGATATTTTCGGCCGGACCCACCATGCATTCCGGGGCGTTCACGTGGGCCAGACCGGCCTGATCCGCATACAGGGACTGGACCTGACTTTCGACGGTAATGTCGTGGATCAGGCGGCGGATCTGCGGCGCGGTAAAATGCGCCAGCCCGGACAGGGAAACCATGCGCTGGGCGTTCTCCATTTGGGCGATCAACGGCTGCCAGTCAAACCCTGCGGTCGTATCCGCCTGCATCCGGCCCCGGCTCCAGGCCCGGACTTCATCGACCCGCCGCAGAATTTCGGCAGCCGGGAATTCCCGGCCGTTGATGGCCGTGGTGAAGATGGACTGCAGGCGTTTTTGCAGATGATCGCGACGGCTTCTATCGGTTACCGCCTGCAGGCCGGCATCCATGGCCTGGTGCCAGGCATCGGAGCCCACGGCCGGATAATCCTGCAGCGCCCGGACGAGTCGAAAGGCAATTCCCCTGGGGATCGGGCTGACCGGCAGCGTCAGCAGTTCCAGGGCTCGCTGGGGATCCGGCGGATTCCAGGCCATTTCCAGCACCAGGGGCAGGATTTGCAGCAGCGAATTGTCATAGACCGGAATACCGGCCCCGGTGGTGGGCAGGCCGAAACGATGCAAGGCAGCGTCCAAGGTGCTGTCCGGGCCGATGATCACGGTGCGGCTGAGGTCCTTGAGACCGGACAGCCAGGCCGCGGCTTCCTGGGCCGCGGCACCGGGGGTGAGTGGCCGCAGCAGTTGCAGGGAACCGTCTCCTTTCGGTGAAAAAGGTGCTTGCCGGCAGGCCGCAAGGTCGCCGCGGGATGCGGTGGGAACAATGGCGCCGACGGTAACCGTGGTGCCCGTCTGTTCCAGGGCTTGGATCATGCGTTGCCAGATCAGCGGCAGTTCGGTTGAAGGCTCGAACATGCGCAGTTCGGCAATGACATTGTTGGGCTTAGAAATGGTTTCGCAAGTCGCCAGCAAACGGTCCGGAACACCGGGAAGGGCGTCGACGGCGACCCGGGCCAGGTCGGCCAAACGGGGAGCACAGGCCTGGCCTTGCCAGCCGTGCAAGTAGAGATAATCCCGCCAGCTCAATATTTTTTCAGCGGTCCCAAAGGGATCGACTCCGGCCGAGAGGCTCCAGAAGCCCTCGGTTTTTCGAAGGGCCGGTACCAGGGAGGCCGCGCGCACAGCCTGAGGCATGCCGGGGCCACGCAGGCCAGTCATGGTTTCCAGAATGTTCAGCAAGCCAAGAGGGCCAGTCCAGAGTTCGCCGATGGCAGCCCGGCGGTCGGCCAACGCCCCGGGCCAGTGGCCCTGATCGAAGGATGGGTCAAAGACAACTGTTATCATAAGAAAAATCCGATTTGTTGAAAGAGTAATGTCTAAATTCCGCCATTCAGGACTCGATCCGGAATCCAGGAAAAATCATGCCTGTTTTTTCTTATATCGTAGATAGTTACAAAATGAGCCCTTTGAGCCCTTTATGAGTCCTTTGTGCATCATGACCCCTTTGAGCCCTTTATGAGCCCTTTGCGTGAAATCACATAATGAGTGCCTCTACCGGTTGTACCAATCTTCGTTAGAACGCCCTTGCTTGCCAATGCATCAAGATGTCTCGATGCTGTTGCTTTCGACACCTGAAAAGTCTCTTGATATTCTCTGTTGCTAATTCTTCCTCTTGCTTTAATTGATAGGATCAGTTTTCGTTCCTGGTCTGTCAGGCCAAGATTACCCATTACTGCATCCGTCAGCCAGTCCCGCCAGATGGTAACGACAAAATGGGGGCCGCGCTGTCCGAAGTCCGGTTCCGGAAGTCCCGCTTCCCGGCAATCGGCGATCATATCCGTTGTGCCGGTGCCGGCTTTCTCTACGTATTTCACCCGGAACAACGGCTCGGCGATCAAGGGGTTGCGCGGTATGGGGCCATGGGGTTCCCGCAACAGCGCGGGGGTCAATCCTGGCGGGAGTTCTCCCGGGTTCCACACCTCGATGCGGTCGGCAAACACGATTACCTGGACGAAGCCATTATGGCGGTAGTTCCGATGGGCGACTGCGTTGACAATGGCTTCGGTAATGACCGGGCGGGGAATCTCGAACTTGACCGGCACTTGCACTCCCATGGCGCGGGTTCCCACGCTGCGGTCGATCTTGCCGAGAACGAACTCCACGGCCTGGTCGATGACTTCCCGCAATCTTCCGGAATATGGCTGCTGGGAGGCAATGGGCTTGCGTTTTTCCGTTCCAAGGAAATGAAAACAATGCACTTGGGCGTTGTTGAAAAACACCTCTGGCCTCTTCCCGAAAAGCAGCATGGCGGCGTTGGTGGGCCGGCCGTCCCGAAGGAGATTGAAATGCTGCAGGACCGCTTTGGGTGTGCGCACGCCTTTGAGGCTCAACCGGCCTGCGGCTTCGGCGGTTTCGACAAAAGCGTCGACTTCCGCAGTGTCGATATCCTGGAGGGTCGCCCCGTCACAAACGCTGTCGTCAAAAGGTGTGGATCGGAAATCCCCCCTGCCCTCCAGGCATTCTATCAAGCTGGCATAGACCTCACGGATCAGGCCGGGTGTATCGGAAAAACGGCGCCGGGTGACCTGTCGTCCCGCCTTGTTCACCAGTTTTGCCATTTCCGGTTCGCGGGAGTTGTCATCGTCTCCTTTCACAAAGACGAGGCGCTCCCGATGGGTTCGGGTGGCTTGTTCAAATTCCAGTTCAGTCGGGGATTTACCATCCGCGCCTTTCCACCCGTATTGTTTGCCCAGGATCGCAAGGTAAATATCGCACTGCTCGACCTCATGCAGATAGATATCATCCGGTTTACGGTCTGCGGCAGGAATATCTTCGAAGAGAAATACCTTGAACACGAAGCGGCTCAACAGGGGATCACGGGTGATGAATTCTTTCACTGCCCGTCGTTCTTCGGATAGTTCTTTCTGAACGCTGCTGATGAAGATTTTATATCGCGTCGACATGCCAAGCTGCCTTTCTTGGAGGAGGATTTCAGCGGGTTGAGCCGCTTCCGGCGATTTCGAATTTATATGCAGTTCTCGGCTGAATTGTAAATGACTTGCACAAAAATTCTCGTTCATCAGAGTCCAAATTTATCCTGAAAATCGTGAATCCAGTCCCCATGACGGCCGGATTCGACAATTGCCTGCACAAGCCCTTGCACCGTCAGCCGGCCGACCCTGCGACGCAAGATCGGGGGGATCGATTCCAAAAGAAACGGCCACAGGCCGCATTGGGTGGTCCCATCCGCCGATGTTCTGAAAAAGGCCGGGTTGCGTTCGTCATGGAGCAGGACAAATGTACCCCCTTTGGCAAAGGCAAACAAGACCTCCCGGAAAAACTGGCAATAATTGGTTGGAAGTGCGCGATCAGGCATAACATTCGCGATAACCGGCGGCGTGCTCGGTGCTTCGAGCAAGATGGAAAGCTGTATCCGCCGTCCGGTTGATTGCGTCGTTAGATCATGATGACGTTTTCTTGCGGGTATGCCTTACGTAGACGCGATTCTCCCTGCGTTCGATTTCGAACAGCCCTATGGCGGTGATTAGTTCATTGAGTTTGGAGAAGCCGTAATTTCTTGGATCGAAGTCGTTTGCAGTCTTGCTGATGTAGCTTCCAACTGGTGACAACTGTGCCCACCCGGTTTCATCGGAGGCGGCATCGATGGCCGAACGCATCAGATTCAACAACCTGGTGTCACAACGTAGTTCCTTGCTTGTGCGAGGTTTCAGCTCCTTAGCAGCGGGGTCATCCTGTGGTTGCATAAAGACATCTGTATAGATGAACCGGTCGCATGCCGACACAAATGCACGTGGCGTCTTTCTTTCCCCAAAGCCATAGACCTGTCTTCCCGACTCACGTATGCGAGATGCCAATCTGGTAAAGTCGCTATCACTTGAAACCAAGCAGAATCCGGAGAATCGTCCCGTGTATAGCAGATCCATTGCATCAATGATCATTGCGCTGTCGGTGGCATTCTTGCCGGTCGTGTACCGGAACTGCTGAATTGGCAAAATTGAAAACTCTAAGAGGGCGGTCTTCCATGACGCCAAGTTTGGTGTGGTCCAATCTCCGTAGATCCGCTTTATACTTGCCACACCAAGCTTTGCGATCTCGGCTAGCAAGCCCTCCACGATTGACGGGTTTGCATTGTCCGCGTCAATGAGAACCGCAAGAGCTGAATTTGTGTCTGATCCGTTCGCCATTGGATTCCCTTCTCGATCTAACATATACTATTATCGAGCCGGCTCGAATAGCCGACAAAAATTAACTTTCTGCCACTTTTTCATATAAACGTAGAAAAATCCAACAAAACCCTATAAAATTCATTAACACAATATTGCACGATTTTTCAACTCCTTATGGAAAGATCAAGCTCTTTGGCTGCTTGATTGCACGAAAATTATGTACTTATCGAGCCAGCTTGATAATTTTTAGAAATAATTATTTTTCTGTTTACATAAAAATATAAATAAGAATTATTTTCAATGGATTGTAATACCGAACACCCACCGAATTCCGTCTGCGCCAGCTTCACTTCCATAAAAACGCTTCCGGTTTTTCCGGTCAGGGTGACATCGATGGAGGTGGGCTGGCCGGCGTCTTCATGGAAAACATCCCGGTCATCCTGTTCAAAGCCAGCCTGGACATCGCCTTCCGGCCAATCCAGACCAATCCCCGTGATGCACTGCCGCAACGGTTCGAAATCCTTCCGGACCACCAGCGGCCCAATGAGATTGAAGGCCATGGCCTGGCTGGAAAGCCCGTGGTGAAGATACTTGTGCAAGGGAAAGTAATCCTCACCGAGATGCCGCTTCTGTTCCGCCTGGATGTACTCCGCCACGTCCGGGCAAATGATGTTCTGCGGCCAAAGATCATGACGCTCCAGACAATAGTCCATCCGGGGATGGGTCGCGAACCCTCGGGAGGCAAACCATTTCCTGGCGGCACTGCGCAGAGATGCCTCGAAATTCTTATGTCGTATGTAGGGCCAGGTTTTGGCCAATTTTCGGCTGTTTTTCTTCATTCATTTGTCCAAACGTCTATTTATGACCTGCCAATTTCGGATTTCGAAAACTTGTTGGCATGGGTATTCAATTCGAGCAGCGTCTCCACTTGTCCAGCTGCTCTCATTACCTGGTATACATCGATATTATCTACGGTTGCGTTCTCATTCACATAGTTGGCAAGATAGCTCTGTGATTTAGAGATCACGCCGTTACGGGTGCACACAATGTATGACACTGATTCAGCTTCGATTTCTTTCTGTTGTTTGTCTTGATGACGACGATCAGTAATCTTCAGTTTCATATCAAGTCCAAGATGGCCGAGAAACAGATGGCCAAGTTCATGGGCTAATGTGGCAAATTGTATTGCCGGTGAATGATTGTGATTCATATTTATTTGGTATTGTGTTGCTTCCTTTTGGTTCTTTGCACACCTGACCACACGGATTGTGCCGGCATTATTATCCCCTTCATCAACGTAGCACCATCCAATGTTTTTCTTTGCAATCCTCACTCGAAACGAGGCAATCCGGTCTTCATCGATGTCTCCACGCGCGGGAAAAGCGGCGACACCTTCCGGAAGGTCTTTCCCCTCGGTATCCATTTCATCATAAACCAGTGCAACCGGACCAAATGGCCAGAGGATTAACAATGGACGCGCCTTTTCTTTCGGCCGCCGCCCAAAACGCTCACGCCAATCAAGCGCTGAGGCAGCAAAACGCAGGCCGGGCTTCTGAACCTGAAGCAACATGGCATTGAAAGGCGCGAGGTTTCGAAGGCGAACTACAAAATCAAGGAGTTCCTTGTAATCCTTGCTCTGCGTATAAAGCTTCGAGTCGTTTAAGAGCTGGTCCAGCAAAGCCCTGGTGCCTTGTGTGTCAAACAGTTGTTGCTGGCTCACATCCTTTTCCGTCTGGTTGCTCATATTGATGTCCCCAGTCTGCTGTATTCCATGTCAAAAATTCGTCCCCCTGAATGCATCTCCCTTACGTCACTTTTCAATTGGCATTCAGTCGCCTTTGGCAGCCAGGACCGGCAATGGTGCTTCTGCCGCCGGAAACCGGGCGAACGCTAATCTAGGTGCCGATGCGTTCCTACATGGCCGGCACATGGGAAATCACATCGACCAGCTTACCATCCTGATCCTGACCGGAAGTTCCGGCGCCGGGAAGATAGCGGGCCAACAGCTCAAGGACGGGTCCAGGCCTATGTGGACAGCTTCATCCTGACGGAAACAGCCGCCCCGGTGAAATAGCTGTCCATGTTCGGCGCCACTGGCGCGGTCAAATACAGGCATATCCAGAAGTCACGGCTGAAAGCAATTTCGTTTTCAATTATTGAAAAGTAAGAAAAACCTCCACCACACCATTTCGCTTTTTGGGGCGTTCAACAATACAGCATGGATTAGTTTGATTCTACTGTCGATACAGCCTGCAGTTCTTCTTTGCTATGTAGTGTTTCAACAAGAGGGTTCACCGACTTTGTTTTCCATCCATTAACTACAGCTTTTAATACCTCAAAAATGTCTTTAGAAATAGAACCCCAACTATCGGGAGTTATGCGGACGTCTATTTGACCAGACTTTACATTCTTCGTTACAATATCGGAAAATTTTTCTCCGAATTTTTCTATCTCAGCTTTTCCGACTTGAACCGCTCTTGGAATGAACACCAATGTCAAAGTTTTTTTCACTTTTGGGTTGAGATATAAGGATACATATGCTCTCTGCGTTGGCTTTCCTTGTTCAGTTCTTTCTGTCAAATAGTACGTAAAGGATGTTTTGCCTGGCCAAGCATAGGCGGGGAGTGCTTCTTCTAAAAATTGAGTCACTTCTTCAAAAAAGTCAGAAACCCCAACTGAATTCGCGTGGTCGCGTAGTATCTGAAGATTTGCCGCCTTTGAGGATGCGGTCGAGCGATTGGAAGATAGGCGAACGATCGGTGAAACAGTTTCAACCTGGC
The DNA here is from genome assembly GCA_049320885.1 of Thermodesulfobacteriota bacterium. GTDB lineage: Bacteria > Desulfobacterota > Desulfobacteria > Desulfobacterales > SURF-7 > DYJD01. The sequence continues at coordinate 3,192 of JBMORA010000058.1, read as the reverse complement.
GAGCAAATAGAAGCTGCCCACTATTCATAAATGCATGAAATGTAAGCAATTGAATATCAACTCCTGTATTTGCCAAATAATTTACTATTCGGCGAGCTCTATCGTCAACACCCAACCCAACAAGGATGGCTCTTGGAGTCAGAGTTGTAGGTCCATCGCTATCTGGAAATCGTTCTCCATACCAATCTTCGAAGTCGTCAATTTTCTCAATACCGAGTCTTCCCGAGCAATCCTCTACCAATTTGCATAGCCTTTCCGAATCCATCTCAGCCAGATCGGATACATAGTCAAGCACTTGCGCGACTGCATCACGAGTCAAGGTTCCCCGTTTAAGTTCGAACACAACAAGCCGACCATCCTCATCAACCCCGAGAAGGTCAAGTGGTCCCCCCTCTGTCGGCACTTGGCGGCCTATAAGTGACAGGTTGTCTGCCAACAGGCTCGGTGTTCGAGTAAGTATGTCCTCTAAAATCGCCTCCGTTTCTGTATTGTCAACGCCATCAACAAGTGTCGCTTTTATGATCGTTGGATCATTTCGATCAATCGCCCACAATTGAATCGCTTTCATAAGCTTCCTTTCGAAGATTTATTGTATTATTTCTCGACAGAATTCGCTGAGGCATCAAAAAACCTTTAACCCATTACAACCTTAGAAATAATGAACTTTCAAACGCTCGGCTTGCACATGCGTTTTTGCCAGCTCAACAAGATGCTGGTGATGGGTAAAAAAAAGTATCTGGGTTCTTTCAGAGAGGCTTCCCAGGGCCTGCAAGGCTGCAGCAGAGCGCTCGTCATCGAAATGTACTAGGACATCATCGACAATGAACGGCATGGGACCATTGGTGTGGACATATTTTTCCAGCCCACCCATTCGCAAAGATAAAAACAGTTGGTCTCGGCTGCCGTCACTCATTTCATGTATCATGAGTTGCTTCCCATCCGGTCGAACCGCCTTAATCACCGGGTCACCATTTTCATTATAATCAGCCTTGAGCCCTTCAAAAGAATGACCCGTGATCGCAGCAAAATATCTGCTGGCGGCTTCCAACACTGGGCTTTGATTGATTTGGCGATAGCGTTCGATGGCTTTTCCGAGGATCAGGGAGGCCATCCTGAGAATAATATAATGTTCAACATCCGTTTGAACTGTACCGACCAATCCTTCCATTGATTCGGCAATACCAGCGGCAACCGATTTACCACCGAATGATTCCAACTCTCTCTTTTGAATGGCAATATTCTCAACATTATGTTTTTGTTCTTCATATAGGTTAGTCTGCTGAGCAGTCAGACGTTCAATTCGCGCGAACAGTTCATCCGGATCATGGACTCTGACCTGCTCTACAAAAAGCTTCAAATCCTGGCCGGAAGACGAGTCAGCCAGATGTTCATTGATAGCCCCAAGCTCAGTTAGCCGTTTGCTTTTAGCAGCAGCTTGTCGTTCGATCTCCGGCAGCTCATCCGGATTTTCAGTTTGTGCATCTACGCAAAGTAAGCGTAATTCCTCAACCAGCTTCGCCAGGTCTTGCCTTGTATTCGACAGTAGAGTACTCTTTTTACGCCGCTCATCCTCATAAAACTTCCAGTCTTTGTGCTGATTCGTGTCCCGAACCAGCCGACTTTCCAGTTCGATCACGGCTTCGGTAGTCTCCATTTCTTTCAATTCCGGGGCGAGACGCTCCAATGCATCCTGGACTCGCTTGGTATATTCCTCATAATTATGTTTGATACCGGCAATACGCTGCTGCTTTTCTCTGACTTTATCCAATTCATTGAACACTTCGTCCAGATTCAAAATAAAATCATTCACTTCATCTGGGTACTTACCGACGTCTATGCCCAATTTATTGATTGCCTGAGCCCACTCCTGGGACCAACTCTGGAGATCTTTTTCGGCCTGATCCTTTCGGTAGCGGTTGTCACGAATCTCCTGTTCACATGCCTCCAACCTCTTTTCAAGCGCATGGCGTGTTTCCATCAATTCGCTATTGTTTTTTTTTATATGTTTGGCCTTCTCCAGCAAAGCAGCGAAACCAATATTGCCCGGCACTGAAATGCCCAAATCGCTTAAAATTACAGTCACCTCGGCAGTTATCCTTTTAATATCGGCATTCAACTTGTCTGCCAGCATTTTTTTACTCCGGCAGTCCGCAGCTTCGCGGCGAATTTCTCCGACCTTCTCAGCCCATACTTGCATCTCCCTGGGGCTCCTTGGTGCAATCGACAGTGATGCCCATATCTGGTTCCAGCTTTCCAATAGCACAGCTCTTCGTTCCCCCTGGCCTTTTAGCTGCGCTTGATTTTCCTCTAAGCCAGCGGTCAATTCCAAAATAGTGGATTTCAGGGTCTGAGCCCGTGTGACGTCCTCCGCATCTTTGCGAAGGGTGTCCGAAGTTTCATCGGCAATAGCCACAGCCTTTTCGTAGGCCGAGGCAAGATCAAGTCCAACCGGCATGGTAGCAAGAAATTCCTGGTCAGCCTCACCCCCCTCGAGCCATACGTTTCGAACCGAACGCCAGCCTCTGTCCCGAAGTGTACGCTGGGCTATCAGATCTTCCAGCGATGGCAACTGCCGTAATTGTATCAAAGCAGAGAGATCCTTTTGAAGCTCTTTCAATTGCTGGTGCAGGCGGCGCCCCTCCTTCTCGATCTCGGCCATTTGGCCATCGACTGTGGACAGATCGCTTTCAAATCGGCGCATGGTTTCCAAAGTGGGAATGGGCAGTTCTTCCAATGCTCTCAGGTCTCCACTCCACAATTCCAGAGCCGCTAAATCAACCTCAGCCTGTTCAAAAGCTGCTGCGCGTTCCGTCTCGGCATTGGCAAGCCGCTCTTCAATGCGGCCCTGTTCTATTGCACGTGAAAGACAATCCTCCAATGCCTGGGCATCTTTTGGAAGTTCGAGTTGATCAAGTTTCCCCCGGGCAATGGTTTGGTTGGTCTTGGCCTCTTGCAGAGCCCTTTCGGCGATATCGAAAGTCTCTTTCAATTTGGCCTGCTTTGCTCCCAAACGCTGAATCCGTGATTTTTCCGCCGAAGACAATCGAAACCTTTCTATGTTATCTCATTGCTGTCCGGTTAACTTTTTTAAAAACCGTGTAACATATAAATATATTTATCTATATTAACGAAAATATTTTTTCCGATTAAAGATTTTAAAAATTTATCAGTTTTTCGGCTTTTGGAACCAAA
>JBMORA010000057.1:0-52389 GCA_049320885.1 Thermodesulfobacteriota bacterium | reverse complement strand
AAAAGATCTTAAAAAGGTATCCCAGTTTGTGAAGGCGGTGCGACAAGCCGGGAAAGAATCCGGATAACGCCGCCCGGGGAATTTTTCAAATGGATTGCGGGTCATGGATATGATATGATGTATGTGTCTATTTTTTTTCTCCCCAAACCCAAACAGTGACATCACCATAAGGAGGAAACCGGTTTTATGTATGAGTGCGCGGATTTAAAGAAAGGGCTTAAGATCGAAATCGATAACGAGCCGTATGTGGTCACCCAATTCCAGTTCGTGAAACCTGGAAAAGGTCAGGCGCTTTATAAATGTAAACTGAAGAACATGGTCACCGGGTCCCAGTTCGACCGCACGTTTCGTTCCGGGGATAAGTTCAATGAGGCCAAGCTCGAAGAGCATGAAATGGAATACCTGTATTCGGACGGTGAAAGCTATTGCTTCATGAATACATCCACCTACGGTCAGGAATTTCTCAATGCGGAACAGGTGGGGGACGCCAAGGACTTGCTCAAGGAGAATACCATCTGCCAGATTCTGTTTTTTGACGGCAGAGCCATCGGATTGTCCCTGCCCAATTTCATCGAGCTGAAGGTCATTCAGTCGGATCCATGGGTGAAGGGGGATACGGCTTCCGGCAGCACCAAACCGGCGACCCTGGAAACCGGGTATACCCTTCAGGTGCCTCCGTTTATCGAGGAGGGGGAAATTCTTCGGATCGACACCCGTACGAGAGAATATGTGGAGCGTGTGAAAAAATAATCCCGATTCAGATATGACACCGTCTTGCTTCGTAATGTGGATGGTTACGCCCTGCCTTTGCCGCGTCGGGAAAGCATGGGGCCCGGATTTCTGCCGATATGGAAAACGGTGTGATGAAAAAAATTCTAGTCGTGGACGATGATGAGCAATTTCGTCTGGCGGTGAGAACCATTCTGAAGCAGAAGGGTTATGACTGCCGCACGGCGCCGGATGCCGAAACCGCCCTGCGACAACTCCGGGAAGAATCGGTTGATCTTGTCATCTCGGACGTTCAGATGCCCGCCATGGACGGTGTTGAATTGATGCGCGCCGCCAAGGCGGATCATCCCGACTTGGATTTTATCATGATGACCGGCTTCTCGTCGGTATACACATACGGTGATATCATTAACGCCGGCGCCTCGGATTACATGAGCAAACCGTTCGACATGGTCGAACTGCTCGCCAGGATCGAGCGCGTTGATCGCGAAAAGCGGATCATGCAGGAGCTGAAAAGCGTCAATCAGGAACTGGCCGCGATGATCGATCAGGCGAAAAAGATGGCGCATAAGGCGGAGATGGCATCGCTGGCGAAAACCGAATTTCTGGCCAGCATTTCCCATGAAATCAGAACCCCTCTCAACGCCATTATCGGTTTCACCGACATTTTGATCGATACCGATCTCGACCGGGAGCAGCGTGATTATATCAAGACCATCAAAGTGAGCAGCGAGGCCCTGCTGGCCTTGATCAATGACGTGCTGGACGCCTCCAAGATCGAAGCCGGTAAAATGAATCTGGAAAATATCGATTTCGATCCGGAAGTTCTATGTTACGACGTTTGTGACCTGATCCGGCCGCGGATTCATGACAAGCCGGTTGAGATCAGATGCACCATCGGTGACGGCGTCCCGGCCAAAATCTGCGGTGATCCTTTCCGCTTCCGCCAGGTCTTGTTGAACCTGATGAGCAATGCCACGAAATTCACCGAATACGGCACCATCGAATTGCGGCTCGATGTGGAGGAGGAAGAGGGGGAACAGGTGAAACTGATCACCACCGTGAGTGATACGGGAATCGGCATTGCTTCCCACAAACTCGACCTGATTTTCGAACCGTTCCAGCAGGCCATCGGCTCCACTGCCAGGGAATACGGGGGCACCGGACTCGGGCTTTCCATCTGTCGCAAAATTGTCGCCCTGATGGGGGGAGAGATCTGGGTGGAAAGTGAACCCGGCAGGGGCAGTTCCTTTTCTTTCACCGTTATTATGCGAAAGGTGGAAAAAAACGGTGTCAAACCTTCCAGCATGGTGGAGCTGAAAGGGAAACGGGTTCTGATCGTCGGCGCGAATTTCACCAATTTGAATATTTTAAAACAGGCACTGACCGCCAGGGGAATGAGCGTGGTGGCCAAAACCCGGGCCGCAGATGTGATACCGGCCCTGCAAAAGGACGACAAGGATTTAAAGCCCTTCGATATATGCATTATCGACACCCACATGCTCGGTGCGGACGCTTTTGACCTGGTCCGGGATATCCGGCGCCAGCCCCTGCCCATTTCCCGCATGGCGCTGTTGGCCATGGCGTCTCCCCTGCCGGGTTGCGCCAAGGAATGCGAGAGCGCCGGATTCGATGGATTCATTTCCAAGCCCATTCGAAGGCCGCGGCTCTATCAGATGATTCAACGACTGATCGGCGAGCAGGCGGCTGCGGAGGAAGCGCCGGTTGACCGACAGATCATGACCCAATATTCCATCCGGGAGGACCTGAAACGATCCGTCCGGATCCTCGTTGCGGAAGACAATCCGGTGAACCAGCATCTGGTGAAGGTGATGCTCGAAAAAGCCGGTTATCAGGTGACCATCGCCCAGAACGGAATGGAGGCGCTGGGGCATTTCACCCAGCATCCAGGGAATTTTGACATCATTTTAATGGACATCCAGATGCCCAAAATGGATGGAATCACCGCCACCAGGGAAATCCGGCAGTGGGAAAAAAGCCGGCCGGCCGGCCCATCCGATTCAGGGCCGATACCGATTATCGCCGTTACGGCAAACGCCATGAAGGAAGACCGGAGCAAATGCCTCGAAATCGGTATGAACGACTACATCGCGAAGCCGATCAAAAGAGAAATGGTGTTCGAGGTGATTGAAAAATGGGTATTGAAACCGGCATCATGATCAGTAACAGGCGCCTCTCACATCAAGCCGTGGAATTCAAATGTACCGAAAGCTGAAAATATCCACCAAAATCTGGCTGAGCCTGAGTATTCTGGTCATCGGATATTTCATCTCCATGCTGTTTGGTTTCATTCTGGGTGAAAAGGCCGAATTCCGTCTCCACATTGTTTCCGAATCGCTGTTCACCGCCGCAAAACAGAGCCAGTTGGCTCAGATGGCCTTTAAAGAGCAGATCAAAAATTTCAACGACGGCATATTGCTGGGTGAAATGGCGTTTATTGAATCCGCTGAAGTCAAAGCGGGTGAAGTCAGCAGGGCGTTGCAGATCATCCTCGGACTGCGGGATATCGATTCGCCGAAAAAGGAGCGGGTTCGAAAGCTTGAACAGGACTTGAAGGAATTCAATACAGCTGCCTGGCCGGTATATTCGCGGCTCAGCGCTTTTCTGGATTATGTGGCCGAGATCGAGGCCGAGGATGTCTTTCGTGAAAGAGAAAAGTTGGAAAACCAAGCATTTGCCTTGGCCAAAAAAACCGAATACCTGGGCAAGGAGTTGGATGCCCTGTCGGCGGATTTTTCCGATGAACTGAAGAAGGAACTGGCGGATATCGGCAGTCTGACCTTACGGCAGCGCTATTTGAGCCTGATTGTTTTTTTTGTGGTGGTCATCAGCGCCGTCAGTCTGATTATTCTGATCGTAACCCGTTCCATCAGCCGGCCCCTGGAAAAGACCTTCATGCTGGAAAGCGCCGTCGAGCAATCGGGCGATGGCATTTCGGTTTCCGACATGAGCGGGCGGATTCAGTTCGTGAACAGTGCCTGGGCTTCCATGCACGGCTACGAACCCCAGGAACTGATCGGCGGGAACATAACCGTTTGTCACAGCCGCGACCAGGTGGAAAAGGAGTTGTATCCCTTCATCGATACGGTGAAGACCATGGGGGCCAACAGCGGTGAAGTAGGGCATATGCGCAAGGATGGAACCGTTTTTGTGTCCATGATGACCATGACCTTGTTGCGGGACGAGGATGAACGGAAAATACGAATCGTCAGCATCGCCAGGGACATCACGGAGCAGAAAGAGAACGAAAAGGAACTGCGCAAGGCCAAGGAAGTGGCCGAAGACGCCAACCGGGCCTTGCAGGAATCCCTGAAAATTCTGAAGCAGACCCAGTATCAGCTGATTCAATCGGAAAAAATGGCCTCCCTGGGCAGCTTGGTCGCCGGTATCGCCCATGAAATCAATACGCCTGTCGGGGTCGGTGTCACCGCGTCCTCGTTCTTGGAAGAAAAAACCAAGGAATACGCCAAACGACTGTCGGTCAACGAAATGACCAAGTCCGATGTCCGCAAATACATGAATATCGCCTCGGAAGCATCGACGATTATCCTGAACAATCTGAACCGGGCGGCTGATTTGATCCGCAGTTTCAAGCAGGTCGCCGTGGACCAGTCCGGCGAAGCGCGCCGGAAATTCAAGCTGAAGGAATATATCGATGAGCTGTTCATCAGCCTGCGCCCCAAATACAAGCGCACACCCCATACGATAACGGTGAATTGTCCGGATGAAATTGAAATCGACAGCTATCCGGGTGTCTTTTCCCAGGTGATCACCAACCTGTTGATGAATTCCCTTACCCATGGTCTTGAAGGCATGGAAGCCGGTGAAATCAAAATTGATATCCGTCTGGAAGGTTCCTTCCTGTATCTGATTCATCAGGACAACGGGATAGGGATGGATGCCCAGACGTTGAATAAAATTTTCGATCCGTTTTTTACCACGCGGCGGGGGCAGGGAGGGACCGGCCTGGGATTGAACATCGTCTATAATCTAGTTACAAGAACATTGGGCGGACAAATCGAATGTCAAAGCAGCCCCGGCAAGGGCACCACGTTTATCGTCAGTGTGCCGCTGAATGCCTGACGAGCCGCCAATAAATGAGCGACAATCCATACAGGGTGATTCGATGAACGTGCATACGGCGGTTGAGCCCCATGGCGGTTCGTTGGTGCAATTGCTGACCGATGACAAGCGGGCCCTGGTTCTGAAAGAAGTGGCCATGAGTTTGCCGGATGTCATTCTGAACGAACGGCAGCTTTGTGATTTCGAATTGATCGCTTCCGGAGCCTTTTCACCCCTGAAGGGGTTTCTGACCCGGACGGAGTACGAATCGGTATTGGACCGCATGCGGCTCCAGAACGGATTGCTCTGGCCCATACCCATTTGTCTGGATATTACCGCAACCAAGGCGCGCAGTCTGGAAGCAGGTCAATCGGTCGCCATCAGGGATCCGGAGGGTTTCCTGTTGGCGGTCATGCATATCGACGATATCTGGCCGGTGGATCGGCAAAAAGAAGCCTCTGCGGTTTTCGGCACCACCGATCAGCGGCATCCCGGCGTTCGGTATCTATTGACCACTGTGGGGGATTTTTATATCGGTGGCGGCCTTGAGGTTATCAGTCTCCCTCTGCATTTCGATTTCAAGCAGATCCGGCTGTCTCCCTTGGAAGTCAGGAACATCGTCAAGAAATTATGCTGGCAACGGATGGTGGGTTTTCAGACCAGCCAGCCGATTCATCGCCCCCAATTTGAAATGACCATCCGCGCCATGCGCAGGGCCGGCGCCAACCTCTTGATTCTGCCGGTGGCCGGTCTGACCAAGCCCGGAGATTTCGATCATTACATTCGGGTGCGCTGTTACCGCAAGGTCGTTCAGCATTATCCCCCGGACAGTTATGTCCTGAGCCTGTTGCCACTGGCCGTGCGAATGGCCGGACCCAGGGATGCCTTGCTGCATGCCATTGTCGGGAAAAATTTCGGCTGCACGCATTTCATCATCGGACATGACCATGCCAGTCCCGAATCGGGAGCCGTGGCCCCGGAGTACTACGACCGCAATGCCGCCGGCGAAATGGCCGACGGTTTTTCCAGGGAACTGGGGGTCGAAATTCTGTCCCTCAAGGAGATGGTATATCTGCCTTTTGAGGACGAGTACCGTTTTGTCGACCAGGTGCCCGAGGGAACAAAAACGATATCCATGACCGGAGGGGATATCTGGGACAGAATCCGGTCGGGACGGAGCATCCCGGATTGGGCCGCTTTCAGCGATGTGGTGGACGAACTCCGCAAGTCCTACCCGCCTCCCGGCAGGCAGGGCTTCACCGTTTTCCTGACCGGTCTTTCCGGTGCCGGGAAATCGACCATTGCCAAAGTGCTGTACTCCCGCTTTCTGGAGATCGGTGAACGGCCGGTGACCCTTTTGGACGGGGATATTGTCCGGCACAACCTGTCCAGCGAGTTGTCCTTTTCCAAGGAACATCGGGATATCAATGTTCGCAGGATCGGTTTTGTGGCCAGCGAGATCACCAAGAATCGCGGGATTGCCATTTGCGCGCCCATCGCCCCCTATTCAGCCACGCGTTCTGAAATCCGCAAAAATATAGAGAGTTATGGTGGATTTATCGAGGTCCATGTGGCGACACCGATCGAGGAATGCGAAAAACGCGATCGAAAAGGCATGTATGCCAAGGCCCGGGCGGGTCTGATCAGGGGGTTTACCGGCGTGGATGACCCCTACGAAATACCGGCCAGTCCGGAAGTTCGGATCAATACAACGGATTTGACGCCCGACGAGGCGGCCCAGGAAATACTCCTGTATCTGGGGCAAAAAGGGTATTTATGAGGATGAAAGATGAAATTCTTCATCCGAACTTGGTGGAGGTGAAATGAAGGTTCTGGTAACCGGCGGGGCCGGATATATCGGCAGCCATACCTGTGTGGAACTGCTTGCCGCCGGTCACGAGGTGGTGGTGGTGGACAACCTGTGCAACAGCAGCCGTGAATCCTTGCGACGGGTCCAAGAGATCAGCGGTCGAGAACTGGTGTTTCACGAAGTCGATCTGCTGGACAAGACGGCGCTGGATGATATTTTCCGCCGGACCGATATTCAGGCCGTCATTCATTTTGCCGGTTTGAAGGCCGTGGGCGAATCGGTACGGTTGCCGCTGAGCTATTATCATAACAACATCAGCGGCAGCCTCAACCTGCTGCGGGTGATGGATGAGTGTCGCGTGCGAAATCTGGTTTTCAGTTCCTCCGCCACGGTTTACGGCGATCCCCGCACGGTTCCCATCCGGGAGGATTTTCCGGTTTCCCCGACCAATCCTTACGGACGCACCAAGCTGATGATCGAGGAGGTGTTGCGGGATGTGCATGCAGCGGATCAGGCCTGGAACATCGCTTTGTTGCGCTATTTCAATCCGGTGGGGGCCCACCCCAGCGGCCGCATCGGAGAGGACCCAAGCGATATCCCCAACAATCTCATGCCGTATGTCAGCCAGGTGGCGGTGGGGAAATTACCCCGGCTGTCCATATTCGGAAACGACTATCCGACCCCGGACGGCACCGGTGTCCGCGATTACATCCACGTGGTGGATCTGGCCAGGGGGCATATCCAGGCGTTGAAGAAATTGTCCATGTCCCCCGGTCTTTTGACGCTTAACCTGGGAACCGGACGGGGTTACAGCGTGCTGGAGATGGTCCGGGCGTTTGAAAAAGCCTCCGGGCAGCGGGTGCCCTATACCATCGTCGGGCGACGTCCGGGAGATATCGCCTCCTGCTATGCCGATCCCTCCCGGGCACGGGATGAATTGGGATGGTCCGCAGAAAGGGGCATCGATGAGATGTGTCGGGATGCCTGGCGCTGGCAATCACGGTACCCCAACGGGTACCGTGCGGAAAGCTGAGGGGCCTCTGGTCTAACGATTTGTGGGAAAAAGGGTAAAAGAGTAACCGCTGCATATATCCGCGCAATTACATATCGCTGCGGGTGTATATACGCACGTTTCCTGAAATTTGGGCACGCAATCCTTGGATGCCGAAAACACCAAGGCTGGAATCCCCCAGTTTGATATTGGTTTTGAAATCATCGATTGCAACCGTCATGTCCTGCATGTTGATGCTGAGAGCGGTGACATTGTTGCCTGCCGCCGTTTGTTCGGTGATGAAGTCGATGTTCATGCCGTTCGGAGACGAGATCCACCCGTTCAGGGTCGTATCCGCGAAGGTAAGAGCGGCGGGTAAGCCGTCCGGCCCAACGGAATCCGGATTCGCCCAGGTAAAGGCTTCGCTTTCGATATGCAGGCCGATCATTTCACCGGCTTGAATCGAGAAGCCGGCCTGGCCGGTGATCTCATTTAAATCCGCATCGGACATTTCCATCAGTTTCGCATTACCGGTCTGGGGGGTTGCTAACAGTGCGAATGCCCAAATAATTGCTGCCATAAGGAAACTACGTTTTTTCATATTCATTCTCCCTTCTGTGAAACTCACAGGCAACCCGGCTATCCTGAGGCTGTCAGGACCCGTGGCTTTCCGTCCCATGGTTACCCATGGTTTGGCATTGAGAAGGAGGCAACCCGGCTATCCTGAGGCTGTCAGGACCCGTGGCTTTCCGTCCCACAGTTACCCGTGGTTTGGCTAGTTGTAAAAATCTGTTATAGACAATTCCGGCAACCCGGCTATCCTGGGGTCAGGACCCGTGGCTTTCCGTCCCATGGTTACCCATGGTTTGGCTAAAAAAAACGGTTCAGTTCTATAATCAGGCAACCCGGCTATCCTGAGGCTGTCAGGACCCGTGGCTTTCCGTCCCATGGTTACCCATGGTTTGGCGTGCTGGTTACTCTTTTACCCATGTCTGGTCTCTTTTATATCAAAGAACAGGCATGGTTTCCCGGCAGCTTGTCAAAGAACAAATCCGTGTTTTGGAGGAACTCCAAGGAGTCCATTTGTCCATCTGCAATATAGAATTCCTTCCGGCAGATGTCAAACTATTTAATTCTTTTTAAACGGATTCAGGGAAGACTTCAGCTTTTCCATGGTGAATTTCAGGTTCTGTTTCAGCTTTTTGAATTTATCCGCTTTGCGGACAGCGGTTTCTTCCGGAACCGTCACCGGTTTGGTGATGGCGAAACTGAACAGATGGGCGAAAAACCGGAATTTGACATGGGAGCCGGCGTATTGACTTTGGGAGGTTTTGGTGAATCGGAGGGAGTTGAGGTTGACGCTGGTGTCATTGGGGACCCAGTAATCGCCGGTGTCGGCATAGGAGTAGCCCACATCCAGGGTGGCGCCGTTTTTCATCTTGACGCCGACGCCGACACCGTATTTTTTAATGTCCGGCAGGCTGGAGAGGCTGAAATCTTGAATATTGACGGATGACTGGCGGTCTTCATAACCCAGTCTCAGGCACAGAACATTGGACAGGTCGTATTCCAGACCGTAACTCCAGTGAAAGGTGTCGTGAAGGCCGGTTTCTGATACAACGGTCCGGTTGCCGTGGGTGTGACCAGAGAGTTTGGCCAGCCTCAGGGCCTGGATGTCCTGGTCGAAATGGAGCTCCATGGCCGGCCAGACCGACCAGTCCGCCCAGTGGACATCGCAGAGCAGACGCATTTTTTTGAATGGCGACAGCATGACGCCGGCCTGCACGCGCTGGGGGAAACTGTATTCCGACACCACTGTGCCTTTCTGGTACGGAACGGACTGGGTGGGAAGGTCCAGAATGGCGGATTGGATTTGCAGCAGGGGTGATGAGCCGAACCAGTCGATCATGCTCCTGAAGGGCGGGGTATAGGAAAACATGTAGTCGCCGGTCATTTCATTGCGGATTTCACTTTGATAGACCGCGCCGAAAGAGATATACTGATTCGGTTCCCACAGGGCGCCGATGTTGTAGCTGGGGCTGAACCAGTCGTTCATGCGGACCTGCATTTCCATCACCGGTTCCCAGGGACTGATGCCACCGCCGAACCAGGGAGGCGGAAGGGTTTCCTGGGAGATGATCGGGATGTTCAAAGTCCTGGTCGCTTCGCCGAGGATTTTGGTGAGGGCGGTCATATGGCTCGGGCTGCGGCGGAAACCCTTGACGCCGAAGTTGGTCATCCCCGCAGCCACGGTCAGCCCGACGGAAAACTGGTCGCTGACCCGGTATCCCACTCCTGGAGACAGATAATTGATTCGCTGGGAATAGAGTTCCCGGGCAAAGAACATGTTCGGGTCATTGTTGATTTTGTGGGAAAAGCCTCCGGAAAACGGTGAGATGACGCCACGGGCAAAGGACCATCGGGAGCCGGGTTTGGTGTAGGCCTGGGTGGATGTCGGCAGGGCCAGAAAGGGATCGAAATGAATGGCGCCCTTGATGGGTATGAACAAATCCGTACTGGTGCTGGTGCCTTCCACGCCCCAGCAGGGGTCGGGCCGCATGCCTTTTTCCGCTGGCCCGAAGGTGTTCATGAAGCCGCCGAAATTCTGATCCGGATAGGTGGTCACCTTTCGAACCGTCCGGGCGACCGTAAGACCGCTGCCTTTCAATTTGCCCTCGGGCAGTTTGGTCAAACCGGCAGGATTGAAATGCAGGGAGGCAATCCCAGGGGGCCGGGCGGTGACGGAGTTGCCCAAGGCAATGGAAATGGGATCCACCACCATCTGTTCGTTGAATGCCGCAAAAGTGACAACGGGCGCGAACAGGAATAGATAGACAAATACGGTCGCAATCCGGAAGAGGATTTCAGTCGGAGATGGTTGTTGGGTATCTTGTCCTCTGCTGGTCATGATGTGCGCTCGCCGCTAGAAATTGAAGGGGACGGACAGGCCCAGTGAAAAATCCGACGCGTCATTGCTCAACCCTTTTGAAAGCGATATGTTCAGAGACCTGGTGGGTGAGATCCGCCAACCAGTGCCGATACTGAAATTCGCGCTGGCCGAATCCGCCGATGGTTGGATGCCGCTGTATCGATAAACATACTCGGCTCCGAATTGGTACGAATAACTCAGGTTGAGGTTCATGTTCAACTGATACGAGAGAGCGTAACCGAGACCAAGCCTGATGCCGATGGATTGGCCGGGATGGACCTCCGTGAGAATGTCGCCGTAGCGCTGGGAGTCCAGATTTTCCAGTGGCAGCGAATATCCGTAGGTGATACCGCCATAAGTCACCACCGGATCCATGGGATGATTCAAGGATAATCCTGCTGACAGACTTTTCAGGCCTGAGCCGGTTGAGAGTTCTTCCTCCGGGTTGATTTCATAGGGGCTTCGACCGCTGGGCATGGTGAAGCTGAAGCTGAGGATTCCCGGCGGCAGACTGCCCCCTGCCTTGAGAGGTTGCCACTGAAGACTGAGGGAGACATCGCCGATGTCCGTGACCTTTTTCGGGGATTCCGTTCCCATGCTGTCATAACTGTAAACAAAGGGGATGTTGGCGCCGAAGGAGACATTGTCGCGCACGGCGTAGACAAGCCCAAGGGAATTAGTGACATTATGCTGGGCGCGATGCTCGATCTTGGTCAAGTTGGCGGCATCCTCGATGGCATCAAAGGAGTTGTAGGTATAGGAAAGACCGTAATCAAAACCAATGCTGCCCTTTTTGGCCATGGTGTAGTCACGGCCCGTGGCGGAGAGAATTTCCTCTTCTTCCTCCTGCTTTTCCTCTTCGGTGATTTCCAGAATTTTACGGACGTCGGCTTCTTCCCGGAGTTCGTTGACTTTTTCCTGCAGGGCTTCGATCTGGTCTTTCAGCTGTCGGGCCGTGGCGTTATCGATTCCTTGTCCTCCTCCTTCCTGTTCCGAGGAGATGCCGAACGGATCGTCTTCCTGAGGTGCATCCTCTTTCGTGGCTTTTTGTGAAAAGACGAATGGTTCGGCGTCATCGGCCGGGGAAAAGGACACCCCCGCCGACTGGGCGCGGATTTTAGAAAGGTCCCCCTTGGGGATGGCCTGACCGGTTTGGCCGTCCACGGTGGCCAGCTCACCGGAAGGCACCACCGTGCCGGTCCGGCCATCAACTGTGGCCAGTTCGCCGGGCGACACCACCGTGCCGGTCCGGCCGTCCACCGTGGCCATTTCATCCGCCGGTATGATCGTTCCGGTTCTGCCGTCCACAACGGCCATTTCGTCGGTGGTAATGACGGTACCGCTCTGGGCGGCGATTTGCGATAATTCATCGGTTTGCAGGATGGCGCCGGTTTGACCGTCGATGGTGGCTAGTTCTTCGGAATCGATCAGCGAGCCGGTGCCGCCGTCGATTTCCGATAGTTCCTCTGTTGAAATGACGCCGTTTTTGGAAGCTGTTGTCAGGTAAAGAGGGGTATCGACGGCCTTGGTGGAGTTGATGGGCGTGATCACCGCCGGCAGATGCTCCAGGTTCTTGAACTGATCAGCCGCGGATGAGGCCTGGCGCAGGGTGCGATAGTCACCGATTCTGACCACATACAGTTTCTGCTTTTTATCGTTAACCGTTTGAAAGATATATGGTTCATATCCTTTCATGCGCAGATTCGTCATCATTTGACGGGCGTTTTCCATTATCAGGAATACACCTGTCTGGATCGCATAACCCGTGGGGGAGGTGGCTGTTTTTTTCGGGGACACGGTTGCCCGAGGATTTTCAGTGGCCGCGAGTTCATTTGATAACTCTTCCGCCAGACCTTCCGGGATCCAAATGGGTGGCGCGGCGAAAAATATCGTCCATAGGATGACGAGTAGCGTTCCAGATTGTTTTATCATGTTCCCCCTGTTATCCTTCATACGGGCCGCCTCCTGAATTGATTCCAGCCTCGCCGGATACTGGTTACTGCTTTAGTGTCGTTTATAATATTGCAATGTTCCCGGAATATCATCGATCTGCCTTTCAGGAATACTCAACAACGGCGGCTGCCGGAAAAGATAATAAAAAGTCGTGTCCTCATCGATGAACCGCAGGTCCGATTCCTTGAGACGCAGGGCGTCCAATTCTTTCCCGCCTTCCGGATATACGACAAACAGCACGTTTTCGTACCAGATGTCCTTGAATTCCGAAAGGGTGTAACTGGAATGCCCTTTCCAGGGGTCGGCCAGGAAGACGTGTCCTTTATAAATACCTTTAAAAACAGTAAAATGCCTATATCCGAAGACCTTGATCGGCAGAATACAGGGTTTCCCGAGCTCTTCCAGGTCCGTGATTTCCGCTTTATAGCCAACCCCTTTGTATCCCAGCACGGTGACGAATTTTTTCATGTCCAGCAACGAGAAGGCGCGTCGCTCCGCGATCTGCTCGCTGTCTCCATAACGCAGAAGACCATGAATAACCTGGCGCTCGGACAGTTTTTCACCCAGATAGAAATTCAATAAAGTGGAAAGGGCCGCTGATCCGCAGCTGTAATCGAATTCCTGCCGGATGATGCGGTCATCCAGGATATCCGAGAGGGGCTTGACCACCGGTCTGATGACCGTCAGGCTGTTGACTTCCGGATACAAGCGTATCTCGCCCTGGGGTGTTTCCGTGGCCATATCTTCCCCGCCTACCAGACCGACAATGAGAAGGAAGATAAGAAAAATTTCCATATGTTGGGCAACTCCGGGAAACGATCTACAAACTTGATTAACTGCAATGAACACTGTTTAAGTGTCTATATCAATTAGCCAATAAATTGTAAAGAAAAAAGTTGCACACCCGGGAACGCCCTGAGAATTTGGAAAGATATGAATTCCGATCTTCCCGGGCGCTCATCAGACGTTACAGTATGTTAGTGTTGCAACTTTTTCCTCAGTCATGCAGCATACTGCTGATAAAGCATCCGCCGCCGCTGTCCGTATCTCCACTGCCGCCCGGGCTGGGATTGACCGGATCCACTACCAGCTTTCCAGGACCGGAGGGATCGATAATGATTCCGTTGGCAACCCCGTCTGCATCGCCGAAGGCGCCGTCTTTCAATGTCAAGGTGACGGACAGCATATCGGCGGCGAAAACGGCATGGTTTGAATAATTCGTCCAACTGCTGATGGGATCATATTTGAACCATTCGGCCGCCGGAGCGGCCTGGGAGAAATATACGACCACCTGGGCGGTATCCCCGGGTGTCGTTACGGTAATGCGAAAGTCCAGGATACCGAGGGGCATGCTGGCCGGCTTGCCGTCGCCACCGTCCGGCAATGTCGCCGGGTCCACGGATTGGATCGCATCGATGGAGAAGACATTGGTGGAGGCTTTAATCCCCATCTGGCCCCCGCCGATGATCGTATTGACGGACTTGATATCCGTCTGGGCGTTGTCCGCAGTGCCGTTCCCATCCAGGTCAATCCCGGCATCCACTTCCTGGGCATCCGGGATGCCGTTTGTATTGAGATCGTTCGGATCGGTTCCAGTGGTGAACCCCGCCGCAACCGGCCAGCCGGAGGCGGTATAATAATTGTCGTAGAATTGGGCCCGCCAATAATATGTCGTCCCGGCGGTCAGCATCCCATAAGGGATGGCCAGCGAGGTGACCGGGCCGGTGATCCTGTCCAGCACCAAAGTTGAAAAATTGTCCGTGGTGCTCACCTGCCAGTGGGTTTTGAAATGGGAATCCCCATCCAAATCCGCGAACGCGCCGGCTTGCAAAGCGGGTGTCAATGAGCCGTCGCCGGGCACGGCAATGCCGGGAACTGCCGGTGCATTGGCAGAAGCCGGGAAGCCGAACCCGCCAGTATGCACGATCATACCGTTGGTTGCGCCGTCATGATCGCCGTAACCGCCGTCCTGGATGGTCAGGGTGACGGTTTTGCGGTCGGCGCTGAAAGTGGCGAGGTGGGTCATGTCGCGCCAACCATCAACGGTATCATAGGTATACCAGGCCGACAGGGGAGCCGGATCGGAGAAGTAAATCTCAACCTGAGCATTCTGACCGGCGTTTACCACGGCCAGTTTCATGCTGATCAGACCGAAGGGCAATACTCCCGGCCGTCCGGCGGTATCCGCAATGCCGGCCGGATCGATGGAATTGATGCGGAGGATGCCGGTCACGTCGGCGGTTTGTTTAACGCCGATCATCTCATTGCCAAAGACGCCGACCAGACTTTGCAGACATTTGATATCCGTCTGGCCGAGATCGGCCGTGTCGTTGTTGTCCAAATCCACATCCATATCGATGGCCGGATCGAGTTCCAGAAGATCGGGAACGCTGTCGGCGTTGGCATCGTCATTGGTAAGGATGGTGGTGAAGGTGAAAGCCGCCGACCATGACGATACGGCATAATAATTGTCCGTGTACCGAACACGCCAGTAGTAAAGCGTGTTCTGGTTTAACACGGTGGCCGGGATGGTTATCTGGGTCAAATGAATGGTTGTGTTAATGTCCATAACCAGAGAACTGAAATCCGAGGCGGTACTGACCTGCCATTGGGTTCTGTAATGACTGTTGCCTTCCGGATCGGTGAATGCACCGGCTGCAAGGGCCGGGGATAGGCTTTCATCCACGGTTCCGTTTGCCGGGGACGACAAGGCGGGTTGTTCCGGCGGAGAGGAAGCGGCGAAACCGAAGCCGCCAAGATGAACGATCACTCCATTGGCGATGTGATCCGCATCGCCTGTCCCGCCGTCCTGGATTGTCAGGGTCACCATATCCCGTTCCGCGTTAAATACCGCCTGGGAACTGAGATCCAGCCATCCGCTGTCTGCGCTGTAGTGGTACCAGGCGCTGATCGGTGCGGGATCGGACAGATAGACCGTAACGGTTCCTGTATCACCGGGGGCTGCCACGGCGGCCTTGAAACCGATCAAACCGATGGGCATGACTTCCGGTCGACTGGTCGTATCCGTGATGCTAGTCGGATCAACGGATTTGGCGCTACTGATACCGGTTACGCCGCCGGCTGTCTTGACACCGATCCGGCCGCCGCCCACCAGGGTCTGGACGGATTTGATATCGATCTGGTTGATATCCGGCGTGCCGTCGGCGTCCAGGTCGACATAGGCCGGCACTTCCTGGGTATCCGGAATTCCGTTGGCGTTGATATCAGCAGCCTGATTCACTGTTGTAAACGTAAACGGCAAGGACCATGGAGAAACGCCACTGGGTGTCTGATTGTCGTAATGTCGCGCGCGCCAATAATACAAGGAGCCGCCATTCAGAATCATATCCGGAATGGAAATGGAGGTCAGGTTGCCGGAACTCTGGTTATTGTACAAAAGATTTGCGAAGTCCGAGGCGGTACTGATTTGCCAGTCGGTCATCAGATGGGTGTCTCCGTCCAGATCCGTAAAGGCGTTTGTCTGAAGGATCGGGGTTGTGTTGGCATCTATGGATGCATCCGCAGGCGAGACCAGGGTCGGCTGATCCGGCGGCGTGTTGGCGGTTGTGGTGAAGGAAAAAACCGCTGACCAGCTCGAGAGGCTGCCCTGATCGTCGATGAAGCGCGCCCTCCAGTAATAGAGCGTGGTACGATTCAGGATGGATGCCACCGGCACGGTATGGGTCGTCAGATCCGTATTGCTGGTAAGGTCATAGACCGGGGTCGTGAAATCGTCCGTGGCACAAATCTGCCACTGTGTCTGGGCGTGGGGATTCCCTTCCGGGTCACTGTAGGTCCCATCCGTGGATAAAGCCGGAATGCGGCTGACCTCGGTGGTGGTATCCGCTGGTGCGGCTAGGATCGGCGAAACCGGCGGCAGGTTCAGCGTGGTGAAGGAAACCGTCGTGGACCAGGCTGAAACGGCACAGTCCGCGTCATAATATCGCGCTCGCCAGTAATAAGTGGTGTTGGAGGAGAGGGTGCCTTCCGGCACCGCCAACAGGGTGAGGGCCGTCAGGCTGGCGGTGGAATAATCCGTTGTCGCAAACAGCGGATCCGTGGATACCTGCCACTGGGTGCTGAAATGCATGTTCAGATCCGGATCGGTAAAAGGACCTGTTTCCAGGGATGGGGAAAGGGACACCCCGGATGCGCCGTTCAGGGGACTGACCGTAAGCGGTTGATCCGGAGGATTGGAGACCGGATAACCGAAGCAGCCGAGATGGACTATGGCGCCGTTGGCGGCGCCATCGGCATCTCCGATGCCGCCGTCCTGGATGGTCAGGGTCGCCAAGGTGTTGCCGGGGCTGAACGCTATCCGGGAGCTGAGATCCTGCCAGCCGGAAACCGTGTCATAGGCATACCATGCCGTTGACGGCAGCGGAATGGAGAGGTAGAGCTGAATTTCGCCGGTATCCCCTGGATTGACCGTGGTCGCGCGGAATCCGAAAAGACCCAGCGGGATCACGGCCGGTCTGCCTGTAGCGTCGGTTATTGCGGCGGGATCAACGGATTTGGCCGCCGTAACGGCCGAAATAGAGTTGGCGCCCTTCACGCCGATGCCGGCTTCACCCAACAGGGTGTTGAAGGATTTGATATCGTTCTGGTTGATATCCGGGGTTCCGTTTCCGTCCAGATCCGTTTGACCGGAAACTTCCTGGGTGTCCGGGATACCGTTGGCGTTGGCGTCACCGGAGTCGGCGGTGGTGGTAAAGGAAAAAACCGCCGACCAGGCGGATTCACCGGCCGGAATCTGGTTGTCGTAATAGCGGGTACGCCAGTAATACAGGGCGCCGCCATTCAGCACCACATCCGGCACCGTTAGTGTTGTCAGATGCGTGTCGCTTATGACGTCCAAGATAAGGGCGGAAAAGTCGGAGGAGGTGCTGATTTGCCACTGGGTCTGGAAATGGCTGTCACCGTCCAGGTCCGAGTAAGCGGAAGCCTCAAGATTCGCCATCGTGCCGACATCCGCGGCCGCATCAAGCGGCGCCACCGGGCTTGGTTGTTCCGGCAATGTATTGGAGGTTGTGGTGAAGGAGAAAACCGTGGACCAGTCCGATATGCTGCCCTGGTCGTCATAAAAGCGCACCCGCCAGAAATACAAGGTGCCGCGGTCCAGGATGGACGCAAGGGGTACGGTGTGGGTCGTCAGATCCGTGCTGCTGGTAAGGTCATAAGCGGGCGCTGCGAAATCTTCCGTCAGGCTGAGCTGCCATTGGGTCTGGGTATGAGGATTCCCTTCCGGATCGGAATAAGCTCCGGTGGTCAGGGTCGGCAGGCGGCTCACATCCACGGCATCATCGGCCGGAGAAACCGGCCCGGGTGCGGCCGGAGGAATGTTCAGGGTTGTAAAGGAGGAAACCGCGGACCAGTTGGAGACGGCATAATAGTTATCGGTGAACCGGACCCGCCAGTAATAGGTGGTCGAGGAGGCCAGGGTTCCTTCCGGCAGGGTGATGGTTGTCAGATCCGTGGTGGTGCGGGAGCTGAAAACCGGACTGCTGAAACCTGAATCCGTACTGACTTCCCATTCCGTACGGTAATGGCTGTTGCCATCCGGATCATTGAATGGTCCGGTCTGCAGGGTCGGCGCCAGATCCACATTGACGGCGCCGTTTGCCGGTGAAACCGGAATCGGCGTAGCAGGCGGATTGGGGGAAGCGGCGAAGGCGAATCCGGAGGGATCGATAATGACTCCGTTGGCGGCGCCATCCGCGTCACCGAAACCACCGTCCTGGAGTTCCAGGGTCAGTTCAACGGGAGTGGTGAATACGGCATGGGAGGTATAATTCTGCCAGCCGTCAATGGTATTGTATTTATGCCATTCACCGTTGGGCGACGGATCGGAGAGGTAGACGGTTATCCGGGCCGTGGCGCCCGGGGTCGTTACCGCCAGGCGGCAGCTGATCAAGCCCAGGGGGATCATTTCCGGGCGATTGGTCATATCGGTAATGGTTGCCGGATCAATGGAGCGGAAACCGTTGATGGCCGTGACATTGGCAAGGTGCTTGATGGCGATCCGGCCCTGGCCCACGAGCGTATTCACCGCCCGGAGATCCGTCTGGTTGATATCCGGGACACTGTTGGCATCCATATCCACGGTGGCATCCACATCCTGGGTGTCCGGTACGCCGTTGCCTCCGCTCGGCAGCAGGTCGTCGCCGATGGTTGCCGTTGTGAACGAAATGGCCGTCCAATCGGAGCGGGCCCCGCGGCTGTCGTAAAAGCAGGCACGAAGATAATATCGGGTGTTTTCCCGCAGCAGGGAAACGGGTACTGTCAAAGAGGTCAGCAGGGTGCTGCTGGTAATGTCCATGACCATATCGGTGGCCGTCGGGGGGGGGGCAAACGGCACGGTACTGATCTGCCAGCGGGTCCGGCCGTGGGTGTCGTCCGGTGTTGTGGGGTCATCCATGTCCGGATCGTAAAAGGCATCCGTCTGGATGGTGACAGTCAAGGCGATGCCGGTGGCGCCGTCCGTGGGATAAAGAAAAACCGGCGGGTTCGGCGGGGCATTGGGGGTTTTGGCCCCCACGATCTGACCGCTGTTGTTGATGCTGTAGGCAAAACAGCGGTCCTCGCCGCCAAGGAACGGGGCGCTGAAGTCCACCAGTCCGCCGGTGCCGTCCCAGAGAATTCCATGGTTGGAAGGCAGCGAATAGCCGACGACCCTTCCGGAATCGTTGATGGCAAAGGCCAGGCTGCGGTTGTCGCCGGGCAGGACGCCGATATCCGTCAGTGCACCATTATAAAAGAAACCATGGGAGTTGGGGGAAGAGGCCAGGTAGTGACCGCCGATCTGTCCGGCGGTATTGATTCCCAGGTTTTTCAAACGCTCGCCGATGATCACGCCGCGGTCCACCAATGGATTGGCTGGGTTGGAACTGTCCCAGGTGAACAGATAGAATGTGCTGGAAGAGCCGGTTTTATTAGAGTAGCCAACCACAAGACCGGAATTGTTGATGCCATAGGCATAGCTTTCCGTTCCCCCGGTCAAGGTGCCGATATCCCGGATTCCGCCCACCTCGTCCCAGATAAATGCATGGGTGAATCCACCGGCGGTTTTGGAATAACCCACCACGCGGCCGGTACTGTTGATATCGTATGCCTGGCTGGAGTCGCCGCCGAGGGTGCCGATGATATCCCGCATGCCGTTGGTGCTGTCCCAAATAAAGGCCCGGTCTTTCCCGGCGGTGTTTCGGAATTGACCCACGACCTGGTTGGAATCGTTCAAGGCCCGGCCCACGCTTTGCGTGCCGGTCAGCGTATGGATGTCGGTCATGGTACCGCCGCTGATATTGTCCACCCATATAAAAGCATGGGCGTTGGAACCGCCCACCGCCAGGTTGGAGAAACCAGTCACGGCACCGTTGTTGTTGATATCCAGCGCGAAGCTTTCGTCGCCTCCCAGGGTGCCCAGTTCGACCATGCCTTCGGTTGTGTCATACAGAAAAGCATGTTCGCCGCCGTAAGCGGGATGAAACATGCACAGAATCAGCAGCAGACAGGCAAGAAGGGGATATATTTTTTTCTGGTTTAGCAAAAGGCGCATGGTGCAATCCTTACATGGCAATTATGTCACAAGACCACCGGTTGGATGGGGCAAACAGGTCGGTCCCTGGTTGGATTTTGGGTGTAAACATTGTTTATATAAAAAAAATGCGTTTGCCAGTCAAGAGAAAAAGCGGGGAAAGGCAATTGCGAATTGCGAATTACGAATTACGAATGAAGGAAGATTGTCGAATTGTATATCAAAACAGGAGGGTTGAGAACTTTATGGGGAAAGAGTTCACAGGGGATGGGATTAATGCTCGATGGAACCGCTGGTTGTCGGTTAATATCCGGACAGGTCGACATTCTCGATGCCGTCCTTGTAACTGAAGTTGACGGCCCGTTCGTCATATCCGGAGATGATCTCCCAGCCGATATGATCGGTTTCACCGCTGGGGCCGGAACCGAAATTGAGGATAACCCAGAAACCGGTATCGTGATCGCCGGCATTGAGAACATAGTTGTCCCAGTTGCTGCCGAGACTGTCGCGTTTCAGGAGCAGCGGATTCCCGTCGGCCGGATTGGTGCTGGCAAGGGCCCGGGCCTGGCTGTCCGTGGTGGTCATCGGGTTGATCAAACCGGTGGTGCGCAGCATGTCAGCGCTCAGTTGCCCTTGCATGTCGTTGGTACCCATCACCACCCGTTTCAATTTTTTATCGGTGGCGTTGATATCGTCAAATTCAACCTGCATGATGAGGCCGTTGATGATCAACGGTTCGGTTTTGCTTTTACCGAGTTTCACATTTTCCCAGTTGATGTCCCAATCGTGGGTGTTCATGTTCTGGCCGTCGCCCTGGAGGCCTTCAAACAGGTTGGGTCCGGATGACCCGAATTCACGGACATAGGCGTAATTGTTGTTATAGGATTTGGTTCCCAGGGCGCTCCATTTGGCGGTGTTCAAATCGCCGGTGGTGCCGACACCGGCATCCGATTTCTGATAATAACCCAGTTTGAGGGAATCCACCTCCATATAGGTTTCAACATGGATGTCGAAAAATATCCGGGCAGTATTGCCTTCGATGGTGAATTCGGACAACCCCTGCCTGCCGGTGATGGTGTCCATTTCCGTGTCGCTCAACGGTGAGAGTTCCGCCGATACCGGTGCGGCAACCAGCAGGGACAGGATCGCGAAGGTCACGATACCTGTTTTGCGGAAACCCGATAAGCGATGTCTGAGATTCACGGTCCAATCCATATGGCAGCCTGTTTTATCGTATGCCTCTATTCATATAATGTTGATGTCGTGGGTGAATTTCCAATCCCGTATCCCGGGGCCTCGATGCGGGTGTACCCGCTGATGCCGTCGATGGCCGAAGGGCCGTAATCCGCTTCGGTGGCGGGTCCGCCGCCATAGTATCTTACACTGGTTTCAAACCGGATGGAGCCTTTCAGCGGAAGCCCCAGATCGACATACACTTCGTTTTCCCGATCATTGGCAATATGCGGGGTGGTGGTTCCGTCACCGATATAGCCGTCCGGATCGGGGTTGTAGTTGCCCTGCCAGTCGACGATGAACTGCCGCCGGATGAAGGGAGAATTGTCTTCCTTGAAATCAATGGAGAACGAATTCAGGGACGCTTCGGGGGCATCGTCCTGGAGAAGCGGGTCATCGACGAATGCCGACGACCAGACCGGCTGGAGTTGTCCGATTTCGAAATACCCCGTGGGTGTCCAGGTTCCGGTGTTGATGGGGGTACCGGGACTGACGGTATCCCCATAGCTCGGCAGGGGGTCGCCGCCAAAGGTGCCGGCGGCGGTGATGCCGGTGAATTGCAGGCGTTCCCGTGGGTCAATGCTTTGTTCGTCGTCGTAGGTGTAGGCGATCTGGTCGATGGTGAAGCGGGTTTTGAACGTGGCGTCGATACCGGTGCCGTTGTGTTGAAACACGTTGATGGCGGCATCGGAAACCCGCAGATTGGTCAGATCCAGCTTGCCGATGTTGATGCTGTTGAAAAACAGATCGTCCATGGATGCATTGACGGTCAGATCCATGTTCTCAATGGAGCCGTTGATAATGACATGATCATAGAGCGGGTGCTGGACCGTGAGATTGCGGGTGCCCCCCGACCAGGTATCGACAAAAGTGGTTTCCGCATCATACCATTCATTATAATGAAATAAATCCAAATCAAAGGTTTTATTTCTTGTAGCAGCGGTGAGAGACAAGGTGAACGGCCTGAATTCAATGGAACCGCCCTCGGTGTCATAGATAACAAAATTTGAATTGGTATTGGTGATGGTCATGGTCGTGACAAAGATACTGACCCCTGCCTGACCTGTTATGGATTCCATCTCCATATCCGACAATTCCTCAATGGCATGGGAAAGCGGTACCGATAGAATCGCCCATATGAAGATCGGTAATAGGATCCTGATTTGTATGGTCGGATTACAACGCATAGTTCAATTTGCCCGCTTCGACCTGGGAACCATATTATCGGTTATAAACATTGTTTACTTCATTCGCCAAAAAAAAGAAACACTACGAGGTCAACCGTAATATTTCTGATCCTGTGTCCACCTTAATACTCTTTACCGACGATAAAGTCAAGCATACTTTTTGGGTGGCAATTCTTCACCGTGATCCCAGGTTTTTCAAACCCCAACTGGTTTCACGCCCCCAAACATATGCATATCCCATAATTTCCATCCGTTGTGAACCGCTATTATAAATGTATAACAGTTTGCCGTGTTTTTCGGCCTCATCCCAATCCGGTTCTCCTTCAACGCCGCTTTCTCCTTTGGCCAGAGCAATATAAAATTTATTCGCGACCGTACGAACCGTGGCGGGCGCCGGTTTGGTGCGCAGGTAACTGGTGTTGGCAGGAAGAGCGGCTGGCGCCCCCGGGTCATAGAATTTGGACAGGGGTTTACCGTCCTGGCCGGTTCGAAGTATATCAGAAACGGATACGCCGATGCCCAGAGGGTAATTCGGGTATTTATCAAATTCTAGAATGAATTTAGCGCTGTCGGGCCAAACCAAGGCGAGGAAGGTGGTGCTTTCGGGTGAGGCCTTGTAGTAAACTTTATCAAAGCTGATGGAGGTTTCCCCCTTGGATTCGAAAACCACCACGTTCTGATTGAAATAATCCACTGTCAAATCATCGCTGTATTTAATCGAAACCGTGGGGCTAGCCTGGCCGGAGGTGTCATACATTTCATCTTCTGAAAGCGCCTCCAGCGCGATGGTAAAGACCGGCCAGAACAATGTAAGTATGGCGAGGGTGCTGATTTGCAAAACCTTATTCATTGGCAGATCCCACCTGACTGGGTGCGGTTGGCATCCGGTCGGCCGAAAGGTTCCGTCTAACCGTTACTTCAAAAAACATGTTTTGAAAAGAAAAAAGGTGGCGGGTTGCCCCGCCACCTTTTGAATTACGCTTGCGCTAAACAATCCGCCAGTGGCGAGTCGATTAGTCGTGAGCCATGATGCCGATGTGGACGTTGTTGGCTGCCGCAGCTCCGCCAGCGCCGGTGATGGTGGTGGTGCCGCCGCCGCTGTAGGTTCTGATCAGAACATCATTCACAACCGTTTCAGGTTGCAGGGTGGCATTGGAAGCCTGGCCCAGCATGATGGTCTTGTGGGTGCCGAAGTTGGCAATCTGAATTCCATTGGGCAAGCTGATGACCACCGCAACGTCGGAGACGCTGTCGGATACCGCGGTGTGGCTTTCGTTCAGAGCGGACATTTCCAGGCCGCCGAAACGAGCCGCGTCAGCATTAAGAACGCCGGGAACTGCACCCAGGGCCACCGCATTGGTGAACTCAGTACGGGAGACGATGTCGATGTCCAGGGTTCTGGAGCCGAGGAAGGAGATTTCCTGGGTCTGGCCATCGGTTCTGGTGAGCAACCAGTTGGTGTTGGCGCCGAAAGCGGTTTCGCCTTCATCGCCGTATCCGGAGTACCAAACTGATTTTTCAATGCGGATGGTGTTGAGGAAGATGCTCACACCAGCCTGACCGGTAAGGTCATTCAGATCGGCGTCTGAAATGGTGTCCAGTGCGAAAGCGCTAAAGGGGATCATCATGATTGCCAGGATAATTGCCAGTTTTTTCATTTGTCTTTCCTCCTGAAAGTAAGATGTTGGTTATCTTACCACAGGCAGCCCGACTATCCACCCCATGTGGACTCGCGGCTTTCCGTCCCACGGTTACCCGTGGTTTGGCTCTTACTATGGTACGGTTGAAAAGGTGTTGCAAAAACATCAATAAAAGGGTTTTCGTATTCTATCAACGCTCTCTTTTATTAAGTTTCGATCACCTCCTTTTCTAAATTAAAGACCTTAATAATGATAAAGCCCTTGTACAGTTTCTCAATCGAGGTACTTGATATGAAACTCGATTGAGCTTGGTGAACTCTGTTTAGCATGGTTTTTTGAAAAAATCAAGTAAAATTTTACAGTCGATTGTAATCTTAAACTTGCGTAAACCTCGTAAACATCGTTCACATTGTTGAGATGAGTTATACAGCCTGAAATATGGTTTGTCAAGAAAAAAAATCATAAAATACCAAACAGCTTTATAATTCTTAAAAAGTGTCAGCAGGAACTATGATAACATATTGAAATTTATGCTATAATAAAAGAATTGGGGGGCGTGCCTGGTGGCGCTCCGACTGTTGTTTCAGCCGTCGCCCTGTCCATTGCGGTGCATGAATTCCCGGTATGCTTCGGTCAGCCGCAGTTTTGCCAGATCTGTATCTGTCCGGACCAGGTTCCAGTTGGTATAACCATTGTTAAATGCCTTTTCCAGCCACTCCAGTGATTCCATGTTTTTATTCTGTCTGGCATACAAACAGGCGATATTGTAATATAAGGGTGAGAGACGCGGTTTCAGATCGATCATTTTCTGGTAATAGGCAATCGCCCGGGTATAGTCGCCTGCCGCCAGGTGCAAGGTCGCAAGCTGATTCAATGCCGGCAGGAAGCCCGAATCCAATTCCACGGCTCTTGAAAAATGATTTCCGGCCGCTTCGGTTTGTCCGAACCGCAGGAATAGAATTCCGACATGGTAGTAAAAGGCCGGATTATGTGTCTGGGCGGCAAGCGCTTTTTGAAGCATGGGATATAAAATACGAGCATCCTTGGTCTGGCATAGCTTTTTCAGGGCGTCGTTAACTTTGGCTTCCCTGGGATTCTCTTCGAGGGCCTTGATGAAGAAGTTCGCTGCGTCGTAAGGCAGGTGGTTGCTATTACATAACCACCCCATGTAGTAATAGTGTTCCGCCTTGTCCGCCATGGATTCAAGATGACGGCTCAGACTGTTCAGATTGGATGCGATGCACTCGCTTTTTAATTTGGCATCAGTAATAAAGGAAAAATCATATAATGGCGTTTCGGAACAGTAACCATGAAGAAGCTGACGATATCGCTCGGCCTGAACCGGATCGGCCTTGGACAAATCCAGAGTCTGCTTTCCATGCTGATTGAAAGAGAATCGAAAAAATTCCCAGTCGATCAAGCGATCCATGGATGTGTGATTGTTGTGAATGGCCGCTATTGTCGATGAACTGAGCCAAGCATTTGCGGTTAACCTGGCGGCGATTTCATCCGCTGATTTCGTGTAATGCAACAACTTCGGCGCCGCGTATTCCAGGTATGGATGGTTGTCCGTATTGATCGGACCATACTGGAATAGTATTTCCAGGTTTTCACTGACAACGAGATTATATAGTATTTGCGGATTCGGCAATTTCATATTGATGGATTTTTGGGCGTAAGGCAAATTGACCGCGGCGATGCCGATATCCATGGGGTGCTCGTTCTGGAAACCGATAAGTAAAAAATCCGGGCCGTGATTGGGACTCAGCGGGTTGGTGCTCACGAGCATTCCATTCGGGAAAACGCTTGAAAACGTCCGGCCTACCATGGAAAATGTATCCCAATTCATTTGATAGGAATGAATCCACTGAACAAAAACACCATTTTTGTTTAATCTTTCTTTGG
This sequence comes from Thermodesulfobacteriota bacterium, assembly GCA_049320885.1. Classification (GTDB taxonomy): domain Bacteria; phylum Desulfobacterota; class Desulfobacteria; order Desulfobacterales; family SURF-7; genus DYJD01. The sequence continues at coordinate 26,395 of JBMORA010000057.1, read as the reverse complement.
CTAGAGTCATAAATTCTCTTGTGAACAATGTAGCGAGTCCGGCCATCCAGGGATTGGAAGGCTCGGAAATGATGATATCATAAGTACGGTCGGTCAACTCCAAATGGGCTCGACCGTCCTGGATGATCAATTCCGTCTTTGGATCGTCCAGCACCTTGTTGTTCCATGGACGAAAAAACTCACTTGCCCTGACAACCTGCTGGTTGATTTCCACCGCATCCAGTCGGCGGATGGGATAATGCAGGGCCTCACCCGCTGTTATTCCGCTTGCGAAACCAAGCACAAGGACAGTTTCGGGCCGGGGATGAAAGAGCATGGGGAAATGGGCGAGCAACGTTTGTGTCCCCATGTCTCCTTTCTGACTGGAGGCATCCGCTTTACCACTGTTCAAAAGAGCATAATGTTGGCGGCCGAAAACATCGGGTTTTATTGCTAGGACGGAAGTGAAGCCTCCAATTCCATCCGCGTAAAAAGCAAGTTCAGCGTCTTCATCTTTTGCATGGATTTTCATACCGGAAAGCAATGACTCCATCCATCCGAGATGATGATTTTTCAACTGTTCAAAGCGGTGATATTTCCCCTTTGCCAGCATCAGTCGATTCCAATTCGGATAATGAAATATCGCGATGCAGGTGATTGTGATTACTAAAGCGGTTGCCGGAAAAAAGATGAGACGTTTTCTGCCTTTCCGGGCGGCCAGAAGTAACCAGATTGACAGGGCGCTGATAACCTGTAAACCGGTGACAACCCGGATGCTCAGTTCTTTGCCGATGAAAGGGATCAGGATAAATCCTGCGCAAAAGGACCCCAGAACGGCTCCGATGGTATTAACGGCATAGGCATATCCGATGGATTTCCCGGTTTGCTGCAAAGAGCGGGTATAAATTTTACCCACCAGTGGAAATGTGGCCCCAAGACAAAACGTGGGTAAAAACATGAAGCAGAACAATACGAAGGATTGGGCAAGAATCAGTTGTGTAAAACTGTTTTGAAAATGTTGAATCAATTTTGAAAAGAAAATCTGGCTGTCGCCGATAAGCTGACTGACTGCCAGGGCTGATAATCCTGCGATAATCTGAGTTATCAACAGTAGGAAAGTAGGATGATGGATCCTGTCGGAGAGCCATCCGAAGAATATGCTTCCCAATGCAAGCCCGGTGATGAAGGTTACCAGCACGATGGTAAAAGAATAGGTGGTCGGCCCCACAAGCAGGCCCAGAAGTTTTACCCAAATTACCTCATACGCCATGGCGCAAAATCCGGATATCGCAAAAATGGAGAGGGCATGCCAGACCGGTTCTCCGGTCCCGACAATCATAGCTCGTTTTTCTTCCGGGTCCTCTGCTTGATTTCCGTCGAGAACAGGGGAGTGAAATATGTTTGCCCATCTTCGGCTGGCAATCATACAGATAACGCCGATCAAGGCGTTCAGAATCACGGCGAAAAAAAGCGAACCATGGACTCCAAGATAATTGATCAGCAAGAATCCGCACAGCAGTGAGCCCGCAGCGGCTCCAATGGTGTTGAGTCCATACAATCGGCCGATATGGGTTCCAATAAGCGAAAGACTTGTCACAAAAAACCGGCTTAATACAGGTAATGTGGCACCCATGAGGGTGACCGGTAGAATCAGCAGCAGCGAGCAGCCGAGGAAGGTTGTGAGGTTGTAAATTAAAAAATGATGAAACAGATGATTGTAAACCAGGGAGTAGAGGGGTCTGAAAGCCCACAGCAGCAATGGGAGGGCAAGGCCATATGCACCGATGCCGATTTCGAGAAGACCGTAAATACGCACGAGCTGCAGCGGTTGTTGTACGCGGTCGATCCATCTACCGGCCAGATAGCTTCCCAATCCGAGTCCGCCCATAAAGACAGTCAGCACAATGCTGACGGCAAAAGGAGCCGCTCCGATCACCTTGACGATCATGCGGGTCCAGAGAATTTGATAGATCAGACCGGTCAAACCGGAAATAAAAAAACAACTGAGAATCAATGTGAAAAGACAGGCGCTTGATTGCCCAGCATCATTGGTCGATTTCTGAATTGTTGTGTCGTTCAAGGTATGGCTCCATTTTTATAGTGTAACAAATTGATACTATTTCGGCGACTTTTGCAGTATATCGCGAAAGGCGGCTGTGTCCCGGATTCGGTCGAGATCCGTATCAAACTGCAGTAGTTGCCAGTTGTCATATCCGTTCTCAAGGGCTTTTTGCAGCCAGACAATGGATTCGTCCGGGTTTCCCATTCTTGCGTACATGCATGCCAGGTTGTAAGAGGTTCCGGCATTGGACGGCTGCATGGCTGCTATTTTGTGAAGCAGGAGGATGGATTCTTTTTCCCTCCCAGTTTCCGCATATAAAACCGATAAGGCCTGCAAGGCTTCAATGAAATTCGGGCGCAACCTTATCGTCTGACGATATAGGCTTTCGGCTTTCTGAAACCGGCCTTTGCGATAATACAGATACCCCAATTGCATCAACTTTTCCGGTTCATCAGGAGGGGTGGAGATTCCCTTCTCGAGAGCGGATATCCGGCTTTCGATTTGTTGGAGACCTGTCAAGGCCTTTTGCAAGTTGCTCCGGGCTTCGGGATAATCGGGCATTTGATTGATTGCTTGTTGATACTGTTCGATTCCTTCTTCCAGTTGTTTGATATCAATCAAGGCGACTCCGAGGTTGTTATGGGCTTCCGCTAGTTTTTGCAAATCGGATGCTTTCTGGGTTCTGATGGAAAGGGCTTTTCGGAAATGGAAAACGGCTTGGGACAGTTGACCCGCGGTTTTCAGCGCCAGTCCGAGGTTGTTGTGAACATCGGCGTCTTCCGGGTTGATTTGAAGCGCAGCTTCGTAATGCTCGATGGCCTCGGATTTTCGACCGACTTTGATCAGAACACCGCCTAAATTGTTATGGGCCTCGATGGAATTGGGTTCCAAAGAAACCGCTGTGGTAAAATGCCTGATGGCTTCCGGGTAATTGCCTTTTGACTGAAAAACAAGCCCCAGATTGTTATAAATTCTGGTATCCTGGTTGTTCAGTTGAAGAGCCTTGGAAAAACAGATAACAGCTTCGTCGAGCCGTCCCCGTCGCATTTCAGCCAACCCCAGCGCGTTATAAGCCTCGAGAGATTCGGGATTGAAACGAATGGCCTCCTCATAATGATGGATGGCTTGATCGATATCTCCCTGGTCTTGCAGGGCGATGGCGATGTTATAGTGAACCGTGGCGTTTTCCGGATCCAGCTCCAGGGCCTTCCGGTAATGGGTAATGGCTTCGGAAGTCTTTCCGGATTCTTTCAATACGATTCCGATGTTGTTATGGGCAATGGCAAAACGGGGATTCAGGGAAATGGACTTGTTGTAATGATCGACGGCTTCGTCGATTCGGCCCAGTTCCTTTAATGCCAAACCGATATTGTTGTGAACATCCGCGGATTCCGGGCGGATACGAAGCGCAGCGGCATACGGTTTCAAGGCTTCATCTGGCCTGCCGGCCAGTCGCAATGTTTCGCCCATGTAATTATACGTATCAGCGGAATCCGGCTTCATTTGCAGGACGGTTTGAAAATGGCGAATGGCTTCCTGGGTATTTCCGGCGGCCTGCAAGGCCAGCCCCATGTTGTTGCGGGCTTTAATTTCATACGGATTCATTTCGATGGCTCGTGCCAAATGATGCATGGCCTGGTCAAGTCGTCCTTCGTGTAATAGAGCCAGACCAAGATTGTTGTGGCTTATATAGTTATCTCCGCTGGCTTTAAGTGCATGCTTGAAGAGCGCCGAGCTGTTTTCCCAATGGGCGGTCTGTATCCCGGCAAGGGCCATGAGACAGGCGAAACCCATCAGAAATGATGCGATCAGGCTTTTATGAAATCGCTCGTACAGTGAGAACAATTCCCCGGCCGTCCATGCAAGGATGATAAAGATGCCTATCACTGGGACATAGGCATACCGGTCGGCCATTGCATAAACTCCTAGTTGAATAAAACCAATTACCGGTATCATGGTGCCGATATACCAGAACCATCCGATCAGTAGCCAGGGCCGTCTTTTCAACTGGCGCATGAAAAAAAGAGTGATCAGTAGTAATATGGTTCCAGCGGCGATTGCCTGCCATACGGGAATGAAGGGGGGGAATGGATAATAGGGGGATAAATCCACCGGCATAAAAGTCTTGGCAAGATATTTACAATAGGATACCAAGGCATTCAAAAGTCGTTGATCTGCTGAAAGATTTTCCAGGGAAACCAATCCCCCAATGCCCTTTTCTCCTCCTCCGGATTGAGCCGAGATAATCGTCAAGACACAGGCCAAACCGCTGATGATGAACAATGGTATTTTTTCTATCAATAAAGCACGGACAACCACTGTTGGACACAGGGTCTTAATAGACATTCTGATGTCATCGAAGCAGAGGCGTTCCAAAGGCCAATAGTCGAGCAGCAGCAATAAAAAAGGTAGTGTGACCAGCATGGACTTTGACAGCAGTCCGCAAATGAAACTCAACAATACCAGAATATACGGAAGTATTTTTTTATGCTTTGCATAGCCGGCATAATAGAATAAGGCTAAAAACCAGAAAAAAGTGCTCAGTACATTCCGGCGTTCGGCGATCCAGGCCACGGATTCCACATTGATCGGATGAACTGTGAACATCAGCGCGACAGCGCCGCTACGCCATGGCGCGCCGGTCATACGGCGTAATAGAAGGAACAAGAGCAGGGAATTCAGAATATGAAAAAATACGTTCGTCAAGTGATGATGTCCAGCGTTTAATCCGAAAAAATGACAGTCCAGCATGTGAGACAAAAAGGAGAGCTGCATGCCGAAATAATCAGGTCTTGAAAAAATCTTCCAGACGCCTTTCCAGGTGAACCCGTTCTGGACGGTGTCATTTTTCGTTACGAAAATATGATCATCCAGGTTAATGAAATCGAAATTGTGTGTTTGACCATAAATAAGAAGCGAAGCCAATATCAACATTAATGGGATAAGGCGTTTCATTGATCCTCCGCCTTTTCAGTTTCAAAAAGGCCGCGATAGGCCGCCGTATTCCTGATTCGGTTCAGATCCCTGTCTTTTTGGATTAACTCCCAATTGTTATAGCCGTGTTCGATAGCTTTCCTGAGCCATCGTATCGAGGGCTCGCTTTTATTCGCGCGGGCATAAAGGCAGGCCAGATTGTAAGAAACGGAGGGATTCCCCGGTTCCAAGGCCGCGATTTGTTCAAGCAGGGCGATCGCTTCCGGTTCGCGTTCGGTTTCGGCATACAACATGGCCAGTGCGTTTAGAATTTTGACGGAACCATCTTGAAAAGACAAGGCCTTCCGGTAAAATGTCTCGGCTGTTTGGAAATGACCTTTCCGATAATACAGGTAACCGAGACGGTAGAGAATTTCTTCGTTTTCGGGCTCCTTGGTTATCTGTTTCTCCAGCGACAAGATGCGGGCATTGATCTGATCAAGCCCGGTCTGTGCTTTTCGCAGATTATCCGGAGCTTCCGGATGATTCGGCTTCAAGCGCAGGGCTTCCTTATAATGATGGATGCCTTCCTCCACTTTTTTCTGATCGATCAGGGCTACTCCCAAATTGTTGTGGGCTTCGGCAAGGTCGGGGTTGGCTTTTAATGCCATCCGGAAATGTTCGATGGCTTGTTTGATGTCATACTGGGCGTAATAGGCTGCACCAATGTTGTAATGGGTATAATCCGAATACGGGTTGATCGCCAGGGCTTTTTGATACTGGTGAATCGCTGCCTGGAAATTTCCAGCGGCAGCGTATGCCTCACCGAGATTGACATGGGGGCGGCTTTTGTTTGGCGATTTAGCCGCCGAATCCGACCAGAGGCTGATCGCGTCTTTCCAGACCTGGTTGCGTTCATGGGTCCAGATTCCGAGAATCAAAATACAGGTGGAAAAAACCACCAGTCGCCATGCAACCGATCGAAAGCAACGGAACAGGAATAATGCAAAAATAAAAATGAGCAGCATGGAGGACAGATAAACTCGATGCTCGAAGATCAGATCCAATGGGATTACCGTGGACTCGACGGCAAGATTACAAAAATACCAAAAAATACAGTAGGATAAAATTCGATTGCGCTTCGCCAGGCGAATTGCAAGGAACAACAGGCCAACAATGATGATCAGGGCTGCCGTGGTTGACAATGGATTGAAAAGAGATTGAGATAGAATGATATCATGATCGATGTTCAACCGCGAAGGAGCTGGAAACAACACCAGGCTGACGTAATACAAAACCACCCGAAATTCCGTCATCAAGCGCTGCGACAGGGTAAAATCGAGTTGGTCATACAGATCGAAATAGCCGACCAGTCTGCCGAAACCGAAACAGAGTATGAATATGATGGTAATCAGGGAGAAAATAGTCAGACCTGCAAAGATTTTTTTTTGGAACCATTGAGAATCAAGATCCTGGAAAAAAAACCATTCGTAAAAAAAGATCATCAACGGAAGGGTGATGGCGATTTCCTTGCTGGTTATCGCGGCAAAACCGGATACCAGACTGGCGCCATACCAGAGTTTAGAGGCAACACCGTCTTGGATTTTCGTATTGCTTCCGGATCGTTTCGAAAGCTGGGCAGCGCTTCCATGGGCCGGATTGCGGGCCTTGATATAGCAAACCAGGGAACATAGAAAAGAGAGAGCCGCCATGCTGTTCATGCGTTGAACAATGTAGGTTACGGAATTGGTGGCCAGCGGGTGAAAAAGCCAGATAGAGATCGTAGCCAGCGGTATCAGGAAAGAAGGGCTACTTGTCTTACCGGTCCATACACCGGGATTGTTACTGGGCTTTCCAAGGGGATGAAAATCCGCCAGCCGAAGTTCGATTGTATATTTAAGTAAATAAAATAATAAAATGCCGTTAAGGATATGAATGATAACATTCACAAGCCGATACCCGAAGGGGTTGTATCGGCCGAAATAATAGTTCAGGGAAAAACTGAACATGGAAAAGGGTCTGTTGCGGCCTGAAACGCTATAGGCGATTTGTTTCAGGGAATTCCAGTCCAGCTGTTGCATTCGAATATTGGTGTTTTGAACGATATTGGGTTTGTCGTCGAATTGGAAAGGGAAATCCAGGGTCGGCAGGTATAGCAGGAAGACGGCGGATGAAATCAGTAAAAGCAGGACCGGCCCGGTGATTCGGATATCGTTGTAAATGGGCACACTTTTTGGAGTATGAAAAAACGTTGGTTTTGATATGTTCATGATCACCGCACGCGTATGTTTATGACGTTGTTTTTCGAAAATCCAATTCAAGTAATACCATCAATGCAAGATGCAACATGATCACGGTTGTTGACCTGCTGTTTCGTTATCTGCTTCTTGGTTATTGAAAATAGAGGTCAAATATTTTGTTGCATCCCGGTCGTGGGGATCAATCGATAAGGATGCACGAAAGCTGTTAATGGCGAGGGGCATATTGCCGGTTTTTATGAAGGCCAAGCCCAATCCGTTATGATACAATGGCATGTCGGGGTTGATGACCAGCGCGGAATTGAAAAAATGTATCGCGGTATCCGGGTGGCCGGTATTCAAATATGCCAACCCCAGAAGAAATAATGCCGGATCGTGATTCGGTCGAGCTTTTAACGCTGACTGGAGATAATGCATTGCTTTCGCATATTCGTTCATGGCGATAAGGGCCTGGCCCATGGCCACCTTGGTCAAAAAGGAATCGGGGTTATACTTCATGGCAATGGAAAATTGATCCAGTGCCTCGGCATCTTTGTTGTCTTCCAGCAACTCCAGGCCAATGCAATAGTGGGCGTAATGATTATTCGGGACAACAGCAGCGGCATGATGAAATAAAGTTGTTTGACTGGACCAATGATAGACCTGCAGACGAGTGAGTACGGAAACCATCAGAAGAATCGCAGCTGATGAGCAGAGGATGATTTTATGACTCCGATTGGATGTCATTTTTTCCATGGCTGCGGTAAAGATCAGGAGAATACCTATCATGGGAACGTACATCCAGCGGTCCGCCATTGCAGGCCATAATCCGGTTTGCGTTAAGCCCATTGCCGGAAATAAAGTCCCGGCAAACCAGAACCAGCCGGTGGCAACTGAAGGATTTGCAGGGAGTTGCCGAATGGCCCCAATGGTGATGAGTACCAATAAAGCTATTGCTCCCCAGATTTGCCATAGCGGTATCATGAATCGCGGGTAAGGATAGAATACGGCAAGGTCAAAGGGCCAGAAAAAGTTCAAAATGTATCTGACATACGAAACGAGCGCGTTTGCCAAGCGTAAATCCATGGGAATATCTAATGTCAGCGGGCTTTCATTGAGACGGGAGGCCGCATGCATACTGATTAAAAACCATAAACCTGACACCAAGAACAAGGGAAATTTTTCACGAAACAGCTGTATATTGAGACGCAGGAAGGCCAAGCAACGGATGGGAAAAGGACGACCCTTGTTATCGGCAGGAAAGCGGAAGCGTTCAAGAGGCCAAAGATCCAGTAACAGTAATGTGAAGGGAAGGGTCATCAAGACTGGTTTTGTGAGAAGGCCCAGCGAAAAGAACAACAGCAGCAGAATGCCGTTGAACTTATTCCATTTTTTAACATGATGAATATAGGTCACAATTGCAAGCAGCCAGAAGAAAGTGCTGAGAAGGTTCTTGCGTTCGGCCACCCAGGCCACTGATTCCACCTGCAGCGGATGCAGGGCGAAAATGGCGGCGATGATTGTTGCGGTGGGGAGACGGATGCCCGTTCTGAAAAGAATGCCGAGAAGGAGAAGGGTATTGGCGATATGGAATCCAAGATTCATCAAATGATGACCGGAAGGATTCAAACCGAAAAGCTCGCAGTCCACCATGTGGGATATATATGCCAGTGGATGATAATAGGTTCTGTCGCCTTCCCTGGGAAACCGGAAAGCCCTGGCCAATCCTTTTAGGGTGATTCCGGAATTGATTTCTTTATTTCCGGTGACATATACATTATCATCGAATTTGACAAAACCGTGATTCATCACCGGCCAGTAGACCGGGACCGTTATTAGTAACAGGATCAGACAGCTGAATATGAATCCGGCTTTACTTGTGCCGATTGAAACGGTCATTGTTTGTCCGATCCCTTCGCGATGTCATTCCTATTGTTTATATATCCTATATAGTAATTTGCGGTAGGGTTTTGCGGTTCAAGTGAAAGCGCTTTCCGGAAATGAAGGGAAGCGGTTTGGAAGTCCCCTGCCCCGGCGAGCGCCATCCCGATTCCGTTATGATACAATGCATGATTTGGGCGGATTCTGGCCGCGTTTTGGAAGAATTGCAGCGCCAGTTCATTCTGACCGGTTTTATAGTATGCAAGCCCTAGGAGAAAGTAGGTGGCGTCATTATCGACTTTCAGGGATAATGCCTTTTGAAGGAATGATATTGCTTCTTTGTTTTTATTCAGAGAAAGCAGGACACGACCGATGGCGATGTGGGTATAGAAATAATCCGGATTATATTGTTCCGCTTTCCTTAGATGGTATAGAGCCTCTTCGGTTTGATTTTGATGGAACAGTTCTTCGCCCAATGAATAATGGGCAAAATAATTATTACCGGTTGCCTGAACGGCATGTTCAAACAGGGAACGGTGATTGTTCCAGTAGCGAAGATTGGATCTGGTGAGGGCACCCATAATTACGAGAAAGCAAAGGGAAACGAAAAAAAGCCCGACCATTTTAGCCGTCTTTTTTTTCTGGTCAAACATGGTCAGATATCCGCTGAACACGATAAGGATACCGATCATAGGGACATACATCCACCGATCCGCCATGGCCGGCCATAAGCCTTGCTGGGTGATTCCGGAAACCGGCACAAGTGTTCCAAGAAACCACAACCAGCCGGCTGCAAACCAAGGGGCCTTTTTACTATTCCAAAAAGCAATGCCCGTGAATATCAGCAGGAGGGCAGTTGCTCCGAATATTTGCCATAAGGGAGGCAATGTCTCAGGATATGGGTAAAAGATGGCAAGGTCCACAGGAAAGAAAAATTTTGCAAGATAGTCGAAATAAGCCACCAGTGCATGGGTGATTCTCAGTTTCATGGGAACCGAAAAAGTGGATGGGGTTCCCATGAGCTGATCCGCCGCACGGATGCTGACAAACAACCATATGAAAGCGATCAGGAAGAGAAGGATTTTTTCCCGGAGCAAGTACAGATTGCCGCTGATACAATCAAGCAGCCGCCCTATCAACGGTTTTGCAGTGTTCCCATCTGCTGAATTTTCTGAAAATCGCAACCGCTTTAACGGCCAAATATCCAAAAGCAGAAGTGAGAAAGGAAGCGTCACGAGCATGGGTTTTGACAGCAGCCCCAGAAAAAAACACGTGCTCATCAGGGCATATTGATACCCATTCGGTTTCCGGACATAGCTGGCATAAGCATGCATGGTCAGAAGCCAGAAGGTGGTGCTGAGAAGATTTTTCCGTTCCGCCACCCACGCAACGGTTTCCAATTGGAGCGGATGCAGGGCAAAGATACCGGCGGCCAATGCGCTGGCAAAGATGTGCCCGGTGGTGTTTGTAAGAAAAAGAAACAAGAGCAGGCTATTGAAAACATGAAATCCGAGGTTCATCATCTTATGACCGGCTGGTTGGAGTCCGAAAAATTCGCAATCAATCATGTGGGATACCAGTGCAAGGGGATGGTAATACATGTGTTCCCCGGGTTTCGAAAAACGGAAAGCGCGTTTCAAACCCTTCAGCGTCAAGCCCGGATAGATATCCGGATTGGCGGAAACATAAACCGGTGTATCGAATTTTATGAATTCATGGTTTTTCAGGGGCCAATAAATCGTCGTTATCGCCAGCGCCAACAGCAGGCAGAGAGCGGTTTTTTTCCAGAATTTTATTTTGTCCGCGATAACGCCCGCCGCGGATTTTTTTTCCTGATATTGTATCGTGGATGTCATGGGATACCCATTAATTTAATTTGTGGCTGATGGAATATACCCGGCAATATATGTCAGCGAGAAATTTCGGCCAGTATCGTCGAATGATCTTCAGGTCTTCCCGGCTTCTGGCATCGGATTTCGTGGCATGCGCGGTTCCTGATTCCGGGTGGAGTCTCCTTGTAAGCAGTATCCTTCGGATATAGACGAAATTCCCTGGAATTTCAGCCATTCGCAGAGTTGCATCCCAATCCAGATTCATGATGAAATCCGTGTTGAAGGTAAAGTCACCGATTTTATCTTTGTTGTACATGATGGAAGGGCAACAGATGGGGTTGCCGATGGCGAGCATCCATTTTTTAAGCATCGGCGAACGAACTCTGTTTTTCCATATAAAAAATAAGCTCAGGATGAGTCGCTTGATACCTAATAAGACGCTCATCCGTCGAGTGAGGTTGCTTATCAGTTCCGCATAATCGCTGAAAACCAATACTGTCTCCGGATTCCTCATCTCGTTCAGGCAGCATTCCGTGTAGTTTGATGAATAGAGATCATCCTGATGGGCCAGCGTGAGATAGGGAGTTTGTGCCAGATTGAAGGCGAAGCTCCAGTCTTCGGCGATACAGGTAGAGGATTTCCCGATATGCAGAGGCAGGTCGTATCGTTCTGCTGTTTCATATAGAAAAGGCGAGACCGTAGAAGTGGAAATAACGATACGACTTCGGATCGTTTGGGATATCAGGGAGCGGATGCAAGCATCGATATACGGAGAATCCCCGTAGGCAAGGACGACAAAAGTGTGGCAATCGGTGGATGCTGGATTTTTCACGGCTTCAGGCGCCGATCTGGTTGGCAGTTACGGTCCGGCTTTCCCTGCTCATATTCGGCTTCTAGAATACTGATTTTTTGAGCCAGGTTTTTGACTTCATAGGTCAAAACGGATATCTTGATGGCAAAATGCAGCGACAAAAAAATCAGAAAGATAATACCAAAAAGGAATAAGGTGTTTGCTGGAGAAACGGCGCCGATCCATTGACTGATTTCGACCAGAATATCATAACGCAAAACGACGATGAATAAAATCAAGCCGGTTAGCAGCCACATCCATGAGTATTCTTCACGCAGTCTGCCTTTCTTGACCAAATAGATGATGGTGAAAAAAATCACAAACACCACGGCGACACCGAAGGCGGTCTGGGAAAGCGTCATGAGCGGCCTCCTTTTTTCCGTAAGTATTCCCGGTCACTGATCATGGTGATGAAAATGGAAAGAGACATGGTGAAAAAATAATAAATGATCTTGAAGGCCCCGCGATGCATGCTGCGTCCCTCTGGATTGGGCCGCATATTGACCGGGAGTTCCTTGACGACAAAGCCCATGCGGTGCAGACGGATAATGACGTTGGTGTCCGGATAGTCACAGGGGAAGCTGTCATCTGTGAAAATGGAAAACACTTTTCGGTTGATGCACTGATAACCCGATGTCGGGTCGGTGATGCGCACCCCGTTCATGATGCGGATGATGATTTTGAACATCCCGATTCCGATACTTTTGAGAAGGCCCGGATGATAACCGCCCTCTCCCAAAAATCGTGAGCCGACAAGGACATCGCATTCTCCTTTTTCCAATACTTCGAAAAATAACGGAATGGATCCCGGTAGATGCTGTCCGTCTCCGTCCATCTGCAACAGGATGTCGTAGCCGTTTTTCAGGGCGAATTTATATCCGGTCTGCAGCGTCACGCCGTATTTCATGTTGAACGGATGGGAGATGACATAAGCGCCGGCCTCCCTAGCTTTTTGGGCGGTTTCATCGTGACTGCCGTCATTGATCACAACGATATCGGCGTCGCTGTGTTCGCGGATGCCTGCTATCACATTCGCAATGTTGTTTTCTTCATTAAAAGCCGGAATGATGATGCATTTTTTCATGTTTGCAACTATTCGCTGGTAAATGGTGAATCATCGCTGCTTCAGATACGGTCGATATACGGGTTTGAATTTCTTGAAAAACCGGAGCAGCGGCTTTTCAAGATACTGATAGCTCGCGATGCCGGCGGCGAGGGAAGCCGCCAGCATCAGCACCAGCCATAAGAGATTTGATGAATTTCGCGCCAATACATACCAGAGCCAGCCGACGGTGTTGATGACCACCGTATGGGACAGATAGATGGAATAAGACGCATCTCCGATCGGTCGGAGGAAAGCGGCGAACAGAAAGCCGTTGGTTTGTTCCAACGCCACCGCGCCATAGATCATGGCCATATAGGGTAAGCCAAAAAGAATCAGTCGATGCATGGGATTGATGATGGTGACACCGGGGCAGGCCCAGGCGTAGAAACTCGCACCGATCAGTGCGATTCCGCCGATGGCGAAACAAGTTCGCCGCCATTGATGAAAGCCGCTGAGGATTAGATTCGCGATCAGGGCGCCGCCGATAAACTCGATGCAAAGGGGAGAGGTGAGAAGGGTATGGGGAGAAATCATGTTGCGGGTGGCCGGCGGGGTTTCGAGAAGAACTGCGACGATGACGAAAGCGGCCCACAAAAGCATGAATTTCGACACATGCCGCCGTGGTGCCAGCATGAGCACGGCGAAAATGAAATAAAAATACATTTCATATACCAAGGTCCAACCCACCATCAATAACGGCAATGTTTCCTGAGGGAGCAGCAGAAAGGAGGCGATGAAATTGACCCGGTTCCCCATGGAGGGGTTGATCAGTTCCGGCCGGACGCAGTAGACGGCCGCTAGGAGCAGACTATAAAACCAGTAGGCCGGATATATCCGCGTCAAGCGGTTGTAGGCGAATTCCATGACGGCAGCCGGTTCCTGAAATCGGTCGCGGGTGATGGCGGACATGATAAAGCCGCTGATGACAAAGAAAAGATCGACCCCGGACTGGGCTACGTACAGGAAATCACCTAGTAAGCGGTTGCCTCCACCCCATTTCTTTTCCATCAGCATCATATGGAACAGCAGGACCAGCAGCACCGCAACACCACGGAAGGACTGGATGTTAGCTATTTTCTCTTTCAAGGAAGCGGATACACTCCCGGAGATTATGTCCGGCTTCGACGGAACCGGGTTCGAGTTCAAGAGTTTTTTGAAACTGACGCGCAGCCTCATCATATTTCCGGAGCCGGAAGAGCGCGGCTCCCAAGTTGTTGTAAAGATCACTGAACGGCGTATTCAGGCTCAGGGCCTCCGTATAATATTCGACCGCTTTATGGTAATCCTTTTTTGACAGCAGCAAATTGCCGTACCCGTATAACATGGTGGTCCAGTCTTTTGCCTGCCGGGGGTTGTTCATGGGATTGAGCCAATCCCTTCCGCGTTCATACAGCGTGAGGACTCCCCCCAAACTCCCGTCCATGGCAAGAATGGCATCGTGAGGTCCTGGCGTCAGCGAGGGACTGAAAGTCGCTTCGAAAATGTTCTGGGCATAGAAATATACCGTATCCGGATCGAACAACACTGGAGAGGTGATCATTCGCGCCGGCGTGTAATCGGGATGAATCGTGACGGAAAAAACGTGGGGAAGGGGCTTTTCCACATAACCGAGTTCGGGCATGGTCAGCATTTGGATGTATGGATATTTGGCCGCTATATTTCGGTCTTTCAGGTCTTGCTGGATGGTGCGGAAAAGGGCTTGATGGGCTTTGAGATCTTCAAGATATTCCCTGCTTCGTTCCAGGGTTTCACCGCTTCTGCGCAAGGATTCCGGTGGGGAAGGCAAAAAGGCACCCCATTGGTTCAGCAGGTGGAAAACGATAAAGAACAGGGCTGGAAGGGTCGCACCTTGGGGTACGGCTTTGGTGGAAAGGATTGCGAGGAGGCCGAACAGAGGGAATACGATGAATGTGCTGTACCGATACAAGGGGTTTTGGAACAGCAAGAGACTGATCCAGAATCCAAAAATGAAAAGACCGAGCAGCAGGATCAGATAGAACCGATTTCGCTTGAGTCGGTCTCTGATGATCAGCGGCCATTGGGTGAACGTGTCTATAGTGGCCAGGATCACCGCTGCCGCGCTGATCACCATCAGATCCGGGCAGCCGCCCCAAAGATATCGGAAATTGGCGGTCAGGAAGTCGAAATGCAGTTCGGTGGGCATGCTGGAAACCCGGATTTTTTCAAGCATCCAATATGCGGGGAAAGGGACCATCAGCCACCATACGCCAGACTTTGCAGCATCATCCGATGACAGGGGCATCCACCTTTCCAGGCAGACGTTGACCCAGGCGAAACCGAATAAAGCCAGGCCCAGAATCATGATGGACGGTTTAATAAAGTACATCAGGATGCTGACAACGAAAACGGTGAAATAGTTCTGCCGATGCAGGGCGAGAATGATCGCTCCGGTCCCTGCGGCTAGGGGTAGTTCCAGGTAGATGGCGGCCGACTGCCCGCTGAGGATGGGCTGGGAAACCGCGGCAAGGCACCAGAGAACGGCGGGCAGGGGTTTGATAAAATCGATAAGCAGGCGAAGGAACCAGGTGCACAGAAGCGCGGCGCAGAAAAACGTAAAAACGTGCATGACCAAGAAAACAAGCGGGGGGCTTAAAAACCGGTATAACACTGCTATCCCCAGGACGAGCGCATACATGTAATTGATATGGGGGCCGCCTTCCTCGTATCCGGGTTGACGGGCGAGTTCCGGTACATCGAAATCGTGATCCTTCAACCACGCGGCTTGACTGTAAACAAAAATGCTGTCCCAGTAAGGAGGATCGGCGATATGCCCTGCATTGACGGCTATCAGGGAAATGAGGCAAACCGCGAAAACGACCACGGTGAAGGCTTTTCCCCCCGCGAATTGAAGCGGCCGTGTTTCAGATTGAAGGAGTGGTTGGTCCAATGGCTGCTTTAAGTGGAAGTTGTTTGAATGGGTGCGGTAGATAACGATACCATCCCTAAGAAGTTGAATTCCTAATAATGCCACGATAGACGGATTCTAGTTGTGCGCCGATTCGTTCCCAGGAATAATGCGATAGCACTTTCCGTCTCGCGGCTTCCCCCATTTTGTTGCGTCTCTTCTCCGCTCCGGCAAGTTCCATGATCGCTTTTGAAAGGGCCTCTACATCCCCGATGGGTACTGCATAGCCGTCCTTTCCCGGGTCGATCAGCTGGGAAGGACCGGGAAGGGCCGAAACGATCACCGGTTTGCCGGAAGCCATGGCTTCCAGGACCACCAGGCCGAAGGATTCGGAATGGGTGGACGGCAGTACTAGAAAATCGGCGATATTGTAATAGGCCGTCAATAGTCCCTGGGGAGACTGGGGACCGGCAAAAATAACCCGTTCTTGAAGCCGGCTCCGGTTTACTTTATTCCGGTACTCGGCTTCGTGATACCCGCCGCCGACGATTAAAAGTACAATGGAGGATTCGGGAATCGATCCGATGGCTTCGATGAGCAGATGAAGACCCTTGAACGGTATCAGGTTGCCCACAAACAGGACAACGGTCTTTCCTTCCAGTTGGTGCTGCCGGATGATGTCATGATTCTTTACAGTCGGTTGGAACAGTTGGGTATCGACGCCACCGTACATGACATCGGTATGCCGATGCCATGGGATGAAGGCAGCGGCTTTGGTGGATTTCAGATACGGTATACCCGGGGAGCAGATGCCGGCGGCCTGTTGAACGATTCGCTTCAGAAACAGGGGCTCGTAACATCGAATCACGGCTTTTTTCAATGGGGTGTCTCCATGGACATCCATATGGTAAGTCAAAAAATACGGCTTGCCTTTTACAATTGAGCCCCAGTAGACATATTCCGCGCCGCCGAAAAAAGGATAATGCAGATGAACCATGTCAAAGGTGGTGAGTTTGGACACCAGGCTGGGCACCATACCCGCATCACCATACAGCAAAAGAGGTTTCATCCGTTCGATCCGGAACGTCGTGGGATCGGCTTCATACCCCAGGCGGCCGTGTTCCAAGGTAAAAACCGTGACGTCATGCCCCCGGTCTGCCAGTACCCTGGCGTTATGATAGCAGATATAGCCCATTCCACCGTGGTAGGGAGGGAAGGTGGCGATGACGTGTGCAATTTTCATTGTCGCTTATAGTTGATCACGGATGACACGGATATCTGGGGTTAATACGTCCGGTACAGCTCATTCCACCCCACACCCATTTTCCGGATATATTCCCGGTTGATCTGGCGGAGGTCCGCCGCATGGATGGTCTTGTTCATTCGGAGGTACTGGATGGCGGCGATGACGGCGGTGACCGGAATCGAAAACATCTTGGGCAGTCTGGAGAATGGTTTGAACCGGTTCCCCAGCCAGAGGCTGCAATAGCCGTACACCCGGTTAGCCGGCGCCCAGCCATAATGACGATGGGCGATTTCCATGATTTCCCGGCTGTTGGCCAGCGCCTGCCCCATGTCGACGGTTTTGGACGAAGGATGCAGGCGATAAGTGGACAAATACTGCGGCAGAAAGCATGCCGAAAAGCGTGCGGTAAGCCTGATCCAGAGGTCGTAATCCATCCCGTAGATCAGGCGTTGGTCCAGGCCGTTCACGGCTTCAAATGCCCGGCGTTGAAAAAAAGCCGAAGGCTGGGGAATGAAATCGAACATGGCCAGGCGCTTATGGTCAAACGGCTCGGCCGGATAGCGTCCAATGATCCGCCCCGCGCTGTCGACGAAATGGGACTGGCCGTAGACAAGGCCTGTTTCCGGTCGTGCGTTGAACATTTCCATGACCCTGGAAACCGCTCCCGGCAGCAGGGTGTCGTCGGAATTCAGCCAATAAAAGATGTCGCCGGCGGCGGATCGAAATCCAGCTGCAAGGGCGTCGGTCTGCCCCCGGTCCTTTGCTGAAACGAAAGTCAGCCGGTCTTTGTAGCGCTCCAGAATTTGAAGAGTGTTGTCCGTGGAACCACCGTCCACCACCCGGTATTCGATCCGCGGATAGTCCTGGGAAAGGACGCTGCGGATGGTTTCTTCGATATAGGGGCCCTGGTTGAAGGACGGAGTTATGATGGAGACCAGATACATATAAAGACAATGTGGAATTACGAATTACGAATTACGAATTGGGGAAGCACGATCATGTCAGGGTGTATTCCTGTTGTTGAGGGTCGAAACGGAAAAGCGTTTTGCGGTTCAGAATCTTCTTGGCGCCGTTGGGCAGGTACCAGAGCGGTTTTACCGCATGGGCATGCAGGCGGTCGGCAAAGGTGGCCCGGTTGCGGAGCGCATCCATCTCCGCGTAGTATCTGGACATGTCCGCGGACAACTGGTTCCGGTGAATCATGTGGCCGGCCAGCCAAGTTTCGATAATATACAAATCGGCGAAAAAGGAAAAGGTCTTCCATAATAAGAAATCCCCGGCATAACGGAGGGCTTTCAGTCGATCAAGATCCAGTCGGCGGTTCAAATCAGCCGACCAGAAAGTTCCGGCTTGTTGGATGAACGGAAGCCGCCGGTGATCGTAATAACCGGCGCGGATCAGGCGTCTTTGGTAGCGATATGGTAACCAGACGCCGGTAATATGGCGCATTTCATTGTATAAAACCGACAGGCCGGTGAGCCACTCAACCGGTTGTCGCTGAAAGATATCGGTTACGACGGTCAATGCGTATGGAGAAAAAAAATCACCGGCATTGATATAGGTGATGATGGAGCCGGAGGCCATGGCCAATCCTTTGGCGATGGCATCGTACATGCCGCGGTCTTTTTCGGAAATGATTTCCGTGGAACAATTTTTTCTGATAGTTTTTGAAAAAGCGGCATCGACAATCCGGATGGTGTCGTCCCTGGAACCGCCGTCGCAGACAATATATTCCAACTCGACGTCCCCGCAGCTTAAAACCTCGCTTTCAAGCACCGAACGGAGCGTGGTCTCGATATGGGTTTCGGCATTGTAACAGGGAGTGATAACGGTGAATCGATGGGCTTGCATGGGTTCCGTTCGGTGCGCCGATATGGTTGCTGTAAAACCAGCCTCAGCAGCCGGGCGAATTTTGGTCTCCATCGGGCCGGCTCCATTTTTGAATGAAACGATCAATGGCGTTTTGGTTATAAAAATGTCGGCAGTATTTGGAACCGTAAATCTTCCGGCAAATATTTTCCGGCAACCGGAAGGACTCTTTCATCCGTTGATACTGGCTTGCATAGGCTTTCGCTTCACCGGTATTGGTGTTCAAGAGGGGGATCGGCCGTGTAGTGTTCAAGAACCGGCCCATGGCCGGCTCAAAAGTTTTGGATAGGGATTCCAATTGAAGGATCAGCAGATCCACCTTGTCTTTATGGATCAGGGTAAAACCTGCCTGATAGTCAAAGGGATAGGCGTATACATCCAGGTGGAGAACCTTCCGGATTTCCCTGTCGAACCAGGTGCAGGCATAATCCGTGCGTTCGTCAAAACGAGTCAGTGTGTTCTCCAGGTGGCTTCGGATGGCGGTTTCCTGAAAGCGACCCTCCTGAATCAACCGGCCGCCGTTGAAGAGGGCGGCGTTTTCGAAGACGTCGGACAGCGCTCTGGCGATGGGATCCCGTACAAGGGTGATGACCTTCAGGCGGCCGGCGTGCTTCCCGGATAGCTTCGGGGCAAGCGCCAGACTGATAAAGAGATGTTTCGGCCGCAGCACGCCGGATGTCCGGTAATACGTCCGGACGATGCCGTCGATATGTTCCCGGTCCAGAAAGTGAATATGATATATGGGTCGGCCCAGGCCGGCTTTTTCCAGGGAATGATGCACGGTGGAAGAACCGACCTTGCCCATCTGGTAGATCAGGATCGGCGGTTTTCGATCAAAATTCCGGAAATGAATGCTTCCCGCCTGAAAGCGGAAAAGGATTTCCAGCATGAAATTGGGAATCAACTGCACGGGAAATGGTTTCATATTCTGTTGTCCCCTATTTCCGAATATAAATCCAGATAACGTTTGCGGACCACCGTCTCCGAAAACGACCGTTCGACTTTTTCCCTGGCGCTGCGGGAGAGGCTTGTCGACGAATCCGTCCGGTTCATGACCCACTGTATGCCGTGGGCAAAATCACCGGTCGAATAAGGTTCGGCCAGGTAGCCGTTTTGCAGATGATCGATGATGTCCCTGGGGCCGGTGGCGTTAAAGGCCACCACCGGCGTTCCACACGACATGGCTTCGATGGCCGTCTGGCAGAAGGATTCCTGCCGGGACGGAACCAGCATGACATCGGCGGCCGGATAGAGCCGGGCCAGCGTCTTTTCGTCGAGGTATCCCAGATGGCGGCATGGAAACGGAAGCGCCGGGGAATCCCCGCCGCCGGCGGTTCCGAATACAATGAGTTCCATGTTTTTTCCCGGATGTTGCCGCTGCAGGCTGATCAGCGATTTGCGGAGCAGATCGAATCCCTTGTTATGATCATTGGTGGCTTTATACGCGCCGAAAAGAATCAGGAACGCCTGCTCGGGTAGAGAAAAACGCTTCCGGCCTTCTGCTTTGTCCAGCGGCTTGAATGTTTCCGTATCGATACCATGGGGAATCACCCGGACGGGCCTGTCGTGGAACAACGCGCTGGCGGAAGCGCAATTCGCCATCCAGCGACTCGGCGCAACAATGGTCAGGTTCAGTTTTTCCCATCGGCGCTTTTTCCGTTCCAGACAACGGGCGGTCAAATCGGATCGTCCATGACTGCCCAACAGGGGGCACTCCCCGCATTTGAGGGTATACTTATCGCAACCGGCCGGGATATGACAACCTCCGGTGAAGGGCCATGAATCGTGAAGAGTCCACACAACCGGGGACCTGATCTTGCCGATGGTGTCAATGCTCAGATACCCGTGGTTGATCCAGTGCAGATGGACGATATCTGCTCCCAGGCGGTTGATTTCCGGCGCCAGGACCGAGGTGAGCCAGCCGGGTGAAAAATACCCTTTGGTATATCCCGGATATCGTTTCAACGGCAGTTTGTCCAAATCCCTGCTGACATAAATGAAAAACCGCCGGAAACGGGGCGGCAGTGCCTGAACGGAGGTATCGGCGGAAGTCTTCTGGGCGACATAGAGGGTCGAAGCCACACCGGCATTGCGGAGGTTTCGATGAATTCTCCGTGCGGCGATGGCGGCTCCGCCCATGGTTTCATAGGTGCTGAAATGCGCCACGGTGAGCGACCGCGCTGTAAGGGAACTATCCGGCATGGGCGGTTGTGGCATTAATCAATACTGGTTTTAGGAGGAAATTCTCCGCGCCGTGACAGAGCGCATATCGGAGCAGCGCTGCCGCCATCGGTGCCAGACAGGCGGATTCGGGTCGGTTTCACGACAGACCAGATAATCCTCTTCCCGGACAATCTCACACGGTCCCGCCAATTGCGTTGAAATCCTGTCCCATTCGATATGATCGTGCTGGAAAATGTGAATATCGCCGCCGCCTCCAGGACGGTGCTTGCGGAGACGCGTCATCTCCAACACACGGCCGGATATGCCGGTTGTTGTTCGATACAGGGTGCGCAGGATTCGGATTGCCGTTGGAGGAAGGGGCAGCCGGTCCACCAGCGGGGTACCGGTGACGATGCCATAGGTGTTGAGAAAATTTCCTCCCAGTTCATTCAGGTACGACAGGTACTCCGGCGATTGCTCCCAGTAGGCAGGGCAGACCTCATGATCGATCAGAATGATTCCGCCCGGTTTGACCACCCGGACAAATTCGCTGATGATGGCGAGATAATCGGGAACATGATGCAACACCGAGTAGGTCGCCAGCATATCGACGGTTTGATCGCCGAACCCGGCGAGATCGCGGCCGTTCAATAATGCGGTTTGGAGCCCGGCGGGATGGCCGAGCTTTTCTTTCAGGAGATCCAACGACCCCTGGGAAACATCCGCGGCGAGGACCCGCACTCCCAGATCCAGCAGGTGGTTGGTGAGGTTGCCCGTGCCGGCGCCGAAATCCATCACCACCGGCGTTTTCGCCCCGGTTTGAATCAGGGAGATCGCATTTGCAAGTCCGGCATGGATGCGCGTCTGTTCCGTGGGATTATAAATCTCCGGGTGCGCGGCATCATATTGCGAGGCGATGCGGTCGTGAATTTCCTTGTTTTTGGCGATCTGCCGATGAGAGTCGTCAAGCAGCGGCATTTTTCATTCCGGATTGTTACCAGCGCCGGCTGGATTGTCTGTAATAATGAAGCCAGGCGCTGAAAATGGAAGCGCCGTTCCGCAACCAGATTTTAAGCAGCGGCCGGAGATTGCCGCGGATGACGCGTGCGGCCTCGGCGCAGGTCTGGGGCCATTGGGAATCCGATAATCCGTTCATCGTGAACCGGCTGAGGGGGATGGAAATGGTGTCCACCACCGCGTTTCCCGCAAAAGCCCGGAACCAGAATTCATAATCCATGGCGATGCGGTAGGATTCATCAAAAGCGCCGAAACGCGTCAACAGGTTCCGGCGAACGATGGCGGCCGGGTGGGGGATCCAGGACCAGACCGGCGGCCATCGCAGCCAAAGCGGGGGATGGTCGGGGATCTTGCCGGTTTCCAGAAACTCGATTTTAAAGATCATGGCGTCGGCGGTGCTGTTTTCAAGCAGAGGTAACAGCAGTTCCGGTGAAATCCCGGGATGGACCGTGTCGCCGCCGTTGAGAAACCAGATCCATTCCGCGCTGGAGCGCCGGAGTCCTTCGTTGAACGCGGCGGAAATACCGGCGGGCGGTTGCCGGCAATATTCCAGATTCGATCCGCCGGCCGCCAGGAGTCCCACCCGCTCCCGGACTCCTTCGGAACTGCCGTCGATGACGATCTGACCGCAGCCGGGAAACCGCCTGAGCCTGTCGGTGCTCGCCACCGTGGCGGCGACGCCGTCAAGATCATCTTTCGTGATGGTGATGATATCCAGTAAATGGTTCATGAATGGCGAGTTGTCTCAGAAAATACGATATATTCTGGGCTCCCGCTTTCGCGGGAGCGACGGAAAAAGGACTTTTACCCATTTCATCAATTTTGGGTTGCTATTTTCAGAAACTGCGTACCGAAAACCGTTATTTCTTCGCGGCTTTTCTTTTGGGCGGCTTGCTCTGAATCACCCGAGGGACCGGCTGGAAAATCTTCCCAGCATTTTGCAATTTGTTTTGCCAGATTTTCTATGCTGTTTTTATCAAAATAAATGGAATCAGGCGGATTTTGCTCCACATGCACCGGGATATCGGAGAGCAGCAGGGGTTTCCCAAGCGCTCTGGCGTCTTCAACGACCGTGCTCCAGCCTTCAAACAGGGAGGGTTGCAGAACGAAAGCCGATCTCCGCATCAATTGGATCTGGTCCAGTCGTGGAATCAATCCCAGCAGATAGACCTGGCGGGCAAGGCCCAGCCGGTGGATGGTCTGGAGAATCGTATCGGAAAACTGTGGTTGCCGGTAGTCATGAATATGGCCGGTGCAAACGACGGCCGGGGTTATGCCTTCGGTTTTCAGTTTGTGCAGGGCCTCGAATACGGCCAAATGGTTTTTGTGCTGCCAGAACTGGTTGCAGACGATGATAAACCGATCGGGCAGGTTGTATTGTTGTTGGAACCGGACAGGGTCTTCGGCGAACCATTCCGGGGGCGCGACGGTCCGAAATGGCAAAACCCTTGCCTTATGCGCCGCATTCGGGAAGAAAGCGGCAAATTCCTCTGCCGTGGCTTGACTGCTCAGAATCACCAGCGTCGCATGCCGAACCATCTTGTTGAAATAGGCATCCCGCGCTTTCAGTTCCGACGCCGGGAAAAACGTTTTGAAATGTTTGTGCTGGAAGTCCGGTATCCAGGCGGCGGATCGAATTTTTTTTCTTGCGCAATAGGGTGAGAAATAGGGATACACAAAGTCAAAACGCCGGGAACTCAAAAATTGATTCATTCTCGGGTTCAAATTCTGAAAAATCCTGCTGGAAATCAGCCAGGATAAACGGTTCATCACCGTCGGCCGGGGAAAGTCATCCTCCTCGAAGAAAACTTGGTGCAGATGGGGCTGCATCTGCTGAAACAGGTTTTGATTGATCTCCCGGGTGCAGATCAGATTGAGCTGGATGCCGGAACGGCGCTCTTCCGGCAGGCTGGAGATTGCCGCAACGATGTTTTTGATATATTCAACCCCGGCTATCCAGGACTGTCCACCCACTACACGCAAGGCGATACGGAATGGATTTTGCGGGCTCATATATATTCCGTCCGGCACCAGTCGGCAAACTGATGAACACCATCCTTGATATCGATTTCAGGATCAAATCCGAGAGATGACAGCTTGGTGATATCCGCCCGCCAGTTCACCGGCGTACCGGGGGGCAGGGTGCCTTCGAACTGAATCTCGCCGTCCCAGTTCAGCGCGGACTTGATCATATACGCCAGTTCCTTGATGGTTGTTTCAATTCCGGCGGCAAGATTATACGCCTCGCCGCGCATATCCGCCGCCTCGGCAATCACCATCATCGCCCGGGCGATATCGGCTGCATGAATGAAATCCCGGCTTTCCCGGCCGGTGCCCTGCAACCGGACTACATTTCCTGAAAGGGCTTTCTGGCAGATATCCCAGAGCACCTGCCGCCGCAGTCCCTGGCCATAGGCGGAAAAAATGCGGATGCCGGCGGTCTTCATATGGTATATTTCAGCAAATTCCCGGCAAATCTGTTCGCATTGCAGTTTATGAAACCCGTAAGGCGAGATGGGCGCCGGAGGATGCACTTCACTGACCGGCAACCAGGACGGATTCCCATAGATGGCGGCGCTTGATAAAAAGAGGAAGCGGCATTCCGGTGCGTTCGTGCGGATCGCATTCAATAATTCAAAGGTCATCACCGGTCCGTTGTAGAAATCATCCGCCGGCTCGATTTTAGAAAAGCCCACCGAGGCCCGTCCTGCGCAATGGATGCAGACATCGGGTTTTTGGTCTTTCAGAAAAGGTCCCAGGCCCGGATAAGGCAAGCTCATGCTGTGATAGGAAGATAGATAAGAGCTGGGGGCATTCTCCGATGCGGCGATGTCAATGCCGACGCATCGCCAGCCCGCCTTTGAAAAATGGCGCGCAACATATCGCCCGATGAAGCCGCAAACACCGGTGATGAGGACTGTTTTGTTTTTGTTTGTCATTTCTACCCACCAAAAAATCGAAAAGTCATCCGGAGGCAGTTTTTGGGATGATCAACGATCATTTTCCGGAATATCGCGGATGATTCGCGCCGGGTTTCCGGCAACAACGGTCCATGGGGGGACATCTTTCGTAACCACGGCGCCGGCAGCCACCACGGCGCCTTCACCAATCGTTACGCCTTCCAGAATGATTGCATCGAATCCAATCCAGGCTTTGTCGGAGATGACGACGGGTCCGATTTTCACATGGGTCCAGTCTTTTCTTCCTTTGCGCCATTCGATTACATCTTTTGCCCGTTTTGAAAAGGACAGGGCATGGGAGTCATGATCCACAACCGTTACACCCCAGGCGATCAGGACATCATCACCGATGCGGATACGTTGGGCGGAAATGAGTGTCCCGTTCATGAAAACACGTTTTCCTATGGACACCCGGGCTTTTTCCCGGTCGAACAGGATACCGCCGTCGATTTGACTGTCCTCGTCTATATCTATTAGACAATGCTCCTTCATGATAATTCGTTTGACATTGACAGAAGACCGGGGGTGGACGGAAAGACCCGCGGGGGTCTTATGGATTGCATGATTCTCGATTACCGCCAACAGCTTGCGGAGGATTGCCGCTGTGTAACGAATCAGTTTCATCAGGAGCCCCTCCGGGATGGATTCATTTCCATCGTCTTGACAACGGCAGCCGGATTCCCGGCAACGATGGCAAACTCCGGTACATTTTTGGTGACAACCGAACCGGCGGCGACAATCGCACCTTTCCCGATGGTAACCCCTTTCAAGATAATTGAATTGAATCCAATCCAGGCATCGCTTCCAATGACAACCGGGGCGGATTGCATATCGAAGGTGTTGGTTTTCGGATGACCTGATGTCATGATCTGTCGGTAATGCCGATAGCGAATTGACGGGTCGAGTGAGTGGGAATTATTATCAAGAATGTTGACATTATGGGCGATTTGAACCCTGTCACCGATATGGATGGATTCGGTGGACCATATCCTGGTGCCTTCACCGATAAAACAATCTTCACCGATTTCAATCCGGCCGCCATGGGCAAAAACAAACAGTTCTCCTCTGATTACCGAGTTCTTACCAACGCTAATCGCTTCTTTTTTCCCCAGGGAATTGATGATCGAGGTTTCTGCGAAAAGGAATACGCTTGGATCCAGCAGGGCGATATTCGAAAACAGTTTCCTGCGGTTGAATTTTATGATGCGATCATGCAATCGAGTAATTCTTGCAAGCAGGTAGAGATAGATTTTCAATAAATAGGTTGCCATTCTACCGATATATTTTTTTTCATTGCTGTCCGGTTAACTTTTTTAAAAACCGTGTAACATATAAATATATTTATCTATATTAACGAAAATATTTTTTCCGATTAAAGATTTTAAAAATTTATCAGTTTTTCGGCTTTTGGAACC
>JBMORA010000056.1:0-53549 GCA_049320885.1 Thermodesulfobacteriota bacterium | reverse complement strand
ACACCATGGGAGACAGCATAATCGATGGGATCAATGCCCGAAAAGTCGAAAAAATATCAGGAGGGGGAATGTGAAGAAACTAATTGAATTTTAGGCAAAAGACTGCCGCGAAGCGGTTCAGTTCAACCATTGATTCTCAGGTCAATTTGACCTGAGAAGTTCCTATTGAGGGGGTTTTCGGGCAAATTTGCCCTGAAACAGTATCAGGCTTGATTTTCCGAAAATCGCTTGATATGGTCAGGACGTCTTACCCGTTTCGCCCTCGATTTGTAAATCCCCCTCCGTCTCTCCCCGGGACGAAAAAAAGGGCGCGTTTTCCGAAGTATGCGTAAAGCTACTCAGAAGTCAGCCGTCAGGAGCCAGAATTCAGAATAAATTCAGGAACAATACGTTACAAGTCACGGATTTTTGTATGTCAAAGCAGTATCGCATATTTATCTGTTTTAACATATTATTTCATTCTGTCTCCTGAATTCCGGCTTCTGGATACTGAGCATTTCCAAACCGGATGTCGCCATGGCGACGCATGAATTCATAGGTCACATAAAAATCTTATTTTATTCGATATGTCAACAACAAAAGACCGGAAATTACTGGATGAAGTCCGGGATGTCATGCGGCTCCGGCATTATTCCATCCATACGGAGCGGACCTACTGCGAATGGATTCGAAGATTCGTGCTTTTTCACAACATGAAATCCCGCGATGACCTGGCCGGCGGAGAAAAAAAGATCGAGGCTTTTTTGACCCATCTGGCGGTTCACGGCCATGTGGCGCCGGCGACCCAGAACCAGGCCATGAACGCCCTGGTGTTTTTGTACCGGAAGGTCTTGCAGCAGGAATTGTCCGCTGAAATCGACGCTGTCCGCGCCCACCGGAAGATGAATATCCCGGTGGTGATGACCCGGGAGGAGACCGCCAAGGTGTTGTCCCTGATGTCCGGCACGCCGCAGTTGATCGCCAAACTGATGTACGGCAGCGGGCTGCGGATTTCAGAGGCCATCCGGTTGCGCGTCAAGGACATTGATTATCAATTGAAGACCATCACGGTCCGCTCGGGCAAGGGCGACAAGGACCGGGTGACGACGTTTCCCGCCTCCATCATTCCGTTTCTGGACGCCCATCTCGTCAAGGTCAAGGTGACTCATCAGAATGATCTGGCAAGAGGCCACGGCGAGGTGTACCTGCCCCATGCCCTGGCCCGGAAATACCCGAACGCCTCCAAAGAGTGGGGCTGGCAATATGTTTTTCCGTCCAGCGCCCTTTCTACAGATCCACGCGGCACGGCCATCCGGCGGCATCACATCGATCCCAGCGTGATCAACAAGGCCATCAAAGCAGCGGTCCGCGAGGCCGGAATCGTCAAAAAAGTCAGCGCGCACACGCTGAGGCACAGTTTCGCGACCCATCTGCTGCAGCGCGGCAACGACATCCGCACCATCCAGGCCTTGCTGGGCCATAATGACGTGGCCACCACCATGATTTACACCCATGTGCTCCAACAGGGCGGGCAGGGGGTTCCGAGTCCCCTGGATGATCTTTTATGATGACAATCTCATACCCCTACAAGGGTGAATCCACGGTTATTCCATAACAGGGGATTTCTGCTCCGCTTGCGGTGAGGCCGTACTCGATTTGGATGAATCGGCGCGTGTCAGCGCATTTATGTCAGCCTTCAATAAGCAGGTGAACGCGTCCATTGTTGATCCGGCATTCATTGCGAGAGTGCGTAAAAAGCTTGCCATAGACCAGCGCGAAGCCGCCGAGATTTTCGGCGGCGGTGTCAACGCATTCTCACGCTATGAAAACGGTAAGACCAAACCGCCGCTGGCGTTGGTGAAACTGCTGAAGGTGCTTGACCGTCATCCCGAGCTTCTTTCGGAGATCAGATCCTTGTAATGTTTTTGCAAACGTCAATCAGATCAAGACAGTAATGAATCCCTTTTTCGCAGATGCCGATAAAAAGGGATGCGCTCTATTTGACGAATCTGTCGAGCAGAAGATCCTCGACGTTTCTTCTTGAATCGATAACGGATACAACGAAGACTGTCGTATCCGTTATTCTGTAGATAACCCGCCATGGAGCAACAATGAATTCCCGGTAGGTGTGTATGCCCTGTGCTTTTAATTCAGGTACGATTCTACCGCGATGAGGCACGGTATGGAGACCCGATACCTTTTGTTTGATCTGTTGAAGGATTCGCGAGGCGTTGCCGGGACAGATATCCGGAGCCGAAACGAGTTCTGATTGCAATAGGATTTCTCTTAAGCAGCGGCTGCGATCCCTGTTGTGGGGCTGCGGCATTGCCCGGTCCGGAGGGAGTTTTTTTGGTTTGACATCGACCGGGGCATGACCCATAACAGGGCTTGCAGATATCATGATGCCGAAGCACCAAGGGAGATTGAAAATACAGCCAAAGATTGTTACACCACGGATGCCACGGATGCCACGGATGACAGCAAAGCGGTATCCGTCAGGAGAGGCAACATGGCCTTGAAAATCATCGTCATCGGCGCGGGGCCGGGCGGATACACGGCCGCGGCCCATGCCGCCGGGCTGGGCGGGGAGGTCACCCTCGTCGAAGGCGACCGGGTGGGCGGCGTCTGCCTCAACCGCGGCTGCATTCCCTCCAAAGTCATGAAAACCACGGCGGACCTGCTGGATCGGTTCCGGCGGGCGCCGGAGTTCGGCATCCGCAACCCGGGGGTGCCGTCCGTCGACATGCCCGGCCTGGTCCGGCGGAAGAACAAGGTGGTGGACATCCAGGCCGGCGGGATCATGGCCCTGCTGAAGCGCCGTAAGGTCCGGTATGTCCAGGGCCGCGCCGCGGTCCGGCCCGGCCGCAGCATCGCCGTGGCCCGGGAAGACGGCTCCGAAATCCTGCTGGAGTGGGACCGCCTGATCATCGCCACGGGCAGCCGGCCCCGGCCCTTGCCCTTCGCCCCCTTTGACGGAAAACGGGTGCTGTCCAGCGATCATGTCCTGGATCTGGATCATGTGCCGGAGAGCGTCGCCATCATCGGCGGCGGGGTCATCGGCTGCGAATTCGCCTTTATCCTCTCGGCCCTGGGATCCCGGGTGACGGTGGTGGAGGAACTCGGGCGCCTGCTGCCCCTGCCGGCGGTGGAGGAGAGCTGTTCCGATATCCTGCGGCGGGAAATGAAGAAACGCGGTATCGAGGTGCTGGTCCGGCACCGGGCGGCGGCGGTGGCGGCAACGGACACCGGCCTGGCGCTGACCCTTGGGCCGGCTCCGGGGGCCGAATCCCCGTCCCTGCCGCACCGGGAACCCCTGGCGGTGGAGATGATGCTGGTCTGCATCGGCCGGGGGCCCTGGACCGGGGACCTGGGGCTTGAGGCCCTGGGCGTGGCCCGGGACCAGGCCGGGTGGGTGATCGCGGACGAGACCATGGCCACCAGCGCGCCGGGAGTCTACGCCATCGGCGATATCCTGGGGCCGGCCAAGGTCATGCTGGCCCATGCGGCCGCGGCCGAGGGGGTCGTGGCCGCGGAAAACGCCCTGGGCAACAACCGGCGCATGCGCTACGACCTGATCCCCACGGCGATTTTCACCATGCCGGAGGTGGCGGCCGTGGGGCTCACCGAAGCCCGGGCTGCCGCCGAGGGCCGGGACGTCCATGTCGACCGCTTTCTGTTCCGGCAGGTGGGCAAGGCCCATGTCATCGGCGACATCGCCGGAGAGGCCAGGCTGATCTCGGAAAAGGCCGGCGGCCGGATTCTCGGGGTCCACATCATCGGGGCCCAGGCCGCGGAGCTGATCGCCGAAGCGGTCCTGGCCCTGAAAACCGGCTGCACGGTCCGGGAGCTGGCGGAGACCATTCACCCCCATCCCACGCTGGCCGAAATTTTCATGGGAACCGAGGGCTCGTGATCCGGAAAATCGCCATTGCCTTGATGGTCGCCGCGGGGGTGCTGGCCTTTTTGTCCCTGGCGGCCCTGCGCGTGTACGTGACCACGGAGGATGCCCAGGGCCGGATCCAGTCCGCCCTGAATCAACTGGTGCCCGGACGCTTTGCCTGGGGCGACGTCTCCCTGGGGCTGCTGGACGGCCGCATCGAGATCCGGGACATCCATGTATGGGGGGCGGCGGGCGAGGATGTGATCCTGGTCAAGCGTCTTTGGCTGGATTTGTCCTTACCGGAGTTGATCCGCGGCCGGCTCCACGCCCGGGACCTGGTGCTGGAACAGCCCCGGGTGTTTCTGCGATGGAACGCCAATGCGGACCTGGAGCTGGTGGATGCCTTTGTGGCGCCCGAACCGGCCGGGGAGCCGGAACCGGAGCCGGAGCCGGAAACGGCCGAAACCGGCGGCGATCTGCTGCCGTTCAACATCTGCGTGGAATCCCTGCGCCTTTCGGACGGCTACGTGGAATTTGAAATCCCCGACCCGGACGGCCGGGACGGCCGGGGCCGGGCTTCCCTTGACCATATCGATATCGCCCTGAAGGACGGGGACCTGCTGAACGAGCAGGGCGTCCTCGACCTCCACATCGGGGGCGGCCGGGTGGACATGGTGGGGGTGGGCCAGGACCTCCGGGAACTGCGCCTGAAAACCACCCTGGATGACAACCGGTTTTTCCCCACCCGGCTGGACGCGGCCTTTGCCGCCGGCAACCTGGAGGTCAGCGGGGCCCTGGCCCGGCTCTGGACCGACCCCCTGCTGGATGCGGATATCCGCCTGAATCTGGATCTCGCCGGCCTGCGAAAGGCCCTGGACCTGGAGACGGACCTGGCCGGGGAGGTGACGGTCCGGGGATCGTTGAAAGGCCTGCCGGCGGACCTGTCGGCGGATCTCCAACTGGCTTCGGCCACAGGGGCCGTGGCCGGCCATGCCATCCGGGCCGTCAAGCTGGACTGCGGCCTGAAAGAGCGCTTGCTGCAAATCCGGGACCTGCAGGCCTCCCTGCCCCGGGGGGATTTCCGCCTGAAGGGCCAGGTGGATTTCCGCAAGGTCTTCCCCCGGGACTTTTTTTCCAGCCCGGAAACCTGGGACGGGCTTTCCTACGAAGGCACCCTTACACAGGAACAAACCGCGCTGGCGGATATCCTGGGGGCCGGGAAAGGCATAGGCGGCCATCTGTCCTCCACCGTCTCCCTGCGCGGCGCGGGAGTGGAACCGGAACGGATGAGCGTCACGGCGGATCTGCGCGGCCGGGTCCGCCGCTTGTTTTTCCCGGGAATGGCCAGGCCCGTGGATGTCCGGATGACGGCCGGGGCCGCGCTGGATCACGGCCGCGTGACGCTCGGCCGGGGGCTGCTGCAGTCGGGGCCGAACCGGGTGGACCTGTCCGGGGGCCTGGACCCTTTTTCCGGCGACCTGGCCGCGCGCGTTTCCGTGTCCGCCGCGGACCTTTCCGCTTTCCTGCCGGCGAAGGCCGGCGCCTTGTCCGAGGCCTCGCTGACCGCCGCATTGCAGGTGGCCGGCACCCTGGACCGGCCCGGGGTGGAGGGGAAAATCCAAGGCATGGGCCTGCGGTATGAAGACTATGCCCTGGGCGATGTGGAGGCGGTGTTCCGGATGCGGGACGGGCAGCTCCGGCTGGAGCGGGCGGCCCTGCGCAACGGCCGCTCGCAACTGACCGCCTCCGGGTCGCTGGCGCTGGCGGATGCCATAACCGGGGCTTTCCCCGCTGATCCGGCCTTTACCCTGCAACTGGCCGCCGAGCGGCTGTTCCTGGAGGATTTCCTGCCGGAAATGAGGGCCGAACTGACGGCCAGCGGGCGGTTTTCCGGCAGTCTCCAGCATCCCGAGGGGGAGCTGGCCGTTGACGCCCGGGAACTGGACCTGGGCGTTCAGCGCATCGAATCCGCGCATCTATCGGCCCGGGTATCGGAAGACGCGGTGCGGATTGCGCCCTTGTCGGTGACCCTGGCGCCCGGCGAGGAGATCCGCGCCGAAGGCCTTCTGTCCCTGGAACAGCCCTGTTCCTTCCGGATCTTTTCCCGGGGGATCCCGCTGGAGCGCATCGACTTCCTGAAATCGGCGGGGATCCGCGGCGGCGAACGGTTTTTTTGCGACCTGTCCGGCGCCGGCAGTCTTCAAAACCCTGAAATCAACGGGACCGCGGGCATCAGCGACCTTGGCATCGGGGGTGAAACACTCCAGGATATCCGGCTGTCGGTGCATCTCCGGGACCAGGAACTGCGCCTGGCTACCGAAGACCTGGTGCGTCTGGACGGCCGGCTTCATCTGGGGACCACCGATTTCTCCGTGGCCCTGGATCTGGACAATACCGATCTCTCGCCGTTCCTGGGCCTGGCGGGTTACAAGGGGCTGGAGGCCGCCATTCGCGGCATGGTCCGCTGCGAGGGCAACCTGGCGACGCCGGAGGGGATCACGGCCGAGATGGATCTGGGGCGTCTGGAACTGGGCCGTTCGGGAACCCGGCTGGTGACGGCGGAGCAATTCCGGGCCGGGTTCCGGGACGGCAGGCTCACGCTCCCCCGTACCCGTCTGCAACTGGCGGGAAACGGTTTCCTGGATATCGGCGGCAACGCGGATCTGGAGGATTCCCTTGATTTTTCCGCATCCGGGGAGATACCCGTCACCGTGGTCCGGCTCTTTACCGCCGAAGCGCCGGAGGAACTGGAGGGGACGCTGCGGGTGCGGGCCGAATGCCGGGGAACCCTCCGGCAGCCGGAACCGCGGATGACGGTGGAACTGGCGGACATCGGCCTGGTCATTCCGGTGTTGATGCAGAAGCTGGAGGGGGTTTCCGGCCGGGTGGAGATCACCCCGGCGGCCGTGGCCCTGGAAAACATCACCGGCCGCCTGGAGACCGGCCGGATGGATCTGAACGGGCGGATCGAGTTGGAAAACCTCGCACCCTCCCGGTTCGAGATCCGGGCCGGCGGGTATGCCCTGCCCCTGCAGATCCCGGACACGCTGGAGGTCCTGGTCAACACGGACCTCGTTCTCAGCGGCACGCCCGCGGCCTCCCGTTTCGCGGGAGAAGTGCTGCTGCTGGAAGGGGAGTATACCCGGGACGTGGACGTGAATCTGCTGGAAATCATCGAGCCCGCCCGCCGGGAGGAGGCTCCGGCGGAACCGGTTTCCCTGCCGTATCTGGAGAACCTGAGCTTCGATGTGGCCCTGCGCCACCGCCACCCCTTCGTGATATCCAACAACCTGGCCGAGCTGGAGCTGAAACCGGACCTGCGGCTGACCGGCACCCTGAAGCGCCCCCTGATCAGCGGCCGGGCCGAGGTGGCGTCCGGCGTCATCACCTATCAGAAACGGGAATTTGAAATCGAAAAAGGCCTGGTGGATTTCGTGAATCCCTACCGCATCGAACCCACCATCGAGATCGACAGCAGTGTGCCGGTGCGGGAGTGGATCATCTTCCTGAATATTTCCGGAACGCCGGACAACCTGAAATACGAGCTGCGTTCGGAACCGCCGGAACCGCGGGCGGACATTCTGTCCCTGATGGTGTTCGGCAAGACCAGCAAGGAGCTCATGGCCAATGAATCCGGCCAGTCGGCCAAATCCTCCCAGATCCTGGCGGATTATCTGGCCAAGGAACTCCAGGACAGCGTCAAGGGCGCCACGGGCCTGGACACCGTGACCGTCGAGTACCAGACGGTGACGGGCGAAATGGACGCCCCCGAAATGAAGGTCACCGTGGGCAAGGAGCTGTCCCGCCGGGTGGGGGTGCGTTACGGCATGGAAAAACGGGGCGGCGAGATTGTGCAAAGCACGGCCGCGGAGTATAAGTTTCTGGAGAGGCTGATTATGAGTTTGAGCCAGGACAGCAAGGGCGATTACGGCGCGGAGCTGAATTACCGGATTGAATTCCGCTAGGGGTGGACCACGGATTGCACGGATGACACGGATACGGGCGACGAATTGTTACCGGTGGAACGGAACGGGGCTGGCGGTTGTGAGCCCAGCGGGCGGAGACGTCGGGTGAGGCCGGGAAGGGATAGGCGACGAACAGGGGCGGCCTTGTGGGCGGCGGTCCTGCTGGCGGCGGCCATGGTCACCGCCGCGCACGGCGGGGAGTCCTCCGGCCCCCCGGCGTCCCCGGCGATGGAGATCGTCATCGACATCCGGAGCGGGCACGGCGACCCGGCCTACTGGAAATCCCGGGCCGCGGATCTGATCGGCCTGAAGCCGGGGAAGACGTTCACCCCGGCCGGGTTGCGGACAGCCGTTGACATCCTGAAAGCCTCCCGGCTGTTTGAAGACATCACCGTTGCCGAGACCCTGGCGGGTTCCGGAGGTCCGGGGGTCCGGTTGCTGCTGAAACCGTTCCGGCGGATCAAGGACATCCGCGTGATCGATGCCTTTCCGGTTCTGGAGCGGGAAGTCCTGAACGCCATGACCATCTATACCGGCGATGTCTTTGCGGCCGACAAGCTGCCGGAACAGGAAGGCCTGCTCATCGAGCTGTACCAGCGGGAGGGGTATATCGAACCCGGCGCCGCATTGTCCGCCCGCACGGATCCCCGGGACGGCGACGTCACCGTGACCGTCACCATCCGCAAGGGGGACTATTGCATTCTCCGGAACGTGGAAATAGCCGGCAACCGGGCCTATTCGGATATCCGGCTGGGCCTGCCGTTGAACACCTGGAAGACTTCCTATTTATTCGGCGACATGCGGCGTTTCAATCGGAAGGACATGGAGGACGACGCCAAAAGCCTGCTGAAATTCTATCGCCAGCATCGGTACGCCGATGCGCTTGTCAACGCGGTGGTTCTGGAAACGGACGGCCCGTCCGGCAAGGCCATCCGCTTCGAGATCGAGGAGGGGCCCCGCTACGATATCGAATTCGCGGGCAACCACGAATTCTGGGACTGGACCCTTGCCAAGGAGCTGGTGCTGTTCCAGCAGGGCAACCGCGGGGGGCGGGGGCTGAAAAAAAGCCTGGAGAATATCCGGCGGCGCTATCACCGGGCCGGCTATCTGCAGGTCAAGGTGGAAGCGGAAACCGGCGAGGAAACGGAGAACGGCGTCTCGTCGCGGCGGATCAAGGTGCGGATCGAGGAAGGCCCGCGGTCCGTGGTGGAGACCATCGTCATCCGGGGAAATCGTTCCCTGGCAGAGGACCAGATCCGGCAACAGATGCTGACCAGAACTCCGGGCCTGATCCACGACGGCCCCTTCGTACCGGAAACCCTGGAGGCGGATATCCGCGCCATCGTGTTGCTGTATCTGAAAAACGGGTATCGTAAGGTCGCCGTTCACCCGGAGATCACCTTCCGCGAGGAAGAATCCGGCGAGATCCGCAGGGCCTGCGTGGGTCTGGATATCACCGCGGGCGCCCAAACCCGGATCGACCGGATCGAACTGGAAGGGGTCGGTGCCGGGGAGCGGGAGGAATTGATCGGAAAACTGGCCCTGAAAACCGGGGAACCTTTCCGGGAGTATATGCTGGAGAGCGATGAAAACACCCTTGCGGCGGTCATCTCGGAACAGGGCCATCCCCATGTGGAAACCGCCGGCCGGGTGGAATTCGGGGCGGACGGCGGCGCCGCGGTGTTCTTCACGGTGGACAAGGGGCCTTACGCGGAGATGGGCCGCGTCTATTACCTGGGGAATTTCCGCACCCGGGAGCGGATCATCCGGGACGAGCTCGAACAGCGGCCGGGGGAGCCGTTTTCCTTTCAGAAAATGCTGCTTTCCCAGCGAAATATTCAGGATATCGGCGCCTTCACCAAGGCCCGGATCCGTCCCCGGGGGTTGAAGGAAAAAGCGGAAACCATCGATCTGATGGTGGAAGTAGAGGAAAAAAAGCCCTATTTCTTCCAGTTCGGCGGCGGGTACAACACCCAGAAGCGATTCTACGCCAACAGCCGGGTGGGGGACCACAACCTGCTGGGGTTGAACAAGGACGCTTTTGTGGGCGGAGAGCTCAGCATGATCGGGTACCGGGCCGAGGCGGGGGTGGTGGAGCCCCGTTTCCTGTGGTCCCGGGTCCGGGCGAGCCTGAATCTCTACGGCGAGGAGCGGCGGGAATTCAACAAGAGTTTCGGCACCCGGACCAAGGGCGCGTCCCTGCTCCTTGACCGCGATCTGCTGGAAACGGTGACCGCCGGTCTCGGCCTGAGCTATGAAATGCGGGATCAGTTCCAGCGGACTGCCGAGCCCATACCCGAGGAAGATCTGGCAGCGTTCGAGACCCGTAATGTGCTCATGGCGTCGCCGAACATCACCTACGATTCGTCGGATTTTTTCCTGCGGCCGCGCAAGGGCATGATCGCCGGGGCTTCCATGGACATTTCCAGGGGCTTGGTGAATTCCCTGGACGATTTCAACAAATACGGCTTCCGGCTGCATTATTACTACACTCCCGTCACGAGCCTCACCCTGGCCCTGCGCGGCAGGGTCGGGCATATCGATCCCCTCAACGCCCGGAGCGCCATTCCGGAAGACCAGCTCTTCTATCTGGGCGGTGTGGCGGATGTGCGCGGTTTCGAGGAGAACAAGCTCCGCTACGACGCTTCCGGCCAGGCGGTGGGCGGCCGCAGCGAATTGCTGGCCAGCGCCGAGGCCCGCTGGGATCTGGGGCTGAATGTCGAGCTGTCCGTTTTTTATGACGCGGGCCGGATTCAGGAGGCGCTGACCGGGGAAGGCGACGACGACTGGCATTCTTCCGTGGGGCTGGGGCTGGCCTATATCACCCCCATCGGCCCCATGGGCTTGATGTACGGTCATAAAATCAACCGGCGACCCGATGAGAGCCCGGGGGCGGTGCATTTTTCCATCGGGTATACCTTTTAGTACGGGAAAGGATCGATTCATGGATATCTATCAGCGGACCTTCCGGGTGCGCTATTCGGAGACCGGCACCGACGGGCAATTGAAACCGATCTCCATTTTCAAGTATTTCCAGGACGCCGCCAGCGAGCATGCCTATCTCCAGGGCATTTCGGCCCTGCACCTGCGGGCGCGGGACTATGCCTGGGTGGTCCAGCGCTACCATGCCACCATTCGGGCCTATCCGCGCTGGAATGAACCCATCCACCTGGAAACCTGGCGCTGCCCCCATAAAAATCTGTATGAACTCAGAATCTTCGAGATCCGGAGCGGGGCGGGGGAACTGCTCGTCACGGGCAAGAGCATCTGGGTGATGATTCATTTCCCGACCAAGAGGCCGGTGCGCCTGAGCCGCCTCATGACCCCGGAACTCCTCGCGCCGCCGCGGCAGATCGACAACGACCTGCCGGAGATTCCCGCCTGCGGGGAGGGGAATCCGGAAACGGTCTTCCGGATCAGGCGGAGCGACCTGGACTTCAACGGCCATGTCAACAATACGGCCTATATCGAATGGGCCCTGGAAACCGGCCCGGAGACCGTCATCCTGAACCGTCTGCCGGCCGATATCGACGTTCATTATATCAGCGACGCCGGTTACGGCGACATGATCGCCTCCCAGGCCCAGGCCCAGCCGGATTGTCCGGGGCCGGCGTTCCTGCACCGGATCATGCGGCGGAGCGACAACCGGGAGTTGAGCCGCCTGCGCATCGTCTGGCATCCGGGGGAGGGGGAGAAATAGGCGGAAGCGTTATTCCGGTTTTCTTTTCAGGCAATCCGTGATAGCGTGCGCCTCCGTTCCGGTCCGTAATCGTGGGCCGGTCATGCAGCAGAATCGGTATCACCGGGGAGGAAATTATGGGAACCAACCACAAGCTCAGAAATATCGCCATCATCGCCCATGTCGACCACGGCAAGACCACCCTGGTGGACGCCATGTTCCGGCAGAGCGGGGTTTTCCGGGAGAACCAGAACGTGGATGAGCGCGTCATGGACCGGCTGGATCTGGAGCGGGAGCGCGGCATCACCATCGCGGCCAAGAATTGCGCCGTCATCTGGAAGGGCGTGAAGATCAACATCATCGACACCCCGGGCCATGCCGATTTCGGCGGCGAGGTGGAGCGGGCCCTGTCCATGGCCGACGGGGCCTTGCTGCTGGTGGACGCCTCCGAGGGGCCCCTGCCCCAGACCCGTTTCGTCCTGCGGAAAACCCTGGAAGCCGGCCTCAAGGTCATCGTGGTGATCAACAAGATCGACCGCAAGGACGCGCGGCCCGATGAGGTGCTGGACGAAATCTATGACCTGTTCATCGATCTGGACGCCAACGAGGACCAGCTCGATTTTCCATTCCTGTATGCCGTGGGCCGCGAGGGCGTGGCCAAGCGCTCGCCGTCGGAACCGGGCGAAAACCTGGATGTGCTCTTCGACACCATCCTGACGGAGATCCCGCCGCCGCGCAGCACCGACGGGGAGCCGTTCCAGATGCTGGTGTCGGACCTGGGGTATTCCGACTATGTCGGCCGGCTGGCCATCGGCAAGATCATCAACGGCACGGTGCACGCCAAGGAGCGCCTGATCTGCATCAACAAGGACAACGAGACGGTACCGCTCAAGGTCTCCCAGCTCCAGACCTACGAAGGCCTGGCGCTGAAGGCGGTGGAGAGCGCCGAGGCCGGGGATATCGTGGTGCTCTCCGGAATCGACGATGTCAATATCGGCGACACCATCTGCACCGGGGACCGGCCCAAGGCCTTGAAGCGCATCCGGGTGGAAGATCCCACCATCGCCATGAAATTCACCATCAATTCGTCGCCGTTCTGCGGCCTGGAGGGGAAATTCGTCCAGTCCGCCAAAATCCGGGAGCGCCTGGTGAAGGAGACCCTGAGCAACGTCGCCATCCAGGTGGAGGAGACCGAGGACAAGGACAGCTTCATCGTCAAGGGCCGGGGGGAATTCCAGATGGCCATCCTGATGGAGACCATGCGGCGGGAGGGGTATGAATTCAGCGTCGGACGTCCCCAGGTGATTTTCAGGTACCGGGACGGGGAGAAGCAGGAGCCCATCGAGCGCTTGTTCGTGGACTGCGACGAGCCGTTCCTGGGGATCGTCACGGAAAAGATCTCCCTGCGCAAGGGCAAGATGACCAACCTGGTGAACAAGGGTTCCGGCCGGGTCCGGATCGAGTTTTCGGTGCCTTCCCGGTCGCTGATCGGGTATCGCGACGAATTTCTCACCGACACCAAGGGCACGGGCATCATGAACTCCTACCTCTCCGGTTACGAAGCCTTCCGGGGGGAATTCAAGTCCCGGACCACCGGGTCGCTGGTGGCCGACCGCAACGGCAAGGCCGTGGCCTATGCGCTGTTCAACCTGGAACCCCGCGGGCATCTGTTCATCGTGCCCGGCGATCCGGGGTACGAGGGCATGATCATCGGCGAGCACAACCGCGAAAACGATCTCAATGTCAATCAGACCAAGGAAAAGAAACTGACCAATATCCGCGCGGCCAACAAGGACGACGCCGTGGTGTTGACCCCCATCCGTCCCATGACCATCGAGCGGGCGCTGAATTTCATCCGGGACGATGAAATGGTGGAAGTGACCCCCCGTTCCATCCGCCTGCGCAAGACGATTCTCTCGGCCCAGAAGCGGCAGTCGGGAAAAGGGAAATAACGAAAAAAAAGGAGTCGTGCCGTGAATCGGTTCAAAGCCTTTCTGTTCCGGCGGTTCGAGCAGATCTTCGTTTTCACGATCCTCGGGGCCGTGGCCGTGATCAGTTTTTTCATTCCCCATAAAATCGCCTTTTTCAATTTTTATTTCCTGCCCATCATTCTGGCCGGGTATTACCTGGGCGTGCGGCAATCGGTCCTGGGCGCCATCCTCTGCATCCTGCTCGTTGTCGTGTATTCGCTGGTCAAGCCTTGGCATTTTTCCATGCCGGCGTCTTCCCTGGATTTGTATGTCTACCTCCTGGCCTGGGGCGGATTCCTGGTGCTGGCCGGCGCCGTGGTGGGCAAACTCCAGGAGAACCTCACCCGGGAGGTCAACCAGACCCGCCAGTTGAACCTCCGCCTGAAAAAACAGCAGCTGGCCCTCAACAAGGCCCATCAGGCCCTGAAAATCCATTCGGATGAACTGGAGCGGATCGTCAGGCGGCGCACATCGGATCTGCGCAAGACCAACGCCAAGCTCCAGGAGGCCAAGGAGACGGCCGAGGAGGCCACCCGGGCCAAGAGCGATTTTCTGGCCAACATGAGTCATGAAATCCGGACCCCCATGAACGCCGTCATCGGCATGACCGATCTGGTGATGAGCACGGACTTGAACGCCAAGCAGCGGGAGTATCTCAACATCGTGCGTTCCTCGGCCCGGTCGCTGCTCAGCCTGATCAACGATATCCTGGATTTTTCAAAGATCGAGGCCGGCAAGCTGGAGCTGGAGGACATCCCCTTCCTGCTGCGCGAGGTGGTGGAAGAAGTCTCGGATATGTTTATCCTGAAAATGCAGGAGAAATCCCTGGAGTTCATCGTGGACATCGGCCCGGATATCCCCAGAAGGATCATCGCCGATCCGTTCCGCCTGCGCCAGGTGTTGATCAACCTCGTCTCCAACGCTTTGAAGTTCACGGAAAAGGGGGAGATCTGCCTCAGCGTCGCCAAACGGGGAGAGAGTTCCGGCCGGGTGGAGCTGCTGTTCTGCGTCCGGGACACCGGGATCGGCATTCAATCCGGGATGGCGGAGAAACTGTTCACCGCCTTTGCCCAGGCGGACGGCTCCATCACCCGGAAGTACGGCGGCACCGGCCTGGGGCTGACCATCTGCAAAAAAATCGTCACCATGATGCAGGGGGAGATCTGGGCGGAAAGCCGGGAAGGGGCCGGCGCGGCCTTCCATTTCACCATCCGGGTCAGGCCATCGGATGAGGAAACCGAGCGGGACCCGGTGCTGCCCGGGGAGTTGAAAAACGTCAAGGCGCTGGTGGTGGACGACAATCCGGCCAGCCTCCAGGTGCTTAAACGCATGCTCAAGGCCATCGGGTGCCGGGTGGAGGTATCTCAGACCGGGAAGGCGGCGTTCCAGGCGTATCAACAGGCGCTGGCGGGCGATCCCTTCGGGCTGGTGATGATCGATGCCGGCCTGCCGGATGTGGACGGGCTCCAGCTGGCGGAGAAAATCAAATCGGAAGGAAAGGTCAAGCCGCCGCCCGTGATCGTCATCAGCACGTCCGGTCATGAAAAGGACATGCAACGGGCCAGGGCCGCGGGGGTGGAAAGCTACCTGATCAAACCCGTGAAGCAGTCGACCCTCTTCGATACGGCCATGGAGATTTTCGGCTTTCAGGCCCCGGTGTCCCGGGAAACCACCACCGGACTGGTCAATCCCCGGGAAATGGCGGGGATGCGGCTGCTGCTGGTGGAAGACAATCCCATCAATCAGGCCGTGGCCGTCGAGATCCTGAAAACCGCCGGGATTGTGCCGGACAAGGCCGCCAACGGGCAGGAAGCCGTGGAGATGGTCCGGCGGCAGGCCTACGACATGGTGCTGATGGACGTCCAGATGCCGGTGATGGACGGCCTTCAGGCCACGCGGACCATCCGCGGGGAGCTTTCGAACACGGAGTTGCCCATCATCGCCATGACCGCCCACGCCATGCAGGGCGACCGCGAAAAATGCCTCGAGGCCGGCATGAACGATTATGTGCCCAAGCCCATCGATCGCAAGGAGCTTTTTGCCGCCCTGCGGAAGCAATTCAAGGGCCGCGGGAAGGACTCCGACGGCTCGGCGGCGGCGGGAGAAACCACCGGAAATGCGACCGAATTTCCGACGGCCCCGGCGGGTCTCTCCGTCCGGGAAGGCCTTGAACGCTTGGGTCTGCCCCTGGAAACCTATATGACCATCGTCGGCCGCTATTGCGATACCTACCGGAATTTTCGCGCCGATTTTCTGGGGGCCGTGGAACGGGAGGATTTTGCAAACGCCAAGCTCCAGGCCCATTCCCTGAAAGGCGCCGCCGGCAACATCGCCGCGACGGACCTCGGTATTGCCGCCGCCGGTCTCGAAACCGCCGTCGTGGAAAAGAACTTGCCGGCGATCCGCCGGCTGGTGGACCGGATCGAGGCGGCCCTGAAGGAGATCGATGCGTTCATGACGGCATGGCAGAAGCCGCCATCGCCCCGGGAGGAGGACAACGCCTGACCCGGCTCCATCGGAATCGGCCGGTTCTCCAACGCCGCTGTTTACATCGGCTTTGGAGTTGTGATATAAAAAAGCAGGAAACAGTGAAGGCCGAACCCGAAGAACTCCTCCGATCCACATCCTGCAAGTAGGAGCCGAGATGAAAACCGTATTGATCGCGGAAGACGATCCGATCTACCTGAGCCTGCTGACGTCGGCCCTTTCGAAATACCGGGACAAATTCGAAGTCATCGGCGCCGGTAACGGGAAACAGGCCATGGACGTTCTGGCCCGGACCCAGGTGAGCCTGGTCATCACGGATGTGATGATGCCCGAAGTGGACGGCCTGCAGCTTTTGGCCCACGTCAACAGCCATTACCCGCTGATCCCCTGTTTCGTGATGACGGCCTATGAAACTCCCAAGCTGCGGGACAGTCTGCCCAAGGATATCCGGCGTTTTTTCCGGAAACCCTTCCCGCCGGAAAAGCTCGGCCCGGAAATACTGGAAGTGGTGGGGCAGGATACGCCCCAGGGATTCATCCACGGTATTTCCGTGAGCAGTTTCATGATGATGATCGAGATGGAGAAAAAAACCTGCATCCTGGAAATCCGGCTGCCAAGCGGCAACAAAGGTTTGTTTTATTTTGAAAACGGGGTCCTGTACAATGCGGTGAGCAAGGACTTGAAAGGCGAGGCGGCGGCGCTGGCGTTTGTCGCCCGCAAACGGGCCCAGTTCGCGTTCCGGCCCCTGCCGGAAAAGAAAATCGCCAAGCAGCAGGCCATGCCGTTGAAGGATTTGCTGGAAAAATCAACCCGGGCCGCGGAGCAGAAAACACCGGCCGCCAAGAAGGAGTCGCATCCGGGACTCCGCGAAGAATTGAACCTGGCGGGCCAATTCAAGGCCCCGGACAACAGCGTCGTGGGCCAGATGACCGTGACGCGCCTGTCCATCCCGTGCCTGCGGATGAAGTTGAACAACCGGCCCCAATTCGTGGTGGGCCAGAAACTCCGGATCGAATTCAATCTGGACGATAAGCCGCGGTCGCTGGTGAGCAAGGACGTCATAACCACCCAGATAGAGGAATTGAACGTCGAAGCCGATTTCTGTTCCCGGGAG
This sequence comes from Thermodesulfobacteriota bacterium, assembly GCA_049320885.1. GTDB lineage: Bacteria > Desulfobacterota > Desulfobacteria > Desulfobacterales > SURF-7 > DYJD01. The sequence continues at coordinate 36,475 of JBMORA010000056.1, read as the reverse complement.
CATTATGACCGTCTGGGTCCCTATCTGCATTTCAACGGTCTGGAAATCAAAAACTGGTGATCCGTCCCACCCGTGTTGCATCAAGGGAGGCGTCCATGCATTCAAGGTTTGATCCGGAATATTCCTTGTGGAACGCACGCCGGGAATTCGGCGAGCACGGCGGCGTATGCCCATCGATTTCAAGATCCGCCACCTTCACCGTGATGGACCCGGCCATCATGCCGGAGATTTTTCAGGGATTGCGGGGACCGGACAAAGGCGGTTGTTTCCTGTACAGCCGCCATTTCAACCCCACCACGCATGTGCTGGATCGGTACATGGCCGCCATGGAGGGAACCGAAGCCGCCGTTTGCACGGCCAGCGGTATGTCGGCGATTGCAAGCGCCCTGCTTCAGGTCTGCCGGTCCGGCGATCATATCGTGGCCAGCAACACCATTTACGGCGGCACCCACGCCCTCCTCCGCGAACTGCTCCCGGAAATGGGCATCACCACCACGTTTGTGGAAACCACCCGCCTGTCGGCTTTCGAGGAGGCCATCACGCCAGCGACAAAGGTGATCTACACGGAGGTCGTGGGCAACCCCACCTTGAACGTGGCCGACATCCCGGGGTTGTCGAAACTGGCCCGCTCCTATTACCTGACCCTGGTGGTGGACAATACCTTCACGCCCATGCTGGTGTCTCCCGCCAGGCTCGGGGCGGATATCGTGGTGGCGTCCCTTACGAAATTCGTCAACGGGGCCGGCGATCTGATCGCCGGGGCGATTTGTGCCGACAAGGCCTTCGTCAACCGGCTCATGGATCTTCACACCGGGCGCGTCATGCTGTTCGGCCCCACCATGGATCCCCGGGTCGCCTTCGACATCATTCAACGCCTGCCCCACCTGGCCGTCCGCATGCGCGAACACAGCCGCCGGGCCCTATCCGTCGCCGAGCATCTGGAAAAACTGGGCGCCCCCGTTTCCTATCCCGGCCTGGCATCCCACCCCCAGCACGAATTGTATGCATCCCTCGTCAATCCGGGCTACGGTTTCGGCGGGATGCTGACCGTCGACTGCGGCACCAGGAAGAAAGCCGAAGCCCTGATGACCGTGCTGCAGAACGAGGAGCGTTTCGGCCTGATCGCCGTGTCGCTCGGGTATTATGACACCCTGATGAGCTGCTCGGGGTCCTCGACTTCCTCGGAAATACCGCCGGAGGACCAGGATAAAATCGGCATTTCCCCGGGCCTGGTCCGCTTCGCGATCGGCATTACCGGCAACCGGGAACATCGGTTGGAACAGCTCGAACGGGCGGTGAGAAAAGTCGGTCTGGTGTAATCACTGCCGCATCCCTTCGGTATCGCCGGCGTCGCTGCTGCCGGACATGCGGGCGAGGGTGAGCTGCGCCTCCTTGAACTGGAACCTGCCGATCTGCTCGTCCAGGGTGTGCAGAAAGTCACCGTACCGGGCGTCATGGGCGCACTGTTTCAGCTCCTCGATGATGTCGAGGGCCTTATAGTTGTTTTCCGCAAGCAGACGCTCCAGTTCCGCAAGCAGGGCCGCCTTACGGCGGGAATCGCGGACGGGCGGCGATTCCGGAAGGGCCGGCGCCGGGTCCTCCATGAACGCCGATTGCCGGATGGAATCCAGAACCATGTCCAGGGCTTTTTGGCAATGCGCCAGGCAGATTTCCGTTTCCGGCCGGTTCCCTGTTTGCAGCGCTTTTTCCAGATCGGCGGCCGCGGCATAAAGCCCGGGGGCGGAAATGTTGCCGGCCAGGCCCTTCAAAGTATGAACGCAGCGGATGCAGTCTTCGATATCGCCGCTGCGGTAAGCCGCCTGGATTTTCCGGACGCCGCCGGCGTATTCCCGTTCGAATCCCTGGAACAGTTTGAGCAGGGTCCGCCGGTTGCCCTCGACCCTTTTGAGCACGGCGGCGACATCGATTCCCGGCGGATCTCCATGCCATTGCCCGGGCTGGCCGTCCGTGGTCCGCGGCGGCAGGGACGGCCGTTCCGTGTTGTGCAAGCGCTGGATATGACCGGCCAGGGTGTTGACCAGCCGGGTCGCGTCAATGGTTTTATCGATATATCCGTTCATCCCCGCGGCAAGGCATCTGCCGGCATCCTCCTCCACGGTGCGCGCTGTCATGGCGATGATGGGCAGATCACGGAAGCGGGCCTGGCCGCGTATCAGGCGGGTGGTTTCGAATCCATCCATGACGGGCATCTGCACATCCATGAGCACGGCGTCATAGACCCCTTCGGCGAGTCGTCCGAGGGCCTCTTGTCCATTGGCGGCGATCTCCACGCGCAGGCCGGCCCTGGTCAGCACATCGGCGACGATCTGCTGGTTCAGGACATTGTCTTCCACCAGGAGAATGTGTTTGCCGGCTATATCCGCGCCCGTCCGGTGATCCTCCGCGGATATGGCCTCATCCCGGGCGGGTTGTTCGTCCGTCCGTTTACCGAGCGCCTCCAGGAGGATTTCAAAAAACCGCTGCCTGGCGATCGGTTTGTTGACCACCGCCCGGATCCCTGCTGCCGCGGCCTGTTCCATATCGCTGCGGCGGCAGAAAAATGTTTTGACGATGACGGCCGTGCCGGCAAGGGAGGGGTCCTTGCCAAGCGCTTGCGCAAGGGCGACACCGTCGAGTCCGGGCGGCTGCCGCCAGTCGGTCACCACCAGCCCGAAGGGCTCGGTTGACCCGGCGGAGCGGCGCATGAGTTCCAGCGCTTTTCCCGCGTTTTCCACACCCACGGCCCGGCAGCCGAATTCATTCAGGAGATGGACCAGATGGTCCCGGCTCACCGGAATATCATCCACCACCAGGGCCCGCAGGCCCCGGATATCCTCCGGAACCAGCAGGGGCGGCTGATCAGCCGCCGTTTGCCGTCTGAAACGCGCTGTGAAGAAGAAGGTGCTGCCGGCTCCGGGTTCGCTGGTGAAATCAATGGCGCCATCCATCAGCTCCACCAGGCGCTTGCTGATGGCAAGGCCCAGGCCGGTGCCGCCGTATCTCCGGGTGACGGAGCTGTCCGCCTGGGTGAAGGCTGAAAACAATTTCGCCTTTTGATCCGTGTTGATACCGATTCCCGTGTCCGTTACGGAAAACCGCAGGGTGACCTCTTCGGGGGGCTGCTCCAGCGGGACGACTTCCAGGCGGATGTCGCCGCTATCCGTGAATTTAAGGGCATTGCTCATCAGGTTGATCAGGATCTGGCCCAGCCGCAGGGGGTCGCCGATCAAGGCCGTGGGGGCAAGCGGGTCGACGGCGATCAAAAGTTCCAGATGTTTTTCGGCAACCTTGGCCGCGAACATGTCGGTGACGTTTTCCAGCACGTCCGTCAGCTGGAAGGCGACGCTTTCCATGGTCAGTTTGCCGGCCTCGATTTTGGAGACGTCGAGGATATCGTTGAGAATGCTTAGCAGGGACCCGGCCGAGGACCTGATCTTTCTCAGATATTCCCGGCGTTTCTGGGGTAGATCCGCCTCCAGCGCCAGACTGCTGAAACCGATGATGGCGTTCATCGGGGTTCTGATCTCATGGCTCATGTTGGCGAGAAATTCGCTTTTGGCGCGGGTGGCCGCTTCGGCGGTCTTGCGGTCGTTTTCCGCCTTTTCTTTTTCCCGGCGGTCGGTGATATCCCGCGCGATTCCCCGAAAACCGAGGGGGCTTCCTTGGGCGTTCCGGATCAGGGATATGGATATTTCCACTGCCAGTTTCGTTCCGGTTTTTTGGCGGAGTTCGAATTCAAATCCCTTGGTCGGCTCCCCGGTCCGGAACACGCGGTTGGCGGCTTTGAACACATTTTTCCGGACCCTTTCCTCCATCAGTGCGCCGAAATTCCCACCGGCCAGCTCTTCCGGTTGATATCCGGTCATCCGGACGAAGGAATCGTTCCAGAAAGTGAAATTGCCGCTCAGGCCGGTTTCGAAATAGCCCTCCTCGATGCTGGCAAGGATGGTGCTGTATTTTTTTTCGGTCTCCGCTAGTTTGATCCGCGACCTGGTCAAACCCGCGTGGAACCGGATTCTCGCCAGCAGCTCGTTTTTGGAAAGGGGTTTGGTGATGTAGTCATTGCCACCGCTCACGAACCCGTCCACCAGGTCCCGCACCTGGTTTTTGGCGGAAAGGAACAGGATCGGGAGTTCCTCTTTTGAAAACAGGGAACGGATCCGCCTGGCGGTTTCATAACCGTTCATTTTGGGCATCATGATGTCCAGGAGAATGATATCCGGTTTCGCCTGCCGGATGGTTTCGAGGGCTTCGGGGCCCGATACGGCGGTAAGGACCGAGGCTCCGGCCAGGTGCAGGTTGTTGCGGATCACCTGCAGGTTGACCGGTTCGTCATCCACGGCCAGCACCTGGATGCCGGCCAGATCGTTCACCAGCAATTTCTCCCTTCGATCGTAAAATCCCGTTCGCGCATCCATCTCGCCTTCGGGTGGTCCGACCGCGACCATCCGGCGGTCGTTAACCGGCTTTCTTTTTTCCCGGAAGGTTTTCGCCGGGAGTTCCGGGGCAGCCCCGTCTTCTCGTCTCAGCCCGTTAAGCCCCGGGGGCTGTTTCGCCGTTTGATCCCGGGGCGCGGTCTTCAGCGGCCGTTCCGAAAGGGGAATGGTGAAGAAAAAGACGGCGCCTCTGCCGGGACTGGATTCCACCCAGATCCGGCCGCCGTGTATTTCCACGAGGCTTTTGGTGACCGAAAGACCGAGTCCGGTCCCGCCGTATTCACGCGCGATGGAACCGTCCGCCTGTTCGAAGGATTTGAAAATGTTTTCGTGCTGGTCCGCCGGAATGCCGATGCCGTTATCGGCGACACTGATCCGGGCGGATTTGCCTTCCACCGCGGCCCTCACCGAAATGTCGCCCCGGTCGGAAAATTTGACGGCGTTGCCCACCAGGTTGAGCAGAATCTGGTGGAGCCTGTTTTCATCCCCGTCCAGCAGGGGAAAATCTTCCGGGATCTCATTGATCAGGCGCAGATCCTTTCCGGTGGTCAAGGGGGTGGCAATGGTCAGGACCACGTCGGCCAGCTGGCGGATGTCCACCGGGCCCTTTTTCAGCAATATGTCCCTGTTTTTCAACTTCGAAAAATCCAGGATATCGTTCACCAGGTCGGCCAGACGCTTGCCGCTGCTGGCGATCAATTGCAGATTCCGACGGGTTTCTGCCGAAAGGTCGCCGGCAGCCCCGTCCAGGAGTGATTCGGCTATGCCGATGATGCCGTTCAGGGGTGTCCGCAGTTCGTGGGAAGTATTGGACAGGAAGTCGTCCTTCAGCTTGTCCGCTTTTTGCAGAGCGATATTCATGTCCTCGATTTTTTCCTTGGCTTTCTGCAGATCCCGGTACTGGGCGTCCAGCTTGGCGATGGTGCTCCGGGTTTCGATGGGAATCCGGCGGTGTTTCAGGTAAAGGCTGAGCAGCACTGCCAGCAGCGCTCCGGAAAACACTCCGGATACCAAAAGGCCCTTGACGATGTCCGGCTCCAGGTACAGGGGCTGAAAGCCGGACCTCCAGACGACGGCGCAGAAAACCGAAAAAAGCAGGACCGCCGCAAGCGGCTTCGCCATCCGCTTCATGGGATTTCTGTCCCGGTAGGTCACGTTCATGAACAGTTCGGGAATTCCTTCCGGGGACAATTCCGTGTGGTGATCGATCTCCGCTTCGGGGTTGTCGTGGATTTTCGGCACGGATTTGAGGTAGCCGACGGCGTTCCGATAGATGTGATCCAGATTCGCGATCAGGGCTCCGCGCTCCTCAGCGGTCAACTCCTGGAGCCGCACAGGATGGTACTGGATCCGGATCACGTTTTTTTCCACGGACAGGATCCGCATGGTCAGAATTTTGGTGAAATGCAAGATCTGGGCAGACAAGGTTCGGTAGATGCGCGTCGTGGAGAGGGTATAGCGCAGGAGATAGTAGAGCGCGCTGCCCATGCCGTCCGCCGTCAGGCTCATCTGTCCGGATTTATAAGGAAGATCCGGATCGCCGGAGGCCCGGATGCTCTCCTCGGTGAACCGCCGGTCGAAGATCGTCGAGACCCAGTTGTTTTCATCCATGATATAGGCGTAGGAGAGGCCGGCTTTTTCGCAGACGGCGTGGACATCCACATGCGGGTAATGGATTTCCATGCAGCGCAGGTACACCTTGAAGATCTTGGTGCTGAAATGCTGACGGGTCAGCTTTGGATCGAAGGATGGTTTTTCCATTTTCAGATTCCGGTGGTCATTTTCAATGGGGTTGCTTCTGAATGCGGTTGAATTGTTCGTTCCATTGCTCCAGCCGCGAAGCGTCGCCGCTGAAGAAAGCGATATTGGAATCCCGGGCGAAATCCTTGTAGCGCCGATATCCAAGGGCCGGCGCCATCATCAGGTTGGCTTCCACCAGATAGGTCAGGATGCCGTGCTGCTGCAGGTGTGTCGCCAGTTCGTTGGTTTCCATCAAGAGGTGCTTGAAAGGCCTCCCGTTCAGCGCATAGGGCAGGTCTTTCCAGAGATAGCGCGGCAGCACGATGTTGTACCGGTAATCCAGCAGGGTTTCGATGTAGGCCTCCCGGGAAACCCCTTGCAGGGAAAAGCCGAAATCCTCCAGGCGTTCGAACCATTTTGTATGCGGATACAGGCCTGCCGGATACAGGGCCACGGAACAATTCTCATAGCCTTTCAGGAGGGCCACCAGGTAATCCAGATTTTTTTCCAGAATGGCGCCCGAGGCAAAGGGCGCCGGATGGATCACGCTGGTGGATATGAAGACTCCGGAATCCCTGCAGGCTTCGAATACGGTTGTCAGATGTCGGATCGACTGAGATTTTCCCAAGAGGTGTTTCCGCTGGTGGTCGTCGACGGATTCGATGCCCGTGAAGATCGAGTACAGACCCGCCCGGGCCAGTTTCCGCACGGCCGCCGCGGTCAATCCCAAGGCGGAGGTGAACACGGCGAACGTGATGTCCAGGCTGCGGGAAAGCAGCCGATCGGCGATTTCCGAAAGCAATCCGGCCGATGTGTTGGAGCCGGAGAAGCGGTAATAGGTCACGCCGTGGCGTGCCGTCAGATGTTCCAGTTCCGCGACGCACCGGTCGGCCGTTTTTTCAATCCGGGTGGTGCCGAACTTCGCTGTCCCCGGACAAAACGCGCAACCCATGGGGCATCCCCGACCGTCGTCGAAACACAGGATTTTCATCTTCCCGTCACCCGCCATGGCCGGGTAAATCTCGGGATCATAGACCGGGTAGGGCAGGTGATTCAGATCCGTTATCCGTTCCACGGGATTCCGGCGGATTTTGATGCCGTCGCGATACAGGATACCGGGGATTCGTGCGCGTTTGAGCTTGCCGCCCAGCCATTCCACCAGCAGCGGAAGCGATTGCTCCCCTTCGGATAGAACCAGGGCGTCGATGAACGGGTATTTTTGGAGAATCGCTTCCTGAAAAAGGTCGGCTCCGGGTCCGCCGCCGAAAATCCGGAGGCGCGGATGCGTCTTTTTTAACGCCGCGGCCATGGTCATGGATTGACGGATGGCGCCCATCCACAACTTGAATCCAACCCAGACGATGCGGTGCCGTTTGATGTGGCGGTTCAGAAAATCGATGGATTGTTGCAGGAAGCGATTTTCGCTGCGAATGATGAGGTCGTCCAGGCCTTGCAAGGCGGATGTTTGCCGTTGGTCGAGCCTGCCCGGACCGAACACGTCGCTGGCGATGTCGCTCAATGGTTTTCGAATTTCCTCGGTATATACCTGCCGGATGGTGTCGGTGGTGGAAAAATCCAGAATCCGTACCTTCTGGTTTTTTTCTTCCAGCGCCGCGGCGAGAATCGCCAGCCCGTTGTCCGGGAAGAGGGACGATATTTCATGGGGCACGCCGGCATAATTGATCAACAGTCCGCTCATCGCCTCTCCCGACTACTGTTTTCCGATGTCCGGATTCCGCCTTCCAATTGCATTCCGTGCTCCTATTTCAAGACTGAATGCCCGCGAATCGCCGAGTCCAGGATTTTGTTCAGCAGGATTCTGCTTTTCTGGTAGGTGTTGAGTCGAATCGCTCCCATGGACCGCAGATGATCCGTCATGTTCCGGAAAAACTTCAGCCAGACGAACGGTGAGATGCCCATGCCGAACAGCAGGCTGTTTTTATGAAGGATCATGACATGATGGGGCAGGCCGTTGAGCAGCGGATGTTCATAGGACATGCCGGTTTTTTTGAATCCCATCCGTTTGTAAAGGGTCCACATGTGGTCATCCGTGGAGGAAAGCAGATACTCGCGTCCGGAGGTGATCAGGATCATGTAAATCTGTTCGAACAGGCCGAACAGGATGTCCGTGGCCCGGTAGTCCGGCGTGATGCAGAGCCGGGCGATTTCGATCAGGCTTTTTTTCGACGGTAGCGGCTTGGGAAAACCGCCCATGAACGTTTTTTCCGTATCCAGGGTCATTTTTTCATGATCCGGAAACAGCAGGCTTACCGTGCCTACCATGGTGTTGTGATGATAGGCGGTGAGGATGCGGCTTTTCCGATCCAGATCCGAAGCCAGATCCGCGTCGGTGGCGGTAGGTTGAATTTTACCGACGCTTGTATAAGCGATCCGTCGTAATCTGAGAACCTCCAGGTATTCGTCATGGGTCCGCATGGAGCGGAACTTGATCAGGGGCCGGTAGCCCTTGAAGTTCAGACCGAGTTCCCGGAGTTCCCGGGGTTTCCAGTCGTGCAGATGAAACAGGTGCCCGGCGATGATGCCCTGGATCCGTTGCGGCAACTGCCGGATGGCCACGCCGAAGCGCGTTTTGCCTTTTTCCGGTATTTCCATCCAGGTCACCCGGCCGGTGATATCACCCTCATCGGGGGGCAGCAGATGCAGGGAGAGGGTGATCGGCATGGCAGGGAAAAGCAGGAATTCGGGGTCCTCGCATTCCACCATGCAGTCTTTCCGGGACAGGGAGGTTATCCGCAGCACCACGTTTTCATTGTAGTAATACGGATGACGGCAGCTGGCGATCAACGAGATCCTGTCGAACGGAGAGTCCGGCGCCGGCCTGGCGGCGGATGCGTTCCTTCGGGACAGGCCCAATCGTATCCGGTTGTTTTCCAGCGGGGCCAGGTGACGGACAAGGCATTCGAATCGAAAGTGCTCATCACGGCAGGCCAACGACAGATCGAGGATATCGCCCGGCTGAACGCCATGGGTGACGGGATCCTCGGATTCGACGCACACGCCCATGGAAGAGATATCGGCGACATTGAAAAGGAGCGGATCCTTCAGGGAGGGGATGCGCGCAGCCGCGGTGATGCCTTCATTGTCCCGGACCGGTATTCTGCAAAGGCAGCGCTGATCATCCTTGACGGATGAAGGCTTATAGACTTTGTGCGCCGGTAAGTTCATGGATTTCATGGCCGCTCCTTCAGTCATAGACGGACCAGTCGATTTCATCGACCAATTTCCGGGTCCGACGGATCGCTTCGTCCAGCTCACCTAGTAGTTCGATGCAGACCCGCGGTTCTGAATTTTGGGCGGCGGCTTCGAGACGCATGACAAGCTGCTGGATGAGAGCGCAGCCGAGATTCGCCGACATTCCTTTCAGCGAATGAGCCGTTTGTTTCAGCCGCGGGGTGTCGCCTTCCCTCACGGCAGTGTCCAGGGATTCCATGATACCGGGCAGCTTCTGGAAATAGTCTTCCAGGAGGGTGCGTAGAAAAGCGCCGTCCCCCATCGCCCGATCCAGCGCTTCGTTCAATTCCAGGCCGGAGTGGCCGGTTTCGATATGCCCATCCATATTCGTTCGAATTCCTTTCCCGGGAGGGCGGTCCGGATTGCCGGGACCATCGTTCGTCAAGGCCTTCGTTTGGATTCGTCAGGGATTTCTATTAAAGAATAATCAAAGCAATGAATGAGTGGTCGCTCGAAGGTTCCTGCCCGGCGGCCGGGCATTCCCGTTTCTGTTCTTCCGGATGCCTTCCGGGCGATCGTATCTTGCCTGGCTTGGAAAGCGAGGCATCCGTATCACGCATACTAAAAGAAATCCCTCTGAAAATCAATGGATTTGTTTCCGATAGCGGAAAAACCGCCGGCCAGAATTTCCCTTGAGGGTTGACAATATCCCCTGCGCCCCGTACAAAGAAGATCCGGTCAAACCCCGCGATCCATTTCTGAACATCCATAGAGGACGCCCCAATGAAACGGCATGAGGAGCGGCGGATGATTATTTTTACAGACCTGGACGGGTCACTGCTGGATCATGGGGATTATTCCTGGGTTCACGCGGGACCGGCTCTTGATCTGTTACAAAAACGGGAAATACCCGTCATTATCTGCACCAGTAAAACTTTCGGAGAAGCGGAACTGATTCAGCGGGATATGGGTTTGACAGGGCCGCTCATCGTGGAAAACGGCAACGGCATTTTTTTCCCTTTGGATTTCATTGGGCTGGCCGATACGCCGGTGCATTTCAGAAACGGGCGGCCTTGCTTGGAACTGGGGAAATCCTATGGAGTCATCCGTTTGTTTTTTAAGGAATTGCAGCGAAAGTTCGCTGTAAGGGGCTTCGGCGACATGACCGTCGCGGAAGTCGCGGCGCGCACCAATCTTTCCGTTGAAAAAGCAGCCATGGCGAAAATCCGGGATTTCAGCGAGCCGTTTGTCTTGGAAAAGGAGGATCAGCTGGGTGCTCTTGAGGAAGTTGTCGCCAGGCGCGGTTTCCGGATCACGAAAGGGGGAAGATTTTATCATCTGTCGGATTGCCGCGGCGATAAAGGCCGGGCAACCAAACTGGTCGCCGGGATTTTTTCCGCCAAATGGGGTGTTCCGGTAAGAACCGTGGGCCTTGGAGACAGCCCCAATGATTATTCCATGCTGGAGCAGGTGGATATCCCGGTGCTGATTCCAAACCGATTCGGCCGTCATGAGGACTTTGTCCTTCGGGATCTTGTCCGCGCTCCATTTCCGGGCAGCCGGGGATGGAACGCGGTGATCTTCGATATTTTCGATCACGACAACGAAATCATTTGATGCGAAAGGAGGCGCCATGTCTTCTCAACAACGCTTTTCCACCGCCCTTAGGGGGTATGTCCGGGAAAAAATTGAACGCCTCGGCCAGGCGGATCTGCTGATCGGCATTCCGGCCTATCTTTGTGACCAGTCCATTCTTCATGTCATCAAGACCATCCGCAAGGGACTCGATACCTACTATCACGACGCCAAAGCCCTGATCATGATTTCCGACGGCGGATCGACGGATGATACCCGTGAGGTGGCCGGTTCCTATGATCCCAAATCGTTCAATATCGAAAAAATCATCACCATTTATCGGGGGCTTCCCGGCAAGGGTTCCGCTTTGAGAGCCATTTTTGAAGTTGCGAATTTTTTAAAACCCAAGGCCCTGGCGGTTTTCGACTCGGATCTGATTTCCATTTCACCGCTATGGATCCGGAACCTGCTGGACCCGGTTTTGCAGGGATATGATTTTGTGGCGCCCGATTACCGCAGGTACAAGCATGACGCCACCATCACCAATTCCATCGCCTATAATCTGACTCGCTCCCTCTACGGTTGCCGGATCCGTCAACCCATCGGCGGCGACTTCGGGGTTTCCCTGAACCTCGCCCGTCACTATCTCAATCAGGAGGATATCTGGGAAACCGACGTCGCCCGGTTTGGAGTGGATATCTGGATGACGACCACGGCCATCGTGGGCGATTTCAAACTTTGCCAGGCACCTCTCGGGGTAAAAATACACGGGGAAAAAGATCCGGCAGCCGATCTGGGCCCCATGTACCGTCAGGTGGTCGGGACCATTTTCCAGCTGATGGAGCTGCACGCCGACTACTGGAAGGATGTCAGGGGCTCCAGGGACATCCCGTCCATCGGGGAATACCCGCCGGAAGAGCCCGCCCCCTTCACCATCAATCAGGAGGATCTCTTCGATTACTTCAAGCTGGGATTCGCGAATTTCAGCGGTGTATGGGATCAGGTCATCGATGAACAGGACATGGAACTGATCCGCAAGCTGGTGGCCGGCGGACCGCGGGAACTGCTGATGCCCATCGATGCGTGGGTGCGCATCGTCTACCGATACGCCGGTGCCTTCCACTCCACGACCCGCCAGCGGATGAAGGTGTTGAACACCATGATCCCCCTCTATTATGCGCGTGTCGCCTCCCTGGTCAACGAACTCGCCGAAAAGAGCGGCGACGAGGCGGAAAAAGTGTTCCAGGAGCAGGCCCTCGCGTTTGAAGAACTCAAGGACTACCTGATCGGAATCTGGAAATAGGAGGTGCGCGATGACGGATTTCCAGCAGCAGGGTATGATCGCGACATTGCAGAAAATCGGCAACCGTCCGGTGGAGCGGATCGAGGAGGAATTGATGCGCTTCCGGAAAAAGACCAGGATGGTGTTGCTGCTTCCCGCCCTGGAATCGGAATTCAATTCTCCATCCATGGTCGGCATTATCGATGAACTCATGAACGTCGGTTATCTCGATAGAATCGTTCTGTCGCTGGACAGGGCCTCTTCCGATCGATTCCGCGAAATCAAAAAGCGCATGGCGGTGCTGCCTTCGCGGGTGGCAATCGTCTGGCATGACGGTCCCCGCATGCAACGTTTGTATGATGAACTGCGGGGCGGGGATTTCAAACTGGATGTTCCCGGAAAAGGCAGATCGGTGTGGATGACCATCGGGTATATTCTCGCCGACCCGGATGTGGAGGCCATCGCCCTGCACGATACCGACATCCTCAACTATAATCGGGAGATGCTTGCCCGGCTTTTGTATCCGGTGGTGCATCCGGCGCTGGACTTTGAGTTCAGCAAGGGGTATTACGCCCGCGCAACGGACAGGCTTTTCGGCAGGGTGACCAGGATTTTTTACCAGCCGCTGATCAACGCCCTCAGACGAATCACCGGCGACAGCCCTTTCCTCACCTATCTGGGATCATTCCGGTATGCCTTGTCCGGCGAATTCGCCATGCTTTGCTCCCTGGCCCGCAGCATCCGGATATCCCCCACATGGGGGCTCGAGGTTTCCCTGTTGAACGAAGTCTACCAGCGTACCTCCCCGCGGCGCATCTGCCAGGTGGAAATCGCCGAAACTTACGAGCACAAGCATCGGCCCATCGACAGGGAAAAAACCGATACCGGCCTGATCCGGATGGCCACCGACATCGCCGAAGCCATGCTGCGGGTGATGAGCCAGGACGGCATGGTGCTGAGTCAGGCTTTTTTCAGGACCCTGGCCATCGCCTATATCGAGGAATCCCGGATCGCCATAGAGAAATATCATGCCTTGTCGCTGCTGAACGGTCTTACCTACGACCGGCACGCCGAAATCGAAGCCACCGAGGCCTTTGTGGACTGCCTGAAAAAAGCCAGCCGGAAATTTGTCACCGATCCGGTGGGAATCCCCATGCTGAGCGCCTGGGTTCGCATTCTGGCGGCGGTACCGGATTTCCAGGAACGGTTGGAGGAGGCCGTGGCGCTTGATAATGCGGACTGATTTGTTGTAAACGGATTGGCATCGGGGCCTGATGGAACAGGGAAGATTCGGGACGACCGCATGGGAATGGGAAAAGGGATGGGTTTGTTAGTGGTGACGGCTGTCATGCTGGTCGGACTGCCGATATTCGGCGTGGCTGCGGCGGGTAAACCCATCGGGCCGTTTCTGGAATTTCCTCCCATCAGTCGCTATGTGGAGCATGCGGATTTTTCATGGGGCGCTTTCCTGCTGGCGGCCCTGTTGGAAATTCTGGCGGTCCTGGTTCTGCTCCGGTTGGTCCGGAGGGGCAATGCGGTCATGGCGCAACCGTCCCCAGCCCGGCAGTTTTGTTTCCCTTGGTGGGGCTGGGCCGGGTTGACGATCTGTCTGGCCGGGTGGGTTCTGGCCTGGACCCGTTTCCCCTGGTTCGCGGCGTTTCAGCGACATACCTTCACGCTCCCCTGGCTCGGATACATCCTTTCGGTGAACGCCCTGTGCCGGAAGCGTTCCGGCCGTTCCCCCCTCACTGACGGGCCGGTCACATACCTGCTGCTGTTTCCGGTCAGCGCCGGATTCTGGTGGTTCTTCGAATATCTGAACCGGTTCGTCCAGAATTGGTATTATGTGGAAGTCGCCACCTTCGATCCCCTGGGGTATTTCGTCTTCGCCTCGCTCTCTTTTTCAACCGTCCTGCCGGCGGTTCTCGGCACCTCCCGACTGCTCCTGACCTTTCCGGCGCTGAACGCCGGCCTCACCGGCCTTCATCCGCTCCGCGCCGCGAAACCGAAGGCCCTGGCCGCCGCGATTCTGGCGCTTGCCGCCTGCGGGCTTGCCCTGATCGGCGTCTTCCCGGACTATCTGTTTTCCCTGGTGTGGGTCTCGCCGTTGCTGGTGGCGACATCCCTGCAGGCCCTGCGGGGCGGAACGACCCTTTTTTCGCCTCTCTCCCGCGGGGATTTCCGCTGGGTCCTGGTTCCGGCCTTTGCGGCCCTGGCGTGCGGGTTTTTCTGGGAGCTGTGGAATGTTTACAGCCTCGCAAAATGGGAATACGCCATTCCTTTTGTGGACCGGTTCCGCATTTTCGAGATGCCGCTGCTGGGATACGGCGGCTACCTGCCTTTCGGTTTGGAATGCCTGGTCGTCATTTGCATGGTGGACGGCAGTCTGTTCTTGCCGGAAAGCACCCGGGACCGAAGCTGAAAAAAAATCCCATTTTTCGGTATTGTAAAACTTTTGTAAAACCGCTGTTTCGGCTTGTAAACCGCACCGCTTTGCCCTAGAAATACCAACCTGTGTTGTCACCAAAACCGCAGTGAGGATGTTCGCGTATGTTCAAATCCCTTTTTTACCATGTCCGGGGCATTATCACCGTTTCCATCTATTTCTTCAACACCATGTTCTGGGTTTTCCCGATCTATTTTTTCGCCCTGCTGAAATGGCTGGTGCCCCTCAAACCGGTGCGGAAAATATGCAGCTTCATGACCGACTGGCTGGCCACCAACTGGGTGGGGTGCAACAACCTGACCCAGCGTCTGTTCTGCAATATCCGCTGGCATGTCTACGGTCTGGAAAGCCTGAAGCCCGACGACTGGTATCTGGTGGTGGCCAATCATCAAACCTGGGTGGATATCCTGGTGCTGCAGAAAATCTTCTATCGCAAGATCCCGTTTTTGAAATTTTTCCTGAAGAAGGAATTGTTCTGGTTTCCGGTGATGGGCCAGGCCTGGTGGGCCCTGGATTATCCCTTCATGAAACGGTATTCCCAGAGCTATCTGCGGAAGAATCCGCATTTGAAGGGACGGGACCTGGAAATCACCCGCAAGGCCTGCGAAAAATTCAAAACCATCCCGGTTTCCGTCATCAATTTCGTGGAAGGAACGCGCTTCACCGCCAGGAAACATCGTCAACAGCAGTCCCCCCATCGGAATCTCCTGAAACCCAAGGCCGGCGGAATCGCTTTCACCCTTGCCGCCATGGGAGAACATCTGCACCGCTTTGTGGACGTCACCATCGCTTACCCGGACGGGCCGCAAAGCTTCTGGGATTACCTGTGCGGCAAAGTCCGGGACATCCGTGTCCAGGTGAGGTCGCTGCCCATCACTTCCGAGATGCTGGGCGATTATTTCAATGACGAGCAATTCCGCATGAAATTCCAGCAGTGGCTCAACATTCTCTGGGAACAGAAAGACAAGTGCATCGAGAGCCTGATCAAGGCCCCCATGCCGGACCGCACGGTCGGGGTGGACGAGCTGCCGTGGTTTCTCGAACCGATACCCATGCTGGAGTCGGTGATCATACCCAAGAAGATTTCCCCGGCCTGAAAGCGGTTCCGGTGACGTGTAATCCGTGATAGTCCTTCAGGTGGATTTGCCGGAAAATGCTTCCCCCACCTTCAGACCCGTTTTGCGCAGCAACCGGTCGATGTCGTCGCCATTTTCTTCGATCAGGCGTATGGCGGCCCGGACGCATTCCGGAGAATAAAAGCGCCCGCTCTGCTCCAGGAGTTCGTTCTTGGCGCTTTCCATTATCAGGGCCGGACGGTAGGGGCGATGGGAGGACATGGCCTCCAGCACATCGGCGACGCTCAATATTTTCGCCTCGGGTTCGATACGGTCCCCGGTGATGTTCCCCGGATACCCGCTGCCGTCCAAGTGTTCATGATGCTGCTGGACGATGACCGCCACGTCTTTTCCCAGCGAATCCGTGAACGGTATGTCCTTGAGGACGTCGTAGCCGGCCTGGGGGTGGCACTTGATCAGCTGGAACTCGATGGGGGTTAGCCGGGTCGGCTTTACCAGCAGCTCCGCGGGAACCGCCGCCTTGCCGATATCATGGAGCAGGCCGGAGACATGGAGGGTGCCGAGTTCCCGATTCGTCAAGCCCAATTCCATTCCGATGGCCACCGCCAGAGTGGATACCCGTTGCTGGTGGCCCGAGGTGTAAGGATCGCGCATCTCGATGAGCCGGCCCAGGGATTGAACAGTGGCGTAAAAGGTATCCGCGAGGGCCGCTGTCCGTTCCGCCACTTGTTGTTCCAGCATGACGTTGCGGTTGATTCGCTCCTGGATCAATTCATGCCGTTCGATGCAGCGCATCACGGTGTGGATCAGGAATTCGACGGTGAGCGGCTTGTATAAATAATCACAGGCCCCCAGGCGCAGAGCCTCGATGACGTCGCCGGTGGTTCCCATGCCGGAAAAGACCAGGATTTGGGCGGCCGGGGAGAGTTTTTTCATCATTTTCAGGAGGTCGAAGCCGGACATGCCGGGCATATTGATGTCCGTCAGCACGATCACCGGCCCCTCCCGTCTGAAAATCTCCATCCCGGTTTCGCCGTCGGAGGCTGTCAGAACGTCGAAACCCGCATGCAACAAGGCTTCGCTTACCACTCCCAGAACAATGGGTTCGTCGTCTATGACCAGGATCTTGAGGGTATCCTGCGGATCGTTTTGCATGGCGCGATCATCCTGTGATGGGGGGTTGGATCGGACAGGAAACGGATACGACCGGTCCGGTGAATCCTTTATATCCCAACGGCTCTGAAAAGACAAACGGCAAAACACGGCCGTTTCCGGGTTGCGGATTCCGGGAAAACAGCGCCGGAACCCACGTCGGGCTTCTGCCCGGATTAACCGGGGATTCCGAATCCCATTAAATGATGGACAGGTTCGGCCGCGATTTGTTATAGTATTTTCAGATGGAAATGACAGTCAAACGCCCTTCGCAGCAGCAATCGATCAACCGGAAGCCGCAGCCATGCAACTGAACAGAGAATCCAAACCCGAGCCATTATTGGCGGAGATCATTCAGACCCTGCTGGCCGTGGTGGAAGGCACGGATATGTATTTCCGGGGGCATTACAAACGCATGGCGGCCCTCTGTGTCAAATTCGCCGGGAAGATCGGTTTGCCGGAGAGAGAAATCGAGGCCCTTCAATATGCGGCGCTGCTCCACGATATCGGCATGGTCTATGTTCCCGCAGATATCCTTCATAAAAGCGGAACCTTGTCGGCGGACGAATTGCGCATCGTGCAACAACATCCGGTCATGTCGGCCCGGGTCCTCGCCAACCTGAGCACGATGCAGCCGGCTCTGCCCATCATTCGCCATCATCATGAGTTTTTCGACGGCAGCGGGTATCCGGAAGGACTGACCGGCGACCGGATTCCCCTGGGGGCGAGGCTCCTGCTCATAGTGGAAAGCTATTTCGTCATGGCCACCCCCCGGCCCTATCGCCCGGCGAAAAACATGTCCCTGGTGCTGAACGAACTGGGTCAGAACAAGGGCCGACGGTTCGACGGAGCCCTGGTGGACGCCTTCCTGCGGTTCATGAACCACCAGTTGGGCGCTTCCCGGCCGGAACAGGCGTCCGAAGCAACCCTCAAACCCGAGGAAGTCGCCAGAGAGATTCTGGAACAGTTCAAACGGGGTAAAATCGCCCTGCCGGTGCTGCCCAATATCATCCGGGAAATCCAGGATTCCGTGGACAACCCGAACGCCACCATCGACGATCTGGCCGATATCATTAAAAAAGACGCCATCGTATCCATCCGCCTGATCGCCGCGGCCAATTCCCCTATCCACGCCGGGCAGCAGAAGGTGCGCACCATCCGCGAGGCCATTCACCGGATCGGGTTGAAGGAAACCCGGAACGAGGTCTCCATGATCGTCAGCAAAAACCTGTTCCAATCCAACAGCCGGGAATATATCACCCTGATGGAGGAGGTCTGGCTCCATTCCCTGGCCTGTGCCTATGGGGCTAGAAGTATTGCCGAGCATCTGGGATTATCGGAACCGGAAAAATATTTTTTGATGGGCATGGTGCACGATATCGGCAAAGCCTTGATTCTGAAAGTGATCAGCGACAATCCGGACTGGCGGAAACAACTGGACCGGGCTCAGGTGGACCGCATCAACCAGATCGCCCATAACAGCCTGGGCGGGGTGGTGCTGCGGCACTGGAAATTTCCCAAGGAGTTTTTCGATGTCGCCACTTCCCATGAAGGCCCCCGGTACTTCGATACCTCCTTCCGGTCGACGATGGTGGTGTATCTCGCCAACCGGATCGCCTGCGAAATCGGCTACGGGGTCCGGAAGGAGTTCGGCGAAGCGGCGGAATCGGACGCCGCCAAACGCCTCAAGCTGGATGCCGATACCATTCGGTCCGTCAGTGAAAAGGTCAAAGAGATCATGGCCGAATGTGCGCATTCCCTTTAGCGATCTTCAATCCGGTTGTAAACGGCTTCCACGGAAATAGGTGACGACAAACGGATGGTCGAGGTTTCGGAATACCCACCGCAGGAAATCATTTGCGAAAGTCATGAAGCCACGCTCTATCGGAGCCGTCGGCCGGAGAGCGGTTCCGTCTGCCTGGTCAAGGTTTTCAAAACGGCGGAGCCTTCACCGGTTTCCCTGGATCGATTCCGCCATGAATACGATATCATCCGATCCCTGAAAGCCGGCGGTCTCCCGGACGTCATCGATGTGCTGACGGAAGAAGAAGTCATTGCCGTTATTTTCAAAGATTTTCCGGGGCACTGTCTGCAGGGAGAAGACGGCGGCGTTGCGTCTTTCGGTGTGTCCGCCTTTCTGGCAACAGCCGTTCAGCTGGCCGAAGCCGTCGGTTGTCTTCACCAGGCCGGAATCGTCCATAAAGGCATCCGACCGCAAAATATCCTGGTGGACCCGGATACCAATTCCGCGCAATTCATCGGGTTTGGTATCGAGGCGGAATTGTTCGCCAGTGCCGTGGACGGTTGTCATCCGGAATTCATCCGGGACACGCTTGCGTATATGTCTCCCGAACAGACCGGGCGGATGCAACAGCCCGTGGGGGAGGGGACGGATTTCTATTCCCTGGGTGTGGTCCTTTACGAAATGCTGACCGGCAGAAAACCCTTCGCTCCGGCGGATCCGGCGTCCCTGATCCATGCGCACATGGCAGCCTCGCCGCCTTCGCCGGCGATTTACAACCCGGATGTTCCGGAGGTGTTGTCGGACATCATCATGAAGCTGCTGGCCAAGATTCCGGAGGAACGCTACCGCAACGGATTCGGGTTGATGCACGATCTGTGGGAATGCCTGGAGCGGTTGAAACGGCAGGGCTTCGTTGACGCCTTCGCGCTGGGTCAAAAGGATTTTTCCTCCCGTTTCCGTATCCCGAGCAACATGGTGGGAAGAAGCGCGGAGGTGGAGATACTTCGGCAGGCGTTTGAACGGGTCGCGGCGGGCGAAAACGAATTCGTGCTGGTGAGCGGCCCGGCGGGGATCGGCAAATCCGCCTTGATCCGGGAATTCCGGAATCGCAGCCTGCCGGGAGGGGTGTATTTCATTGCCGGGAAACACGACCAGTTTTGCTCCCAGGAGCCGTATGCCTCGCTCCATCAGGCATTGCGGGATCTGGTCCGTCAGGTGCTGGCGGAAAGTCCCGGGTCGATCCGGGAATTGCAGCAACACCTTACGGCGGCCCTGAAACCCAGCGGCCGAATCGTTACCGACGCGCTTCCGGAACTGGAGCTGATCATCGGTAAACAACCCGAGCTCCAAACCCTGGGCATCGAGGAGGAGCGCAACCGGTTCGACCACGTGTGGAAAAATTTCATCCGCGTGTTCGCCGCGACCGCCGGCCCGCTGGTGGTGTTCACGGACGACTTGCAGTGGACCGACGAGGAGACCCTGCGGTTCCTGCGGCGGATCGTCAACGACCAGGAGAACGGCCGCGTGCTGTGGGTGGGAGCCTGGCGTGAGTCCCCGGCCGGGGAGGATGATGCCATCGCGGGTCTTCCGGCGGAAGTGCGGCGGATCACCCGCCGGGTTACCCGTCTGCATATGCGGCCCATGGATCTCACGGATGTCGGCGTACACATCGCCGACATTCTCTGTTGCAAACCGGAACGATCCCGATCCCTGGCCGAACTGATTCACGCCAAAACCGGCGGCAACCCATTTTTTGTCAACCAGTTCATGAGCGCCCTGCATGAAAATCGTCTGCTGACCTTTTCCCCGCAATCGGGATGGCAGTGGGATATCCGCGCCATCCGGCTTCAGGAACTGTCCGAAAATGTTGCCGTTTTGCTATCGGAGCGTTTGGCAGCCCTGCCGGCGGACACCCGGGAATCACTGAAAATCTGCGCCTGCGTGGGCGTAAGCTTCGACCTCGAGGTCGCGGCCGCCGTCGGGGGTGTGACCATGAACGAGACGTTGACCCGGCTGCAACCGGCGATTGCGGAAGGCCTGATCGAATGCACAGAGGATTCCTGCCATTTTACCCATGACCGGATTCAGGAAGCCGCCTACGAAAGGATCCCGGAAACGGAGCGTCCCCTGCTCGACTATCGCATCGGCCGACGGAGCCTCCACCGCATGGAAACCCGGGGAGACCGGGGGGGATTGTTTTACGCGGTGAACAAGCTTAATCAGGGCCTTGCCTTCATCCATGAACCCGGTGAAAAAGCGTTGTTGAGGGATCTGAACTTCGAGGCCGGACGAAAGGCCAAAAGCTCCGCGGCATACAGCCGAGCGGCGGTTTTTTTCAACACGGCCATCGGATTGCTGCCGGCCCATCCCTGGGAAGCGGAATACGAAAAATGCCTGGCGGTCCATCTGGAACTGGCCGTATGCGAGCACTTGTGCCACCGTTTCGAGACCGCGGAACGGATATTCGATCTCACGCTGGCAAAGGCCGCATCGGCCAGGGAGCGGGCCGAGGTATACAACCTGAAACTCCAGATGCTCGCCAACCTGACGCGTTTTCAGGAAGCATTGGAGGCCGGGCGGCAGGGCCTGAGACTGCTGGGCGTGAACTTGCCGAAAAAAGGAAGCAAGCGGGCCGTTCTCTGGCATGTGGTGCGGATCCGCCGGGCCATGAGCGGGCGCAGGCCTTCGGAGCTGCTGGATTTGCCGGCCATGACCGACACCGCCGTGTTTCTGGCCATGAAAATTCTGATGAACCTGACCATGTCGGCCTATTTCGTCAGCACGGACTACGGCATTCTCATGGCCCTGAAGATGATGGAACTTTCCCTGCGGCACGGCAACTCATCCATATCCCCCTATGCCTATGCCGTCTATGGGGTCACCATTGGAGCGGGATTCGGCGATTACGCCCGGGGGGCGCGATTCGGCCGTCTGGCGGAACGCCTTCATGAGCGACTTGGCCTTGCGGAAATCGAGGCCAAGATCCCGCTGATCGTGGGCGGCGGCATCGCCGTATGGAACCGGCCGTTGATCGAGGCTTTAGCCCTGACGCGCAAAGCCCTGGACAAAGCCTTGGAAAACGGCGATCTGAACAGCGCCATATACGCCGTGCAATCCATTGCGATTCTGATGACCTGCCGGGGCGCGCCCCTGGGGGAGCTGATGGACGAATGCCGGCGCCGGCTGGATTTCATCACCCGGACAAAAGATCCCGGAGCATTGAATTCGTTGAGGTCGATCCTGCAGTTCGCCAAGAGCCTGCGGGACGAGACGTCCGCTCCGTTCCGCATGGACGACGAGTCCTTTGTTGAGTCAGATCATCTCCGCGACATGGAAAGCGACGGGATTCCCATCATCCTCGGCCGGCATCATATCCTGAAAATGCAACTCCATGTTCTTGCGGAGGAGTATGATCAAGCGTTTCAATCCGCCCTGGAATCCGAAAAGTGGCTCCCGTATTCACTGGGCATGATCGTCACGGCGGATCATGCGTTTTACATGGGATTGATCGCCCTGGAACTTCTCGGGCGCACCGGGAGCGGCGGAAAAGCGGGATTGCTGAGACGAGCCGTGTTCTGCAGAAGGAGATTGAAGCGCTGGGCGCGGTTTTGTCCCTGGAATTTCCGGCACAAGGAGTTGCTCCTGGACGCGGAAATGGCCCGGTTGCATGGACGCACGCGAAAAGCCATGCAGGATTACGATCGGGCCGTCTCAAGCGCCAGGGAGAACGGTTTCGTTCAGGATGCGGCCCTGGCCGCCGAACGCGCCGCCGGTTATTACCTGGCCATGGGACTGGACAGGCAGGCCAGACCCTTGATTTTCGAGGCGCGCAGCAATTATCAACGCTGGGGGGCTGCAGCCAAGATCCGGCTGTTGGAAAAACGCCACCCTCATCTGCTGGCGGAAGCGGCGTCCCGGGAGTCCGGAGAGGAGGGCGACCGCCGGGCTGTGATCCTGTCCACCATTGACCTGAAAACCCTGCGGGGGGCACTGAAGACCCTCGCGGAGGAAACCATTCACAGCCGGATGGTGGAGAAGACCATCCGGACTTCCATCCAGATCGCCGGCGCCCAGAAAGGCATCCTGGTCCTGCGGAACGAAACCCGGGAACTGTTTGTCGAAGGGGAGGGCTCCGTGGACCGGGAGGAAATTTCGATCCTGCAGTCGATCCCCATGGAATCGTTTCCCGGGATATCCCAGGCGGTGGTCAACTACGTCCGTCGGACCAGCGACAACATCGTCGTCCAGAACGTCATGGAACCCCCCAGGCAGTTGCTTCATCTGGCATCGGATCCGTATATCCAGCGCACCGGCGTTAAATCGCTTCTCTGTCTGCCCCTTCTGGTGACCGGTGGCGCGGAAAAAGAACTGCTCGGGCTGGTTTATCTCGAAAACAACCGGGCCACCCACGCCTTCACCAGCGACATCGTCGAGATGCTGGAAATCATCTGTCTGTCCGCCGCCGGCCGTCTGGAGCTTTCCCGCAAGGCGGTGAAAGACGGTCTCACCGGCCTGTACAATCATGAATATTTCCAGAACGTGCTCCAGCAGGAGCTGCTCCTGTCCCAACGCCAGAACCGGCAGCTGGCTCTCTTGATGATCGACATCGACCATTTCAAGCGATTCAATGACAATTGGGGGCATCTTGCGGGGGACGCCGTCCTGCAGCAGGTTTCCCTGTCCATCGGCATGGTCTGCCGGAAATCGGACATCATCGCCCGGTACGGCGGTGAGGAGATCGCGGTCATATTACGCGAAACCGACGTTCAGACAGCCTTCACCCTGGGGGAAAAGCTCCGCAGAACCGTGGAGGAACTGGAAATTCCGCATCCCCTGCGGACGGATGAGCGCCTGCGGGTCACCGTCAGTCTGGGGGTGGCGGTGTACCCGCTGGATGCTGCCGACAAGACCGGCCTGATCCAGCGGGCGGACGAGGCCCTCTATCGTTCCAAGTCCTTGGGCCGCAACCGGGTCACGGGGCGGCGGGAGAATGGGGCGTAGAAGAGCCGGCGTTCCATAAACGGAAACCCGTGGCCGGACATTCGTCCGAATACGGGAAATGCTGCCTGTCTGAACCTGGCGGTCGGGTGAGAAATCATGGCATTTCCTGGATTCCAAGGCGCTCTCATGTGTTTATCCCCCATCGGTCGCACATACCGCCGGTTATCGGTGTATACAAAACCATATTATCGTGTTGACAATTACGATACACCCGTTGGGTGGCGGTCATTCACTTACATAATGAATTAAAATTGTTACTGTGTTTGTTAGATTGGTATAAGCGTTGCTTCTTGTTTTGCCGTCGCATGGAGTAAATGATGTCATTCCGTTGGCCAAACAGGGAGGAAAAATGAAAAGAAATATTCGCAAGATTACATTGCTGTCCATTTGTTGCATGGTCTTCATAACCGCCTGCGGCGGCGGGGGTGAGACTGCTACTGGCGGGACTGCTCAATCGGGCAGACTGTCATTGGGAATAACCGATGCAACCACGGCGGATTATCAAGCCGTATATATTACCATCAATAAAGTCCAGGTATTAAAAGCCTCTGAAAATGAAGGGGATGACCAAAATTGGGAGGTCGTTTCCGAGCCCAATGCCACGTATAACCTGTTGGAGCTGGTTAATGGCTTGATTCAAAACCTCGGCTTGGTGGACTTGGAGGTCGGCCGATACGATCAAATCCGTCTGGTGTCAGGTGATCTTCCGGACAGCTCATTGAACATCAAACAAGAATTCCATCCCTATGCGAATTATATTATTCAGGGGGACCATCAGGGCGGTTATCAATACCTCGAGTTGACCATCCCCAGCGGTTTTCAATCTGGATTCAAAATCATCGGTGGTTTTACCATCGAACAGGATCAGACAACCGATCTGGTGCTGGATTTCAATGTCGTTAAATCGATCGTGCAAGCAGGCAGCAGCGGCAAATGGCTTTTGAAACCGACGGTCAACGTGGTGGACCAGGCCGATTCCTCCTCAATAACCGGTAGGGTGTATTATTTTGGAGAGCTGGACGATGTCCCGTTGGCAGGGGCGATTGTCAGCGCCCAAATAAAAACCGAAGACGTTTCCACAGAAATCGTTACCGCTTCCACGATAACCGATGAATCCGGCGCATATACGCTGCTGACCGCCCCTGGAACCTATTCGGTGGTGGCAATCATGCCGGGGTTCAAAACCGCTGTGGCGGAAGTTGTCGTCAATGCGGGCGTGACGGCTGGGCAGGATTTTTTGCTGGAACCTTCCCAGGGAATCGGTACGATTTACGGAAAAGTCGATATCGAGAACGGAACAGAGGATCAGGCCGTCAGGATCAACATCCAGGAAAAGACAGCCGCGGGAACCATCGTTGAGGTCGCCTCTGCGACCATCGCAACTGGTGGAAATTACTGGTTCGACCTTCCGGCAGGCACATATTCGATGGTGGCCGTTTTCACCGTAAATGGCGAGGAAATGACCATGGAAGCCAACGAGGTCTTTGAGATTCTGGAAGGAGCCGCCGTTCGGTTTGACATCTTGTTCGGAAATTCAGAAGAAGAGGACGACGATTCAACAGCTACCGACAAGAAAAAAATCACCATTTGCCATAAAGGAAGGCCGATCACCATATCCACATCCGCGCTCCAGGCCCATTTGAAACATGGAGATTCCATCGGAGATTGTGGTCAAGGCCAGGACGATGATCCGGTTGCTGATGGCACCAGGAATCGCGGGAAGAAACCCGGGAAAGGGAAAAAATGAGCTGGCCGCAATGATCTGGAAATCCAGCGCCGGATCGGATTGACGCATTGAACGATAAAGCCCGAACAAAAGGAATTATCCATTTTGTTTGGGCTTTGTCATTTCTTCCGGCCGGTGATCTTGCCGGTTAGCGCCCCGTCGTGGGTCTCAAGAACTTCCCGGGCAATGACCTGATTGACCGCCGCCCGGGCGGCTTCCCGCAGAGCCTGTTTTGGGGCGGGTATGGGGGGCATGATAAAGCCCACCTTATCTTGAAAACCAATTCCCCCCTTTTGGAGATTGCATCGGCTGGCCGTTTTCCTACGGTTGACAAAACCGACAATATGTGAAAAATTGAATAAAAAACAAAAAAAGTCAAAAATTCAAATTTTGCGATGAAAGAAAACAAACAACAGGCGCTATTTGACGCCGCCTTAAAGCTGTTCGCTCATTATGGTTTCAAAAAAACCACGGTGGAGGATGTGGCCGCCGTCATGGGCATGACCAAGAGCAATATCTATTTTTATGTAAACAATAAAAAAGATCTGTATGAGAAGGCTGTGGCGTTTGCCTTGACCCGATGGCGAGATACCGTGGCTGCCGCCGTCGAGAGGGAAAAGGATGCTGCTGCGAAATTCGTCGTCATGGCCAGGACCTCCTTTGATTACATCGAAAGCCGGCAGGATTTACAGGCCATCCTGATCCAGGACCCGGGCATTTTCACCCTCTCCTCCCGTGAGGATCGATTTTACGAGATCAACCAGGGGGCCATGCAGCTGGTGAGAAGCATCCTGGAACAAGGGGTCGGAGAAGGAACCTTCCATGCGGTGGATATCGATCACGCGACGGAGTTTCTTTTTTCCGTCTATATCATGTTCCTCATCAAAACCTATGTCAAATCGGAGAGAAGCACCATCGCCGGAATCTATGGCGAGGGGCTCGGAATGATATTGCGGGGGCTCTGCAAGGATACACCCGCCCTGAATGCAATTCTCACCGGCGCGGGCAGGACGTCCGGTATTTTCAGAAACCATTCGTAACAGGAGGAGGGGTATGACACAGGCATCCATTCAGGCGCTTCAAGGGTTACGGGATTTATCCACATTGAAATGGTACGTCATCCCGTTGCTGGCCATCGTTTTCTACATCTATACCACGGAGATGAAAAAGGCCCGGGAAACCGGCAACTGGAATGCGATCTTCGCCGGATTAACGGTTTTCGGCATGGATTTCATCAATGAGACCTGGAACGGCTGGGTGCTGCATTTCACCCAGCGTTCGGCTTTCTGGACCACTCCGGGGGATACGGCGTTGCGAACCATGGTGGGATGGAACATTGAAATCATTTTCATGTTCCTGATTTCAGGAATCATATATTACAATACCTTGTCGGAAAGAAAGGAAGATCGCATCCTGGGGATTCCCAACCGTTGGTTCTGGGCCATCGCTTACTCGATTTTCTGCGTATTCGTGGAATGCCTGCTGAACAAGGGCGGCCATCTGGTTTGGGAGTATGAATTCTGGCATCGCTCGTTCAAGGGCGTCTGGTTGATTTTCCTGTTCGGCTATCTGCATTTTTATGTGGCGGCCCTGCTGGTTATCGGGATGAAATCCGACCGGAACAAGATCATCGTCATCTCATCAATTTACAGCATCGCCATTGTCGCCAATGTGTTCGGTCTGGGCATCATGGGGTGGACCTACTAACGGCGGCCGGTTGTTTCAGGATCGCCCCGGACAGGATATCGCCGGGCTCCACCTTTTCCAAGCGGACGGACTGGATGGTGTTTTTCAGATCATCCGGTCCGTCCAGCAGCACCGGGATATAGTTGGAGGAGAGCCCTTTCAGCCGGCTCGTCAGCGGTTCCCGCTGATCCTCGATGAGGATTTCCACTTCGCTGCCCACGGCGTTTTGATAAAACCGCCGTTTTTTCCAAAGTCCCAGCTCGCGGATCAACCGGCATCTGACCTTGATGATATCCGCTTCCAAGCGTCCCGGAAATTCACAGGCCGCTGTTCCCGGGCGCACCGAGTAGGGGAACACATGCAGGTAGGTGAGGGGCAGGGCTTTCACCAGGGACATGGTATTTTCAAAGGCGGAATCGGTTTCCCCTGGAAACCCCACCAGGACATCGGCGCCGATGGCCGCATGCGGTGCCAGTCGGTGCAGTTCCTCAATGATGCGGGCGTACTGACTGGAAGTATACGGGCGCCTCATTTTTTTCAGGATCCCGTCGTCGCCGCTCTGCAGGGGGATGTGGAAATGGCGGCAGATCATGCGGGATTCGGCAATCAGCTGAAAAAGGTCGTTGCTGAATTCCAGGGGTTCGATGGAACTCAGGCGTACCCGTTGGATCAGGCGGCGGGACTCGATGTGAAACAGCAGTTCCGCCAGACCGCCGTTCTTTCCGGAGAGGTCCTTGCCGTAACTGCCGAGGTCGATTCCCGTCAGAACGACCTCCTGATAGCCGAAGGATGCCAGGGATGTTATGTTCGCCAGAACATCCTCCCTCGGCATGCTGCGGCTTCTGCCGCGGGCGAACGGGACAATGCAATAGCTGCAAAAGGAACTGCAGCCGTCTTGGATTTTGAGGTACGGCCGGGTGCGGTCGGTCACGGGTACGACGGGGGTTTGTTTGAAGATTTGTTCCCTGTTGATGTCCCGGATAATTCTCAGGGGCGTTTTGGGAATTTTTTTGTTCCGTTTGGACAGGATGGCATCGGCGATTTTATGCTTGTAGGCATGACCGATAATCTCATAAACGCCTTGGATCTGTTCGATTTCTTCCGGTGCCGTCTGGGCGTAACATCCGGTGACGATGATACGCGCGTCCGGATGGAGGCGAATGGCCTGGCGAATGGCCTGACGCGATTGCATGGATGCTTTCCGGGTGACGGTGCAGGTGTTGATGATACAGACCTCTGCGGGTTGTCCGTCGCCTGCCGGAACCCAGCCGTTGTTCATCAACAAGGTCCGGAGTGCGTCCGATTCGAACTGGTTGACCTTGCAACCCAATGTTTGGATAAAAAAGATGGCCATAATCACGAATGCGCTATGTTTTCGTCACGTTCAGACGATCCAGCCGCCTCCCAACACCTCATCGTCCTGGTAGAAAACAGCCCCCTGACCGGGCGTGACGGCGGATTGCGGCTGGTGAAAGCAAACCGTCGCGGAACCGTCCGGATGCAAGGAAACGGTGGAAGGTGCGGCGGTATGCCGGTAACGAATCCGGGTCTTGGCGGTGAATTCCAAGGCCGGAGGAGTAACGATCCAGTTGATTTGCTCCACAAGACATTGCCTGGAAAACAGTTCCTCCCGGCGGCCGACAACCAGACGATTGGCTGCTGTATCCAGTTTCAATACATAGTAGGCATGTCCCGCGGGGCAGTTGATCCCCTTGCGCTGACCCACCGTGAACAGGTGCAACCCGTTATGCCAACCGAGAATGTTGCCGGCCTGGTCCACAATTTCGCCGGGCCGGAATGGCAGACCGGCTTTTTCCAGAAAAACGGAATAGGGTTGACCGGCTAAGAAGCAGACGTCCTGACTTTCCAGCCGGGTCAGCGGGGAAAGGCCTGTTTTTTCCGCCATGGCCCGGACATCTTTTTTCTCCATTTCCCCTAGGGGGAAGCTGGCCTCGGCGAGTTGCGATGGTCGCAGGAAGGCCAGGAAATAGGATTGATCTTTCCGGCTGTCGATTCCTGTTAACAGGCGGAGGCCGGAATCGGGCGCTTGCCAGAGCCGCGCATAGTGGCCGGTGGCCAGTCTCTCCGCGCCGAAGGTTTTCGCAGCGTTCAACAACACCCCGAATTTGATCAGCGGATTGCATACCAGACAGGGATTGGGGGTTTTCCCGTTGCGATAGGTTGCGATAAAATAGTCGATCACCTCCTTCTGAAAGGGTTGCCGGCAGTCGATGATTCGCAGCTCGATCCCGAGCCGGCTGGCGATGGCTTCCATGCCTTTTCCCTGTTTCCGGAGACTTGACCAATCATTCGGCGCCATACCGGCGGCGGGTGGATGGAGACCCTCTTCATAGCCGTTGACGAAGTGTACCCCGATGACGCGGTGGCCCTGCTGTTGGAGCAAATAAGCGGCGATGAGGGAATCAACCCCTCCACTGATGGCGACTGCCGTTACCGGTCTCATTCAAAAAAGATTTCCGACGTTGGCCGAACTTCCATTGCATGGGTTGGGCAGGCGGGCACACAGAGTTCACATACGCTGCATCGGGTTTGCTCAAACTCGACTTCCATGGTTTTGCGGTTCACGGAAAGGGCGCCGGTGGGACAGACGGCAGTGCAGGCGCCGCAGTGGATGCATTTTTCCTGGTTACGACTGACTTCCTGGGATGCGTTCTGGACAAGCACGCCCTGTTCTTTTAGATAGGCGATTCCCAGTTTGAAATTCTTTTTGGTGCCGAAAAGCTCCAGCACCATGATACCTTCTTTGCGCGGCAAAATCGTCGCCCGGAGGATATTGAAAGACAAGTCGAAATTTTTCGCCAGATGGCAGACGGTCGGTTTCGATACTTCGGTCTTGGGAAAACGAAGAATCAGGATTCGTGAGTACAAGCTTTCCCTCCAAAAAAATACATAATTTAAAAGTCTAAAATAGATCGGCCGAAGATGTCAACACCAATTCCACCTTACCCTTACAGCGTATTGATCATATTGTCATTATTTTGTATAATACATTCATTCAATCCTCAGAGAAGGCTGAAATTTATCAACGACCGAACCAGCAGCGGGGGAACAGTATGGGGCATTTCGCCTATCGTACAACGGGGTATGCCATTAAAACCCTTTCCGATCTGTCCAGGGCGCGCGTATCGATATTTGGCAGAGAGAACATACCCGATGGTTCCATCATCTTCGCTGTAAACCATTTCACCCGTATCGAAACATTACTGATCCCCTACCATATCAACCGTATCATTAACATGCCGGTCTGGTCCCTGGCCGACTTCAGTCTTTTCGAGGGCAGCCTGGGAGCTGTCTTGAACCGTCTTGGTGCCCTTTCCACCAGGAATCCGCACAGAGACCTTCTGATTGTCAAGACATTGCTGACCGGTGAGGCGGCCTGGGTCATTTTCCCGGAAGGCAGGATGGTCAAAAACAAAAAGGTGTTTGAAAAAGGCTGGAAAAAAGAAAGATTCATGATCGAGGCACCTGACGGGAAGCATCCACCCCATACCGGTACGGCGAGCCTGGCCCTGCGCACCGAATTCTACCGGCAGCGCATCGCCGCGATGCAAACGGCAAATCCCGCAGAAGCCACCCGTTTGATGGAACTCTATCAAATCGAATCCGTCGCATCCCTGTCGGGAAAGCAAACATATATTGTTCCAGTCAATATCACCTACTATCCCATCCGGGCCAGGGAAAATTTTTTCAGCCGAATGGCTGATCTTTTTTTCCGGGAGCTTCCGGAAAGGATTGTGGAAGAGGTGATGACGGAAGGTACCATGCTGCTGGCGGGAGTGGACGTGGACATTCGTTTCGGCGAACCGATCCGGATCGGCCAATATATGAAAAGCGCCGTCATCCAGAAAGATATTCATTTGCCGCAACCGATCGATTTTGATGACGAGCTCCCTTCGCGCCGGATGATGAAGCTGTCGGCCCAAAAAATCATGCAACGCTATATGGCCGCCATCTATAATCTGACAACGGTGAACCATGACCATATATTCGCTACGTTACTGAAGTATCTGCCCGTGAATGAGATCGACGAAGATGAATTCCGCTGCCGCGCCTATCTGGCCACAAGCGCGGACCTTTCCAAAATGGCCGTTCATCGACATCGGAGTCTCAATCAGAACCAGATTCATCTGCTGACGGATGATCGTTTCCAGAAGGTCGAAAATTTTCTCGCCCTTTGTCTGGAAAAAAAAGTTATCAAGCGACAGGGCCATGTCATCGTCCGGGACCGAAGTTTCAGCGAAGGGGGTGATTTTCATCGTGTCCGGATCGACAATCCCGTGCTGGTCATTGCCAACGAGATTGAACCCCTGAATGATCTGCAAACCCATTTGAAGCGTCTGGCCTGGCAGCCGGGGATACGGATCAAATTCTGGACGGCCAAGCAGCTTCAGGATAAGATGACTTTCGATTTTGAAAAGGATTATTCCCAGTATGAACTGCAACAGGAGCATACCAAGGAAAAACATGTGGGGAGGCCTTTTCTGATTAAAAACCCGTCCAGGGAGATCGGTGTCGTTCTGGTTCATGGATACATGGCGGCGCCCTTGGAGGTCAGGGCCCTGGCGCAGTTTTTAGGCAGCAGGGGATATTGGGTCTGTGTGCCCCGTTTGAGCGGGCATGGAACATCTCCCAATGATTTGGCTCGCAGAACCTATATGGAATGGGTGTTATCGGTTGAAGAAGCGTACGGGATCATCAAGAATACTTGCAAACGGGTGGTGATGGGCGGCTTTTCAACCGGGGCGGGGCTGGCTTTGGATATGTGTGCACGGGTTCCGGATATCGCGGCGGTATTTGCCATATCGCCGCCATTGAAACTGCAACATTTTTCCACCCGCTTTGTTCCGGCGGTTCATTTGTGGAACCGCTTGATGAAGAAATTCAGTTTCGAGTCCGCGCAGAAGGAATTCGTTGAAAACAATCCTGAAAATCCGCATATCAATTATCACCGGAACCCGATCTCCGGCCTAATGGAACTGGAGCGGTTGATGAACGATCTTGAAACCAAATTGTCCCGGATCACGGTTCCGGCCATGGTGATCCAGGGGTATGGCGATCCGGTTGTCGACCCGGAGGGCTCCCGGCAGATATATGAACATCTAGGCTCCGAGGATAAGGAGTATCTCCTGGTCAACGCCGGTCGCCATGGGATCATCAACGGCGAGAAGGCCTGGCGTATCTATCAGGCGGTTGAGCTGTTCCTGGAAAGGATCATCGGAGTTCTGTGAGCGCCCGGCGGGAGGGGTCAAGGGCTTTTGGACATTTGCTTGGCATATTCATACAGGCGGCGCTGGGTACAGACTTCATAGTATTTCTGGTTGGTAAGGCGAAGTACGGTGAAATTGTCCACGGAAACAAGCGGAATATGATCCTCGCGGATGACCAGTCTTTGATATTTCCCTGATATGGTAGGAAAAATACCGGTATAAATGATGAACGGTTCCTTCCAGAAATCAGGGATATGACATTTCATCCGCTTGAGATTGATCTCTTCCTTCAATTTTTCAAATCCATCGGCGTTTAATTCAATCCCGTTGACATTGTAGCGTTCGTATAAGTCATCGGCCGTGGCCGACAGATCTTCGATTTGGTTGGTCTGGAATACATACAGGTTAAAGGGCCCCTTCTGGGGTTCGAATTTCTTCCGCAATAATTTCGAGCAACCGGACAACCGGTCCGCCTGATTGATGGCCGGAGAAATCATGATGCGGTTTTCGCCGTCCAAGAGAAACGTCGGTGGACTGTTCCGGTGGGAGACGCCGATCCCCTGCTCAAGAACAGGGAAACGGTGCTTTTTGGAATTGGCGTTATACCGCTGTGTTATCATCAACATGTTGATGGCAAGCCCACAGGCCCTGGCCACACTGTACCAGTCTTCGGGGGTCTCCTCTTTTTCGAAGATGGATAAAATGATGGCGTCTCCTTCAATGAACACTTTTGTTGCACCGTATTCCGAGAGAATGGCGGTGATGGGATTAAAGAAATTCAGACTGAAATACGAAGCCGGGTTGAGCCCCCGCTCCTTGATCTGGTGGGTGATATCCGTGGAACCGCGAAGATCCGATTTGATGACAACATGATTCACGATGGGCTTTTCTTCGCGGACCTGCTCCCTTGGGAGCAGGAATTCATAAAGGGTGTGATTTACACGAGAAAGGTTTCTGGTTTTTTCATCAGCAGCCAGATTGATCCGGTTCATGGCCTCTTTCAGAATCTCATAATTATGGAGATCCCGGTTGTACCGGACGAAGTCTTTGAGAAAGCGGATGATGGTCTCGTTGGCTTTATGCTCTTTTAGATTTTTGATTTCGTGGATTATATTTTTCAATGGCGCCAGCGATACCGATTTCCCGGAACCGGCCTTCAGGCGCTTGAGTTTGGCGGTGATGACATTCCTTTCCTTCGATGAGGTCAGATAGTTGATGACTTCATGGGGGAACAGGGGGGGGCAGAATTCCGTGTATACCGGCAGCATCGCATAACAGGCCGCGATGATTTCAATCAGTCCCTCCTTCTTCAACAGCGAATGGAGTTGCTGCATGCGCCACTTACGGTTTCTGATCTGGATTTTGACAACCGCAACATCATTTTTGGAGGCGTGCTGGTATTTCAGCTCGCGTAATTTTGATTCCGATTTGATATAATTAAACACCGTATCAATATTGTCCACGTGTTTCAGCCATGCATCCACGTTGGTAACCGTGGTGGTTTTTTCCGGAACCAGTTTTTCTTCGTAGTCATCCAGGGATACGGCGGGAAGCGAAGCCGTCGGCTCATGCGGTTCCGCTTTTCTCTCATCAAACTGGTTGAAAAAGGAATTCATCAGGGCGAGTACGGTTTCGTATTTCAGCGGATCCGCCATCCGGTTGCCAAACAGGACGTAGGTTTCCAGCATGAAAAAATCATCCGTGGCATTTTCGGCATGGATCAGCGGGTTGATAAAAAAATCCTCCGGCAGAATGGAATCCGATCCGAAATTCGCTTCCCGTATCTTATGCAATTCATTCTGCTGGGCTTCGGCAATACATTGGAACAGTTCCTTGGCGACGTCGCAGATAATTTTAGTGCGGTTTTTCTGGATTTCGGAAAGGGCCTCCTTCAGGCGAATCACATCGCTGATTTCGACACGATGGCTGACATCATGTTTTCGAATAAGATTTTTATACTGTTCAATCAGCTGAAGAAACTGGGACCGGATTTCCTCCAGAACCATTTTTGCCAGAGCGGTCTGGGCAAGGAAATTGATCTGGATTTCCCTTTCCAGTTTGGCCTTGTTGATAGCGCCAAGCATCACATCAATACAGTTTTGTATGAAATCCCCCCGAATTTTCACCCATGAGGAGGCAATCTGGCTGGAGGCCTCTGGAATTTCTCCGACTTTTGCGTGTTTCATAACCAGATATCTGGTGATGTTTTCAACCGACCGGCATAGACCCGGGCTGAGATGAACGTCATAGCGGACATTGTCCACTCCCGGAATGAGGCTGTTAAGGGAAAAGTGTATCGTATACGGCTGCAATATCAGGTCGTCATTGTCCGGATAGGATTTACTGAAAAAAATCAAACCGCAGCTCCTCAGCTCCTCGAATGAACATCCGGCTTTCCGTGGATTGCCGATAACAAACAGTCAGACAGTTATTATAAGGGATTTCTTCTATAGATGAAACCATTCGTTCAGCAGTTTTTCCAAGCCGCTTTTATCCTTGGAGGGATTGGCGGCGCTGTACAATCCGACTCGCAGGGAAATATCCATTTCATTTCCCCAGGGCCACCAGGCGGCAAACAGGATCAGCCCGTCTGAGGTGTTGGATGTGAAGACCATCTGGCCGGGGATAATGCCGAAAATGGAGTTGATAAACCGGTCGACATCGGCCGAGGCTCTTTCGATGGTTGAAAAATCGTAACAATGTTCAAAGATCTGCTTTAATTCCGATAGTACAATATCCGCTCCCGACTTCCGGAAAACGATTCGAGCGACATTGAATTCCTCGTCCCAGCGCCATGGGTTCGGTCCGGGGACGACTGTTATCAGCCGATGGCAGATGCTCCTGATGTTATCTGTGTTGCCGGTGGTGTTCATGATCGTCCTGCCTCCCGCAAGAGAGTGCCTGATCCATCCTGGCTGCGATTCCGTTCAGGGGGCCGGGGATATGTCCCGCCACGGTAACTTTTTTTGATACGTCATCAGATGTTTTCTCCCTTGCTCCAGTGCTGGGGAATCTTTGTCCCCGGCCAACAGGGAATTCGCCTGTTCCTGAGTCGCAACGGCCTGCTGGAAATTGCCTGTTTCGGCATATGCGGCCGCGAGGGTGTCCAACTTATAGGCGTCTTTGTTCAGCCGGATGGCTTTCTGCGCCAATTGAACCGCTTTTTGGCCGTTCCGGCAATAGTCTTGCGGACAGGTCGCCAGGATCCAGGCAAGGCTGTTATTGGCTGTCGGGCTCTCCGGATTCAGGGTCAGGGCCTTGTTGTAGCTTTCAATGGCTTCGTTGTATTTTCCCAGATTTTTATAGATGAGCCCGCGGTTGCTGTAAGCGTCGGCGAAATTCGGATTGATTTCGATTGCCTTGTTGAAATCAGCAAGGGCGGCGTTGTAGTTTTTCAGCAGATAATACGTAATGCCACGGCTGTTATAGATTTTGATCAAACCGGGATCGATTTCAATCGCCTTGGAAAAATCGGCGAGGGCTTTTTCGTATTCTTTCTTTTTATGCCGGGTGATCCCGCGGCTGTAATATGCTTCCGTATTGTTGGGACTGATCTCGATAGCCTTTGAAATATCTGTAATCGCCAGATCATATTCCCCTTTACTGTAATAGGCGACGCCTCTCCCGGTATGGGCTTCCGCGAATTTGGGGTTCAGGCTGATGGCAATCGAAAAATCGTTGATGGCCCGGTCGTAATGGCCGGCGTCTTTCCAGGCGATTCCCCGGCAGTTGTAGGCAAAGGCATAACTCGGGTTGATGATGATAGCCCGTGTATAGTCCACGAGGGCCCGATTGTAATCTCCCTTGTTTTTCCAGGCGATCCCCCGGCTGTTGTAGGCCGAGGCAAGCAGCGGGTTGGCAAGCTGCACGATCCTGTTGAAATCGTCGATGGCCCGATCATACTCTCCGCTGATAAAATAAATGATACCGCGGTTGTTGATCGCCTCGAAATATTTGGGGTTGATCTCAATGGCTTTGCTGAGGTCGTCGATGGCTGCGGCGAATTCCCCCTTGTTTTTCCGGGTCAATCCTCTTCCGTAATAGGCCTCCGCCAGCCTCGGATTGATTTTCAGCGCCTGGTTGAAAGCATCGATGGCGCTGTCGTTCAATTGCGACTGCTGGAAGGATTCACCTCGCAGAACCCAGTCTGACGCCGATAGATTGGGTCCGGGCTTTTGCGGCTGCGTCTGT
>JBMORA010000055.1:0-54861 GCA_049320885.1 Thermodesulfobacteriota bacterium | reverse complement strand
CCGCCGGTCCGACCTGCCGGATACCATCGCCGACATTCCCGGGAGAGAGACCGCCCGCCAGAATTACCGGAATCCGGCTGGTCTGAACCAGAATCCTGGCCGCCCGCCAATCGCAGGTTTTGCCCGTGATGCCGACAAAACCCTGAACCGGTTGATTCTCGCCGGTCGTGTCACCATCGCCGGGGAGTACCGTGTCGGTCAAAAAAAAATCACTCACCGGCTCGAACAGGGCCGCCATCTCCCGATAAGCCGAAGCCGCAACGGCAGGTTGCCTTCCCATGGGAATGGATCGCATGATCCGGAGCTGTGGATAACGATCCCGGATATCGGCCTGCAATTGGAACAGCCTGTGGCAGAACTCATCGGGTATGCCGTTTGTATGGCTCAGGGCTTCACAGAAATGCACGATGTGCGGCTGATAGTAATCCAATGCGCGATAGACGGTCTGCGGATCATGAAACAGCAGGATCAGGCTGCTGCGGCTGTCTGATTGACGTATCAAATCGATGGTTTCTTTAACACCGGGCTCTTTCCAATCCGCTGCGGATACAATCACGCTGCCGATATGATCCACGCCGATTTCCACCAGTTTCCCGGCCTCCGCCGCATCCTGAATTTCATAAATCTGAACGATGATTTTCTGCATTTCCCCCCAAGCGATTCTCCAGTTCCCGGCCGATGACATGCAACTAATTGTCTTAATTGAAACAAAATTATCCACCGTCATTTCCAGCTGGGTCTACCATATCCACAATTTTTTGGCAAATTATTTAAAGGACTTGATTTTTATCGGCTTCACAGGTATTTCGCTTTCAAGATCGGATGGGGTAGTGAAGTCGGACGATACCATTATCCAGAATAAGAGCACCGCGCTTGCGTCTGTAAAGGAAGGGTATGATACTGATCATTGATTTTGGATCACAGTTCAATCAGTTGATTGCACGGCGTGTAAGGGAATGCCGTGTGTATTGTCAAATCGCGCCGCCCGGAATCTCGATTGCGGAAATCCATGCGATCAAACCGGAAGGGATCATCCTCTCCGGCGGTCCTTCCAGTATTTATGAAAAAAACAGCCCCAAAATGAAAGCCGATATTTTCAATCTGGATATTCCCATCCTCGGCATCTGTTACGGCATGCAGTACATGATCCATTCTCTTGGCGGCAGGGTCAAAAAAGCGGAAAAACGGGAATACGGCTTCGCGGAACTGGCCATCAAGGACCATCAGGGACTTTTCCATGATATCCATGAAAAAACCATCTGCTGGATGAGCCACGGGGATTCCATCGAACGTCTTCCATCCGGATTCCACATCACCGCTTCCACCGACAATACCGCCATCGCCGCCACCGTCGACCCCCGGAGGAAGTTTTACGGTGTCCAGTTCCACCCGGAAGTTCAACACACTCCCAAGGGGAGACTGATTCTACGGAATTTCCTTTTCGATGTCTGCGGATGCCGCCGCAACTGGACAATGAAAAATTTCGCCAGGGATGCCGTTCATCAGATCCGGCAAACCGTGGGAGAAAAAAAGGTCATTCTTGGTCTCAGCGGCGGCGTCGATTCCACCGTGACGGCCCTGTTGATTCACAAAGCCATTGGCAAAAATCTGACCTGTATTTTCGTGGACAACGGCTTGTTGCGGAAAAACGAGGCGGCCCAGCTGAAAAAGAGCTTCCAGCAGCATCTGAAATTGAATATCCGCTTTGTCAACGCCGCGCAACCGTTTCTGCGCGCGCTTGCCGGCGTGTCCGACCCGGAGAAAAAGCGCAAGATCATCGGCAAGATATTCATGGATGTTTTCGAGGCCGAGGCCCGGAAATTGTCCGATGCCGAGTTTCTGGCCCAGGGAACCCTGTATCCGGATATCATCGAATCCCAATCCGCTTTCGGCGGCCCCACATCGGTCATCAAATCCCACCACAATGTGGGGGGGTTGCCGCTGAAAATGAAACTCAAGCTGGTGGAACCGTTAAAATATCTGTTCAAGGATGAAGTCCGGTTGCTGGGAAAGGCGCTGGGACTGGAAGACAATCTGATCTGGCGCCAGCCTTTCCCGGGTCCGGGCCTGGCCATCCGCGTCATCGGCGAAATCACCGCAAACCGGCTTTCCATCCTGCGGGAAGTGGACGCCGTGCTCCAGGAAGAAATCCGGGCCGGCGGATATTACCGCAAATTATGGCAGTCCTTCGCCGTCTTGCTGCCGATTAAAAGTGTCGGCATCATGGGAGATAAAAGAACCTACGAGAATATCGTGGCCATAAGGGCCGTCACCAGCAAGGATGCCATGACCGCCGACTGGGCAAGACTGCCCCAGAAACTTCTCGCCCGGATTTCCAACCGCATCATCAACGAAGTCCGCGGCGTCAACCGTGTCGTGTACGATATCAGCTCCAAACCACCCAGCACGATTGAATGGGAGTAGGCCGACATGCAGGAAAACGATTCAACCAGATTCACCTTCCGCCCCGACGAAGAGGAACCGGAGCCGGAACCGGCCCCGGAACCGGAAACGGTGCAACCGGTTCCGGATCAATCCCTTGCCGCCCCCGATCTTGACGCGCAACGGCTCAAGCGTCGCATCGCCGCCTTGGCGGTGCTGCTGCCGATCCTTACCGCGCTCATCGTCTTTTTCGGATACAGTTCCCTCAAGCAACGGATTGCCGCCATCCAAAGCACCGGGCAGACGGACGTGGAAAAGCTGTCCAGCCAGGTGGACACAAGTTTTTCCTCGGTCTCACAGCAGGTGGAGCAACTGAAGGAAGAAAACGGGAAAATGCAGGAGCGCTTGATCAAAGGCCTTGACACCGCCAGCCAGCAGGTCGCCGCCGCCGTGAAAAAGATGCAACAGGAAACCGCCGCGGTAAAGGCTGTCGCCGCCGCCGCCGCGGACAAAAAAATGGTGGAAGAAACTTCTGCCGACCTGCAAAAAAAGATAGAAGCCGTTCGCAAGGAATTCCAGAACACCGCAGGCGAAATCCAATCCCTGGATGAACGCCTTTCCCGGGAACTGGCTGTCTTTACCCAGCGAATCAAGGTGCTGGAAACGGAACTGGACAGCTTGAAAGAGGAAGCCGCGGCCCAGGCAAAAAACCGGGTGGACCGGAACGAATACAAAGCCGCCCTGGAAAAACAGCAGGGCCAGTACCGGGAGGAATTGAACAGGCTGTCCCGGTCCATTGAAAGCAAATTGCAGACATTGGAAAAGAAGATCGCTTCGTCTCCGGCCATCCAGACAAAAACACCGTCCTCCTCCATGCCCCAGACCCCGCTCTCCAAAACACCGGTGGTTCCAAGGGTCACCACCCAGCCCGTCTTTCCAAAGGCGTCCCCGCCGGTCGGCAACGGCGATATCGTGGAGCAGAACATCGAATAGGGGGATACCCGTGGCATCCGAAATGAGCGTTCCCATGCTCCAGAAAGAGATCGACGATTGGGTCAAAACCTACGGGGTACGGTATTTTTCGGAGCTGACCAACCTTGCCGTCCTCATGGAGGAAGTGGGTGAACTGGCGCGGATTATGGCAAGAACCTACGGAGAACAGAGTTTTAAACGCGGACAGCCGAAATCCGATCTGGCGGACGAACTGGCCGATGTCCTGTTTGTGCTTGTCTGCATCGCCAACCAGACCGGTGTGGATTTATCGGCAGCCATCCGGCGGAATCTGCAAAAAAAAACCGAAAGAGACAAGGACCGCCACCGATTGAATCCCAAGCTGGCTGCGCCTTCGGAAGTCAAACCCTGATTTTGTCCAAAACCCGTCCTTCCCCGTCCAGAATAAAAATCAGCAGCCCGTTACTGGAAGCATAGCGCGCCAGATCTTCATAAATAATGGCCTGGGGTTCGTATTTTTTGCCGGGTTGTTTTGCCAGCAAGTTGAGACATTGGAAGGCCTCCTCCTTGCGCGAGAAGACCGGTATAAAGGCTACCCCCTGTTTCTCATCCTGTTGTCCGACGATCTGGGCTTCCGCTTCCGGATCCTGAATCACCACCCACAACCAGTCCTCGTTCCGTATGTTTTTTTCCACGAATCACTCCTTTGACAAATCAATTCTATTGCAATTCAATCTCCCAGTTCCACAATCCTTGTCTGGTCTTCAGCTCCACCTCCCCGGGAACCGGTTCCGACAGATGGACAAACACCTGGA
The DNA here is from genome assembly GCA_049320885.1 of Thermodesulfobacteriota bacterium. GTDB lineage: Bacteria > Desulfobacterota > Desulfobacteria > Desulfobacterales > SURF-7 > DYJD01. The sequence continues at coordinate 50,713 of JBMORA010000055.1, read as the reverse complement.
ACCCGAGCTTGATCAAGATATCCTGCTGACCGCGGATGTCCAGACGCCAGTTGGGGTATACCCAGAAGTCTCCATCATATGCTTTCACCCAGCCCTGTTCTCCCTTGGGGCTGGTAAAGGGTTTTTCGACTTGGAACTCAGTTGAAATCGTCCGGGACACGCAGAGGGGCCAATGGCCGGACACCACAATGCCGAGGGGCAGCGGGCAGGCCGAAACCAGATGTTCGTAATCCGTTGCGCCGAGTTCCGGGCTGACGATCACGCCGTGAAATCCCATCCCGGCCAGTTGTTCCACTGCCGGAATATTCGTGATGTTGCAAAAAGGACCAGCCCAGAGAACGACGGACGGATCGCCTGAAAACAGGGCCATCTGCCAGGGCGCATTCAACACGAACCTTCGACCGCCCAGTTGTCGCAACCGCCCGATCCGATCCGTTACGGCGGATTCCCGGGCCGGCCATATTACCGGCGGCAGCCACCACCAGTGACGCTCCGCTTCCTTTTTCGAACCCGGTGATTCAGTTTCTTCCGACAACCAAAAACCGGTCTCGCCGTCCGCGCGGCTGCGGACGGGCCTCCGATAGACCGTCATTTCCCGGATGTCCCGGGCACGCTTTTTTTTCCCATAACCGGATCGGCGCGCATGCCGCGCCGTTACCGTCGGCGGTGCAACCACCGGAACCGGCAGCCGCTCCAGTTCGGTTTCCAGCTCCGCCAATTGAACCGCCAGGACCTTCTCCCTGCGGTCGATCAGAAACACGGGAGCGCCGGGCCTCGGGGATGAACCGGATGCGGCTCCGAGCACCAATCGTCCTCGCTTGGGGATCGGACGCTTCACCCGCTGGGTCTGATGTCCGGCTTCGTCCTCGTAACCGAACCTCAGGATATCCCCCGTCATAAGCTCCAGATTGGGACGTAAAAACGGTTGTTTCGCGGCGCCCATGATGTTTCCGATCAGTCGGCCGGAACCGGTCTGAATATCGGTGCGCACCGGCGGCTGGGGGCGCTGGCTCAAAAAATGATAGTGGGTTCCAGTCCTTCCAAGGGCATTGGCCAGCAGGCCCAGGGCTTCTTTCTTGGCCGCCGGATCATGGGCGTGATCCCGGAACAGCCGGTAGGCGTTGACCGTCGAGTAGACATAATGGGGACCTTTTTTACGGCCTTCAATCTTCCAGGCGCTGATTTTTTCCTCCGGCAGAAGAACCTTGGCCAGCACGTCGAGACTGAGGTCCTGGCAGGAAAAAAACCGTTTTGTATCGGCCCCGCTCCGGTACATCCGCCGGCAGGGTTGAACGCATCGCCCCCGGAGTCCGCTGCGTCCCCCCAGGTAGCTGCTCCAATAACATCTGCCGGAAACGCCATAGCAGAGGGCGCCGTGCACGAACACTTCCAGGGATAGATTTTCCGGGCAAACCGCCGCCATGGCTTTGATTTCATCGACGCTGAGTTCCCGGGGGACGACCACGCGCTGGATATCCCTAAGCCCGGCGACGAGCTCAAGGGCCGCTGGGAAACTGACATTGGCCAGGGTCGACAGATGCAATTCTCCGCTGAAGCCCGCCAGGCGGGACAGCCTGATAAAAGCCAGATCCTGGATAATCAGGGCATCGGGACGGACATGGCGATGAACCTGCTCAAGCAGCCCGGCCGCCGCGTCCGCCTCGCCCTGTTTCAGCAGGGTATTGAAGGCCACATACACCTTCACGCCCCGAGCATGGGCCAGGGAAGTGAGCCGGGCGAGTTCCGCCACGGTAAAGTTTTCCGCGGCCATGCGGGCGGAAAACATTTTCAGGCCGCAATAGACGGCATCGGCTCCGGCCGCAAGCGCGGCGAGGAAAGAATCTTTTCCCCCGGCCGGTGCCAGAATCAACGGTCTGTTCCCTGTTTCGGCTACCTGCATCCTGCTCCCCATATTCTGCCGCAGCCTTCTGCGACCACGCTTCGGCCTGCCACACGCATACTCGATAACCAATGCCCGCCAGCCTACCAAATCCCGGGAAGGCTTGCAATCCTTTCCGTCTCCCCTTGTATCTCTTGCACTTTGCCGGGATATGATTATATTATCCGGCAACTGTTCCACACGTTCAAAAGGAGAATTTCATGAAAATAGCAGTCAGCGGCAAAGGCGGAGTTGGCAAGACCACTTTCGCGGCTCTTCTCATCCGGACCCTGAACGATCGCGGCAAGCATGTTCTGGCCATCGATGCGGATCCGGACGCGAACCTGGCCGCGGCCGTGGGAATAGCGGAAGCCGACAAGATCGTCCCCATCGCCGAAATGAAGGAGCTGATCTTCGAACGAACCGAGGCCCAGCCCGGCACCATCGGCGGTTTCTTTAAATTGAACCCCAAGGTGGACGATCTGCCGGAAGCCCTGTCCAAGCGTCTCGGCAATATCAAGCTTATGCGCCTGGGGGGCGTGAAAAAGGGAGGCGCCGGCTGCATCTGCCCCGAAAGCACGTTGTTGAAGGCCCTGGTCACTCATGTGGTCCTTGCCCGGGATGAATTCGTTGTCATGGATATGGAAGCCGGCATCGAGCATCTGGGAAGGGGCACCGCCCAGGCCGTGGACAAACTGATCGTGGTGGTGGAGCCCGGGCGTCGCAGCATTGAAACCGCCAACCATATCCGACAGCTGGCCTCCGAAATTCGATTGAACGCCATCGTCGTGGTGGGCAATAAAATTCGCGGCCCCCGGGATGAGGAATATCTGAAAACCCATCTGGCCGATTTCGAATTCCTTGGTTTTCTTCCCTATGACAATCACCTGATCGAGGCCGACCTGAAAGGCGGGTCGCCCTTCGACGTGGAAGGCTCCGCCAAGACCCGCGTGATCGAACTCATTGACAAACTGATGCGAACCGCATGATCCGACACTTTCACAAACGCAAAAAACGCGCCGCCCTGCCCCCCGGGAAAGCGAGACCGATGAAAATCAAGCCCGGACGGGATCCGGAGCTCAAGGAGGTTTTCGCTGAAATCGGCAGGCCGGAGGAGGCGCCTTTTCAGCCCGATCCCTTTCAACTGGAAGCCCTGTCCGCCATCGAGACTTCCGACTGCCTGGTAACGGCGCCCACCGGTGCGGGGAAAACCTGGATCGCCGAGACCGCCATCGCCCATATTTTTTCCCGGAAAGGACGGGCCTGGTACGCGTCGCCGCTCAAGGCCCTGACCAACGGCGTCTACTCCATCCTGAGCCATTCCTTCGGCCGGGAAAACGTGGGGATTCTGACGGGCGACCGCAAGGAAAACCCCACGGCCCCCCTGATCGTCGGCACCACCGAAATCCTTCGCAACCATCTGTATGATGCCATGGTCAGCGGCGAGGACCTGGCCACGGATTTCGTCATCCTGGATGAAGCCCATTTTCTGGGAGACGAGGACCGCGGAGTGGTCTGGGAAGAAATCATGATCTATCTCCCGCATCGCATTCCGCTGCTGATGCTTTCCGCCACCATCGGGAATGCCCGCCAGATCGCCGACTGGCTCAAATCCATCCGCAAGCGGAAATGCATCATCGTGGAAGAAACCAGGCGGCCGGTCCCCCTCTATCCGCTCTTTTTTCATCCCTCCGGCACCCTGCTGCCCCTGCTGCGTTTCAGCGAGAAACACGACCGGCAGCTCCTCCATAAAAAAGTGGCGTCCCATCTCCATGATCATCAGGGCCGCCACCTGGACAGAGGCGGAAAACTGCCGCCCCTGGGAGATATTATCCGGGTTCTGGGTAAATACGACCTGCTGCCGGCCATCTTTTTCATGAAATCGCGAGCCGACTGCGATAATGCGCTGGATCTCTGCACGGAAGAAAACCTGCTCCATGATCCGGAACGGAAACTATCCCTCAATCAGCGCATTGAAGCTTTGGTATCCCAGAGTCCCCACATCGCCGGCCACAAGCAGCGGTGGCAGCTGGAACATCTGGGGGTGGGCGCTCATCACAGCGGCCAGCTGCCCGCCTGGAAAATCGTCATCGAAACCCTGATGACCGAAGGCTTGCTGGATGCCGTTTTCGCCACCTCCACCGTCGCGGCCGGAGTCAATTTCCCGGCCCGCAGCGTGGTCATCCTGAATTCCGACCGTTACAACGGCACGGATTTCCAGCCCCTCACCGCCACGGAATTTCACCAGATGACCGGCCGCTGCGGAAGAAGGGGCAAGGACAATATCGGTTTCGCCGTCATGATTCCCGGCAAGTTCATGGACCTGCGCTTAGCGGCCGAACTGATCCAATCCAAGCCTTCGGATGTGAACAGCCAGATCAAGATCAATTTTTCCATGGTGCTGAATCTGCTCATGTCCCATACCCCCTCCCAGATCCAGGAACTGCTGGAAAAATCCTTTGCTTCCTTTCAGCTGGCATCGGCGCGGAAACGCAACAACAATCGGATCTTCACCGAGGACCGCAGCTATCTGTGGCGCGATTTCCTGCAGCACCTCAATTTCCTGAAGCAGCACGATTTCGTTACGGCAAAAGACGAGTTGACGGAAGACGGCCGCTGGACCGCCCGGTTACGGATCGATCAGCCCCTGCTGATCGCCGAAGGCTTCCGCCGGGAAATATTCCCGGATACGGACGCCCCTCTCCTCGCGGGACTCATCGCCACCTTTGTCAATGAACGGGAAACCGTTGATGAGGAGCTGAATTCCAGCATTGTCCCCAAAGCATTGCTGCACCGGTTTCTGATGGTGAAAAAAAGCCTGCGGCCCTTTGCCAAACAGATGACCTCCCAGGGATTCGAGACCAGACCCCTCTGCCTCCAACCCGCGGTCACCCTGCATGCATGGGCCGATGGCCGCTCCTGGGAAGACTGCCTGCGCATCTCGGGATTGTCGGAAGGGGATCTGGCGCGGTTGATCCTGCGGACCGCCGACAATCTGCGTCACATCCATAACCTGGAGGAAGTTTTCCCCCTGGTGGCCCGCAACGCCCTTGCCGCCATCGAGGCGATCACCCGGGAACCGTTGGTTTCGTTTTATGAGTGAAAACAGGCCGTAACCTATAGCCTATGGTCTATAAGTCTATGGTCTATAGGCTGTCCCGGCCTTCAGCAGGGCCTCGATCCGTGGAATATCCTCCGGCAGGTCCACTTCCGGGGAATCATACTCCGTGATCACCACCTTGATGCGATGGCCGTGTTCCAGGACCCGCAGCTGTTCCAGTTTTTCAATGCGCTCCAGCCGGCCCTCCGGCAGGGTTCGAAACAGATCCAGAAATCTCCGGGTGTAGGCGTATACCCCCAGATGTTTATAGGTATCGAACACCATGTCGCCGTCCCGGTCATGGGGGATGGTGGCGCGGGAAAAATACAGGGCGAAACCGTTGTTATCGAAGGTCACCTTGACATCCTTGGGATCGACGATCTCCTGCTTGCGGACAATGGCGAAGGCAAGGGTTGACATTCCCAGCTCCGGGTCCATGGAAAACGGTTCCACCACTTCGTCCAGGCACCGCGGATCAATGAGCGGCTGGTCTCCCTGGATATTGATGATGATATCGTCCCGGGCCAATCCCAGAATCCCGGCCGCCTCCCCCACCCGGTCGGTTCCGGAACGGTTGGCTGCGGATGTCATCACCGCCCGTCCGCCGAACGCCTCAACCGCCGCCGCAATCCGCCGGTCATCCGTAGCCACGACGACATCGGTAACCCGGCCGGCGGCGCTTGCATTTTGATACACCCGCTCGATCATGGACCGGCCCGCAATTTTCGCCAGGGGCTTGCCCTCAAAACGACTGGAACCATAACGCGAGGGAATGATGACGACTGTTTTCATAACTATCTCCTTGCCTGCCGTTGACCCTGCATTGGATTTGGGATATGGAATACCCTGATCTGTTCACCGATGACCGTAACCGGAAAGAAGCCCCATGAACCATGAATCACTGAAGCAAATACTGGAGCAAGTCGCCCGCGGCAAGGCCTCGGTTCCCGAAGCCGCCGAGCAGCTCAAGCACTTGGCGTTTCAGGATATCGACTTCGCCCATATAGACCATCACCGCTCCCTGCGCAAGGGTTTTCCCGAAGTCATTTTCGGGGAGGGCAAGACGGCGGAACAGATCATCGGCATTCTGGAGCACATGCTGCCCCAGGAACAGACCGTGCTGGTCACCCGGCTGTCCGCCGACAAAGCCGAACGCATCCTGCCCCATTATCCCGAAGCGGAATACTTTGCCGACGCCCGCATGCTGGTCTGCTGCCGGCAGGCTCTCCCGGCCGCCGGCAAAGGCACCATTCTGGTCCTGTGCGCCGGGACCTCCGACATCCCCGTGGCCCGGGAAGCCTTTCTCACGGCCAAATACATGGGCAACCCCGTTGCGGCGGTACATGACGTGGGGGTAGCCGGCATTCATCGCCTCCTGAGCCACAAGGCCCTGCTGGATCAGGCCTCGGTTCTCATCGTCGTGGCCGGGATGGAGGGCGCCCTGCCCAGCGTGGTGGCGGGCCTGGTGGACCGGCCGGTCATCGCCGTTCCCACCAGCGTCGGTTACGGCGCCAGCCTGGGGGGGCTGACGGCCTTGTTCGCCATGTTGAACAGCTGCAGCTCCAATGTCGCCGTGGTCAACATCGACAACGGCTTCGGCGCCGGTTACATGGCCGCCACCATCAACAAAATCGGTCTGTAATCCCATATGGGAAGATCGTCGGTGCAACCGAAAGCGATGCCTAGCCGATGGTGTCCATAGCCGCGAATGCGGGCTCGTGCAGGGGCAGCAGGATGTCGGCCGCGTCCCGCACCCGCTGCATGATGTCGTAGGCCTCGTAGACGTTTACGTGGGTTCCGGGCGGGATGACGTCCATCTCCATGGCCCGGATCTCCGCGGGAGGATGGAAGTTTTCGTTGATTACGCAGAAACCGGTGATGGCGGCCTTGCCCTTGGGGGTATCGACGAACACCGTCATGCCGCCCCTGGTGTGAACCGGGGTGTGGACAAGGCGGATGCCCGGCAGCAGGTCCGTGTCGCCGTCCAGAACCCGCAGCTGCCCCCGCTCCTCCACGTCCAGGATATGATCCTCCAGGTAGCGATAGTCCAGGGGATGGGGCTGATGGATGCTGTCCATCTCCAGGGCGTGAACGAAAACCAGGGCGTTCTCGCACTTGTGGTCGTTTTCGCAATGATCGTTGTGCAGATGGGTGTGGATGATGATATCGATCCCGCCGGGCGCAAGGTTCCAGCGGGCCAGGCCTTCCTCAAAGGTATAAATCCTCCCGCCCACGGCCTTTTCACGATCCGGTGAACGGATGGGACTCATCTCGCCGGTGTCCACCAGGATCGTCCGGTCCCCACCCTCGATATACCAGCAATAGATCGGTATGGTGAACGGGACGCCCTGGCCGTACTGGTAGGTCATCATGCTTTTGTCGAAGATTTTGGTCCCCATGACGATGGGGTGAATCCGGTATGTCGACATGTGACCCTCCCCGGGCTACTGGAAATCGCCGCCGGAGTTTGCGAACAGCTTCGCCACATTCAACTGGTTGATCATGTCATTGTACAATTCGGAGACGACCTTGTCCGCATCCCCGGTGCCGATGATCTGCGCCCGCTCGGCGCTGCCCTTGATGACCTGGCGGTTGCGGACCTCGCCGCCGGCAAGCAACTGGGCTTCATAGGCCAGCCGCACTTTCCATCTTCGATCCACATAATGCAGCTGAAAATCCTGGAGCACCAGGCGCACGACCGGATTTTCCGGCGCCGGATTGGGCAGCACGGTCATCCCTTCGTTCTCCAATCGTTTGGTCATGGTCAGGGTCATGACCCGGGGCAGATCCAGGATCCCGGTGGTCTCCGTGACTTCCCCCTGGGTGACGGAAAAAGAGAATTTTCCGGAAAACGTATAGAATTCCTCCAAGGCTTCCTTGGTCAGAAATTGCTTGACCGGGCGTTTGTCCTCGAATTCCACGCCCACGATGGTTCCCTTCATCCCGGCGTTAGGCTGGGGCAGCTGGTAGTACACATACAAATCCCGCTTGCCGGCGCAGGCCATTGCCCCGATAACCATGAACAACAACACGCCCATCCGTGCACGATGCTGTAACGACCGCTGCATATTCTTCGCCTCCTGGTTAAAAAAAATGAAATGCCATCATCAGGGATACAACGGAACGCCGGCATTCCGGATACCGGCGACCTCGTCCGGGGATTTCAGGAACGTATAGGGTTCCGAATTCCGCCATTCCCAAGTTTTGCCGACAATATAGTGCCGAACGGCCAATTCAGGCGCTTTGACGCGCACCCTGTCCGAAACGACCGTAATGGTCTGGGTGGCGCGGACATTTCCGCGGGAAAGCCGGGATACGACCAGCAGGGCATCCTCCACCCGGCGGATGGTTTCAATCCGGATCTTCCAGGCTGAATCCGGGGCGACGACCGCCACGGAAATGGTTTGTTCCCGAAGCCCTTCCGCTGAATCGACCCGCGCTCCCGTACAGGCGAAGCAGGCCAACAAGAGAAAAAAGCTGGTGATTTTCACGACGTCTCCCTTTCACCGGCAACATCCGGCAGCTCCCCATGGAAGGAATGTATCTTATCAGGTTTTTTGAAATCGACAAGGGGGAAATCGCCGAATCGTCTTTTTTATACGGTATTAATGAATGCGTGGAGCGGAAATGAAGACGGAGTTATGAATTCCGGTTCGTTCCCTCGGTTTCCAGGCGGGCGTAGGCAGCCACATACGAGAATTTCAGGGTCTCCTTGACCATGCGGATATAGGCGTCCCGTTCCAGATTGAGCATGGGCATGAAAAAGCTCTGGCCGGAAACGAAATTGTGCATGGTGTTCATGATGGTGAGCACCTTCATTTTGGCTTCGGCGGTGACCCGGCGTTTGTCACTGGCAAGTCCCATGGAATAGGCGATATCGGAAATGAATTCCGGCACCCGGGCGTCCAGGCTGGTCTTGTGGCGGGTTTTGGTGAAATAACGGAAAATCGTCATGTTCGAAATCTGGGGATATTCGAACAAATACTGAGTCATCTCGTCGATGGCGTATTCCAGGCGCTCGGTCAGGGGACGGCCCTTGATACTCTTTTCCACTTCCATGAGCTTCTGCCGGAGACCTTCATTGATGTCCAGCACCACCGCCTCGTACAGATCGGTTTTTTCCCCCCAATGATAGTACAGGGTTGAAATATCGATCCCCACATATTTGGCGATCATGCGGGTCGTTGTGCCATGGAAACCGTATTCTCCGAACAGTTTCCGGGCGGCCGCCAGAATTTTGCCCTTCATGGATTTCGGGTTCTGCCTGGCTTTTTCAAGCGGCGTTGCCATACCAAACTCCTTTGTTGCTGTTCCGTTGCGCTTTCAACCTTGTGCCTTCAGCTTTGACCTTATCTTCCCTGGTTCCCCGATACTCCGGCAAACGATTTCCATCCTGTCCGGTTGAAAGATCATGCACCATCCCCTGGTCAACGCCCCGCAAGTGACGATGCAGGGCCGGCGTTCCTCCAGACCGATCCGTTGCCCCATGGCAATCGGTTCCGTTACGATGTGGCCACCCCGCCGCCATTTCATCTCGGGTTGATGGCTGTGCCCGCGAAACAATACGCCATCCGGATACTCCCGGAAAAACCATTCCGACTCCATGGCACCCGGGGTCCGCACCATGCAGGAAAGACCGAGGACGGCCTCAAAAGGCAGCGAATGGGCGAAAACCGTTCTCCCTTCCCGGATCTGCATGGGCAGGTTGTTCAGATAGTCGATGGTCTCGGAAGAAACGGAATCACCAGCGACATGGGTCCGGTTCACCACCAGCGCATGATCGTTGTTGCCTTTGACCGATAGCACCGATTCGGCTTTCAACAACCGCACGCAGGCGTCGGACTCGGCCGGCCGGAAGGAATCACAGATATCCCCCAGGTGAACCGCCTTGCCGCATCCCCATTGCCGAAACAGGGCAAGAGCCCCGGCGATGGTTTCCACCTTTCCGTGGCTGTCCGCCATGATCCCGATGGGGACGCCGGCGGTTGATCCGCCGGCGTTCACCGGTTTCGGCTGTGAAGGTACCGTCCTCATGGATTCCGTTTTTCGGGATCACCCTCCGAAAGCGACTTCGGGTATATCGATGACGGCGCGGCTGCCGGCCTTGATGGCCTTCATCCTGCCATGGGTCAGGGGCAGTATGGCCTGGATGAAATATTCCGCCGATTTGACCTGGCCTTCATAAAAGGCGGCGTTCTTGTTTTTCTGGATTTTGTCCAGCCGCTCGTCTCCCTGAGCGTTGCCCACGATTTTGTCCAGGGCCGGTTTGGCCACGGTGGCCCGCCACAGCAGCATCCAGGCCATGATCACGTCGCCCATGACGTCCAGGAACGGTGAAGCAAAGGAAAAGGCGATTTTGAAGTCGGCGCTCATGGCGGTTTTGCCCATGTGCATGGCGATCTCGCCCAGCCGGTTGAGAGTTGCCTCCAGGTCACCCGCCAGTCCGGCCAGCCCTTCCATTTCCCTGGCCTTGGCAATGATCTTCTGCACTTCGCCCATGAACTGCATGAACACCGCGCCTTTTTTCATGCCCATTTTCCGGCCCAGCAGATCCATGGCCTGGATGCCGTTGGTGCCCTCGTAAATGGAATTGATCTTGGAATCCCGCATCAGCCGTTCCACCGGATAATCGGCGGTGTAGCCATAGCCGCCGTACACCTGCATGGCCATGACCGTGGCTTCGAAACCGCGGTCCGTGCAATAGGATTTGATGATGGGGGTCAAGAGCTCGATCAGATCGTTGCAGCTTGTGCGCTCGGCTTCATCCGTGGTGCAGGCGACCTTGTCGAACAGGTACCCGGTGTAATACACCAGGCTGCGCATGCCTTCCACGTGGGATTTCATCCACATCAGCATCCGCCGCACATCGGGATGACGGATGATATTCACCGACAGGGCGTCCTTGTTGAGCATATCGGCCAGATCACGGCCCTGGACACGCTCCCGCGCATAGTTGACGGCGTACAGGTACGCGCAGGAGGCATTGAAGAGGCCCAGAGCGCCGACGCCCAGGCGGGCCTCGTTCATCATGTGGAACATGACATGCATGCCCTTGTTCTCCTCTCCCAGCAATGTTCCGCGGCATTTGCCCTTGCCGCCGAAGGTCAGCTGGCAGGTGGGGCTGGCGTGCAGTCCGAGTTTTTCCTCGATGCCGGTGCACACCACGTCGTTGGGTTCGCCCAGGCTGCCGTCGTCATTGACCCAAATTTTGGGCACCAGGAACAGGGAAATGCCCTTGGTCCCCTTGGGCGCGCCTTCGATCCTGGCCAGCACCGGATGGATGATGTTTTCCGTCAGGTTATGCTCACCGCAGGTGATGAAGATCTTGTTCCCGGAGATGGAGTAGGTGCCGTCCGGATTCCTGACGGCCGAAGTGGTCAGATTGCCGACGTCGGAACCGGCCTCCGGCTCGGTCAGGACCATGGTGCCGCCCCATTGGCCGCTGTACATCTTTCGCAGAAAAAGATTCTTCTGTTTTTCCGTACCGAAAACCTCGACCATCTTGGCCGCCCCGTGGGTGGCGAATCCGAAGGCGGCAAAGGAAAAGTCCGCGCCGATGATATATTCCAGTGCCGCCTGGGCCACCAGGTTGGGCAGTCCCTGACCGCCGACTTCCGGGTCCTCCATCATGGCGATCCACTCCCCTTCCCGCAGGAGTTCATAGGGACGGTGGAAGCACTCCGGCACCGTGACCTGGTTGTTTTCAAAAATAAGCCCCACCCGGTCCCCTTCCTCGTTGACCGGCAGGATCTCCTTGATGGCGAAATTGCGCGCCTCGGTGATGATCATGTCGAACATTTTACGGTTCATGTCCTTATACCGGGCGAATTTGGTCAGGTTTTCCCCTTCCAGCTGCTCGTAGATAACGAAGTCCACATCCCGTCGATCAGCGATTTGTTGTGCCATGGTGTTCTCCTTTTCTTGTTTTGAACAATTGTAAACAGGTTGTTATTGTAAAAGAGAAGCTCTCTTTTCCTTTCCGCCTTCAATCTGCATGGTTGTATTTCACAAAACCAGTTTCTCCGCAACCATCATTCTCGCCGTCAGGGCCTCCCGGATAATGGTCTCCATCAGTTCCGCCACCGCGGGCGTATGTCGGATATTCCCCGTCACCTGCCCCATGAGGAAAACGCCTTTCTCCAGGTCCCCGGTCTCGATGGCCCGTTGGATGGGCTGGAAGGCATTGGCCATGCGGGCCAGCTGCCTGGACCGCCGGTAGCCGGAAAGCAAAATGCCGAGGAACATTTTGAACCAGGGAAATCCGAATGCCCGGGCCGCATTCCGGGAATTGACCAGCGCTGAAATCATATACAGTCGCTGGTTCATCAAGCGCCGGGTCCCATTGGTTTTCAGGGCGCGGCAGGGGAGACCGTCGATGCGATCCGAATAGACGGTGTCCTGCACGCCTTTTGTATTGCTCATCTGCTTCATGTTGGCATGCGCGGGACTCTCCAGCGTATTCATGAAGCGGGTGCCCATGGCGATGCCCTCCGCACCCAGCGCCAGCGCCGCCGCGAGCCCCCTGCCGTCCGAAAAGCCGCCGGCGGCGACCACCGGGATGGCCAGGGCATCGGCGATATGGGGTATCAGCACCAGGGAGGTGGCCTCGCCCCCATGGGCCGCGGCCTCGTGCCCGGTGACGATCACCGCGTCGGCGCCGCTCTTTTCCGCTGAAAGGGCATGTTTTTTCAGGGTCACAGTGGCGATCACCCGGCCGCCGTATTCATGAACGGCATCGATCAGGCCCTGGCCTTTACCGAGGGTGTAATTGATCACCGGCACTTTTTCTGCCACCAGCACGGCGGCCTTTTCCGCAGATCCGGGAAGAAGGAAGGGGACGTTGGCGCCGAAGGGTTTGTCGGTCAGCCCCCGGACCTCCTGAACGGCCCGGCGCAACCGGTCCGGGACGATGTCGGCCGTGGCCAGAATGCCCAGTCCGCCGGCATTGGACACGGCGGCCGTCAGACGGGGATTGCTGATGCCGGTCATGCCGGACAACAGGATCGGATAGCGGATGCCGAATAATTCCGTGACACGAGTTTTCATAACGGCAATTAGGAATTTGGAATTACGAATTACGAATAAAGGTTGTTGTCAATTTAAATGACTCCCTTGCGGGTCAGGTCTTCGATCTCTTCCCCGCTGTAGCCGAACTCGGTCAGAACGCTCGCCGTGCTCTGGCCGAACCGCACCGGCGGGGTCCGCAGCGTTCCGGGCGTCCCGCTCAGCTTGACGGGGATGCCGATGGCGTCGGTTTTCCGTCCCGGCGCCGACTCCAACTCCGGAAACATGTCCCGGCTCCGCAGCTGGGGATCCTGCATGGCCTCATCCAGACGCTTTACCGGACCGAAACAGATATCCAGATCGCCGAACTCCCTTTCCCATTCCGCCATGGTTTTGCCCCGGAAGGTCTTGCGCATGAATCCGATGATCTCTTTCCGCCGTGCGTCGTCATACTGGAGGGGGATGTACTCGGGGACCCCCAGGTGATCGCACAATACCTTCCAGAAACGCAATTCCACCGCTCCGATGGAAATGTGGCGGCCGTCGGCGGTTTCGTAGGTGTTGTAACAGGCATAGCGATGGGACAGCATGGTGTCGGCGCGCCCGGGAATTTGTCCGGTCAGCTGCCGGAAGAACAGCGGCACGGCCAGCAGGCCGGCCATGCCGTCGGTCATGGAAATGTCGATATACTGACCCTGGCCGGTCTTCTCCCGGGCGTGGAGGGCCAGCAGCACTCCGATGGCGGCGTTCATGCCCCCTCCGGCGATATCCGCCAGTTGGACGCCCGGTATGGAAGGCGGACGATCCGCTTCGCCGATCAGATCCAGAACCCCGGCCACGCTCATGTAATTGGCGTCATGTCCCGCCCGGTCCCGGTAGGGTCCGGTCTGGCCGTATCCGGTGATGGAACAGTAGATTATCCCGGGATTGATCCGGCGGACCGCCTCGTAATCCACTCCCAGACGCGCCACCACCCCCGGCCGGAAGCCTTCCAGCACCACATCCGCCTTCTCCGCCAGACGGAAAAAGACGGCCTTGCCCTCGGGAGTCTTCAGATCCAGGGACATATGCTCCTTGTTGCGGTTGACCGTGGACAGAAAAAGGCCTTCGGCCTGGTAGCGTTTATCCTCGATGGCGATGACCCGCGCCCCATGATCGGCAAGAATCATCGAACAATACGGTCCGGGCAGCAGGCGGGACAGATCCACCACCAGAATACCGTCCAGAGCCCCCTTTTTTGTCATTTTCGGTTCTTTCATGTAATCCCCTATAAAAAATTCACCTGGGTCACCAGCTCTTTTTTGCGGATCAGAGTCCCGATCTCCGCCTGCGCGGCCGGCTCCTGAATGCGCTCCACCCGGGTCACCGGCAATCCCCGCTCATCGCGGCGGTACTGCCAGTCACGGACAAAGCCCTGGACCACAGCATAGCCGCACCCGGCTGGTCCGCAGCAGGAGCTGTCCACCATGGCGCACCCCACCTGATACAGCACTTCCTGTTCCGCTGTTTTCAGGCGCACCTCCTTGATCAGGATATACCGTCCGCCGATGGCGACGATTTCCTGATTCAGCGGCTGATGACTGTATTCAATGACCGTTGGCCTATCCTGCATATCAATTTCCTGAAACCCCTGGCTGGTGAGTGAGAAATAAAAATCACCCCTCATCCGCCATTCGTAATTCCTAATTCGTAATTCCTAATTGCCGTTATCTCAGTTTTTTCTTGTCCACCTTCCCCACCGCCGTCAACGGCATCTGGTCCACGACCTCCACGATTTTCGGCACTTTATACGGGGCCATGTTTTCCCTGCAATAGGCGACGATATCCGCCTCCACCTGCCGCCGGTCTTTCTCCCGGGAAGCGCTTTTCAGCTGAATGACGACCTTGACGATCTCGCTGCCGGGCCGGTTCGCGTCCGGCAAGCCGACAATGGCGCAAAATTCGATATCCGGATGCTGATACAGGGTTTCCTCCACCTCCCGCGAAAAAACCTTGTATCCTCCGACGATGAGCATATCCTTGGCCCGGTCCACAACGTAGATAAACCCATCCTCGTCCATGCGGGCCACGTCGCCGGTGAACAGCCAGGTCGCCCCCGCCAACTCCCGCAGGGTATTGGCCGTTTCTTCCGGTTTGTTGTGATACCCCTTCATCACCTGGGGGCCCCGGGCGATGAGTTCGCCGGGCTCACCGACAGCCGTTTCCCGGCTTCTGGTTTCCAGGTCCACGATCTTGATATCCGTATTCATCACCGGAACCCCCACCGAGCCGATTTTTTTCTTGCCTGCATAGGGGTTCATGGTGAGCAGGGGGCTGGCCTCGGTCATGCCATAGACTTCCATCACCTTGCCCTTGCCCACGACTTTTTCGAAGGTCTGGATACTTTCCATGGAAAACGGCGCGGCGCCGGACACACAGATTTTCAGCATGGAAAAATCCAGGGTCTTGAAGACCGGCTCATTCAGCAGCATCTGATACAGGGTCGGCACATTGGCCATCACCGTGGGTTTGCGGTTTTTGATTTCATTGCAGAAATGCCGGATATTGCGGGGATCGGGGATCAGGCACTGGGTATTGGCCGTACTCATGGCCACCATGCCGAAAGCCAGACCCGCCAAATGAAAAAACGGGAAGGCCGAACAGAGCACATCCTGGCCCATTTCCCAGCCCACCCATTCGCGCACATGCAGGGTATTGGCCACCAGATTCCGATGGGAAAGCTCCGCGCCCTTGGGCATTCCCGTGGTGCCGCCGGTATATTGAATCAGGCAGGTGTCCTCCGGGGATAGCCGGGGCTTGTCCTCCCCCGGCGGGTATGCGGAAAGAATCTCCTTGAACCGCAACACTTCCTTGGCCGAAAGAGGCGTGATCTCGCCCCGGGGTATTTTTTTCAGAGCCGTGCCGAGCAGTCTCTTGATCCAGGGAAGGGAATCCCCCACATTGACCACCACGACGTGCTTCAGGCAGGCAACGCCGGCGGCGATTTTCACCAGACGCTCCGCGAACAGATTGTCCAGGATCACGAGAACGCCCACGCCGGCATCCGTCAGCTGGTAGGCCAGCTCCTTGGGGGTCAGCAGCGGCGATATGCCGGTGACGGTGCAGCCGGCCCGCAGGGCCCCGGTCAGGGCAATGGGATATTCCGGAATATTGGGCAGGTTGATGCCCACCACGCTGCCCGGCCCATAGCCATGATTTTTCAAAAAGGAAACGAATCTTCCCGAGAGTGTATCCAGTTCCTTGAAAGTGATCGTCCGCCCGAGAAAATGCAGCGCCGGCCGCTGGGGCTTTGCCTTGATGCCTTCCAGCAGCATATCCGTGAAAGTAATGTCCGGAATCGGAATCTCCGGCAGTACTCCCGGATCATAGTGTCTGACCCACTTCCTGTCCTCAAGTCCCATCGCACCGACTCCTTTCATTCCCAATTCCTAAAATTCGTAGTTCGTAATTCCTAATTCGTAATTGCCCCCATCACATTCCCATGAACTTGGCCGCGATACCTTTCATGATCTCATTGGTTCCGGCGAAAATCGACATAACCCGCACATCGCGTTTGGCCCGGACAATGGGACAGGATTCAAGGGTGCCGAATTCACCGACGATCTCCAGGGAGCGGTCGGCGATGCGGTTGACCATCTCCGTGGTCCAGTACTTGGCCATGGACGTTTCAATGACGATGGTCTGGCCTTCGATATGATCCATCACCAGTTTTTCCATGAACGTGCGTCCCAGTTTGACTTCCGTCATCATCTCCACCAGGGCGAACTGAATCGCCTGGGACTTGATCAGGGGTTTGCCGTTCCGGAAAAATTTCCGGCAGCAATCGATGGTCCATTCCAGAATCAACTCCGCCGCCGGAACGGCGCCCAGCACACAGGTCAGACGTTCCTGCTGCAGCTTCTGCATCAACATGATGAAGCCGCCGCCTTTATCCCCCAGCCGGTTCGACTTTGGAATCCGGCAATCGTTGAAAAACATCTCGGCGGTGTCCTGGCTGTGCCAACCCATTTTTTCCAGTCGGCGGCCCTTGTCGAATCCCGGCGTCCCGTCCTCCACCAGATAGAGCGATACCGCCTGGTGCTTGCTGCCGATTTCCGGGTCCCGGGCCGCCAGAATCAGCAGGTCGCAGTTGATTCCGTTGGAAATGAAGGTTTTGGAGCCGTTGATGATCACTTCATCCCCGGATTCCACGGCCGTGGTTTTCATACCGGCCACATCAGAGCCGGCATCCGGTTCGGTCATGGCCACCGCCGTGACGACATCGCCGGAGACGCAACCAGGCAGGTATTTTTTTTTCTGTTCGGGCGTCCCGAAGGAATCCAGATACGGCACCACCACATCGCTGTGCAGCGAGGCCGCCAGTCCCGTGAAGCGGGTGCGGGCCATTTCCTCGGCGACGATCACCGCATACCGGTAGTCCCCGCCGATCCCGCCGTATTCCCTGGAAACCGACGGACATAAAAACCCGCCGGCACCCATTCTTTTCCAGACCGACTTGGGCATCAGGTGGTCCGCTTCCCACTGATCCACCCGGGGCGCCACCTCGTTTTCCAGGAAAACGCGCAGCCGCTGCCGGAATTCCTTCTGTTCCTGCGTGTACGTAATGATTTCCATATGCTGTCCTCCCAACGCCTGCCCTGCTATTTCAATTTGCCGATGACCGTGTCGGCAATGAGATCCTTCTGGCTCTCCCGGGTTCCCAGACACAGTTCGATGGTCTTGGCGTCCCGGTAATACCGTTCAACCTCCTGTTCGGTCATGTATCCGTATCCGCCGAACAGCTGAATGGCCTCGTCCGCCACTTCCACCGCCATCCGGCCCGCCGCCATTTTGGCCATGGCGCTCAACACCGGATCGGATTTGCCCTTGTCGAAATCCGCAGCCGCGCGGTAGGTGATGAGCCGGGCCAGTTCCACCTTGGTGGCCATATCGGCGATTTTATGCCGGGTGATCTGGAACTGGGCCAGTTTCCGGTCAAACTGCTCCCGCTGTTTGACATAGACCAATGCACGGTCCAGCGCGCCCGCGGCAATCCCCACGGCCCTGGCAGCCGCCAGGATTTTCACCTCATCCAGAAACGCCTTGACCTGGGAGATGCCCCGGCCCTCCTTACCCACCGCATTCGTCTGCGGCACCCGCACCTGGGAGAAGGACAGATCGGCGGTGGCCACGGAATTGAGCGCGAGTTTATCCCCCAGGGACGTCACACCGAGTCCCTCCCGGTCCGCCTCCACCAGCAGCAGGCAGGTCCCGCCGTTCTCATCAAACCGGTCTTCGGTGCGGCAGAGCACCAGATAAAATCCGGCTTTCCCGCCGTTGATCACATAGCGCTTTTTGCCGGTGATCACCCATTCCGATCCCGCATTCTTCGCCGTGGTTTCCAAGACGCTGAAATCGTCGCCGCGTTCGGTTTCAAACAAGGCGATGCCGGTCAACACCTCTCCTTCGATCACCTTCGGCAGAAACGCCGCTTTCAGTTTTTCATCCCCGAACCGGTGCAGGCATTCCGCACCGAACGTCGCGAGGGATATGGCGCTGCCCATGGTGGAATCCCTGCGGCAAAGGGTCTCAGCCACCAGGCAGGCGTCCATGAGACCCAGACCGCCGCCACCGTATTTTTCCGCGAACTGGATACCGACGAATCCCAGGTCGGCGGCCTTCTTCCAGATCCGTTCGGGATAGGAATGCTCTTTTTCCAGTTCCGTGGTCACTTCCTTGTCGAACTCACCCTTGGCGAATTCCTGCGCAGCCTTCTGTATTTCTTTTTGCGATCTTGTCAGTTCACACATGCAGCCCCCTTTTTTAAATTACGAATTACGAATTAGGAATTAGGAATTAGGAATTAGGAATTACGAATGAAGGATCGTCCGGCTTTCTCATTGGTGCCTTACGCCAGACTTTCCCCGATTCGCTTTCCAAATATTTTAATTGACAGCATACCTCCATTCCTAATTCGTAATTCCTAATTCGTAATTGCTGTTTTCACATTCCCATGAACTTGGCCACGATCCCCTTCATGATTTCATTGGTCCCGGCAAAAATCGACATGACCCGGGCATCCCGGAAGGCCCTGACCGGCGGAGTCGTCTCCAGGGTGCCCCCCTGGCCGATCAGGTCAAGGGCCCGGTCCGCAATGCGTTTGGCCAGTTCGGTGGTCCAGTATTTGGCCATGGAGGTCTCGATCACGATATTCTCTCCGGCCATGTGCTGGACGATGAGCTTATCCAGGAAAGTTCTTCCCAGTTTCACATCGGTACACATTTCCACCAGGGCGAACGAAACGGCCTGGGAGCGGGTCAGCGGACCTTTGGGACCCACGGTTTCCCGGCAATGGCGCATGGTCCATTCCATGATCTGTTCGGCAGCGGCAACCCCCATGACCGCGCATACCAGTCGCTCCTGCTGGAGTTTTTCCATCAGCATGTAAAAACCGGCGCCCTCCGCCCCCAGACGGTTGGTTTGGGGAATCCGGCAGTCGGTGAAAAACAGTTCGGCCGTATCCTGACTGTGAAAGCCCATTTTTTCCAGCCGGCGGCCTTTGTTGAAACCGGGGGTGCCGTCTTCCACCAGGTACAGGGAAAGGGCCTTGTGGGGATTGTCGGCCCCCGGTTGTTTTGCCGCCACAATCACCAGGTCGCAATTGATCCCGTTGGTGATGAAAGTCTTGGAGCCGTTCAGGACGATATCATCACCGTCGGCTTCCGCCGTGGTTTGCATGGAAGCGAGGTCGCTGCCGGCATCGGGTTCGGTCATGGCCACGGCGGTGATCATCTCACCCGCGGCGCACAGGGGAAGATATTTCCGCTTCAGCTCCTCCGAAGCATAGGATTCAATATAGGGAACCACGATGTCGCTGTGCAACGGCGTGGCGAGACCGCTGTGATTGGTGCGGGCGATTTCCTCGATCACGATGGCGGAGTGCAGGAAATCCCCGCCGCCTCCGCCATACTCCCTGGACAAGGCCGGACAGACAAACCCCTCCCGTCCCATTTTTTTCCAGATATCCCTGGGGACGATGTGTTCTTTTTCCCATTCTTCCACGCAGGGCACGACTTCCTCGGCCATGAATTTCCGCAGGCGCGCCCGGAAGCGGTGATGATCCTCTGTATACGGCAACAGCTGCATGCAGACTCCTTTAGTCCATATGTCCGCCGGATGCCGAGAGGCCTGGCCTCACGGCATCCGGTTTTACGGTCTCCTACCGGCCGTATTTCCCGATGATGGAAATGGCGCAGATATTCTGGAAGGGAAAGCCTCCCAGGTTGTGGGTCAGGCCGAACTTGGGATCTTTGAGCTGACGCTTGTCGGCCCGTCCGTGCAACTGTAGATACATTTCATAGATCATCCGCAGTCCCGAGGCGCCGATGGGATGGCCGAAACATTTCAAACCACCGTCCACCTGGCAGGGCACCTGGCCGTTCAGATCGTACATGCCGTTCAGGGCGTCCTTCCAGGCCTGGCCGCGTTCGGAAATGTGCAAATCCTCATAGGTCACCAACTCGGTGATGGAGAAGCAGTCATGAACTTCCATCATGCTGATTTCCTTTCGCGGGTCCGTTATGCCGGCTTCCTTGTAGGCGGCGAGGCTGCATTTGGACGTGGTCATGAAATGATCGCCGTCCCATTCGTTGTAAGCCATCTCTTCGCCGCTGGAGAGTGCCAGCTGCAGGGCCTTGACGGTGACGAAGTCTTTTTTACCGAGCTTCCTGGCGATTTCCGGGGTGGTGACGATGGCGCAGGCCGATCCGTCGCTCACCCCGCAGCAGTCGAACAACCCCAAGGGATGGGCGATGATGGGGGCTGCCAGCACCTGCTCGATGGTCACGGCCTTGCGCAGATGGGCCTTGGGATTCAAGGTGCCGTTGGCGTGACTCTTGACCGATACATGGGCGATGGCCCGTTTCAAGTCCTTGTCCGCCACCTTGTATTTGGCGGCATAAGCGCTGGCCAGTTGGGCGAAAGAGCCCGGGGCCGACAGGTTCGGCCACCACTGCCAGGTGAGGCTGCCCACTCCCGAACCGGGATTGGGCAACCCGCCGTATCCCGTATCCTTCAATTTTTCCACGCCCTGGGCCAGACAGATGTCATAGGCGCCGGAGGCCACCGCATAGCAGGCGCCGCGGAAGGCCTCAGTGCCGGTGGCGCAGTAATTTTCGACCCGGGTAACGGGGATCATGGGCAGCCTCAAGGTCACCGCCAGCGGCATGCCGGTCTTGCCCACGTTGATTTCATCCATGCAGGTGCCGAACCAGGCCGCCTGGATGTCCTTCTTCTCGATTCCCGCATCCAGCAGGCATTCTTCAAAAGCCTCCACCATCAGTTCTTCGGCACCCATATCCCAGCGTTCACCGAACCTGGTGCATCCCATACCGATAATTGCAACCTTGTCTCTGATTCCTGTTGCCATGGTTTGTTCCTCCTATCGATTCAGTTTGAACAGCTTTTGGATAAGCTGGGATTTCATAACATCGCCGTCGATGGCCAGTTTGCCCGAGGTGAAGGCCTTCATGGGATCCAATTTACCGGTCACCATGGCCACGAAATCACTGTCGGCCATCTTGATGGTGCAGGTCGCCTTGGCGGCCTTGCCGGTTTCCACCTTGCAGGTCCCGTCCTTGACGGTCACCACCCAGTCGCCGCCCTTGGGTCCGGAAATGGTGTACTGGAAAACAACGTCCACTCCGGCCGCCGCGGATTTCTGAAAGGCCCCGGGCATCTGGTCAAAAATCTGCTGCGGCGCCACATCCCCTCCAGCTTCAGCCGGCGCCGCCTCTTTTTTGGTCTCCGCCGGCGTCATCATGGCGAAAAGGGCCGCATTCAGATCGGCCATTTCCTGGGCGCCTTCGAAATGATTGATCTTATCGAAATTCTCGTGAATCATTTCCGGGGTGGGCAGCTGTCCGGCATCGCCCAATTGAACCGCCGGCCCGGTCATGATGGCGGCCCGGTTGAAATAGCCCATGCCGGCGTTATAGATCCGGCCGGTCTCCTTACAGGCTTCGCTGCACAGATAGACCACCATGGGCGCCACGTATTCCGGTTTCATTTTGGCGAACACCTCCGGCGGCATGATGTCCTCGGTCAGCCGCGAGGCAGCCAGCGGCGCGATGGTGTTGACCTTGATGTCGTATTTGGCCCCTTCCAGTTTCAAGGTGTTCATCAGACCGATGAGTCCCATCTTGGCGGCGGAATAATTGGTCTGGCCGAAATTGCCGTACAGTCCGGCCGCCGAAGTCGTCATGATGATGCGTCCGTATCCCTGCTCCTTCATGGCGATGAACGCCGGCTTGGTGACATGATAGGCCCCGTTCAGATGGACATCCAGTACCGCCTGCCAGTTCTGGGGATCCTGTTTCAGGAAACTCTTGTCCCGCAGAATCCCCGCGTTGTTGATGAGGATGTCCACCCGGCCGAAGGCTTCCAGGGCGGTCTTGATGATGTTCTCACCGCCTTCGGGCGTGGCCACGTTGTCATAATTGGCCACGGCTTTGCCTCCCAGGGCTTCGATTTCCGACACTACCTGCTGGGCCGGAGTCGCCGACCCGGTTCCGGAGCCGTCCCGGGAGCCGCCCAGATCGTTGACCACCACCTTGGCGCCGCGTTTGGCCAGTTCCAGGGCGTACACGCGCCCCAATCCGCCGCCCGCGCCGGTGATGACCGCCACGCGGCCCTCGAAATTGATCCGGTTCATGGCTTCCGCGGCTCCCGGTACCGGTGCCGCCTTCCAGAAGTAATTCACGAATCCGCGTTCCTTGTCCGTGACCCGTTTGCGGAACACCATCTGCATGGGCAAACCCACCTTGACGTCATCCAGCTTGCAGTCGGTGAAATCAGCCATGAAGCGGCCGCCGCCCTTGAACTGGACCATGCCGTAGATATGGGGCGGATCCACCGAAACCGCCAGGAGATCGCCGGTGAAGGTTTTCACCGCGGCGGGGATATCGGCGAACTCATACTCATCCTGGCTGCGGATGGCCCCGCAGTCAGGCCGAACGCAGATATCCATCTTGGGAAACTGGGCCGTGCCGCATTTCCGACACTTGCCGCCCACCAGGCCAAGGATCATCTTGCGCTTGCGCCACAGCACGGTCATGGCCGTCTGGGTGGGCGCCTCGGCGCGGATGCCCATTTCCGTCGGCAGCAAATCCCGGAACTTGAGGAATTTGGCGTAATTGTCGACGATTTCCTTGTTCGCGAGGGCGCCCTTGAGGCCGCAACGGCCGGGCAGTTGGGCGATATTGTCGGTCACCCGGAAATACAAGGCGTTGCATCCCTGGCCGAATCCGGCCATGAGTATCCGGTCGCCGGGCTTGGCTTCCTGCAGGGCCGCCGTAAACATCAGCAGGGCGTGGGCCGTGCCGGTTTCTCCGCAGACTTCATGCAGGTTGTCCATGACCTTCTCCGGTCCGGCGCCGAGCTTTTTGGCGATATTCTTGTGCTCGGCCTTGAAAAAACAGGGGTAAACCAGCTTGTCCACTGCCTCCATGGTGATGTTCAGCTTTTTCATCAACCCGTTGACCGCCTCGGGGATGATCTTGGAATAGCCCTCGTCTCTTGCCCAGCGTTCTTCCCAGACATAGTCGAACTTGTTGTCGCTGCCCCGGTAATGTTCCACGAAATCACAGGACACCGAATAGGATCCCAGATACTCGGCAATGACGTTCCGGTTCCCCACGGTGAGGGCGGCGGCGCCGTCGCCGTACCACATTTCGTAAAAATAGGCGGACTTGGTTTCCCGGCGGTCGGCGGCGGCCACCAGAATCTGGTTGCGCTCTCCGCTTTTCACGGACTCCAGGGCCGTCAGCAGGGCCGTACTGCCGGCCTTCTGGGAAGCGGTGAAATCGGAAGTAACGATGTCTTCACGCAGGTTCAGGGCCGTGGCCACCACACCGGCATTCTGGCGGTCGGCGAAAGGCATGGTGGTGGAGGCCATGTACAGGCCGTCCAGGCCGATTTTGTCCATCCCGGCGATGCAATCGCGGGCCGCGGCCACCGCCATGGTGATGGAATCTTCGTCCCAATTGCACATGGATCGTTCCCCCTGGGCCACCATCATAATGGCGGGTGCGAACCAGCCCATGCTCTGGAAAATGGACATCCGGTTCAACCGTAAACGCGGAATATATGCCCCATAAGAAGTGATACCAATCATTGCGGGTCTCCTCTTTTTTCAATTTTCGTTAATGATCAGCGGTCATCCTCCGGCGGCCGGATACGAACCGGCGCCGAACGGCCGACGGCCTACAGCTTGAATACCTTCTCGATCAGTTGGGACTTCATGACATCGCCTTCAATGGCCAGCTTACCGGAAGTGAACGCCTGCATGGGATTCATCTTCCCGTTCATCATGTCCAGAAAATCGGCATCCTTCATTTTAAGGGTGCAGGCCGGTTTTTCATGTTTCCCGGCCCGGATGTCGCAGGTTCCGTTCTGGATGGCGCAAATCCATTCTCCGCCCCCGCTTCCGGAAATGATGTATTGAAAGACGACATCCTTTCCGGCGGCCTTGTCGGCCCGGAAAGCGCCGGGCATGGCCTCGAAAACAGCCGCCGCGCTGGCGAATCTGGCGGCCGTTCCAGCCGCCGTTTCCGCGCCGGCCTTGGCTCCCGAAGGCGGACCGGTGAGAGCCGTGAATACGTCGCCCACCTGGTCGTTCAGCTGGAAGTATTCCTTGCCGCCCTTGAGACTGGCAATATTCCCCAGGTTCTTCTGCACATCCTCCACCGTCGGAAATTCACCGCTGCCCTTGATCACGGCGCCGGGACCGGTCACCACCGCCACCCGGTTGTAAAAGCCCATGCCGGCGTTGTAAATATTGCCGCTTGCCTGGCATTTATCGGAGCAGAGATAGATGGTCATGGGCGCCACATATTCCGGTTTCATCTTTTCGAACAGATCGGGAGGCATGATATCCTCCGTCAACCGTGAAGCGGCCACCGGGGCGATGGTGTTGACCTTGATGTCATATTTCTGGCCTTCCAGTTTCAGGGTGTTCATGAATCCCACCAGGGCCATCTTGGCGGATGAATAATTGGTCTGCCCGAAATTGCCGTACAAACCGGCCGCGGAAGTGGTCATGATGATGCGTCCGTAGCCGTTGTCCTTCATGGCCGCAAACGCCGGCCGAGTGACATGGAAGGCCCCGTCCAGGTGGACCTTCATGACGGCCTGCCAGTTTTCCGGTTCCATCTTGGTGAAGCTCTTGTCCCGCAGGATGCCCGCGTTGTTGATCAGGATATCCACCTTGCCGAATGCGGAAAGGGCCGTCTTGACGATATTCTCGCCGCCTTCCGGCGTGGCCACATTGTCATAGTTGGCCACAGCCTTGCCGCCCGCCTCCTGGATCTCCTTGACGACCTTGTCGGCCGCGGCGGAGGACCCTCCACCCGAGCCATCCCGGGATCCGCCCAGGTCGTTCACCACCACCATGGCGCCGCGTTTGGCCAATTCCAGCGCGTATACCCGCCCCAGACCGGCGCCGGCACCGGTGATGATGGCCACGCGGCCATCAAAGCGAATCTCGTCCTTGGGGATATCGCCGTATTCAAATTCACCCATGTCGATGACCGTTTCCCCGTTCCGGGAATTGAGCACCCGCCAGACCGCCTTGCCCGCGCCGGTTTTCCAGATCAGAATCTGAATCGGGGTTCCCGGATACAGGGTTTTGGAAAAACGGCAATACATGCGCCGGGCTTTTTCCGGTGCGCCGGGGATGAGGTTGTTGATCAGGGCCCGGCAGGCATACCCATGGGTGCAAAGGCCGTGCATGATCGGCATTTCAAACCCGGCCATCTTGGCGAAGTCCGGATCCGCGTGCAGGGCGAAGAGATCGCCGGACAATCGGTACAACAGGGGCTGGTTTCCGGCGGGCGCCTCCTCCACCACGAAATCCGGGGCCCGATCCGGGAAAATGACCTCTTTCTTGGGGGCATCCGGACCGTCAAAGCCGCCGTCCAGGCGGGCAAAGATACTGAGGATGCTGGTGAACAGCTTTTTCCCGTTGGAATGCCGGGTTTCACTTTCGCCCACCACCAGGGCGCCTTTTTTCTTGCCCTTGTCATAGTAATGGGTCAGCTTGCCCTCGGTGGTCAATGTCCCTTCCGTGGGAATCGGGTTGTGGAAAATCAGTTCCTGTTCGCCGTGCAGAATACCGGCCAGATTCACGCCGGACTCAATGCCGAACTGGGCGATAAACTCAAAAATCGATGCAATGGAAAAGCTCGGAATGACCTTCAGGTCTTTCTCGTAGCAATATTCCAGATTGGAAAATCCGGCGCCCACGCCTAGGGCGTACAGGACCACATCCTTCCAGCTGTAGTCCTTGGAAACAGGACCGATTTTTTTCCCCAATGCGTCCATGTTCAAGGCCATATCCATCCCTCCTTTGGATTAAACGGTGAATAAATGATGACAATCGTTTCTTATGGTATCCGATCCGCCCGGACGGCTGCGGCCCCCCGGGATGAATTCCATCAAAAATATACCATGCTTTGTTTCCATCATTTGATGGATTTTTCTATAAACGCAACCCCGGAAAGATGTCAAGAGCCTTTTTCAGTTGATTTTCACCCGGCAATGGCCTACAGGAAGAGCGGCAGCGCCTGGACTTGGAATTTCAACTGTAAATCCGATGGTTGGAGGAGGGGATTTGGGATTTGAGATTTGAGATTTCAGATTTGAGACTGCCGATTTTGGATCTCAAATCTCAAATCTCAAATTGTATCCATGGGGAGCTTCAAGAACGGTCATGGCTCTGAACCTTTTCGCCCATACATGCACGGAACTGGCGGCTGAATTCAAACGCCGGTACGGGAAAGGAAGGTATCATGCCACCGGGGTCTATCGGGAGGTCTTCCGAAACGGTGGTTTCCGGCTCACGGAAATTCCGGAATTCCGGTCTTCACCCAAGCTGGCCTGTGACATCATCAGGGATCTCGCCTTTCCGTCCTGCCGCATCCTGGAAGTGCAGGAAGACGCGGTCCTCAAGTTCGTTTCCCGCCTGCCGGACAGAAATACCATTGAATCCGTCCTCATCCCGGCAGGGAAGCGCAGTACCTTGTGCGTTTCCTCCCAGGTGGGCTGCCGCATGGGCTGCCGATTCTGCGCCACGGGCGGCATGGGGTTCGTACGGGATCTGACCGTGGAAGAAATCGTCTGGCAGGTGGTTGCAGCCCGCTTTCTGCTGCGCCAGCCGGTGAATAACATCGTATTCATGGGCATGGGCGAACCGCTTGACAATTTCGAAAATGTTCTTGGGGCAATCGAAGTGATCAGCGATCAGCAAGGCCTGGATGTTCCCCTCCGCCGCATCACCGTTTCGACCGCCGGCCATGCGGACGGCATTCGCAGGCTGGCCGCCAGGAACAAGCCCAATCTGCGACTGGCCGTATCCCTTAACGCCGCGGAGGACGGGCTGAGGGATATTCTGATGCCCATCAACCGGAAATTTCCCCTGGAGGAACTCCGAAAAACCCTGGTCCGATTTCCCCTTGGCCGGGACAGCGTTCTGTTCATCGAGTACGTGCTGATCCGCCGTATCAACGATTCCCCACGGCATGCCGAGGAACTGGCCGCCCTGGTGGATGGTCTGAAGGTGCGCGTCAATCTGATTGCTTTCAATCCAAGCCCCGGCGCGGTATACTCCCCTCCTGACATGGAAACCGTCCACCGGTTCCAGCAACAACTGGTGGGGAAAAACATTTTCACCCGGCTGCGACGATCCTACGGCAACCGGATCATGGCGGCCTGCGGTCAATTGGGGGCCGCGCATTCCGTCCGCGCTGTCAAGCCGTTGGCCGGTTTGCTGAACGGATGACCCGACAACGGCGATTCATTTCATTCGTGTTCCGAATAGTCGGCCGCCACGGGAGGGGACCATGGAACCCCTGGAAATTGTATATCAGGATCCGTATTACATAGCCGTCCATAAACCGGCCGGCCTGCTGGTTCATCGCAGTCCGGTGGATCGGCATGAGAAACACTTCGCCCTGCAGATGGTTCGGAACCAGGTGGGGTGTCATGTCTATCCCGTGCACCGCCTGGATAGAGCCACATCCGGGGTTCTGCTGTTTGCTTTTTCTCCTGAAATCACCGGACAAACCGCCGCCATTTTTCAAAACGGGGCAGTGGAAAAAACATATCTGGCTGTTGTGCGTGGAATTATAAATGAAACCGGCCGGATCGATCATCCGGTGAAAAAAGTGCGGGACAAGCGCATTCCAGAAGGGGAATCAAAGGACAGCCGGCGATTCCCCGCTGTCACGGACTATCAGCGGGTGGGGACCGTCGAACTGCCGTTCCAGGTGGATCGTTATCCCACCAGCCGGTATTCCCTTGCCGTCCTTCGGCCCCGGACAGGACGCCGGCACCAGTTGCGGAAACACATGAAACACGTCGGCCACCCCATCATCGGGGACACCCGATATGGGAAAAGCACCCATAACCGATTTTTCAGGACATATCTGGAATGTAATCGTTTGCTGCTCGCGGCGGTTGAATTGAAATTCAAGCACCCGGTGACGCGGAAAGGAGTGACCATCGCTGCAAAACCCGACGGCGGTTTCGCGGCGTTGCTGATTCAATTCAATTGGAACGGTTGGATGGAAAACCTCGGAAGGTCCTCATGACCATCGGAGAGTTGCCATCTCAAACCCGATCTGGCGGCTATTCAATCTGGGTGTCCGGAGTTCCTTTCCGGCGCCGAATGATGGTGGCGCCGTAGGATTTCACTTCATTGGACCGGTTTTCCTCCGATGTGTTTTTCTCCGCCGCGATCATCTGTCTCAATTTGGCTTCGATTTTTTTTCTTTTGTCCTCATCCATGTTCTTCTGTTACCTCAATTCAGGGTTGGTGTTTGCGTCCATACAGGACATTCGAACCGGCATCGGCATTCGGCGCACCCCGTCCTCTTTCCTCATCCTTATCCTTGCTGCTGGATCCTTGCTGCTGGCATCACATCTTGGAATCAAAGGGGTTTTCAAAAGGGAATCGCGGGTTTGAAACCAAAAACCGTTCCCCGTGGAAGCATACTGCCGGGTAAGTGTGCCGCTGATTGCCGACCATACTGTTTGCCTGGGTTATCCGCCGCACCACCACCTCTGGAGGCGTCGGATAATGACTGTTTATCTGAATCGTTACTTACACACAGGAACCGTGAGTGCCGGAGCGACGGACCACAGTGAAGAGAAACAGCTTCAAACAGAGGACGGCCGACTTCTACTACAGGCAGCCGATTACCCATTTCCTTACCGCAAATTTCCATGATAAGCAAGCTCAAAATGATCCATTGAGCTTAAATTCTTCCTTCCAATCCCAACAGTCGTCCCGCCAGCAAAAAACCGAAAAAAAATCAGGTCGGGCTTTTTCTCGAATAACGTTATAAATAACGTTATAAATTTTGCGCCGATTCCGTTTCTTCCAATTCCACCCAACGGGAATACGCTGCCTCTATTTCCTGGTTTATATCTTCAAGATGCTGTTTCATTTTGGTAATTTCGCCTTTTTCACGTTTGTAAAAAGACGGCTGGGCCATTTGGTCATATATGGATTTTTTCTCCTTCTCCAGCAGTTCGATCCGCTGCGGCAGCTCCGCCAGTTCCCGCTTTTCCATGAAGCCGAGTTTGCGTATGGACCTGGAGGCCGCCTTCCGTCGTTCCTCTCTCGGCGCGGCTGCCGGGCACAACTCGGGAATCGGCTCCTTTGGTCGCTGGGACAACCAGTCATCATAGCCGCCTGCATAGGACGACAACCTCCCCCCGCCTTCAAAGGCAATGGTGCCGGTGACCACATTGTTCAGAAAAGAACGATCATGGCTGACCAGCAGCAGGGTGCCCTGGTATTCAAACAGCAGTTCTTCAAGAAGTTCCAGTGTTTCCATGTCCAGGTCGTTGGTCGGTTCGTCCATCACCAGCAGATTGGCCGGCCGGGTGAACAGTTTGGCCAGCAACAGCCGGTTTTTTTCACCGCCGGAAAGAACATGCACGGGCGTACGGCAACGATCCGGCGCAAAAAGGAAATCCCGAAGATAGCCGATCACATGCCGCTTGGCGCCGTTATGCAGAATAAAGTCGTTACCCTCCGCAATGTTCTCCTGAACGGTCTTGGTTTCATCCAGCTGGTCGCGAAGCTGGTCGAAATAGGCCACCTGCAAATTCGTACCATGACGGACCGTGCCGGCCTCCGGCGCCATCTCCCGCAGCAAAATCCGCAGCAAGGTGGTTTTGCCGGCGCCGTTGGGACCGATGATACCGACCTTGTCCCCCCGCATGATGACGCCCGAAAAATCCTGAATGACGGGAACCCCATCAAAGGAATGTCGAATCGTATCCGCCTCGATCACCAGGCGTCCGCTCCGTTCCGCTTCCTGGACCTGCAGGCGGATATCGCCGATTTTCTTCCGGCGGTTTTTGTATCGCTCGCGCATCTCCAAAAGCGATCTGACCCGGCCTTCATTCCGTGTCCGCCGGGCCTTGACGCCTTGCCGTATCCAGGCTTCCTCGGCCGACAGTTTTTTATCAAAAACGCTGTCCCTGCGTTCCTCGGATTCCAGATCCGCCTGTCGGCGGACAAGATAGGCGTCATATCCGCCGGAATAAGCTGAAAGCCGCCCCCGATCCAACTCCACAATACGATTGGCGATTTTTCGTAAAAAGGTTCGATCGTGGGTCACGAACAGGAGTGTTTTCACATGCCGGAGCAGAAACTCTTCCATCCACAGGATACTGTCGATGTCCAAGTGGTTGGTGGGTTCATCCAGCAACAGCAGGTCCGGCTCCGGAGCCAGGGATCGGGCGAACAGGACCCGCCGTTTCATGCCGGCGGAAAGATCGGCAAACGGTTTTTCCGGTTCCAGGTTGGTCCGGGACAGAATGTTTTCAATCCGCCGGACCAGGGGCCAAGCATTTTCCGCGTCCAGAAAATGCTGCAATTCATCACGCCGCACCGTAAAGCCCGACTCCCCGTTTTGTTCGGCCATGGCGCAGAGATGGCGATGCTCGGCAATGGCCGCACCCGTGACTCCCAGGCCGCCGGCCACAATGTCAAAAATGGTCTCCTCCGCCCCTTCGGGGACATTCTGTTCCAGACAGGAAAGCCGGAGGCCGGGCTGCCGCCGGATTTCTCCGCTGTCCGGTACAATCCGCCCTTCTATAATTTTTAAAAGGCTGGATTTCCCAACCCCGTTGCGGCCCAGCAGGCAGACGCGGTCGCCTTTTTCAACGCGGAGGGAAATATGGTCCAGAAGCGGCTGCCCGCCGAATCCCCAGGACACTTCCTGCATGCTGATCAAGGACATCCCATCATCTCCCGCCGGTCTCCATGTAACGATCCGTTTTCAGTACAATTCATATTTCGCGATCCGGCCGTCCAGATCGGCGTTCCGGACCGGCTTTTTCCAGGCCGGCTTCAAACCGATGCACTTCAGCATTTCCCGGTTGCCGAAATAGATATAGGCCTCCGAGCCCTTGCAACGTTGCTTCAGAAAATCCCCCAGTTCCTTGTAAAATCCAGGCAGATCAGCTTCTTCCCGCATCCGCAGGCCGTATGGCGGGTTGCACAGGATCACCCGGTTTTCCAGGTTGCCGATGGCCCTGAAATCATTCCGGGAAAACAAAATGGAATCGCCACCGGGGAGCATGCGGCAATTTGCCCGGGCGGCGTTCAGGGCTTCCGCGTCCAGGTCGCTGCCGGCGATCAGTCCTTCGGGCAACGGTACGATCCCTTCATCCCATTCCCGCTTCATTTGATCCCAGAGGATTTTGTCAAAATCCGGTAAAAACCGGCAACCGAAATGCTTGCGCAGGAAACCGGCCGGAATCCGGCAAACCTTCATCAGGGCCTCGCACAACAGCGTGGCGGAACCGCACAGCGGGTCATGAAGGGGTTTTGCGCCATCCCAGCCGGAAAAAGCCACCACGGCCGCCGCCAGCGTCTCCGGCATGGGCGCGGTCACGGTTTCCATACGATAGCCGCGGCGGTGCAGGGAACCGCCGGAGGTATCGAGATAAATGGTGGCCCGGTTTCTTTCGATATACAGGTTCAGCCAGACATCCGGATTTCTGGCATCCACATCCGGCCGGCAGCCGCAGCGCTGGCGGAACCGGTCCGCCACGGCGTCCTTGAGGCAAAGGGCCGCGAATTTGGAATGCCGGATGGCTTCATTCCCGGATACATTGGCGGAGACGGCAAAGGTGTGGTGAATGGAAAAGAGTTCCGTCCAGTCGATGTCCTTTCCGACCCGGTAGAGGTCATCGCGGTTGCGGCAATCGAAGGTTCGCAGGGGAGTCAGAATGCGCGTCGCCAGCCGGGTATTGTAATGGATGGCATACAGGGTTTTCCGATCCGCATGAAAATGCAGCCCACGGTATCCCGGCCTGACCTGCGTTCCACCCAGGGACGTCAATTCCTCGGCGGCGAGGGACTCCAATCCATCGGAAATCTGAGCGAAATATTTACCCGTTTTCTGATACTCAAACATTTCGGCGTCCTTCCCTTCGCCACCCACTGCCAGCGGGCATCCCTTTCCCCTCCACCTGCTGCAACTGCCGGTGCAAATCCGCAATCTCATGCTCCCAGAATCGCTCGTTACCCCATTCCGGGAAATGATGCCGGAAATGATAATCCTGGCGTTGACGGCCGCACCAGGCCAGGTAATAAATAATCCGCATGGCCCGCAGTGGCTCGATCAGGACGAGGGTATCGCGGTCAAATTTCCGGAATTGTTCATATCCTTCCAAAAGGAGGTCGATTTCCCGCCGGCAATACCCGGCATGATCCGGCAGCAGCAGCCAGATATCCTGCACCGGCGGTCCCATGACCATGTCGTCGAAATCAATCACCATCAGACCTTCCCCGGGCCTTTCCAGCAGGTTGGCGCGATGGCAATCGCCGTGGATACGGATGGTCTCAACCTCCGTGAATAGGTCGTCGATGGCCGCCAGCATCCGGTCGGTGATCTTGGTAAATTCGGGCAAACAGCGGGAACTGACGGCTCCGCTCGTCTTCAGGTATTCGACATCCGCGGCCATGGAAAATCGGGGATGCATCCGGATCCGGGCATCGGCTGTTCTCCGGCAGCCGACAAGATGCATGCGCGCCACCAACCGTCCGATCCGGAGCCAATCCGTATCGTCCTTGATATCGAATTCCCGGCCGGATTTTTTGGGGAAGACCGCCAGCCGATATCCGTCCGCTTCCGCCAGGGTCGATCCATCGGCAAGCACCAGGGGCGCCGCCACCGGAATTTCCTCTGCAGCGCAATCCATTACAAACCGATGTTCATCCACAATCGCCGCGCTGGACCAGCGCCCCGGGCGGTAAAACTTGGCGATGATCCGTTCCCCGTCCCGGGTTTGCAGTTCATACACCCGGTTGATGTAGCTGGGCAGGGGATAGGTCAACCCGGTCATGGAACGCCCGATGGCTCTTTCAACAGTCCCCAGGATCAGGTCCGGGGTCAGAGCGCTAAAATCCCTTAATTCTTGTTCATTCACGAAACAATTCCCCGCTTCCTGCTGGAAAGGCCGGTGAACCCTTCCCGCCTGGTATAAGCATGATCTTGATTTCATTCGGTTTGCTCCCTATCCGACTTCGCGTGGATATGCAAGAAAAAAGAAACCCGGATATACGGGTACCGCCGGTCTGGAAAACAGACTTGTTTTTCCGGCCTGCCTCCATTATGCATAACCATCGGATCAGAAAATTCCGCGACCGGCTGTTTCAAAAAACCGGCGGACCCGGCGCCACAAAGGGATCAGACCATGGGCTTGTTTGCGTTGTTGACCGGAAAAACTCCCGCGGCGATTGAAAAAAAGGCTGACGCTTTTTTTGCGGCCGGGGAGTACGGTTCGGCGAAAATCGAATTCGAAAAGGCTTTGGAGAAACTCGAAAAATCAACCGTCCTGGATGCCCCGGGACGACACCGGCTCGAAAAAAAATTGCAGTCGAGCAAGGAAAGCCTGGCGGCCGGGCATCAAAAAAAGGCCGAAAACCTGATCGAAGAGGGCTGGTATGAAGACGCCATCGAACTATTGCGCTTGGCGCTGGATTTGACCAGGGATACCCATCGATCCGCCGAGATCGAGAAAAGACTCTCGCAGATCCCCCCGGCCCCCGCCAAGCTCTCTTCCGGAATATTTTCCCCGGAGACGATTCACGATGAACGCGCCGTTACCACATCCGGCGAGCAGCCGGACGTTTTCATGGAATATGAGGTGACGGAAGAGGAAAATTTCATTGCCGCCTGCAATGCCCTGCCGGATGAGGAACGCGAGGTCTATCAAAGCTACGGGCCGGTCTTTCGACAAGGGTATATCGCCTTGAATCAGGGCGATTTTGACTCCGCCGTGATCCTCCTGGCCCGGGCCATGGAAGAAACGCCCGCCGGCGGTTATATTCCCCTGGAACTTGCCACGGCCCACCTCAATCTCGGCAACCATGGCGCGGCGCGCCGCCTGCTGCTCGATTATTTGTCCGCTCACCCCGAATCCCTTAAAGCCTGCTATCTGCTGTGCGAAGTTCTGTGGGAACAAAAGGAGTACGGTTCCGCCTTGGAGTTCCTGCATTCCCGCCCCCCGGAAATCGCCGCTTCCTTTGCCGTCAGGATGATGATGGGCGAAACGCTCCTGCGCGCCGGAAAGCCGCAAGAAGCCGCCGACCATTTCCTCAAGATGCTGGCTATGGACGGCTACAACCAGCTGGTCGCCCAATCCCTGGCAAAAGCCTATGAAGCGTTGGGATTGCCCCATTTGGCCCGCGATTTGTATGCCGACATTCTCAACTCCTGCCGGGGATGCGGAAATACGGTGGATGTGTTCATCAAGCAGCGGTTTGCGGAAACCAGTTTTACCACCGGCGATCATTCTTCAAAAATTCTGGAATTGTTTTTTTCCCTGACCCGGGAGGATCCCGCCAACCGCCAGCATTATTTCAATCGCATCGGGAGCATTTACCAGCTCCAGGGCAACGAGAGGGAAGCGCGCCGGTATCTTTCGACGGATCTTAAAAGCTGAGGAATAATCCATGCGTCCTAAGTCTTATCGTCCGGAACGATTCTCGCTTCACCGATTCGGCCGCAGGATATTGTCCTGGCAGGTGCGTCATCCCAAGCGGGCCCTGCTTCTTATGGCGGTGATCACCCTTGCCTTGGGGTGGCGTCTCCCGAGCCTCAGCGTGCGGACATCCATTTACGACCTGGTGATCGAAGACCTTCCCGTCACCAAGCAATACCGGGAATTTCAAAAAATTTTCGGCTCGGACGATCTCATCCGGATCGTCATCAAGGGCCGGGATGTTTTCAGCCCTGACTTTTTCAACCTGGTGGAAAAGCTGTCCGCGGACGCCGCCGCAATAAAGGGTGTACGCCGGGTGATCAGCATCTCCGGGGTTAAAAAAGATGTGGATCCGCGCAACCAGTGGTCCCTGGAAAAATTCGCCGGGATTTGTTCGTCCATCGAGCTGTTCACCAAAAACCTCCTTTCCGAGGATCGCAACACCACCGCCGTCACCCTGGTGCTGAACGAAGACGCTGAAATAAAGGCCGTGGTTGAAAACGTCGAGAAACTGCTCCGGGAAACCCGGAATGAATTGCAGCGGTACCAGATCGGAATCCCCCTTGTCTCCCAGGCCATGACGGATTACACCCAGGGGGATTTATTGACCCTGCTGCCCCTCACGGTTCTGACCATCGCCGCGCTGCTTTATTTTCTCTACCGCAACATCTGGTATACGCTGTTTCCCCTGGTGTCGGTTTCCCTGTCCCTTGTCTGGACCTTCGGCATCATGGCCTGGACCCGGGTCCCTTTTTCCATGCTGACCATGATTGTGCCGGTCTTCATCGTGGCTGTGGGCACGGCTTACTGCACGCACATCTGCGCCTCCCTGATCGAAAACGTCCAGAAGGCGGAAACCTCCCAGACCGCCATTGTGGAGACGTTCATGGTGATGTCCCTGCCCACCGGCCTTGCGGTGCTCACCGACCTCATCGGCTTCGGCTCCCTCTTGATCATGCGCATTACCGCCATCCAGGAATTCGCGATTTTTGCCGGTATCGGCATGCTGCTGCTGCTTTTCATTTTCCTGACGCTGCTGCCGGCGGTATTCGCCCTCATCCCCCTGGCGCAACTGCGCATCAAAGTCACTCACGCCGTCTCCCGGGTGTATATAGACCGGTTTCTCCATTTTGTGATCCATCTCGTTTCAAAAAAACAGAAGTATATATTTGCCGGGACCGGGATCCTTCTGCTGATCTGCACGTCGGGAATCTTTTTTGTCCAGGTTGAAACCAATCCGGTGGCCTATTTCCGGGAGAGCACGCCGGTCAGCCGCCATTTCCACGACATCTACAAGTCCCTGTCCGGCAGTTTTCCGATCCATGTGGTCATGGAAGGACCGGGAGAGGACTATTTCGAGTCACCCGAGCATCTCACCCGGATCATCGAATTGCAGAAATACCTGGAAACCCTGCCCAAGGTGGACAAAACGGTTTCCTTCGCCGATTACCTCAAACTGGTCAACTATGCGGTCAACAAATACGATCCCAAGTTCTACGCCCTGCCCGAGGAAACCTTTGAGGTCCGGATGCTCATCAACAACTACAAAATGATTCTCGGCCAGGACATGCTCACTCCTTTTCTGGATGAAACCTACTCCAAGGCCAACATCCTGATGCTGACCCATCTCGCCAGCTCCAGGGAATTCCTTTCCGTCCGGGAGCGGATTCATGCCTACACCCGGGAGCATTTCCCGGAGTTCCGTTCCTTTCAGGTGACCGGCATCGGCACGGTTATCGCCGAAAGCAGCGACCAACTGGCCAAGGGTCAAATCAACAGTCTTTTTTCCACCATGGCGCTGATTTTCGCCATGATGTTCGTGCTTTTTTTATCCGCCAAGGTCGGATTCGTGGCCATCCTGATCAATACGTTTCCCATCCTCATCACCTTCGGCGTCATGGGATGGTTCGGCATTGAACTGAATATGGGAACCGGCCTGATCGCCAGCATCGCCATCGGCCTGGCCGTGGATGACATCATTCACTACCTGACCCGCTACAACCGGGAATTCAAGAAAGACCTGGACAAGGACCGCGCCCTGCGGGACTGTATCATCAGCGTCGGCAAGCCCATGGTTTTCTTCACCCTGACCATCAGCCTGGGGTTTTCCCTGTTGATGTTTTCTCATTTCATCCCCACGGCGGTCTTCGGCTCCCTGATGGTCATCACCATCATTTCCGCCCTGGTGGGCGACCTGATCCTGCTTCCGGCCCTGATGCTCCATGTGGAACTGGTCACGGCCTGGGATTTGCTGCGGCTGATGCCCAGCCTGAACGGCATGTCGGCAGGCGTGGTGCATGAACTCAATCAGCCCCTGAACGCCATCAAAATGGGCAGCGAATTTCTCAAAATCCTGCTCCAGCAAGGTGGGGAAATCCCGCGGGAAGATCTGGCCCAGGTGGTGAATGAAGTCGGCGCCCAGGTGGATCGCGCCTCGGAAATCATTCACCGGTTGCAGGTCTTTGGAGAAAAACCGCATTTTACGAAGGAAGCGGTGGACATCAACCGTCCCATCCAGGACACCGCCGCCATCCTGAAGCATCAGCTTGCTCTGGACGACATCGAACTGGTGCTGGAACTCGGGGAGCATCTGCCGATGATCTCGGGCCATCATCATCGGCTGGGGCAGGTTTTTTACAACCTGATCGTCAATGCCGGCGAGGCGATCGCCGATTGCAAGAAGGAAACCCTCGGAATCCGGCACGTCATCCGGATTCGCAGTTACGAGCATCGGAACCGGGTCAAGGTCGCGGTGAGCGATACCGGCATCGGTATTCCGACGCATCTGCGCGAACGGGTGTTCGAACCGTTCTTCACCACCAGGGAAACCGGCAAGGGCAAAGGGCTGGGACTGTCCATCGCCGATCAAATCGTTCGCGATTACGGCGGCCGCATCGAGATTGAAAGCGCAAATGAAACAGGCACCACCGTTGTGCTTACGTTTCCGGCCCGCGAGGAATGACGGCTCCCCCCGGTTGGCATTCAGCCGGGCAACAAAACGCCCGCCAGGAATTCCGCTTCCATGGTTGCCGTTCTTTCAAAGAGTTCTCCGACGTAGGGCTCAAAATGACCCGCCGGCAGGACTTCGAGCCTGACCGATCGGATTCTGGACGCGCATTTACGCACCGCCTGTTGGGGGATCAGGGTGTCCTTTTCCGCGCAGATCATCAGCACGGGGCAGGTGATCCGGTCAGCGTAACGGACGGGCCGATAGGCTGCCAGGGACAAGGCGATCCTGGCCGGCACCCGGTTTTCCCAACCGGAATTTTCCGGCACCAGCGCCAGGTATCCGGGTTTGGATTCAGGCGTATTCATCAGGCCGAACCGGTCGGGGTCGGAAACCACGGGTACAAAATGCGTCCGGCCGAACATGGAGGCGATCCCATCCACAACCCCATGCCAGAGACAGGTCAGATTGAAGAGCAGGCCGAAGTTCAACGCAACGGACAAGCCGTCGACAAACGGAATCTGGGAAACCACCGCCGCGATGCCGGGGTCTTCCGCCGCGACGGTCAGCACATGCCCTCCGCTGAAGGAAGTGCCCCACAGGCCTATCCGGGAGCCATCCACCTGCTCCAATCCCCGGGCACACGCTATGGCGGCACGCCAATCCTCCACATGGCGCCCGGGTGAAACCAGGTTTCTGGGCTCTCCGTCGCTGAGACCGAAATTGCGGTAGTCGAAGGTCATCACCCCCAGGCCCTTGCGGACGAATTTCTCTGCGAATGCCGGCAAACGGAACTCCTGCCAGGCGGCAAAGCCGTGGGCCATCACCACCACCGGCGGTTTTGCGACATCATGCGGTAAAAAGAGTCTGGCGCCGCAGCGCGTTCCCCTGCTGAGGAAATAGAGTTCGTAAGGGTTCATCTGGTCCTCCTTCCATGGTCTTCTCCCGGATTGTTTCCAGACGGAAATCGAGGTTCCGCTTGCATGGTTTTGCACCCACCGACCGGTTTGTCAACATCAGCCTTGAAATCTCTGAAATCATCCATAAAAAACTTGACAATAGCCCTCAACATCGTTACCTCAACGCCATGTCGGGAGGGAGGCTGATCCGTTTCAATTGTTGCCGCGAAGGGAGGAAACATGAAAGCACTGGTCACCGGCGCAGGAGGTTTTATCGGTTCGTTTCTGGTTGCGGAACTCATCCGGCGCGGCCATACGGTCCGGGCCCTGCTGCTGCCGCAGGAAGACGCCGCGGCGGCGATGGAACTGGGAGCGGAGATCGTCCGCGGGGATCTGACCCGGCCTGAAACCCTTTCCGGCGTGGGCAAGGGTGTGGATGTGGTCTTCCACCTGGCCGGCCGGGTTCTGGACTGGGGGGCCTACGATTTGTTCCGGGCCGTGATGGTGGAGGGCACGCGCCATCTGTTGGAAGCCTGCGGCAGGGATATCGGGCGTTTCGTCTACTTCTCTTCCATCGCCGCCCTGGGACTCAACCGGGACCTGGCGGGTCTTGATGAAACCGCCGGGAGCGAGACAACCGGCATCCCCTACTGCGACACGAAAATCGAGGCGGAAGCCCTGGTAAAGCAATTTTGCACGCCCCGCTCGATTCCCTACACCATCATCCGGCCGGCCAACGTCATCGGCCCGGGAAGCGTCTGGGTGCGGGACGTGCTGGACGCCTATTATCGCGGTCCCATGCCGCTCATCGCCGGCGGCCATGCTCCCGGGGCGTTTGTATTCGTCAAAAACCTGGTGGAAGGCGCCCTGCTGGCTGCCGAGGCCCCCCAGGCCGCGGGCCGGACCTATCATTTCCGGGACGATTACGACCTGACCTGGGGCGACTATCTGCGGGAACTGGGAAGCTGGATCGGAAAAAAACCGCTGGGTTCTCTGCCCTTTTCGCTGGCATGGAAGCTCGGCGGGTTTCTGGAATTCCTGTTGTCGCCGCTCAACCTGCGCCCGCCCCTGACCCGGCTGGCGGCCGGCGTCATGGGGTGCGACAACGAAGTGGACTGCACCCGGGCGAAGACGGAGCTGGGCTGGGAAACCCGTATCCCCGTCCGGGAGGCCATGAAGGAAATCCATGAATGGGTGGACCGTCAATACCGTCCGGTTTTCAGCGGCCGGATCCAGGATTTCCGCAACGTCACCGCCTACATCACCGGGGGTTCCAGCGGCATCGGCCTGGAAACGGCCCGTCTGCTGGCGGCCCAGGGCGCCCATATCCTCCTCATCGCCCGGAATCTTTCCGGAATCGAAGCCGCCTGTCGGGAGCTGCAGACCGTCCGCCGCAACGACCATCAGCGTATTGAAGGCCTGTCCGCCGATGTGGCCGACAGCGACGACGTCCAAAGGAAAATGGCCGATGCCGTGAAACGGTTCGGACCGCCGGACATCCTGATCAACAGCGCCGGCGTCATTCGCTCCGACTATTTCGAAAACATTTCCTGCGCGGATTTCGACCGGGTCATGAAAATCAACGTCTACGGCATTCGGAATATGGTGGCGGCCCTGCTGCCGGCCATGAAGCAGCGGGGCGGGCGGATTGTCATCGTCGCTTCCGCGGCAGGGCTCATGGGCATGTTCAGCTACACGGCCTACGGCACATCGAAATTCGCGGCCGTCGGCCTGGCCGAATGTCTGCGCGCCGAACTGAAGCGCCACCGCATCGGCGTCACCCTGATATGCCCTCCGGAAGTCAAAACCGCCATGATCGAGGAGGAATCCAAAACCATTCCGCCGGAAGCCAGGGCCGTCAAGCGGCTGGCCGGTTCGCTCACGGCCGTTTACGTGGCGGGCAAAATTGTCGGGGCCATCCGGCGCGGACGTTTCCTGGTGGTGCCGGGAAAAATCGCCGCCCTCCTTTACCTGAACCACAGCCTGACCCTGGGATGGGCCACCCGGTGGTCTTCCGATCTGGTGATCCGCCTGATGAACCGGAAAAAGGACGGGAAACCGTAATCGGTGCAGATCAGCGGGATTTGAAGGGCCGGTACAGCGGGTCCCCCACCAGGATGATTTTCCAGGACAGGAAAGGATTGCTCAGGGCGAAACATTCCGCCAGGGTCGGTTTCCCGCTCAGCAGGAGCTTGAAAAACAGCTCCGGAGGAGGGAACGCCTGAACATAGGGCTCGCCCACCGGACCGATGGTGGCGGCGACGCCTTTTTCCAGCATGACCTTGCACCAGACGGTGCTGTTCCGTTTTTTCAGGGTCGTGCATTCGCTGCTGGCGATATGATAGCCCACGGCTCCCGGAGCCCAGGTGAAGGCGTCCACGTATTTCCCCAGGCTGTACCAGCCGCAGTAAATTGCGGCGTCCGGACATTCGCCGGGCTGGAACAAGCGACTGTCCGCATTCAGGACAACGGGCATCACGCCGCTCTTGCGGACGATCTCCGCCGACCGGTGGATGGAACGGTCATAAAACGCATAACCGGACAGCTCCGTTTTCCCCTGATCCGGCCATCTGGCGTCAAAATAGGCATTTTTCCCCCCGAAACCTTTTTCCTCGGTGATCAGACTGTCATCCATGATCCGGCGGACGATCTGCGGCGTAGGACCGTCCAGCCGGGAAACCAGGAGAGCGGCCGACGGCATGCGCTGCATCCGTCTGCCGCCGTATCCCAGGCAAGCGGGATTGGGGAGCCACCCTTCCAGGGGAACATTCTTTTCCAGCACCAGGGAAAGTTCCGAATCCACCGCCGCGGTCTTGTCCTTCAACCCCAAGGCCGAAATCCGCCGTTGGTTTTGCTCTATTTCATCTGCCAGCACTTTCCGGCTCCGGTTTTCCGGCGGTTCTGAATGATTCAGACGGGATTGCAGGAGCTTTACTTTCCCGCGCAGTTGCAACAATTCGGCCCTGTCTTCCAGCGACAATCCGGGATCGGTCACCACCAGCGGAATCCCGTACATGGAGACGATACAGCGGAATTGAATTTTCATGGGATCCCGATCCAGTAAAAAATTCCGGACCGGCAGCGCCAGCGATTTCTCATATTCATCCCGGGTGCAGCTTTCCTTTTCCGCAAAGGGGATGGCCAGCAGGTTGGCTGCCGGTATCCCCCGTTTTTTCATGTATTCC
This sequence comes from Thermodesulfobacteriota bacterium, assembly GCA_049320885.1. Classification (GTDB taxonomy): domain Bacteria; phylum Desulfobacterota; class Desulfobacteria; order Desulfobacterales; family SURF-7; genus DYJD01. The sequence goes on along the minus strand of JBMORA010000055.1, from coordinate 8,652 downwards.
CTGGCGAGCGTCAGGCTGTCCGGAAGCTTCCTGTTGGCCAGAACGAGAACCTGTCCCGGCTCCAGGGCCGCGCATTTTTCACCGGGACCGGCAATCATCAGGAGCGCTGCGAGAAGCAGACAAGCGTTTCTTGATTTCATGTCCGCCATTGTAACAGCCTTTGTCCGCGTCGGCAACCGGACTTTCAGGTGACGACATCGCCAAAAGGTCTTGACAGAGAACAGCGGGCGTTACCCGGTTGATCCGTTTGTCAATTTAGGGTAAAAACAGATAAACCGAATCGTGGGATTTGACCTTTTTCAGTCGCAAGGAGGATAGGGAATGACGATAACACAAATTCTTGCCCAGAAGGAAAAGTTTGAAATCCAGGCTTACGGCAAACCGCAGGGGATCCAGGAACTGCGCAAGCACCATATCCCCTTCTCCGGATCGCCCCGCAAGCATCCCTATGATAACAACCATGTGATACTCGTCGCCGATCCTTACAGCAGCGCCAGCTTTTATTATGAATTCCGCGCATCCGATATCGCCTGCGTGGAGGAGCTTCCCCATATCGTCAATCCGGACGGCGAAGCCGTGCATATGGTCCGGGTCTGGGTGAAAAAACGATCCGTGGGGCTGCGCTGCACCCCTTTCCTGGTGGAAGACATTTCCCGAACGAACCGCTGACCTGCGTATTTCCGATATTCGCCCGCTGCGGCGCTGGTTTCTGCCGGCGCCGGGCGGTTCCGACACGGCGCGCAATCCTTTCTGCCGGGATGGTGAGGCATGCCGGCAAAATTGGTAACAGCGCATGAAAATTTCGTAACTTTTCACCGAAATTCGGTGAAATTACGACAGCCGAAACAGCCCGCCAGCTCTATTCAAGCGTTGCCGCAAAAAAAAATCCCCATGCCAACCGAACACGACGATATAATCTAACATTACTTTTTCATTGGATTTCGATTCCATAATGGCACTTCGCGTTCGCCAGGATTTCACGAAATTTCCTCCTCCGGTTACCGTCTGATGGCACATGGCTTGCTAACCTTTGGCTGGCAAACTCCTCATCGAGTTCGAACAATGCCATTATCGTTGTTGCTGTTCCGGCGTCTCTGCCGGGTAGCATTTGTGAAAACAACCTTGTTTGATCAAACCACTTACAATCAGGAGGAAACATGAAAAACAGAAACAAATGGACAGGATCCATGGCAGTTGCCTTTTCCGTGGCACTGCTGACTCTCGTCGTCGCTCCCCCGGCCCGGGCGGCGTTGATTTATGAGACCACGGACTACATCACCGGCATGGAAGGCATCAACCTGCATTTTGTGGCCGAGGGAAATCACTCCATTTACACCGCAACGCTCAGTGATCTGTCCTTCGCCCCTCTGGCCTTTGATTTCCTGGGGCTTTCCATTTCCACCGCGATCCAGCCGATCGGGACCATTGAAGGCACGGGCAGCTTTTCTTTTTCCATCGATCCCGGCACGACCTATTTCTGCAACATCTTCGGTGTCGGCGGCGGCATTTACGATACCGGCCTTTACGGCCTGCAGATCACGGCAGCACCGGTCCCGGCGGCATTGCTGCTGTTCGCCTCCGGTCTGATCGCCCTGGTGGGGATGAAAAGACGGCCCACGTAACCCCGCAGCCATGCGGCAGTATATTCACTGGCCAGCAACGAAATGGTGGCGGTGGGAAACGGTTGCGGCACGCTGTTCGACACGCTGCACGCTTAGCACCGCCTGTCATCCGCACCTGCGCAATGTCACCGCTTACCTGGAGGGGAATCCGTCAATGACGCTTTTTGGATGACCTTATTGCCGTATTTCGCCGCGATACCATCGACGGTCCGTTCCAGTTTTTCCCATTTCCCTTTCCGGCCGGCTCCCTCGCCGAAAAGTTCCTGCTGCACCGGCGTCGAGCGGGAGAGCAGCCCGGATGCGCCGAGCCCGATCAAGCGCACGGAGCCGGCGAGTTTGACGTCCGCCAGTAAGCGGACCGCTTCCGTGTACAACTCCCCGGAAGACTGGGTCGGATTTTCCAGGGTGACGCTGCGGGTCATCTGACGAAAATCGCCATATTTGATTTTCAGCGTCAGGGTGCGGGCCAGCATACCGGACTCGCGCAGCTCCCGGCCCACCCGCTCCGCATGCTGCAACAAGCAGCGATGGAGCACCTCCGGGTCGACGGTATTTTCATCCAGGGTGTTCTCCGCACTGATGGACTTAACCGGCCGGCCGGGGGTAACCGCGGAATCATCCATTCCATGCGCCAGCGCCATCAGGCGCGATGCGAATTTTCCGATCGTTTCCTGAAGGAGCCGTTTATTGAATCCATGGACATCCCCAAGGGTTCGAATACCCAGGGATTTGAGCCTGACCAGCGTTGCCGGTCCCACTCCCGGCACTTTTTCAATGGGTAATTCCCGAATGAAATCCATCATCCGGTCCGGTGGAATCAGGGTCAGACCGCCGGGTTTCTTCATATCCGAGGCGATTTTCGCCAAAAATTTCAGCGGCGCCACCCCCATGGAGCAACTCAGGTTCAAGGAGGTCTGGATCTTTGTCTGGATGGCACCGGCAATGGCCGGCGGATCACCGAAGAGACCGGTCAGTCCACCGATGTCGATATAGGCCTCGTCTATGCCGACCTGCTCCACCAGCGGCGAAAACTCCGCCAGAACCGCCATGACCGATGCGGAAACTTCCTGATAGCGCCCCATGCGGACCGGAACCACCACAGCCCGGGGACATAGCTGCAACGCCTGGAACATGGGCATGGCGGAACGTACGCCGAAGCGCCGGGCCTCATAACTGGCCGTGGACACCACCGCGCGTTTGGACTTTCCGCCCACGATCAGCGGCAATCCCCGCAAGGCGGGGTTGTCCAGCTGCTCCACGGCGGCATAAAAGGCATCCATATCCATATGAATGATCACGGCAAGCCCCCCCCTTTCCGCCACCCGTCCCCCCCGCTTTTCTTTTGGAACCGATATCGCCATACAGGCGCCAAGCGGGGGAGGCCTGTTTTTTCCCGTCTTTCCCGGTCAACGATGGTCAGGACGAATGCCATTGAGTCCCACCATGATTTCGTAGTTACAACCACATCCCGCCCCTGTCAACTTTTACGATATCCTGCATGATTGCTGGCAACTGCCCCGTATCCAGAAATCAGAATCCAGGAGATCGTAATGAAATAATTTGTTAAAATCGGCAAAATGGAATAAGGAATCTTATGAACATCGTCCTGATCGTGATTGTCGGAATCGCCTTCGGCTTCGCCGGCTGGCGGCAGCTCCTGTGGTCGTCCGCAGCCGGGCAGACCGCGCCCATGGAGGCGCTGTCCACCGCCATGGTCGAATCCGCCAAAGGCGCCGTGGAACTGGCCATCGGTCTGGTGGGGGTCATGACCCTCTTCCTGGGGCTGATGAAGGTGGCGGAAGCCGGCGGCATGCTCGCCATCCTGGCAAGGCTGATACGACCCCTGATGGTGAGGCTGTTTCCGGAGGTGCCGGCCGATCATCCGGCCATGGGAGCCATGATTCTCAATCTTTCCGCCAATATGCTGGGGCTGGGCAACGCCGCGACCCCCTTCGGCATCCGCGCCATGCAGGAACTGGAAAAACTCAATCCCCGGCATGGGACCGCCACCAACGCCATGGCCCTGTTTCTGGCCATCAACACCTCATCGGTGACCCTCCTGCCCACCGGCGTCATCGCCCTGCGGGCCGCGGCCGGCTCCGCCGATCCGGCCGCCATCCTGCCCACCACCCTGTTCGCCACCATTTGTTCCACCACGGCTGCGATCATCGCCGCCAAGACCTTTTGCCGCTGGTCGCCCCTGGAAACCGTCACCGACGAACCCGGGCCAGCAGAAGCCTCCGGCGAGCCGGCCCCTGCCCAAAACACCGACCCGGGGGAAGCCAGCGCCTATCCGTATTGGGTGTCCCTTTCGGCCCTCGTGCTGCTGGTAACCCTGATTCCCCTGACGGTTCTTTACGGCCAGACGATTTCGCCGTGGGTGATCCCCGGCCTGATGGTGTTCTTTCTGGGCTTCGGGATGCTTCGCGGGGTCAAGGTTTATGAAGAACTGGTGGAAGGCGGCAAGGAGGGATTCCAGGTGGCCATACGCATCATTCCCTACCTGGTAGCCATCCTGGTGGCGGTGGGCATGTTGCGGGCCAGCGGCGCTCTGGATCTGATCGTATCGTTTCTGGGGGCCTTCACCTCAAGGGTCGGGCTGCCCGCCGAGGCCCTGCCCATGGCCCTGTTGCGCCCCCTGTCCGGCTCGGGTGCCTATGGCATCATGGCGGCGATCATCAATGATCCGGCCATCGGACCGGACAGCTATACCGGCTATCTGGTCAGCACCCTGCAAGGGTGCACGGAAACGACCTTTTATGTGCTGGCGGTATATTATGGGTCCATCCAGGTCCGGCGCCTGCGCCACACCATGGCGGCCGCCCTCTTCGGCGACGCGGTGGGAATCGCCTGCTCCGTGCTGGCCTGCTGGTACCTGTTCGGATAGGAATTTTCCGATAAAAAATCAGGATTATCCTGATGGACAAACCTGCCCGGCTTTTTTATGGTGAGGCACACGCTGCAATCCCGGCGCACCCAGAAATCATCCAGCGAAGCGTCTCGGCAACCTCTTTTTCGATACGGCAGTGCCTTCACCCAGGAACGACTCTCAATCGTAATTTTTTTTGCATCACCTTCTTTTTTGTATGGAAAGGAAGCATCCGATGGGCAAAAAAAGAGCCGTGCTGTCTTGCACCAACTGTGGGAAGCGTTTCCGGTCCATCAAGACCCCGACCCTTGCGGTTTACGGGCATTTTCTCTGTTCGGAGTGTTATGAAATTTCCGGGATCGCCCGGCCGGAAAGAAGAAAAACGTACTTCTTTCCGGTTTTTTACCACCAACCAGGAACAACCGCCTGGGATATCAAGACGGATCGCCGTCAGATGTGGACCAATGGGGCTCCTCCGCTGTGAGCGGAGCCTATCCGGATCCCGCGACGGGAATTGACATCGGTGCGGCGAGAACCCACATGCCTGCGGGCTCGCCGGTTCGAGGATGGGATCAGCATGATGGAAACCAGGGGACATATTTCACTGCGCCTCCAGGCCAGGGGACTCCGTCTTGTCGAAATCAACCGGCTGGCCCGCGATGTCGCCAATATCACCGTCAACAAACGCAATTTGAACATGATGACCCTGAAACAGTCTCTGGTCAGGCTCGGCTGGGAAGAAAAACTGCTGGACAACCACACCCTGGGCCTGATCTTCCTGCTGCTGGAAGCCGATTCCTGCACCTATCCCGCCTGAGATTCACAAACCCTAATACTTCCGGGGCCAAGCAGTTCGCCCAAGGAAGGGATGCCGTTATCAACATTTTCCCAATTGGTATCCGGCCACTTCATTTTCTTCACCTAAGCCGATCCCGCTTAACACCAGGGAGCCCATCACCCCATGCGGGCTGACTTCCCTGCGGAGGCCTTCCCCCCGATTGACACTTTCCCATAATCTTTGTATTGAATTGCGAACATTGGGAGAACGGCATCCATCGGAGGAACGCCGGATTGCCAAGAACACGCGCCCATTGCCAGGAGCGGACATGAGTTCCTATATCGCCTGCCATGAATGCGACCTGATCCACAAGCTGGAGCCCCTGCCCCCCGGCGCGGCCGCCCGATGCGTCCGCTGCGGCGCCGTTCTGTACCGGAAAAAAATCAACCCCCTGGATCGGACCCTGGCCTTTGCCTTGGCCGGTCTGGTGCTCTTCGCCCTTTCCAACACGTTTCCATTTCTGGCCTTTAAAATCGAGGCCACCATCCAGGAAACCATCCTCATCACCGGCATCCGGACTTTGTTCGATCAGGATATGAAAGCCGTGGCCGGGCTGGTGCTGCTCAATATCATCATCGTGCCGCTGTTTCAGATGCTGGGTCTGCTGTACGTGACCCTGCCGCTGAAATATGCGCGCATCCCCATGGGCCTGCCCCGGGTGTTCCGGTTTATCCGCTGGCTGCAGCCCTGGAGCATGATGGAGGTTTTTATGCTGGGAATCCTGGTTGCCATGGTGAAACTGAAAAAAATGGCGACCATTATTCCCGGAGTGGCGGCATTTTCCTTTCTGGGGCTGATTTTTATCATCGTCGCCATGAGCGCGGCCCTGGACGATCATTACATCTGGGAACAATGGGAAAAACTCCGATGCAAACCAGCCACCAAACGGCCTTGAAAAACGGACTGGTCAGCTGCCACAGCTGCCATCTGCTGTTGCGAAGGCACCATCAAGCCCGGGGAATGGTCTGCCCCCGATGCGGTTCCCGCGTCCATCCCCGCAAACCCGACAGCATCCAGCGCACGTGGGCATTGATTCTGGCGGCCTTCGTCTTTTACATCCCGGCCAATGTACTGCCCATCACCATTGTGATTTCCCTGGGTCATGTCCAGTCGGACACCATCATGAGCGGGGTCGTCTATTTTATCCTGACCGGAATGTGGCCCATCGCCCTGGTTATATTTGTCGCCAGCATCTTTGTGCCGCTGATGAAATTGTGCATCCTGGTTTTTCTCCTGATCAGCGTCCAATGTAAATCCTCCTGGCGTCCCAAGGACCGCACAAGGTTATATCGCATAACCGAAATTGTCGGTCGCTGGTCCATGGTGGATATCTTTGTCGTCACCATCCTGGTGGCCCTGGTCAATCTGGGGTCCCTGGCAACCATTCACGCAGGACCGGCGGCGATCTATTTTTCCGCCGTCGTGGTCATCACCATGTTTGCCGCCATGAGTTTCGATCCCCGCCTGATCTGGGACACGGAGGCCTCCGAAAATGAATGAAACCGGGAATCAGCTGCCGGAAATGAGGGATCTGCCCACAGCGGACGTTCAGACGCGTCATTTTCCCATATCCATTGTCTGGGTTGTGCCCATCGCGGCCATCATCGTGGGTGGCTGGCTGGTGTACAAAACCATTTCCGAAAAAGGCCCCACCATCACCATTGCATTTGAGTCGGCCGAGGGCCTGGAGGCTGGCAAGACCAAAATCCGTTTCAAGGATGTGGACCTCGGCCAAGTCAGTTCCATCGATCTCAGTGAAAACCTGTCCCAGGTCATCGTCACCGCCGAACTGGTGAAAACCGCCGAGGCATTCATTTCCGAAAACACCCGTTTCTGGGTGGTCCGGGCCAGGGTGGCCGCCACCGGCGTTTCCGGCCTGGGAACACTTTTTTCCGGCGCCTATATCGCCCTGGATCCGGGGAAGAAAGGCAAACCGTCGAAAAAATTCATCGGTCTTGCGGAACCGCCGATTGTCACGGCGGATCAGCGCGGAAAACATTTCCTCCTGAAAGCCGCCGACCGCGGCTCCCTGGAAATCGGCTCGCCCGTATATTACCGCAAGATCGAGGTTGGGCAGGTGGTGGCCCACCGGCTCGCGGAGAACGGAGAATCCGTTGACATCGAGGTGTTCGTCAATACTCCCTTTGATCAATACGTCTATGAAAACTCCCGTTTCTGGGAATCCAGCGGCTTCGATATCACACTGGACACCGAAGGCATGCGGCTCGATACGGAGTCGTTTGTCAGTTTCGCCATCGGCGGCGTGGCTTTCGGCCTGCCGCCGAAAACCGATCCCGCCCCGCATGCTGAGAAGGAAGCGGTTTTTCGACTGTACAAGAACCGGGAAGAGGCCTTCCGCAAGACGTACGAACAGAAGCATCGCTGGCTCCTGCATTTCCATGAGTCGGTGCGCGGTCTCGTGCCGGGATCGCCGGTGGAATTCTATGGTATTCAGATCGGTCAGGTCATCGATATCTGGCTGGAAACCGGAGATAAAAAAAGCGAATACCGCGCAACGGTGGTCATCGAGCTGGAACCGGATCGGGCCATGCAGAAAGACGAACGCCTGACGAACCCGGAAGAACGTCAGCAGCGAATCGAATATTTGATTGAAAAAGGACTCCGCGCCCGGATCGACACGGGCAACCTGGTCACCGGCCGGAAACTGGTCTCCCTGGATTTCTATCCGGAAGCCCCGGCGGCAGCCGCCAAAAAGGACGGACTCTATCCGGAAATACCCACCATACCCTCGCCCATGGTCAACATCGGCAATAAAATAAGCCGGATCATCGCCCGGATCGAGAGCATGCCCCTGGAACAGATCGCCGACAACCTGAAGGACACCCTCCAGGGAACGAAAGCCATCACCCAGTCGCCGGAAACCCGGGCCGCTGTCGTCAATCTGAACGCCTCCCTGGCGGAACTTCGCCTGCTCATCGCCGACCTGCGCACCCAGGTGACCCCGGAAATCGACAAGACCCTCCGGCAGGCCCAGTTGTCCCTCAAGGCCGCCGAAGGCATGCTGAACGAGAACGCGCAACTGCCGGTCACGGCGAATGAAGCCCTCGATGAAATCTCGGCGGCCGCCAAGTCCCTGCGCTTGTTGATGGATTATCTGGAGCAGCACCCGGAGGCCTTCATCCAGGGGAAAGGACAGGAACAATGAAAACAGAATCCATGAGCGCCCGCTGGTGGCAGTTGTTCCCCATCGTCGCTTGTCTTTTGGTCAACGGCTGTTTCGGAACCACGCCGCCCGTAAGGTACTATCAACTTCAACCGCTGGCGCTGCCAAATCCCGAAGTCCGCTTTCCCGAAACAATCGG
>JBMORA010000054.1:0-55613 GCA_049320885.1 Thermodesulfobacteriota bacterium | reverse complement strand
GGCTTCGATTGCATCCAGCAGGATGGTCGCCTCCTCATCCCTCCGGGGCTCCTCCACCACGTCGGTCAGATCGAGAATCTCCTCGTCCCCGCCGGCGGCGTCGATTTCATCCAGTAGGATGGTCGCCTCCTCATCCCTCCGGGGCTCCTCCACCACGTCGGTCAGATCGAGAATCTCCTCGTCCCCGGCGATCTTCCGGGGATCTTCCAGACGGAATGCCTCTCCCTCATCGAACCGGGATTCTTCCGCCACATCGGTCAGCTCAATAATCTCATCCGCTTCATCGCCGATATTTTCAGCCAGGATATCGGTCAGTTCGATAATCTCGTCCCCGGGCAGATCCGACTGTTTGCCCGGTATTCCGGATTCATTCTTTTCTGTCATAAGGATGCCGCTCCCTCAAGTGAGCCTCAACATGGCGGAATTTTGAAAAATAAGATCAAGCCCCTATAATTTTTGGGAAATTAACATACGGCATACAATGTGTCAAGGCATTTGCCTGGTATCTTCCCCATAAAAAGGCATTTACTTCTCTTTCGGATCATCATACGGTACCATGTATCCCGCTGCGGCGATGCCGCCCGTTTCTATACCCGTATTGATTCATATGGATATTCTGCATGCGACGTTTCATTGTCGAAAAAAACGCCATCCAGGGACGATCCGCGATGGTTACGGGAACCGATGCCCGGCATATTCAAAAAGTGTTGCGATATAAAACCGGCGACACCATCCGGCTCCTCGACGGCGACGGCTCCGAATACGACGCCGTCATCTCCGGGTTTTCGAGCGAAGGCGTGCAGGTTTTCCTGGGGGATAAGAATCCTTCCGGCAACGAGCCGACCCTGGATCTTACCTTGGCCCAGGCCCTGCTGAAGGATCGGAAACTGGATGGGATCATACGACAAATTACCGAACTGGGGGCATCGCGCCTGATTCCCTTCGTCAGCAGCCGCTCCGTTCCCGTTCCGCTCTCCGAGCGCTTCACCACCCGCCTGGAACGCTGGAATAAAATCGCACGCGAATCCATCAAACAATGCCGCCGGGGAACCCCGCCGCGCCTTGATTCGCCCTGCTCTTTCACCGAAATGCTGGAACGAAGCAGCGGCTCCGACCTGAAAATCATTTTCTGGGAAAAAGCCGCCGACCCGATTCCACACCCGAAACCGCCGCCCATCCGAAATGCTTTCCTGGTTATCGGCCCGGAAGGCGGCTTTTCCGAAACGGAAATCGAGCAGGCCCTTGCCGCCGGATTCATCGGGGTGGGGCTGGGCCCAAGGATATTGCGCGCCGAAACCGCGCCTCTGGCCGCCATCGCGATCCTTCAATACCTATTTGGCGATATGGGGTATAAAAAGGCTTGACAAAGAAAAGACCATCGCATAAGTAGCATCTGTCTTTTCAAGCCGAGGTAGCTCAGTCGGTAGAGCAGGGGACTGAAAATCCCCGTGTCGGCAGTTCGATTCTGTCCCTCGGCACCAAAGAAAACAAGGGTTTACAGAGATAATCTGTAAGCCCTTTTTTCTTTTTATTGGGTTTTCTCCCCGCGTTTTCCCCGTATTTTTCCGGTGCCATTCTCTCCCCTTCCCGGCATAAAAAGCCCCTGAAAAATGATCGGCCACCAGAAGCACGAAAACCCGGCCGCCCTTTTCCAGGGTAACCGGGTTTCCACGTTCTGAACGGCGCCTTTAATCTTAATGATACGATATAGGCCGCCCCATTGTCAATCAAACCCCTGGGCTGAACGTTCATCCCGCGTATTTCGAAGCTTCAATAATTTTTTAAAATTTTACGACAAGCCGCTCCCGTCTTCTGTCTTCTGTCTTCTCTTATGCCGTTCTATACCACCCAGACCGTATGGTCCCGGCCGCCGTACACCACCTTGTGGCCCACCCGGCCCATGAAAAAGGCCTCGGTCCTGGACAGCCCGCGGCGTCCCACCACGATGGTGCCATAACCACCTTCCTCCGCCTCCCGGACAATGGCTTCGGAGCGGCTGGTGACGCCGGTGACGATTTTTTCCGAGACGGCTTCCGCCGCGAACCCGGACGCCAGGAGTTTTTCCCGGACGGTCTGAAACAGCCGGTTGATTTTCACCTTGAAGGCCTCCACGCAGGTATCCTGTGCCGGCAGGTCCGGAATTTCCCGGCCGACGCTGTTCCCGGAGATGTCGAAGCGCACGGCTCCCAGGCCGATGATGGCGTGGAAAATACAAACCTCGTACCCGCCGCCCCCACGGCCGCCCAGGGACGCGGCGACGAATTCCACCGCCTTCATGGCCGAGGGGGAGGAATCCACGGCCAGCAGCAGTTTGCGGCCGGGCGAAGCCGGTCCGACAATGATGACCGGGATGAAAGTCAGGGACTCCATCAATTTCACGGCCACGCTGCCGAGGATGACGCTCTGCAGGGCGCCCATGCCCCGGCGGCGCATAACCACCGCGCTGTAGCCGTTGGCCGCCTCGGCGATAATGTCCCGGGCCACCCCCTTTTTCAGGGGGCTGAACTTGATTTCCACGGCCTCGTCGCTGAAACCGCCGCCAGTCAAAAGCGCCTTGGCCTTTTCCAGCCGGGCCTTGATAAACTTTTCCTGCTCGGCCTCGTATTGATGCAGGCGCCGCAGGTCGGCCAGGCAGGCCGGCTCCCCCTCCAGCGCCCGGTATTCTTCTGGCAGGCCGTTGAAGACATGAAAAAGCACGATCCTCGTGCCCTCGTCAACGGTCAGGAAGCCCTTGAGATAGGCGACCGTTTGCATGGATCGCTCGGAACCGTCCACCAACACCAGCAGTTTTTGTTGCCTCGTCATGCCGTCGTCTCCACGTTGATAAAATGTTTATATCCCGACAAGTTGAAATGGCATGCCATTCTTGGCCGCTTCACTATTGCACACCTCCGCCCAAGACCGCGTATAGCCGGGCCTGATTCGCCAGCCTGGCCAGCCGGAACGAAATCAGGACCTGCTGTTGGGCATACAGGGAACGGTGGGCGTCCAGGACCCCGAGATAACTGTCGATGCCCACGGAATACCGCTTGTTGGACAGCCGGTAGGTTTCCGCCACCGAATCCACCAGGGCTTGCTGGGACGCGATCTCTTGGTCGATGGTACCCTGCACGGCCAGGGCGTCGCTCACTTCCCGGAAGGCGTTCTGGATCGTCTTTTCATAGGCGGCCAGGGCGATATCCCGATCGGCCTCGCTGACCCGGTAGGCGGCCCAGGTGCGCGCGTCGAAAATAGGTATGGTGATCAGCGGCATGAACTGCCAGGTACCGGAACCGTCGCCGAACAGACCGCTCAGTTCCGCGCTGGCCGTGCCGATGGTGGTGGTCAGGGAAATGCGTGGAAAAAACGCGGCCCTGGCCGCGCCGATGAAGGCATGGGTTCCCTTGAGCCGGTGTTCCGCGGCCATGATGTCAGGCCGGCTCAGCAAGGCCTCGGAGGGCAACTCCGGCGACAACTCCCCGGGCGGCTTGACGCTGCTTAGATTCGCTGGAAGAAGTTCTTCCGAAACCTGGACGCCGGCCAGCAGGTTCAGGGCGTTGCGGTCCTGGGCCACCTGCTGGATGAAGCGGGGGATGTCGCGCTGGGCCGACAGCACCTGGGTTTCGGCTCGGCGCATATCCAGTTCCGTGGCCACCCCGACTTCATACTGCCGCTTGATCATCGCAAAGGCTGCCTGCTGGCTGGCCAGGGTGGAGCAGGCCAGTTCCCAATTCTCCCGGTCCGCCGCCAGGGTCATGTACACCCCGGCGACTTCGTAGACCAGTCCGATCTGAACGCTGCGACGGCCGTGCTCGGTGGCCAGGAATTCCTCCAGGGCCTGATCCTTCAAGCCGCGGATGCGGCCGAAGAAATCGATCTCCCAGGCGGCGATGCCCAGATCGACACCATAACGTTCGCTGGTCACGGCCCTCCCGCTGGACGAAAGGTCTTCGGGTATCCGCTGTACGTTGGCTCCGGCCGCGGCATTGACCGCGGGATACAGGTCTGCCTTCCGGATGCCGTACATGGCGCGCGCCTTTTCCACGTTCAGGGCCGCCAGCCGGAGATCGCGGTTATTTTCCAGGGCCAGCCCGATGATTTTCCGCAGGTTGGCGTCGGGGAAAAAATCCCGGTAGCTCATGTCCCGGGCTTTGGGCGCGTCCGCTGACGGCTGCGCCTCTTTGTAGGCCTCGCCCGCCGGCCACTGCGCCGGAACCGGCGCCGGCGCCCGCTGGTATTCCGGGGCCAGAGAGCAGGCGCCCAGGCAAGCCGAAAGGCCCAATGCAAGGAGTGATTTCCGTATCATGATTATCGCACCTCCTGGGGACCGATGGGCGCAACCGATCGGCCGGCGGCCGCTGTCCCCTGTTTTCTCGAAAAAATCCGCGAGACAAGGACAAAGAACAACGGTATGAAAATTAAATCGATGAAGGTGGCGGAAAGCATCCCGCCGCAGACGGCGATGCCGATGGCATTCATGGCCCCGGCGCCGGCCCCGCCGGCAATGGCCAGGGGCAGGACGCCGAAAAAAAACGCCAGGGAGGTCATGATGACCGGCCGGAATCTGGTCTTGACCGCGTCGAGGGTCGCCTCCACCAGTTCGTCCCCACGGGCCAGCCGCTCCTTGATGAACTGGATGATCAGGATGGCGTTTTTGGTCGAAAGGCCCAGGGTGGTCAGAAACCCGATCTGGAAGTACACGTCGTTGGGCAGTCCCATCTGGGAGGTCGCCAGGATCGCGCCGAAGACCCCCAGGGGCAGCATCAACAGGTTTACGAAGGGAATGGTCCAGCTTTCATACAGGGCCGCCACACACAGAAAAATCACAAAAATGGAAAAGGCGTAGAGGATCGGCCCCTGCTTGGTGGCCATGCGCTCCTGATAGGACAAGCCGGTCCAGTCGAAGGCGATTCCCTGGGGCAGTTTACCGACCAACTCCTCCATGGCGGCCATGGCCTCGCCGGTGCTGCGGCCCGGCGCGGGCTCGCCCCAGATGTTGATGGACGGAAAGGCGTTGTAGCGCTCCAACTTAGGCGAACCCACCGTCCAGCGGCCGGAAGCGAAGGACGCGTAAGGCACCATCTTGCCCACGTTGTTGCGGACATAGAGTTTCTGCAGATCCTCGGGCAACATGCGGAAGGGAGCATCCGCCTGGGCGTAGACCTTCTTGACCCGGCCAGCCTGGATGAAGTCGTTGACATAGGCGCTGCCGAAGGCCGCCGCGATATTGTTCTGGATGGAAGTGATCGGCACCCCCAGGGCCCCGGCCTTATCCCAATCCAGGTCGATCCGGAATTCGGGCACATCCTCCATGCCGTTGGGCCGCACCCGCACCAGACGCTTGTCCTGCATGGCCATGCCGAGGAGCTGGTTGCGGGCCGCCATCAGCTTGGCGTGGCCCAGACCGCCGCGGTCCTGGAGCTGGAAGTCGAAACCCGTGGCCATGCCCAGTTCGATCACCGGCGGCGGCGGGAAGGCGAAGACCTTGGCCTCCTTGATCTGGGAGAAAAAGCCCATGGCCCTGCCGGCCACGGCCTTGACCTTGAGGTCCGGCCGCTGGCGCAGCTCCCAATCGCGGAGCTTGGTGAAGGCCAGGGCCATATTCTGCCCCTGGCCGCCGAAGCTGATGCCGGTCACGGACATGACGGATTCCACGGCTTCCTGCTCATGGGTCAGGAAATGATCCCGCACCCGGTCCATGACCGCCCTGGTCTGTTCCAGGGTGGAGCCCGACGGCAGCATGGCCATGACCAGCAGGATCCCCTGGTCTTCATCCGGGATATACGAGGTGGGCATGCGCTGGAACAGATAGCCCACGGCGCCGATGATCAGCAGGTAGATCACCAGGTAGCGGAATTTCCGGGAAAAGGAACGCCCCACCATCCCCACGTAAATGCCGCGAATGCGCACGAAGACCTTATCGAAGAGACGGAAAAAGGGCCGCAGGAAGAAAACCGCGTTGTCCGAGGGATGGTGCCCGGCCGGGATGGGTTTCAGGAAGGAGGCGCACAGCACCGGGGTCAGGATCAGGGCCACCACCACCGACAGGAGCATGGAAGAGATCAGGGTCACGGAAAACTGCCGGTAGAGCACACCGGTGGAGCCCTCGAAAAAGGCCATGGGGCCGAACACCGCCGAGAGCACCAGGCCGATACCGATAAGAGCGCTGGTGATCTCGTCCATGGACTTGGCCGTGGCCTCCATGGGTGGCAGACCCTCTTCGGCCATGATGCGCTCCACGTTCTCCACCACCACGATGGCATCGTCCACCAGCAGGCCGATGGCCAGCACCATGGCGAACATGGTCAGCATGTTGATGGAGAAGCCGAACGCGTCCAGTACCGCGAAGGTTCCCAGGAGCACCACCGGCACGGCGATGGTGGGGATCAGGGTGGCGCGGATGTTGCCCATGAAGAGATACATGATGATGAACACCAGGAAAACCGCCTCGAACAGGGTCTTGACCACCTCCTCGATGGCCACCACGGTGAAAGGCGTGGTGTCGTAGGGATAGATCACCTTCATGCCCGGCGGGAAGAACCGGCTCATTTCGTTCAGCTTGTCCTTGACGGCCCTGGCCGTATCCAGGGCGTTGGCGCCGGCGGCCTGGCGGATGGCCATGGCGGCCGCGGGTTTGCCGTTATAGTTGGCGACGATGTCGGAACGTTCGCTGCCCAGTTCCGTCCGGCCGATGTCCCTGACCCGCACCACGGAGCCGTCGGCGTTGGTGCGGATGGGAATGGCGGCGAACTCCTCCGGCGTCTGGAGGAGATGCTGGACCACGATGACGGCGTTCATGCGCTGGCCTTTCACGGCCGGTGTTCCGCCGAACTGGCCGGCGGAGACCTCCACATTGTAGGTCCGCAGCGCCAGGATGACATCCTCCATGGTCAGACGATAACTAGTGAGTTTGTCAAGATCGACCCAGACCCGCATGGCGTATTGGGTGCCGAAGTTTTCCACCTCCCCCACCCCCGGCACCCGGGACAGGATCTTCTCCAGGTTGGACTGGGCGTAATCCCGCAGGTCATTGCCGTCCATGCTGCCGTCTTCGGAAATCAGACCGACGATGATCAGGTAGTTGCGGGTGGACTTGCTGACCTTGACGCCGGAGCGCTGCACCACGTCGGGCAGACTGGCCAGGGCCAGCTGGAGTTTGTTCTGCACCTTGGCCCAGGCCAGATCCGGGTCGGTGCCGGGCGCGAAGGTCAATTCCACCCGGGAGGCCCCCGAGGACGAACTGGTGCCGGACAGATAGAGCATCTGGTCCAGGCCGGTCATCTTCTGCTCAATGATCTGGGTCACGGTGTTTTCCACCGTCTCCGCCGAGGCTCCCGGGAAAAACGCGTCAATGGAGATGGCCGGCGGGGCGATGGGCGGATATTGCGAGACGGGCATTTTATGGATCGCCAGGGCGCCCGCCGTCATGATGATGATGGCGATGACCCAGGCGAAGACCGGCCGCTTGAGAAAAAATTTCGATAGCATCACGCGCCTCCTTCGCCCGGTTTCTGCTGCCGGGCGGCATTTCCGGCGGCCGCACCCGGCCCCGCCGGAGATCCCTGGCCCGGCCCGCCCGGCGCTCCCGGCCCGCCCGGAGCCCCTGGTCCTCCCGGAGCCCCTGGTCCTCCCGGAGCCCCTTGGGGCGGCGCGCCCTGGTAGGGAGAGGCCTCCACCACCGTCCCCGGTCGGAGCATGAGCGTGCCCTCGACGATCAGCTGGTCGCCCGGCCTGAGCCCGGCCGCGACGATCCATTTATCGCCCATGGCCCGGTCCAGCTTCAGCATGCGCAGTTCGGCCTTGTTCTCGGCGCCCACCACCAAGGCATAGGGGTTACCCTTGGGATCACGGGACACGCCCTGCTGGGGGATCAGGACGGCCTGGTCCATGACGCCCTCCTTGATCACCGCGCGCACGAACATGCCCGGCAGCAGGACCTCGTCCGGATTCGGGAAAACCACCCGCAGAATCACGGAGCCCGTCGTCGGATCCACGGTGACATCACTGAACTGCAGGGTCCCTTCCACGGGATAGGCCGAGCCGTCCTCCAGGATCAGATTGACCTTGTTCTGGTTTTCGCCGCCCCGGTCGAGGTTGCCCTTTTTCAGACGCAGCAATTCCGTGGTGGACTGGGTCACGTCCACATAGATGGGATCCAGTTGCTGGATGGTGGCGAGGGCCATGGGCTGATGCATGGTCACGATGGCGCCTTCGGTCACATCGGATTTTCCGATGCGCCCGGGAATGGGCGCCGTGACCCGGCAGTAGTCCAGGTTGATCTTCGCCGTCTCCTCCGTGGTTTTCCAATACTGGATGTCGGCTTCCACCTGGGTCAGGGCGGACATGGCGTCGTCATAGTCCTGCCGGCTGACCGCCTTGTCGGCCAGGAGCTGCCGGTACCGCTCGACCCGCGAACGCATGGACGGCAGACTGGCCTCGGAGCGACCACGAGCGGCCCGGGCGCTGTTGAGGGCCGCCTGGAAAGGCGCCGGATCGATCTGGTACAGCACCTGTCCGGCCACGACCTCGGCACCTTCCGTGAACAGGCGCTTCTGGATCAGGCCACTGACCTGGGGACGGATTTCGGCGATCCGGTAGGCGGACGTGCGTCCCGGCAACTCGGTGGACAGGGTGATTTTCTGGGTCGCCACCGTCACCGTCGACACCTTCGGAACCGGCGGCGGCGGCGGAGCCGGCGGACGGCGGTCACAGGCCACCGCCAGGAAACCGCAGAGTAGGGCCGTCGTCACCGGGCTCCATTTCAAGAGTTGACAAACCGTTTTGTTGACACGCTGCATACGTCCTCCCTGTATTGGTACGGTTGAATGGATTCCATATGAATGATATCGCGGAGCCTCACGCATGGACCAGCCCCTTGAAGAGAATGTTCAGGATGACATCCGGGTCCTCCGGAAACGGTCGTTCTTCCGGAGTCTCCAGCCAGAGAAACAAAAAGGCGTTGCACAGGCTCTCCAGCGCCACGGCCAGGGCATATGGCTCGGCGATCCTGTGGAAGCGTTTTTTTTCCATCCCGCTTTCGAAAACCGCGGCGAGCAGACGGACCGTCTCCTCGTATTGTCCCCGGATATCGCTGTCGAGCCCGGCCTTGACACTGAAGGAGGCCCCCCGGGTCTCGGAAAAATAGATCCGGATGAAGGCCGCGTTCTCCATGAAGACCGCGGCCTTGGTCTGCACATATTTCCGCAGCTTCGCCGCCTCGTCATCCCCTTCCCGCAAGACGGTGGTTAGGGCTTGATGAAATTTGCCGGCCTGTTCGACCAGCAGGGACTTGTAAAGCGCATCCTTGTTTTTAAAGAATTTGTAGAGGGTGCCGATGGCGAATTCGGACCGGCCGGCGATCTCGTGCATGGATACGCTGTGGAACCCTTTTTCCGAGAAGAGGGCGAGGGCCGCATCCAGAATCTCCCTGCGTTGCCGGAGTTTCTCCCGCTCCCGCCGCGTCGGTGCCTTTGGTTGGATCACGCTTCCTCCCGTTCACCGGGCCGATGGATTTGGTTATCGGGGATTGTCTTTAAAATGTGACGCGAGGTTTCATATATTGAACAAGTCGTCATTTGTCAAGGTCAATCCATGGCCGACCTTTCAGCCGAACATGCAATTTCGGCCTATGATTTCCGTTGATTTTTGTTTGTGGAAGGATACCGCTGCGGCCCGGGTCAAAGCATTTCCGTTTCCCGGAGCACTTCGGTCCAGGGCCGGAAGATCAGGGTCGTCCCGTTGACGTCAATCGCCTTGCGGTGGCTGAGGTCGATGATATACGCTCGTTTCAGAAAACAAACAGATCCGCGCCGCCGGCCACCGGAATGGCCGCACCGGTGATATAACCGGCGGCATCCGAAGCGAGAAAGGTCACCAGGGCCGCCACCTCCGCAGGCCTGCCCATGCGTTTCATGGCAATACGGTCGGTGATCCTGGCCTGGATGTCCGGCCGGTGCAGCTTGACGGCCTCGGTTTCGATGAATCCGGGCAAAACGGCGTTGACCGTGATCCCCTGCCGCGCCCCTTCCAGGGCCAGGGACCTTGAAAGGCCGATGAGACCCGCTTTCGAGGCGCCGTAGCCCGGTTGGGCGAAGGCGCCCATTTGCCCGACAAAGGAGGAAATGTTGATGATGCGGCCCCATTGCTTCTGCTGCATGCCGGCCCAGACCGCCCGGGCGCAGTGAAACGCGCCGGACAGGTTCACCCGGATATCCCGGTCCCAGCCTTCCGGGGTCTGGTTTTCAAGCAGCGCCAGGTTGTCCATGACTCCGGCGTTATTGACCAGAATATCCACGCCGCCGAAGGCTTCCGTGACACCGGAAACCACTTCCCGAATGTCTTCCGGCCGGCTGACATCCATTTGAAACCATAGGCCGCGGACACCCATGGCCTGGATTTCCCGGGCCGTGGCGACAGTGCGGACATTGTCGGTGCCGGCAAAGTGGGCGGCCAGCACGCTGTACCGCGCCAACTTTGCGGCATCGGCGGGCGCTTCTTCGCTCAGCAAATCCGTCACCGCAACATCCGCACCGGCCGCCCCCAAGGCCAGGGCCATGGCGCGGCCCAACCCTCTTGAAGCACCGGTCACCAAAGCAACCTTGCCGGTCAATTCCCCCATTTTTCTCTCCCTGCCGGCCCTGGCCGGTTTTGCTTCCTTACAAAAACAGCCGCAACGTTTAAATTTGCGGATAGCCTTCCATTTTCTTCAACGCTCTTTTGAGGCGGTTTCCGAAGGTTGTGTCATTGAGCCATAGTTCCGGAAAATATTTTTCCCTTCCGGTGACCGGGTTGACCGCGCATTCCAGGAAGTGGTTGGACCCGAATTCCACATAACACTGCTGGCAGCGGATGCATTTGATGATCTCCTTTTCCCGGCCGGTTTTCACCTTCACCGGCCAGAACGGATCGGCCAGGGATTGCCGGCCCAGCTCGACGATATCCACGGACTGCTCCAGGATGGCTTTTTCCGCGCAGGCGGGGGTGAGAAAATTGGGGACCAGAATGGGCAAACCGCCGGTGGCTTTTTTAAATCCGGCCGCCCATCTGGTGAAATCGCCTTCACCATCGGGAGCGAAGGCGCTGCCCATGGCTTCGTAACTTCCCTGGGAGACATTGATGGCGTTGACGCCGGCCGTCTTGGCCATGGCGGCCACCTGGCAGAGTTCCTCGTGGTGAATGCCCCCGGGCTGCAGCTCGTCGCCGCTGAGCCGGCACCACACCGGCTTGTCGGGCCCGATTTTTTCCCGGATTTTGCGGATGATATTGATCAGAAAGCGCGCCCGGTTCTCCAGGCTGCCGCCGTATTCGTCCTTGCGTTTGTTCATTTTAGGCGACAGAAATTGATGGATCAAATACCCGTGGGGGCTGTGGATCTCCACCGCGTCGAATTCCAGATCAAAGGCCGCCCTGGCCTGGTTTGCCATCCGATCTTCCAGCTCCTTGATCTCGGGAATGGTCAGCTCCCGCGGCACGTCTCCCCAGATAAAATGAACCATTTCAGGCTGCAACCGGGAAAGAATCTCCTGCATGAAGTGCTGGAAATCGGGGGAGAAGTATTCCTCATCGGACATATGGACAAGCTTTTCGATATCGATACTGGCGAAGATGTCCGGCGGCAACTTCTTTTTCATTTGACCGATGTTGCCTTTGCATTTTCTATAATAATCCCGCAGATCCATGCAGAGGGGGACGCAGGACGGCGCACCGGCCGGGACATCCGGTCTGCCCGCATCGGGGTGTCCCTGGCGCCCCCAGCCGGGGCTCAATTGAATGGCCATTTTGCAGTCATAGTAATGGATCGCCTTGAGGATTTCATTCCAGAAGCGGTAATAACGGTGGTCGGTGAATTTCAGCGGATTCATTTTTTCACAACCGGCCCAGGCATGGGGGTTGACCATGGCGGCCGTGGTGATGATCAGGCCGAAACCACCCCGCGCCCGGGTGGCGTAATGGGCCAGGTAGTGATCGTTGGGATACCCGTCCGGGGCCGCGTACCCGACGTTCATGGGGGCTACGGCGATCCGGTTCTTCAGTTCCATATTCCCGATGGTGATCGGTTCAAACAAAGCGTCATAACTCATCCTGCATCTCCTTTTTTGATATCGAATCGGCTGAATAGATAGTTGGTGGGACTTTCTCCCGCGCCTTTACCCCACCCGTCTCCGGCTGGTATCAATTCCCAGCAATCGTCCGAGATTACCGCCGAAAATCTTTTTCCGGTCGTCGTCCGTAATGGCAGGGAAACCATAGCTTTTCTGCATATCCTCGGGGATCTGGAAGTCCCTCATCCCCATGACCGCGCTCCGGATCTGGGCGCCGTATCCGGCGTAATCGGTCCCCCAGATGATTTTGTCCGGCCCCACCCAGCGCAGGGCTTCGCCAATGATCTTGGCAAATTTCCGGGGGGCGCAGACGGCCCAGGGAACGAGCAGGCTCAGGCAGACATGAACATTGGGATGCTGCATGGCGATCATGTTGAGATCGTCACAGTAGGGGTACCCCATATGGAAGGCATTGATCTTCAGGTTCGGGAAATCCCGCGCCACATCATCCAGATAAACCGGCAACGCATATTTGCTCTTACCCGGCGGCACCCAGGAAAACCCGGTATGGATATCAAGGACGATTCCCAGTTCCTCGGCCTTCTCATAGAACGGCCAGATATCCGGGTCATTGATGTAGGTATCCTCCGGTGGATAGAATTTGAAAATCTTCGCCCCCTTTTCCTTGACCCAGTATTCCAGCTCCCAGATGGTGCTTTTGACGCCCTTGTGCTTTACGGGGGAGATGTTGGGCTGGTACATGAAGCGGTCCGGGTTGGATTCCACAATTTTGGCCATCTCTCCGTTGGTGCACCAGCGGCTGGTATAGAAGGTGGTGTCCATCATGGACTCCGGCAGCAGGCAGGCGATATCCACGCCGTATTTGTCCATGCTCCGGAGCAGGGAGGCGGGGTCTGCGGTTTTCAGCATCTCCCACTCTTCCATGCCGACATAGGCTTCCGGCGGCATGCCCGTGATCATGGGCCTGTGGATGTTTTCAATGGCCCGCCACCACATCTGGACGCCGGGAAAATGGTTGACCACCTCCAGGTTGCCGATCAGGTGTGGTTCGGGATCGATTTTAAAATAGTCATCCTTGTTGAACTGGCTCATGTTGCCTCCTTGATTGGAATGAGTTGAAAACCCTTACAAATGTTCTTATTCATGGCGCCGCGTGTTCCGCATATCATCCGATGGGCCGGACAGTTCCCGCCCAGAATTTCTTTTTCACATCCTTGCGGAGGATTTTACCGATGGGGGTTTTGGGCACGTCCCCCCAGAATTCCACGGCTTTGGGGCATTTGTATCCTCCCAGTTTCATTTTGCAGTGGCTGATGATATCGGCCGCGGTAGCCGTTTGCGAAGGTTTCAACACCACCACGGCCTGCACCCGTTCCCCCCATTTTTCATCGGGGGCCGACACCACGGCGCATTCCAGGACGGCCGGGTGTTCATACAGGACATCCTCTACTTCCTTGGGATAGACGTTTTCACCACCGGTGACAATCATGTCGGCCTTGCGGTCCAGCAGGAACAGGTAGCCGTTTTCGTCCCGGTATCCCATGTCGCCGGTGTGGTACCATCCATCGCGCAGGGCACTTTCCGTTTGTCGCGGATTTTTCCAATACCCCATCATGACATGTTTCCCCTTGACGGCGATCTCCCCGGTTTCATTGGCGGGCAACCCGCGCCCGGCTTCATCCACGATGCGGATTTCCGAGCACAGGGAAGCCTTGCCGGCGCTGAGCAGCAACCGGGTCCGGGAACCCGCCAAGGCGTGATCTTCTTCCCGCAAAAAGCTGATGGCGCCGCCGGCGGTTTCCGTCGCGCCATAGCCCTGGGCGAAAATCGGGCCGAATGTTTCCATGCACTGTTTCAGGATTTCCGGCGGAAAGGGACTGCCGGCGTAAGAAAGAGTTTTCAGACTGGAAAGATCGTATGCCGCCAGGTTCCCGAACTGCAGGAGCCATCCATAAACCGTGGGCACGGCGTTCATGTGGGTGCAACGTTCATCCTGGATGATCCGCAGAATTTCATTCAGGTCGGGTTTCCGGTTGATGGCCACTTTTCCCCCGGCCAGCAGCAGACAAAAGGCCGGCCAGAAAGAGACATGAAAAAGGGGGAGCACGAAACAGGTGGCGTCATCACGGGTGATGCCGGAAATCAGGTTGGCGTTGATCACACCGGTCAGGATATTGCGATGGGACAGCATGACCCCCTTGGGCTGGCCGGTGGTGCCGCCGGTGTACATCAGCACCGCCATGCGATCTTCATCCACCTGGATTTCCAGCTCGCTGTCCGGCGCACAGCGGAGCAGGGTCTCGTAATCCATGAAATCGCCGCTATCGTTTTCCAGGCTGATCCAAGCATGAATCCGCTGGAGTTCCCCGCTGAAGGACGCGACCCGGTTTTCGTAGCCCTCGCCCACGAAGAAGCAGACCGCCTCGCTGTCCCTGGCGATATGGATCAGCTCGGCATCCGACAAACGGAAGTTGAGGGGCGTGACGCTCAGTCCGAGTTTGGCGGCGGCAAAATAGACTTCCAGGTATTTGTGGGTGTTTTCCGCCAGGATGGTCAGGCGGTCTTCGTTGCGAAATCCCAGCTTTGCCAGGGCATTGGCCAGCCGGTTCACCCGCTGATTGAACTGCCGGTAGGTCAGCCGGGTGGTTTCAAAAACGACGGCTTCCCTATCCGGAAACAACAGCGCGCTTTTTCTTGGAATGTCGCCTAATGTGTACATGTGCACTCCTCAAATCACTGCCGTGATTTCATTTATTCGTAATACGTAATTTTCTTTCATGCCCATGATTTGGGCAGGCCCTGAAACTGCATGAGCATGTTTTTACTCATCTCGTTTGAAATCGGCGAAAACTGAAGCTGATAGGCATCCCGCAGATATCGCTGCATGGGGTATTCCATGCAGATACCGTATCCGCCCATGATTTCCGCTCCGAAGCGGCCGGCGTGCAGAGCGCCTTCCGACGCCACCAGCTTGGCCATGGTGGCTTCCAGGTGGTAGGGCGAGCCCTGGTCGCACAGCCAGGCGGCCTTGTAGGTCAGGTTGCGGGCATTTTCCAGGTTGATATACATGTCCGCCAGATAATGCTGCAGGATCTGGAAACGGCTGATGGGGCCCCCAAACGCATGGCGCTGCTGGGCATACTGGAAGGCATCCTCATAAGCCGCGGCCATGAGGCCGACGCCCATCATGGCGCAGCCGATGCGTTCGGGATTGAGTACCGTCAGCATTTCGTACCATCCTCCGCCCCGGGTCCCCAGAATGTTTTCAGCCGGAATTTCCACGTTGGAGAAGGTGATGCCCACCGAGTCGCAGTGATGACAGCTGATCTTGGGAATGCGGGTAATGGTGATGCCCTCAGAATCGGACGGTATCAGCAAGACGGAAAGAGACTGGCTGGGTTTGGCGTCGATTTCGGTTTTGCAGATGGTGATCATGAAATCCGCAGCATGGGCGCCGGTGATAAACACCTTTTCGCCGTTGATCACCCAACGCCCCTCTTTTTCTTCGGCAACTGTCGAGACCGAACCCAAAATATCGGTTCCACCGGCCGGTTCGGTCAAGGCCATGCACATTTTCAACTTGCCCTCCCCCAACAGCGGGAGGTATTTCTCTTTCTGGGCCTTGGTGCCCATTTCCGCGATGAACCGTGTGCCGAAGCCGATGGTGGTGCCGACGGCCAGGGCCACGGACATGGACGCTTTGCAGATTTCTTCATAGGCGATCATGCCGTCAACCATGCCAAGCCCCTCACCACCGTATTCTTTGGGGATGTTGTATTGAAACATGCCGATGTCCACGAATTTCCGCCAGAGTTCCGGCGGCGGGAAATCCACGTTCGCGTCCATCCAGGCGATATATTCCTTGTCCAATTCCTTTTTGCAGAACCGGGCCACTTCCTTGCGGATCATTTCCTGTTCTTTGGAAAAGCCGAAATCCATGGGGTGCCTCCTTGCTATTTTTTGATATCGGTCTTGATATTTTGCTGCTTCTGCCGCCGAGTCAGTTGATCCGGTTGGGCCCTGAACTGATCCATCACCGCCTGGATATCCGGCGAATAGGTCAGCCACTGGATACCGTTGCGCTCGACGGCCAGGGCGGTTTCGAGGTCGCAGCCGTCCACTGAGCGGGCCATCACTTCCTTGCCCATGCGCAGGGCGATGGGTTTTTTAGCAGCGATGTTTTTCACCACCTTTTCAAATTCAGCCTCGAACGCCTCGTCTGCAAAAATCCGTGTCAGCAGCCCCATGTCGTATAATTCGGCGGCAGTATAGTCTTTGCGGCCGCTGAAGATGACTTCCCGGGCGCGGAATATGGGCATACTGCGGGGTAGCCGGACCGTTCCTCCCCATCCGGGCAGAATACCCATGTTGATTTCCGTGGTGCCCATTTTGGCGGATGCCTTGGCGTACAGCAGGTCGCACGCCAGAGCCAGTTCAAGACCACCGGCCAGGCAGTGTCCGTTGATCTTGCCGATGACCACTTTCTCGCAGCCAGTAATGGCACGCTGCACATCGAGTCCTTCATGGGCCAACCAGTTGAGGCTGTTCCGGTGCTCGGCCAGCGAAGGGAAAATTTCCAGGTCACCGCCGGCGCAGAAGGCTTTATCGCCGGCGCCGGCCAGCACGACAACGCCGATGGACGCTTCGTTGCGGACCCGGCGGAAGGCATCGATGAGTTCCGCGGCCATCTGCCGGTTGATGACATTGTATTTGTCCGGCCGGTTCAAGGTGATGCTGCATGCGCCGTCGCAGATCTTGCCGACCTCATATGTGATCGTCTGATAGATTTCCGGGGGCGTGCCCGTTTTGATCTCCGCGGTTGCGGGGACCTCGTCCGCCGGCTCCGGCGAGGTCAGACGCAATGCCGTGTCCGCCGGATGAAACACGGGCAGGGAGAATTCCGGAGCTACATCCGCAAACGCCACCTCGACCTTCATGCCGATGCTGACCTCATCCGGGTTGCAGTTCACGATCCGGGTGGTCATGCGGATGCCCTCATCCAGATCCACCATGGCGATGACATAGGGCAGATCGCCCATGAATTTGGGCTCCACCATATCCAGCATGTTGGTAACCGTATAAACAACGCCCTTGCCGGAAGATTCGATCCAGGTCAGATTTTCAGACCAGCATTCGGGACAGACTTTTTTGGGGAAGAAAATATTCGCCCGGCAGTCGTTGCAATGCTGAATCAATAATTTGCCCTGCCTGGTGGCTGTCCAGAACTCCTTTGTCCAGGGTTGGATGACGGGTATCGGTTTCTGTGTTTCCATTATATATTCCTCCCCCATACGGTGGCGATGAAGTTCATGCCGGATCCGCCGGAAGTGTTTTGAAAAACATATCTGGCATCCGGCACCTGCCGGGCACCCGCCTTGCCCATGAGCTGGCGGGCGGTCTCCACATAAGTCGCCATGCTGACACCGGAACCGGTGTGACCCCGGCCGATGGCGTCGCCGATGGTGGCCCATGGCAGCTTTCCGCCCGGGCAGGTATGCCCTTCCATAAACATCTTTCCCGCCTGGCCGGGTTCACATAGTCCGACAGTTTCCATGAACATGGGGTGGCCCACGGGATAGGCCAGGTACATATTCCAGATATCGATATCCTGTTTCGTCAGTCCGGCTTCGGCCAAGGCCTCCTCTGTTGCCTGTAAAAAGCCGGTTTTCACGGTTTCGGTCCTTCGTGTGGTCGTGAAGGCGCTGAAATACCGTGAGCCTTCACCCAGCTTGAAAGCTGCCGGGCATCCCATTTTTTTGGCGTTTTCAGCAGAGGTCACCACCAGGGCCGCGCCGCCGTCCGCCAGTACATTGCATTCCCGTTTGTGCAGCGGAGACGACACCATGCTCGACGCCAGCACTTTTTCGATGGTGGGCACTTCCCTGCCGTAAAAAATGGAACAGGGATCCAGCGCCGCCCACTTCCGCATGGAAACAACAACCGAGGCCATTTCTTCCGCAGTGGTTCCAGTCTCATACATATAGCGTCGGGTCATCATGGCAATGATGCCGTTATATGTGGTGCCATAAGGATATTCCCACTGAAGGTCGATTCCGGCTTTAGCGAAAAAGTTGATCAAATCCGGAAGGGGAATGGTAGAGTGGACCGTGACATGGGGAATCAGGACAACTTTCGCCTGACGGCTCTCAATCAACTGCTCTGCGAGTCTCAGACAATTGGATGTAGATGCGCCGCCCGCATTGCAGATGCATACATCCTTGCAGCCATTTAATCCCAGCTCTTCCGGTATCTTCCCGAAGGAAATTTCCGCCGTCAGTTGCGGCTGTGCCTGGGGGGCCACGGCAATGACCCCTTCCACGTCGTTTTTGTGGATGCCCGCATCCTTGACTGCCTGGATGCAAGTTTCATATAGAATGTCCCAGTGGGACCGGTCAGGATAGGTTCCGGTGGGAACCTCTCCAATCCCGATAATCGCCAGCGTTTGTTTTCCCATTCGTGCCTCCTTCAACAAAGGTAACCGGTTGCAACTTGACATTTCTTGCGAATCAGTTTATAAAAAATGACAAGTCATTTTCTATTTAGTTTATAAATTTACAGCCGTCAATATGAAAAGGCGCCAATTGAAGAAATGCAATGAATGTTTTTAACTAATTGAATATATAAATATATTAAATAACAGAAATGGGATTCAATTCCGCATGCTGATGGAAACTGAATCCATCGTTCTCAACTTTATAAAGTTTTACTTTATAATTCAGATGGGCGGAGGAGTGAAGCGAGATGAAAATAGGAGAACTGGTCGAAAAATCCGGAATGCCCAAATCCACCATTCAATATTATCTTCGCGAGGGACTGCTGCATCCACCGCTGAAAACCGGCAGGACCAGCGCCGCTTATGATGAGAGCCACCTGCGACGCCTGAAGCAGATCGAAGACGTGAAGAAAGGGGCGCGCATCCCCCTGTCGTTTCTCAGGGACAAGCTGGAGGAAAACGAATTATCCCCGATGGCGGATTCCCGGGAATTTGATGTCAGGAGAACCGTGGGGACCACGAGGGCGAAGAAGAAAAAAAAGCTTGAAATCATCAAAAAAGGGATCGAGGTGTTCAGCCAAAAGGGGTACCATCGGACTAAAATTTCCGACATTACCGATGCCCTGCACATCTCCACCGGCACGTTTTACATCTATTTCCAAAACAAGCGGGAACTGTTTATCGAAGTGATCGAGGATGTGTTCCGCAATATCGTCGGCCAGGCGGCGGCGGCCATCAAGGATGAAGACGATTTCTTCAAGCGGATGGAAATCAGGGGCCTGGTGTTTTATGAAAACTATACGAAATATAGCGAAATTTTACATCAACTGCGCGCGGAAACGGCCGGGGAGGATCACTGGCCGCAAGAAAAAATAAAAAAAATCTATCATGGACTGACCAAACCCGTGATCCAGGAAATCGAAGCTGCGGTCCAGAAGGGAATCATCCGCCGGATCGACCCGGACTTGACGGCCTACGCCCTGACCGGCCTGATTGAAATCATGTCCTTCCGCCTGTCCATCGATGCCAAATACCGCTTTGCGGATGTCCTGAAATTTCTCGGCGAACTGCTTGGGGAGCGCGTAATCCGACAACCGGGCCAGGCGGAGTGAAACCCGGAGTTGCATCAATCATCGGTCTGAACCCTGAGCTCCTTGCGGTACTGGTCCAGCAGGGTAGCCTTGGAGAGCATGCCGATGAAGCGGCCGTCCTTCACCACCGGCAGGCTGAATAGATGATGGGTGTCCATTTTTTTCAGGATATCGGCCAGATTGTCCTCCGGACCGGCGGTCTCCACCGGGCTGCGCATGACCTGCTCCATCAGGACCGTATCGTACATGACCGTGTCGAACAGAAACGGCCGGACATCGTCCAGATGGATCATGCCGAGAAACCGCCCGGACCCTTCCTCCGCCACGGGGAACAGATTCCGGCGGGATTTCCGGATAACCGGGATGAAATCCCGCAGCAGCATGCCGGGATGGACGGTGAGGCAGTCTTTTTCCAGGAGTTCTTCGACACTCAGGTCGGCTAGTACGCGGCCGTCGGTTCCGGGCAGCAGAAACCGGCCGGTCTCCACCAGGTCTTTCAGGTAGAAGGAAGCCGGTTCGATGTACCGGCAGATCACCGTGGACAGGGATGAAACCAGGATCAGCGGCAGCACGGCGTCATAGCCGCCGGTGATTTCCACGATCAGAAAAATACCGGTGAGCGGCGCCTGGAGCATGCCGCCGATCATCCCGGCCATGCCGATCAGGGCGAAACAGCCCTCCTCCACCCAGGCCCCCGCCGGCCAGGCGACCACCAGCATCCGTTGCCAGAACAGTCCGCTGAAACTGCCGATCACCAGGCAGGGGGCGAAAATGCCGCCGGACCCGCCCCACCCCAGCGTGCAACCGGTCGCCAGGATCTTGGCCAGCAGCATGACGCCGGCCAGGGCGAAGCCGCCGGCATAACGGCCGGCGATCATGGTATCGACGGCATGATAACCCTCCCCCAGCACATCGGGGAAAAGAACGGCCATTCCGCCCACGGCGGCGCCGCCCAGCCAGGCCCGGCACCACAGGGGCCAGCCGGTGCCATGGGAAAAGCGCTGCATCCCGCGCAGCAGGCGGGTCAACAGCACCGATACCAGGGCGGTGAGCACGGCCAGGCCGATGCAGGCCATGAAATCGCCGAAGCCGATGGCGAACACCCGATGCGAAAAGACGATCTGGTTTCCCTGGAGCCGGCGGCTGATTTCCGTGCCGGCCACGGCGGCGACGGCCACGGGGATGATGTTCAGGGAGGACCATTGGCCGATGATCACTTCCACGGCGAAAATCATGCCGGCGATGGGCGCGTTGAAGATGGAAGCTATGGCCCCGGCCGCTCCGCAGCCCACCAGGGTGATCCGCTGGCGCTCGTTCAGGGCAAAGAATCCGGCGACATTCGAGCCGATGGACGATCCGCTGATCACCACCGGCGCTTCCGGTCCGGCTGAACCGCCGCTGCCGATGGTCAGGCAGGCGGCGACCAGTCGGGAAAATCCGGAACGGAAGCGCAATTTGCCGCCCCGGCTCATCACGCTGTCGATGACCTCCGGAACGCCGTGCCCCGGACTTTCGCGCATGATTTTTTCAAGAAACAAGGCGGAAAGCATGGCGCCGAAGGCCGGAAACAAAAAAGCCCAACCGGCGTGGCGGTAGGGCCGCAACGCGTTGAACAGGGCGGTCAGGGATCCGTTCAGGGCCAGGGCCGCCAGACCGCTGCCGACGCCGACAATCATGGCCATGACGATCATCAACGGCCGGTCGTCCCCGCGGAAAAAGGCCCATCGGGCGGGGTAACGCAAAAAACGGTCTCTTTTCATGCCGGCGTGCTCCGTCAGGGATTCTCGCTGTCGAGCTGTCTCTCCATGTCGGCGATTCTGTTGCGCAGGTCTTCCGGCGCCGGTACAGCTTGCAGAAAGCGGATGAAGTCATCCGAGCGGATACAGAAGGAGAGCCTGGAGAGCAGCAGCAGATGCCGGCGGACGTCCGGATTGAGCATCACGAACAGGACGAATACGGGCCGGGAATCGACGGCGCCGTAATCCACCGGCTGATCCAGAAAACAGGTGACGACAAGGGGTTGTTCAGGCGCGCCGATCATGGGCGCACGCGGATGGGGAACCGCCACGCCCCGGCCGATGCCGGTGGAGGCCAGATTCTCCCGTTCCATCAGAAGCCGGTGCAGTTCCGCTTTCCGGACCGCGTCCAGGAAGTCCATGCGCGCCACCGCCGATCGAAGAACCGCCGCGGCCGTTCCACCCGCAACGTTATAGTGCACACCTCCGCGGTCGACGGCTGCGCCCAGGTTCTCAGGGGTTTCGGCCGCAGCCGGGGGTGAGCCGGTTTCCGACAGCGCAAAGGGCAGGTTGTGGGATTTGGCCCATTTTTCCAGGGCTGGACGGCTGAAAACGCATTCTCCGCCGCTGCTGCGGACGGGGATCCGGCCCTGGCGGATCCAGCGTTCCAGGGTGGCGGCGGACAACTCCAGCGCACCGGCCAGCTGTTCAATCGTCAGGTTCATACGACATCAAAAGAATCCGGCCTTGAGGAACTCGCGGTTCATCCGGGCGATGTGCACGATGGAAATGCCCTTGGGGCATTCGGCCTCGCATTCGCGTTCATTGGTGCAATTGCCGAAACCCAGGGCATCCATGGTTCGGACCATGGCCAAAGAACGCCTGGCCGCCTCGGGCCGTCCCTGGGGCAGCAACGCCAGGTGAGAAATCTTCGCCCCCACGAACAGCATGGCCGAGGCATTCGGGCAGGCGGCCACACAGGCCCCGCACCCGATGCAGGCCGCGGCGTCCATGGCGTGGTCGGCATTTTCCTTGGGCACGGGGATGGCATTGGCGTCCGGCGCCCCGCCGGCGTTGACGGAGATATAACCACCGGCCTGGATGATCCTGTCAAAAGCGCTGCGGTCCACGACCAGATCCTTGATGACCTTGAAGGCTCGGGACCGCCATGGCTCGATCATGATGGTGTCGCCGTCCTGGAAATGGCGCATGTGGAGCTGGCATAGCGTCGTCTCCTTCTGGGGGCCGTGGGCTCGGCCGTTGACCACCGCACCGCACATGCCGCAAATGCCTTCCCGGCAGTCGTGGTCGAAGGCAATGGGCTCCTTGCCTCCCAGGGCCAGGGACTCGTTCACCACATCCAGCATTTCCAGGAAAGACATGTCCGTCGAAATACCGGCGGCCGGATAGGTCTCCATTCTGCCTTTTTGATCCGGGCCGTCCTGGCGGAAGACTTTCAGGGTCAGGTTGATGGTCCGGGCCTGATTCGATGTCGTCACTTGTAACTCCTTTGGGATAAGGTCACATTTTCAAACACGAGCTCTTCCTTGTGGAATTCCGGCTCCTTGCCTTCCCCGGTGAATTCCCAGGCCGCCGCATGCCGGAAATTGTCGTCATCCCTTCTGGCCTCGTTTTCCCCGGTCTGGTAAGCCTCGTTGAAATGACCGCCGCAGGACTCCTGACGGGCCAGGGCGTCGATGATCACCAGTTCGCCGAATTCGAGAAAATCGGCGACCCTGCCGGCCTTCTCCAGACTCTGATTGAACTGCCGGCCGCTTCCGGGAATCAACAGGTTGTCCCAGAATTCGGCTCGCAGACCGGCGATCAATCCCCTGGCCTTCTGCAGACCTTCGTTGTTTCTGGCCATGCCGCAATAGTCCCACATGATCCGGCCGAGGCAGCGGTGAAAATCGTCCGCCGTCCGTCTGCCCTTGACGGAAAGGAGCCGGTGGATTCGGCCCTGAACGTCTTCCGCCGTGGCCCTGAAATCCGGGTGATCGACGGTGATTCGCCGGGGGGTGATGCCAGCGAGATAACCGCCGATGGTATAGGGCAGGATGAAATATCCGTCCGCCAGCCCCTGCATCAAGGCGCTGGCGCCCAATCGGTTGGCGCCGTGATCGGAAAAATTCGCTTCGCCGATGGCAAAAAGCCCCGGGATGGTGGTCATCAGGTTGTAGTCGACCCACAACCCGCCCATGGTGTAGTGCACCGCCGGATAAATCATCATGGGGGTTTCGTAGGGATCGGCGGCGGTGATCTTTTCATACATCTGGAACAGATTGCCGTATTTCTGGGCGATGACCTCCCGGCCGTCCCGTTTGATGGCGTCCGCGAAATCCAGATAAACGGCGAGGCCGGTTTCGCCGACCCCCTTGCCCTGGTCGCACTGTTCCTTGGCGTTCCGGGAGGCCACGTCCCGCGGGACCAGGTTGCCGAAGCTCGGATACTTGTTCTCCAGATAATAATCACGCTCGGCTTCCGGAATCTGGTGGGGCGGACGCCGATCTCCCGGCTGTCTGGGAACCCATACGCGCCCGTCATTTCTCAGGCTTTCGCTCATCAGGGTCAATTTGGACTGGTAATCGCCGTGCACCGGAATGCAGGTGGGATGGATCTGGGTGAAACACGGATTGGCGAACAAGGCCCCCCGTTTGTATGCCTGATAACAGGCGGTCACATTGCTGGACATGGCATTGGTGGACAGGAAGAAAACATTGCCGTACCCGCCGGAGGCCAGCACCACCGCGTCCGCTGCATGGGTTTCGATTTCGCCGGTGACCAGGTTGCGCGTCACGATGCCGCAGGCCCGACCGTCGGCCACCACCAGGTCCAGCATGTCCCGACGGGTGAACAACTTCACCTTGCCGGTGGCCGTCTGCCGGGACAAGGCGCTGTAGGCGCCCAGCAACAACTGCTGGCCCGTCTGCCCCCGGGCATAGAACGTCCGTGACACCTGGGCGCCGCCGAAACTCCGGTTGGCCAGCAACCCGCCGTAATCCCGCGCGAAAGGAACCCCCTGGGCCACGCAATGGTCGATGATCAGGGTGCTGGTCTGGGCCAACCGGTAGACGTTCGCCTCCCGGGCGCGGTAATCACCGCCCTTGATGGTGTCGTAGAACAACCGCCGGATGCTGTCGCCGTCATTGGCATAGTTCTTGGCGGCGTTGATGCCGCCCTGGGCCGCGATGCTGTGGGCCCTGCGGGGGCTGTCCTGAATACAGAAGGTCTTGACGTTGTACCCGAGCTCGGCCAGGGTGGCCGACGCCGAAGCCCCCGCCAGGCCGGTTCCCACAACGATGATCTCGAATTTTCGTTTGTTGGCGGGATTGACGAGCTTCATTTCGAATAAATGCCGATCCCATTTTTCCTCGAGCGGCCCTGCCGGAATTTTCGAATCCAGTTTCATGATTATTCCCCAATCCAATCCTCTTTGCCGATCAACGCATCAGCGATAGATACACCGGAAGAAAACCGAACCCAACACCGACGGCCAGGCTGAACAGAACGCTCGTCAGGCGGATTACCGGCGTGTACTTGGGGTGATTCACCCCCATGGTTTGAAAAGCGCTCCAAAGCCCATGACTTACGTGCAACGCAGCCGTGACCATGGCCGCGATATACAACCCCACATACACCGGCTGCTGAAAAGTCGTGGAAACGATCTGGAAAATGGTCCGGCCGGTCTTGTCCACAAAATGAAAGTCCAGAAGATGCAGGATGACGAACAGGAGCAGCAGGAAGCCGGTGTAGGGCATGGTGGCCGAACCGATGCTTCTTCCGCCGGCCCCCTTTTTCATCTGATACCGCGTCGGCCGGGAAATGAAATTCCCGTAGGTCAGCACGGCGCCGGTCAGGACATGAATCACCGCGAACACCAGCAGACCGGTTTCCGCCGCCGTCAGCAAGAATCCCAGGGAATGCAGCTTTTCGGCATACCGGACAAAGGCGTCCGGACCTGCGAGCATGGTAAGATTGCCCGCCAGGTGCGCGGCCAGAAACAAGCAGAAACAAATTCCGGTGACAGCCATACACAGCTTCTTCCCGATGGAAGAAGACAACATGTTGATCAACCAGTTCATGAGATTCACTCCCTTGATTTTCATCCCGGGGTCCGGTGCCCGCGGCTCTCTTTTTTCCAGGCAGACAAGATTTCATCGTAACGGCATCATCCGGGATCCGTCAATAATATTTTTCGCCACCAGTCGTCCCGGTTGGTTTCCTGGATGCCCCGGGCCAATATCCTGCCGGTTTCGGTTTTCAGGCGCTTCAACACCGACGGGAGCCATTCCGCCGGAGCCGGCCGCCCCATATCCATCTGGGCCTTCAGATCGAGGATGAAGGCAAGCTGGTCGGCATCGTGAGCCAATTCCGCCAGGGGGCTGTCCTTGGCGTTGAATTCTTCCAGCAACCCCGCCAGCGACGATCCAAAGGGCAGATCCCGGATCATGTCTCTTGTCGCGCGGGACTCATCGGCATGCACATATCGTTTCTGGACTGTATTCAGGTCACCGATTCTGGCTTCCGGAAGGTCATGCACCAGGCACATGGCCATCAATCTGGCGGCGTCGACTTCCGGCAGCAACCGGGACATCACCCAGGCGATAAACACCACCATGAAGGTGTGTTCCGCAACGGATTCCTGGCCGGTTCCCAGGAAATGATACCCGGACCTGGGAATCTGTTTCAACATCCCGGCTTCAAAAAAAAGATCGGCGATATGTTTCACGACTGCTCCATGTAATAGCTGTCAAAATGTGGGTCCTTTTTATTTTCAGCATATAATCAAAGGCGTTGCAAGCCTTCATTCTCTTCCCGCGCAAGAAAATTGCAGTATAATATACTGAAAGACTTGACAAATCACCAAAATTAGAGGTAATAGTACTGATCAGCGTCAGTCTATCCAACCTTAATCTCAAAAAGAGTAGGGATACGCCATGCTTTCCAAAACACGAGTACATCTTGCTGTCCTTATTGCCGCGTCCGTCATTTTCGCCCTTGTTCTTCCTGCCGCAGCTGAAAACGAAGAGGCCACCCTGAAACAGGAAACCGGTTATTATTACACGGTTCAAAAAGGTGACACGCTGTGGGGAATCTGCCGGCAGTTTTTCGACGAACCCCTGCTGTGGCCGGAACTGTGGTCCAACAACAAGCAGATTCTAAATCCCCACCTGATTTATCCCGGTGACAGGCTGCATTTGTACCGCAAGGAAGGCAAGATCATCGTCGAACAGGTCCGCCCCGAACCGGCCCGGGAACCCATCGCGGTTGCAGGGAAAGAACCGGTGATCATCGAGGAGCCGGTAGCCAGGGAGCCGGAACCACCTGTACAGGCCCCCGTACCGGTATTCTCCTTCCCCTGGATGGATATGATCGGTTTCATCCGGGAGGAGGCCATCCCGTCGGATGCCGTGATTTTCAAGGTGAGGGATGGAAAGCGCATGGTCAGCGACGGCGACATTATTTATCTAAAGCAGACCCGGGCGGACAGTCCGGCCTTGATACCCGCAGGTCTGTACACGGTGTATCGCACGCTGGAAATTCCCATCGTCGATAAAGTCAAAAAAACGACCACCGGCATACAGCACGAACTATTGGGTCTCGTGGAAATCACGGAGATGGTCAGCCAGGATCCCCCGGTGGCGGAAGCCAAGGTCATCAAGAGTTATAAACCGATTTTTGTGAACGACATGATCATGCCGTATAAACGACGACCGACGGACATCCCCTTGGCGGAAAGCGTTCCGAATCTCGATTGCCGGATTCTGGTCACCATGGAACATGAAAAAATTTTCGGCCGGACCATCGTTTTCATCAGCATGGGAGAAAACGACGGTGTCAAACCGGGTCAGGAATACAGTGTTTACTATACTGAGGAACTCCAGCCTGTCATGAAGAAGGTCGATATCGGGAAACTGATGGTTCTGCATACGGAGGCCACCACGGCAACCGCCGTGGTCACCAGTTCAAAACGTGAGCTGGAGCCAGGACTCGGCGTTCGCACCATCGTCCAATAGCCGGAAAATCAAGCCCGCCTCTTGCAGGCCCTCCTGTTCCAAGGGGGGCCTGTTTGTCTATTGCCTGAAGGGAAGGAGCAGGCGCCGGTGTTTTCAGCAAACGCGACGGGCACCTGTATTCAAGCCGCCTCCCAGGTAACCCGCAACACTTCCTGGTAGGTTGTCAGGCCGTCCAGCATTTTCTCCACGGCATCTTCCCGAAGGGTTTTCATCCCCTCCCGGCGGGCGGCTTTGCGGATCACTTCCAGATCGGTCTGGTTGGTGGTCAATCTCCGGATTTCCTCTGAATAGGGCAACACCTCGAATATTCCAATTCTGCCCAAATAGCCGGTTCCCCGGCAGCGGATACAGCCGTTACCCCGGCTGAGGGAAATCACGCTTTTTTTCCCCGGAATCGTGATCCCCAAATCCATCAGGGCCGATGGTTCCATTCCGAAGACTTCCTTGCAATACGGACAAATCTTACGGACAAGACGCTGCCCCAGGACACCGATCAACGTCGCCTGGATCAAAAAATGCGGTACCCCTAGATCCAGCATCCGGGTGACGGCCGAGGGCGCATCGTTTGTGTGCAGGCTGGATAAGACCAGATGACCGGTCAAGGCAGCCTGGACCGCATTCTGGGCGGTGGGGAGATCCCGCATTTCACCGATCATGATGACATCGGGATCCTGACGCAAAATGGTTCGCAGAATGGAGTCGAAGGTGATATCCACCGCCGGTTGAACCGCAATCTGGTTAAAATCCTCATGAATCATTTCAATTGGGTCCTCCACCGTGACGATATTGATTTCCGGCGAAGAGAGCCCCCGCATGGCCGAATACAGCGTCGTAGACTTCCCGCTGCCGGTGGGGCCACATACCAGGACAATTCCATGGGGCATCTGGACGAACCGGCTGAAACGGGAGTAATCGTGGTCGCTGAATCCCAGTTTTTTCAAGTCCTGGAACAGGATATCCGGATCCATGATCCGCATCACGACCTTTTCGCCGAAAGCCACCGGAACGGTCGAAATCCGGACCTCTACTTCCACGCCGCCCTTGTCCGTCTTGATGCGACCGTCCTGGGGCCGACGTTTTTCAGACATATCCAGGCGGGACAAATTCTTGATGCGGCTGACGATGGCCAGATGAACTTTTTTGGGCAGCTTGTAGACCGTATGAAGGATACCGTCAATCCGCATGCGCACCAGACTGACGTCCCTCTTGGGCTCAATGTGAATGTCGCTGGCCCGCTGATCGATGGCATAGCTGAACAGATGATTCACGGCATTGACGATATGCCGATCGTTGGAAGGCAATTCATCAACGGAATGCAGTCTGACATATTGCTCCAAGTTGCCCAGATCCGGACCCATGGAGCCGAATTCCATTTCCGCTGCGGCAATGGAACGCTTGAAACCGAAAAATTCGTCAATCAGCGTGATGATGTCCGATTTGGAACTGAGCACCACCCGGACCTTCAGCTGACTGACCCGCGTGATATCATCGAAGGCTTCCAAATTGAACGGATCTGATGTGGCGATGGTCAGGCAACCGTCCTGCACGGCGACGGGCAAGACCAGGTGCTTCATGGCAAAAGACCGCGGAATTGTCGTTGTGACCGTATTCAGGTCCAGTTTCAATGGATCGATTTTCTGATAGGGAACATCCCAGGTTTCCGCCAGCAGCTGATAAAGCGTTTCCTCGTCGACATGTTTTTCCGGGTCATCGGCCCGCCGCAAATTCAAACAGGCGATAATATCAATGGAGGTCACCGGGTTTTCGATCCGCCGGCCTTCCGGCAAATGCGCCTGCCGGTTCCTTCTTTCTTTTTCCAGTTTCTGCTGCACACGATCCTTGTTGAGCAGAATTTTTTCAGACTGGGATTGGGAAATAATTCCCATGCCGGCCAGAATCTGGCAGACATTTTCAACTGAAAAAGACGAGGCTCGGCTGACGGCCATGACACACCCTTTCTCCATTCGAAAAGGTTCTAAAGGGTAACTGAACGATAGAACTGTCGAATTGGATATATCAGCTTCCGGAGTGCAATCAAGTCTTTTCCTGAATTCCTCCTACGGAGTCATTCCGTTTTAGGGCCGATACGGGCAAATCTGGCTTTTATCAGGCAGGTGCCATGGGTTACCTGGATCTCGTAATCATGACGCTGGAAATGTTTGGCGGAAAAACCTTTGGTGGGCTGGAAAACACCCGCATAGGTGACCGTGAAATCATACGGCTCGCCCAAAACCCGATGGGGAGCCGGCAGGGGCAGATCGGTGGTTTTTTCCGTGGCGACAACCTGGGTACTATTGATGTCGTCCACATCATAATGACCGCTTCCGATTTCCCGGGCTTCCCTGTGAACACCGCCTTCGGCGATATAGAAGTCCCTTTTTCGGACGGCTTCATTCCTGGATATCAGAACCTCACTGGTGGAGAAAGAACTGACCGTGACGGCCAATATGCTGAGCAGGGCCAGGAAAAAAACAGCCGTTCCATTGACCGATCCCCGCTCCAATCGGCGGGCGCCGATTCCGCGGCGCTCGTTATCTTGCCCGGCAACCAGTTTTTTCATTTTGCTTTGAAATGGCTCTACCCAAAACGGCAAGCTACCACAGGGAAGACTTGATTCCCACCAATTGCCTGCTCCTCTTGCCGTTATCCCATTGGATGGTAATGACTATGGTTTTTGTTTCGGGAATCGGGACATCGGCGGCGACGTTCCAGACCAGCGTAAACGGATGCCAGTCGATCACATTCCCGAAGGCATCGATGTTGCGGTAGTCGACGTTTTTGACCGACATCAGGTCGCCGTTGTTACCTGGATTCACATCGCGGATACCCGGGTCTTGAAAATCCATCTGCATGATCTGCTCCATCTGCATCTGCGCCAGCCCCATGGCCCTGGTCCCCAATCCACCGAGCCGGTTATTGCCGATTCCGGAGAGCTGCAACCCGATAATACCCAGCATGCCGATGGAAAAAACCGTCATGGCGATCATGACTTCCACAAATGTGAATCCATTCCGGTCCATCCGGTGACCGCGGCGCTTCCCATCCTTTCCTTGCCAGCACTTATCTGGGCGCATTCCGCACCATGACAACCGACTCCAGGACTCGTTGGATTTTTCCCTGCCGGGGAACGTCTACTTCACCCCGGAGACAAACCTTGACCGCGCGAATTCTGGACTCACAACCATGGGGGTCCGTCACCTCGGAACCGTTTCCCAGAATATAGACGCACTGCAGATCGACGATGTCCTCGGCCACCACTTGAAACTGGTCGCCGTTACCCACATTTTTTCGGGCGAGAACAGAACGGGAAAACGTCGGATTGGCGTCGTCAACTCGGTAAATAACGACATCCGCCCGGGCGATCATATCGTTCTCCAGATAAGTGGCCGACAATGGATATTTGACGGCGATTTCCCCGTTGTTGATCTGAAAGATTTCGAACAGCTGCCCGACGGTGTAATCGGATTTCACCAATACCCCGAATCGACGCGCGGTATCGGTCAAATCGACATCACCGTCCTCGTCCAGATCCAGGTTGTCAACCTTGATGCTGCTGCCGCCGCTTTGACCGTATTCCGTGTCGTTCAGACGCCCGCCATCGTCGCTTGCCTTTACGAGCACAATGGAGTCCGTGCCGTTGCGATAATGCAGGATACCATTGATGTTGTCGACCCCGTGGATATACGGCAGCAGATCCTCCCGTCCTGGATTTTTCGGGTTCCAGTCCACACAGGCGGGATAAATCCGGGGGTCCATGCTCGTGTAATACCCGGCCAGCAGAATATCCCGGGCCAGTACATTCATCGCCGCCCTCAGATTCTGTTGCAGAGACGCCGTCATGATCTGCGCTTTATACGAATGGCTTTGCGCGATAAAGGCCTTCATGATGCCTCCCACGACAAAACCTGCCAGCGCCAGGGCCATCAAAACCTCCACCAGACTGAAGGCATTGGGGGCCTTCGGTTTGCGGGTGGCGTCGCTACAGCGGTTCCGGTCAACCCTTATTCCCATTCGAGTCCGTTCCACATCAGCAGCCGGACTGTCCCGGCCATCGTTGGTGTCGCCACGGCGAAAGCACTACGACGGCAGTTGGTCAGATAAACATGCCCCTTGATATTGCTTAGACCTTCCCCGTTGAATTTCGCGATATTATCGTTATAGCTGATGCCATCCGCAGGAAATTTGGCGTCCGCGGTGGACGTGGCATTTTTCAGGGCGTCCCCGTGCCCAAAGGCCACATCGCTGCCATAATCGGACAATCGCACCGTCTGGGTGACGACATCATCGCTTGGATACAAAAAACCGTCATAGCGTCCGTTTGTTCCGCCGCTGACAATTTGATAGATCCCGGCTTCGGGCTTGAACACCACGGCCACTTCGGACCCGTTTCGAATCGCCAGCATCCTGGCCCGCTGATAATTCGCAAAGAGTTCCAGGGCGGCGTGCCTGAGCCGATAGCGGGGCAGCCAGCTAAAATAAATTGGTGAGGCGATGGTAGCAGCAAGCGCAATAATGCTGATGACGGTCATCAGTTCCGCCAGCGTGAAGCCAAGCTGCGACCGGATAATTGGATGCCGGTATCCACCGGTGGCGGCCGCCGCAGCCGCTTTCAACCGAATTCCACATAGCAGAAGTTGTTGCAGCGAGAAAATCCGCATCATTCCTTCTCCCGGTTTCCAGGGTACGAGGCGATACAAATATCCGTCCGTCTTTTCCGGTTATATTTCAGATGACGACGGACAGGGCTCTCGATTCGAATTGAATTCGCTACAAGCTACGGGGTACTTCTTCAATGCAACACTTCGGCGGGTAGTTGTTAAACGGCAGGCATGGCTGTTGTTGTTTTTGTCCTGTAACGGATCGTTTCGGAATTGTCAAGAAAAAAAGTTTCTATTTGTATATATTTTCAATTTTCACTACCTTACCACCTTCAAAGGTGATCACGATATCGTATTGATACCGGATATACGTCCATTCGCTGACGGGTAATTCCCTTTTTTCATTTGCGTCGCGGTAGACTTTTGTGCCCATATCCTCCTTCATATCCGGTTCCCCGCAGCTCTGCAGAACCTTGCTTTTATGATCACCTGTCTGGATGACGCTGTTATTGCATCGCAGTGTTTCGTATGCCGGCGATGTCACGGGCAGCAGCAACGCCACTATGATGAAGATCGCTTTTTTCATTCCACCCCTCAAGGTTTTGTGTTGAAATTTCATTCCAGGCCCGATATCGTGGCAGGCATATTCAGAACGCCCTTTCCGGTTTATCACGCGCACGGCCGATGCCATGGGAGTGAACATGTCCATAAAGCTGATCCTTGAAACCTGCAATGAATTGAAATTCAAAAAAATAAAAAAACAAAAAGCGGATTACATCGAGCTCGTTTTTTTCGCCGAGCACCTGCCAAAATGGACGGAAACATTTACGAGCCTGTTGGGCCCGCCCGTAAAACCGGCCGGGAAACCACCGTCCGGTCGTGATCACCGCCTGACCCGCGAACTCCGCGGCATCCGACCAGATCAGACCCTGTATTTCAATAAGATCGGGGACAATCCGGTCCTGGCCATGTTCTGGCCCTGGAAAGACAGACTCCACATCACCCTGAAAGTGTCCATACCGGCGACGTCCGAGTAGATCGGCCCTGCCGAATCAGACGGGAACCGGACTCCCCAAGGCGTCAATCCTCAACCCCGGCGCCCATAGCCATGTAGACGGCGGTTACGGTTTCCGGTTCACTCCGATTAGTGGTTTGATGGGTTTCAGGACTCTTTCCCGTTCGACATATTCAATGAAAGTTTTTTGCACCAGCTCATGGCTGGCGATGGTTTTCGACAGTTCAAAAAAACCGGTCTGGCCCGGTTCGATGGGCATGCTTTCATTGACTTCGGCCTCGGAAGAATCCACCACCCGGTCGCCTTCATCTGCGAAATAAACAATAACATACCCCCTGGTGGCGTTGGCTTCCATGTTGCGAATCTTTCCGCTGACCACGAAAATTCCCTGCTCGTGCATCATGGCATCCAGTTCCTCCACCCGGTATTTGGGACCTGAAACAACCCGGGGTTCCGGCAGTATCTTGGTTTTGCATTCACCGTACCCGACAGTCACCATCAGAATCGCAACCAGCAAAAACGCCGATTTTTTTTTCATCTACAATCCTCTGCTATGATAACCTGTTACCGGAAACTCACGGCACCATGAATCCCAATCCCCTAAAGATTATGATAAAATAAACCCTTAGGCATGTCAAACGCATTGTGTTTCAGAGGATGATTTCACCGGCGTGCTGCTACCTGATGTATGGGCCTCTATCCATCTCTCTTTTCCGTACCGACCGCCATATGACAACAATAAGGAAAAGGCCGGCAACCAATCCGGCGGCGATGTATATCGTCCGCTTTTTTATCTGGATGACTTCCGTTTCCCCTTTGTTTTCTTCCGCGGCAGCGCTCGCCTCTGGAGCAACCTGTCC
Source organism: Thermodesulfobacteriota bacterium (assembly GCA_049320885.1). Taxonomy (GTDB): domain Bacteria; phylum Desulfobacterota; class Desulfobacteria; order Desulfobacterales; family SURF-7; genus DYJD01. Next base: position 21,762 of record JBMORA010000054.1, on the reverse strand, counting down.
GGATTTTTGCGCCTGAACCTCCTGGGGAGGGGTTGGCGGCGGAGCCTTCATGACAAGTTCCATCAATCCTTTTGACAGGAGTTCACGGGTCTTGGCATCCCGCTTTTTCCGGTCCCTTGAACCGAAGACAACCGCAATGGCGCGTTGATTGTTCTTGGAGGCCGTTGCCGCTATGGAAAAACCGGCGGTGAAATAATAACCGGTTTTCAGTCCGTCGCACCCTTCCATTTTTCCCAGCAGATGGTTATGGCTGCGCATGATGAACGGCGTCGGAGAATTTGGTCGGAAAGAGCGCTCCGTTGTAGCGGTATAGCGAAGCGTTTCCGGATGTTTGAGCAATTCCCGGCAGAGCTTGACCATATCCCGGGGCGTGGAGACGTCCGGCGACTGCCCCTTTCCCGGCGGCAATCCGTGCACGGAATGAAAAACCGTATCCTTCATTCCAAGCTCCTGGGCGCGTTTGTTCATCAGGGCTACAAAAGCCTCCTTGCTTCCCGAATAATGCAGCGCAATGGCCGTCGCCGCATCATTGGCGGACTGAACGATCAGGGCATACAGCAATTCCTCTATGGAAAAGACCTCCCCTTCCTTCAAATATACTTGTGACCCGCCGATCCTGGCGGATTCCGCCGTCACCACCACCTGGTCGTTCAACGTCAGACGATTGGACTTGATCGCCTCCAGGATGACCAGGAGATCCATTAATTTGGTTATGCTGGCCGGATATCCCTTGGCGTCCGCATTGTCCTCGAACAATACGGCGCCATCGGCCGCGTCCACCACGATGGCCCCGATATAGGGGTCCTTGGAGATGGTATTGGGACCTTTGGCGGGAGCCTTGCCGGCTTGCTTGGCAACAGCGGCTGCCGGGGAAAGCAGCATCAGGAAAAGCGACAGACATACCGCAACAGGGAAGGAAGTTCTTTTCGTTTTCATTCGCACAACCTCATTTGATGTCAGTTTGATGGAAACCGAGTGGACTATAAGGAAAAACGGAAATCGATGTCAAGTGGATGTCCGTCCGTCGCGAATTCTTATTCGCATATCGTGCAAAACATATCTTGACAAGCCTGGCAATTCATGGCATCTGACTCGAAAAAAACAAGACCGTTCGGTATGTTTTTGAAGCAATACACCCCCTATTCATGAAGGCTGACGCGGGATGGCACGGTTCAATATCAAAAATTTCCTTCGTAAGACCCTTGGCTTTCTCAACGTGGGGAGCATGTTTTCCTTCCTGGCGGCTTCTCCGTTTCGAAAACACCGCGTTTTTTTCGTTTTCGAGGATCGCGCCTACACCTTTGCCGATACCAGCCGGATCGCCCGGCAATATGCTGCCTTGTTTCATTTCAAAAAAGCCGAAGCCGTGCGAAATGGGCGCCTCAAACCGGAAGATCCCATGGCGGTGGGCATTTATCAGGAAAACACCCCCGAATTCATTTTCGCTTTCATGGGAGCCGCCATGAGCGGATCGGTCCTGTTTGGATTAAATACCGGCTTTCGGGGAGACACGCTCGTAAAAATCATCAACCAGGCGAACATCTCGCTTCTGATCGCGGACACCACCACCATCCGGGAAATATCCCGGGTGATGCCAGACATCAAATCTCTTTCCATAACGGATGTCCTGCTGGTAGGGGCGCAAAACGGCGCCGCCCCCCCCGAGGTCACCCCCATTGAAACGGCCCTGCTCAAAACGACAGAACCGGAAGCAGGGATAAAAAAAAGGGGGATCGACATATTCGGGCCCCTGATCGTCATTTACACCTCCGGAACCACCGGTCTACCGAAAGGCGTTCCCTGCTCCCACGCCAAATGCATCGGGGCGGCCTTCGTCACCCGCAAGCGTATCGGTCTCCGCGCCGACGACCGAGGCTATATTTGCATGCCGTTGTTTCACTCCAACTCCATTCTTCTCGGAATCATGCCGCTGATGCTGGTGGGCGGCAGTTTTTTGTTAAAAAGGAAATTCAGCGCCAGCTCCTTTGAGGGAGACATCCTGACCCATGGGGTTTCCTATATGAATTATGTGGGTCAACCCATTCACTATATCCTGACCGCTCTGGAAAAAAAATACGGGAATCCGGCGGCCATCGTTTCCGCCCTGTCCCGGAATCCCAGAAACCGGTTTCGCATCGCCCACGGGAACGGAGCCCCACCCGTGGATCGTGAGAAAATGATCCGATATCTCGGGATGGAGCATATATTCGAATTATACGGTTCCACCGAGGCGCCCATCACCACGGTGGTGCAGCCGGGCGACCCGCCGGAAAGCGTCGGGCAATTGACTTCCTCCGATATCGTCATTCTGAATGAACAGGATTGCATCTGCCCCCCCGGTGTCCCGGATGCCAAGGGGAATCTGACGAATTATCAGGAGGCTGTTGGAGAAATAGCCCGAAAAATGGAACCGGACAACGTATTTTTCGACGGCTATTTTCAAAATCGAGCCGCCACGGACAAAAAATTCCGGGACGGTTTTTATCGTTCGGGCGACCTGGGCCATGTCCGCATGGTGAACGGGAAACGCTATCTATATTTCAATGGCCGGACGGACGATTGGATTCGCAAGGATGGGGAGAATTTCTCCGCGGAAAACGTGGCCCTGCATGCGCTCCAATTACCGGATGTCATGCAGGTCGCAGCTTTTGGAGTACCTTGTCCCGTGGCGGATGAAAAAGTGATGGTGGCGCTTCAGCTCGCCGACAACCGGGATTTCGATCCCCGAATGGTATTCGACTGGTTCATGGAGCGGCAAACCAACGGCGGCCTGGACCCCAAATGGATGCCGGACTACATCCGGGTCCTGGAGGACTTACCCACGACCCAGACCCATAAGATTCTTGTCCGCCCGTTGAAGCAGCAGCATTTCCATGTCGAGCGGTATCCGGACATGCAGGTGTATTATCGCAAGCGGGGGGATACCACCTATTACCCGCTCACTCCCGAAGCCTTCCAGGAGATCAAGAAGGAATTTCAACAAACCGGCCGGCTCCATCTTCTGGAGCAACAATAATCGTTCTGAATTGTGCCGAAAACCACCGGATTGATATAGCTCTTCGCTGAGCTGGTATCGTCACTGCCCCTTATAGACGATACCGGTTGGCGGGCTGAAGATAATACTTGAAAAAAATATGTATTTCATTAAAGTAACAAATTAATAATTTACACTATAATTGGGAAATTTATTTCACAATACAGAGTAACACTTTCATGGCCGACTTATTGTAATACTTTTTGTATCATTCTGTTTTTATGTATTTTAATTATTTTTTCCTTAACTGGTAATTTTTGGCCTGAAATATGCTATATCATATCGACAACGAAGCCAGGGAAGCGAAGCCGGTGGGGTTGGTAATACCCATCCATTAAAGGAGAGAAAAAACAAAGTAACAAAACACAGGTTGTAGCAAATTAATACGGAATGTTTGATAACAAGATTGTCAAAAACGGTGTCTAACGTAACAAAACAGGTTGATGGGAGGTATGATATGAAAAAAATAACACTTTTCGCCTTAATTACCGCTGTAGTATTGTTAAACTTCGCAGGAACGGGCCATACGACATTGATCGGCGACTCGGTCATCTTAAATCATTATCGTCCCAATGTCGGCCAAGTTTTTGGCGGCGCCTCATACGGGGTGACGGTTGCTGAGGGCACGAGCGATACCCAACTCTTTTTTGGCAACTATTATTCGGCTAATCTGGAAAGTGAAAACGTGATTTTTACCTTCTTGAGAAGCTTTGCTTTCGCGACCGACGCCGGTGCGACTTTTAACGGCCTCGAGATCGACGGAATTGATGACAGCACAGACGGAGCACTGACCGGCGTAACCATCGACACCAATATCGTCGGATGGGATACCGCTTCCCGTTTGTTCTTCGACGACGATACCGTACGCTTTAATTGGCTTGGCCTCAGCGTCACAAAGGCCTCATATTTTAACGTTGATTTCGATTTTTACGTTGCACCCGTTGAAATTATCGAACCAGTTGAGGATAATTCTGGCTCCGGATTGCCGAATGACCCAATCGTTGATCCGACAATCCAGAATGTTACCGGCGCAGCTCCTGTTCCGGAGCCAGCCACAATATTCCTGATCGGGTCCGGTTTATTGGGAATTGCTGGTATCTCCAGAAAAAAAATCCGCAAGTAAAATTCTTCACGAAGAGATGTAACAAAAGGCGGGGCCGGAGACAGGCCCCGCCTTTTTTACCAACAGGAAAGACGGGTTCATCGCGCCGCCGCCTGGACGGAATTCCACAAAAAAACGAAACATTTTTTTCATTACAACGTGGCAGACCTCGGAAAACGTATCTGCTTGTTGTTCATTATTTTCCCCATCAACATCGATTTCCGCAGAACTTAAGCGTCATAAACAATAGAAAAAGGGGTCAGGTTTTTCAACCTGACCCCTTGATTTATTAGATGGTAGCGGGGGCTGGATTTGAACCAACGACCTTCGGGTTATGAGCCCGACGAGCTACCAGACTGCTCCACCCCGCAACAAAGAATTATGTATATACCCACGCCATCCAATCTTGTCAAGCATGAATATCGGAAACCCGGCTGAAAATCGTCCCCAACCGGCGACATTCCGCCTCATAGGATTTTCGATCGGCGAATTGGATCCGGATGGTCTTGTTGCGGGATGTTTCACCGCTGACAATCGCCATCGCCGACCTGGGGATGTCCAGCCATTTGGACAGAAATTTCAAACACATCTTATTGGCGGCGCCATCCACTGGCGGGGCGGTCAACCGCAGTTTGAAGGCACCAGCATGCACTCCGGCGATTTCGGTCCGGGAAGCACGCGGTTGAACCACGATCTTGAACACCAGGGACAAGCTCTGTTCTTGCTGGGTGATCATCCGACCTTCCAAACGCTATCCGTTCTTCCCTGTCCGCGGGTTCCGTCCCCCTGAACGGGTTGGAAGGGAATTTCCCGCCTTTCGGCTATCTTTCCAGCTCTTTCCGCAGCAGTCCCTTGAGGCTCCCATATTCTTCGGTTACAGGAAATTGGGGATAATCCCGGATGACATTCTCCGGCGGCCGGAAGAGAATCCCCACATCCGCCTGCTGCAACATGCCAACATCATTGTAAGAATCGCCGAAAGCGACCACCCGGTAGTTCAGGCCCTGCAGGGCCTGGACCGTCTTTTTCTTGCCTTCCGGCTGCCGCAGATTGTATCCATCGATGGATCCATCGGCCGCGATGGAGAGGGTATGGCAGAACAGGGTCGGCCAGCCGAGTTTTTTCATCAGCGGACCGGCGAACTGGGTGAACGTGTCGGAAACCACGATGATCTGGCTGCGTTCCCGGATCCAGTCCAGCAACTCGCGGGCTCCCGGGAGCGGGTCCATGGTGCTGATGACGGCGGTGATATCGGTTATCTTCAACCCATGCTGCTTCAATATCGCCAGCCGCCTTTTCATCAGCACGTCGTAATCGGAAATGTCCCGGGTGGTCAGTTTCAGTTCCTCGATGCCTGTCTTGAACGCCACGTTGATCCAGATTTCCGGCACGAAAACGCCTTCCAGATCCGAACAAATGATATTCATGTCACCTCTTCTGTCTTCTTTCAGCCTTTAGCTTTCCGCTTTGATTTTTTCGTTTTTCCCGGCGGCCGGGGCTTCCGCTCGCCGCTCACTCCTCCTCATCTTCCCCCTCGATCCGGATGAGCACCGGCTCATCCTTGATCACGTCCAGGGCCTTGATCCTGTCCAACGCCTTGCGGATATCTGCCTCCCTTGCCTGGTGGGTCAGCATCACAATGGGCACCGCACCCCTGAATTTTCGGCCTTTCTGATGAACCGATTGTATACTGATGCCGCAATCCCCCAGAATCCCGGCGATACGGGACAGCACGCCGGGATGATCCGCGGCGGAAAACCGGAAATAATAATGGGTGCGGATCTGGTCGATGGGCCGAACGGATAGCGACCGGATCTGATTCGGCTGGTAGGAAAGAACCGGTATGCGGTTACGGACTCCCAACAGGTGATTGCGGGCGATATCCACCAGATCGCTGATAACCGCGCTGGCCGTGGGCATCTTGCCCGCCCCGCGACCGTAAAGGAGAATCTCACCCACCGCGTCCCCGCAAACCGTGATGGCGTTCAAGGACTCATTTACATGGGCCAGCATGTTATCCACCGGAATCATGGCCGGATGAACCCGCGCCTCAACGGCGTCGCCGGCCAGCTTACTGATGGCCAGGAGCTTGATGCGATAACCGCACTCCCCGGCGAACTGGATGTCCATGGGCGTGATCCTGGAAATGCCTTCCAGGTAGATGTCATTGAGATTGATTTTCATTCCATACGCCAGGGCCGTCAGAATCGCCAGTTTATGGGCCGTATCGTGACCATCCACATCCAAGGATGGATCCGCCTCCGCGAATCCATTGGCCTGGGCTTCGGCCAAGGCCTCCTCGAAGGCCATGCCAGTATCCGTTATTTTGGTGAGAATGTAGTTGCAGGTGCCGTTTAAAATGCCCACCATGGATTGAATGTGGTTTCCCACCAGGGCCTCGCGCATGGTTTTGATAATCGGCATGCATCCGCCCACGCTGGCTTCGAAGCCGATATCCACTCCCTTTTGGTTCGCAGCGTCGATGATGAGGTTCCCCTGGGCCGCCAGCAACTTCTTGTTGGCCGTAACGACGTGTTTGCCGTTTTCTATGGCCTGAAGAATGAATTTCTTGGCAATCGTTTCGCCTCCTATCATCTCGACCACGATGTCAATGTCCGGATCATTCACCACCCGATTCCCGTCCGTGATAAAAACGCCGTCGTCGAACCGGACACCGCGATCCGTCTGGGTATCGATATCGGCGACCAGTTTTAAATTGAGGTAAGCACCCAGCCTGGAACGGATCAGTTCCCTGTTCTCGAGCAATAGTTTTGCCACTCCCGTCCCGACCGTTCCGCATCCGAGAAGTCCGATACAGATGTCTCTCATCTCGTCATCCCTTCGTAAACACAATGTTTTTTTGTTCCAATCCGATTCCGACGGTTTTGTGGTCATCTTCCCTTATTTTTCCCAAAAAGGCAAGCTCAAGGGCACCCGTCACGCAGGAGATAACGCAAAAACCGCCCGGTCCTGGCAAACCCGCAAGGCAAAATAATTGTTTTGACATTTCCGGCGAATCGTTTTAATTTTTTGTCCGTTTTCAGTGCAGTATCCATTCATAATGTCCCGGGTCACAATGTCTCAGGTTTCTTCCGAATTCAACACGAAAGATCCTGACGGAAACGCCGACCGGCCATAGAGTATGGTGGAGAATCGGGCAGTTATGAATGGACCGCCGCCTTGTTTCACGGGAAAAATGGGAGATATTATGAGCGAACCGCTGAGTTACGCAGATGCTGGTGTGGATATCGACAAAGCGAACAGTTTTGTAAAAACCATCAAGGAGATCGCTGAGAAAACCCCCCGATCCGGTGTGATGGGAGAGATCGGCGGATTCGGCGGCCTGTTTTCACTGAACCTGGCCAACCTCGAGCGTCCGGTGCTGGTCAGTTCCACGGACGGCGTGGGCACCAAGCTGAAAATCGCCTGCCTGATGAACAAGCATGACACCATCGGTATCGACCTGGTGGCCATGTGCGTGAACGACGTGGCGGTTCAGGGAGCCAAACCCCTATTCTTCCTCGATTATTATTCTGTCGGAAAACTGGATACCGATATCGCCACGGCGGTCATCCGGGGAATCGCCGAAGGCTGTCGCCGCGCCAATTGCGCCCTGATCGGCGGAGAAACCGCCGAAATGCCGGGGATGTACAGCGACGGAGAATATGATCTGGCCGGTTTTGCCGTCGGTATCGTCGACAACAGCAAAATCATCGACGGCTCCGAAATCCGCGTGGGCCACAAACTGATCGGGATTGGTTCCAGCGGCATCCACAGCAACGGGTATTCCCTGGTCAGAAAAATCTGCTTTGAAAAACTCAATCTGAAGATCGACCAATACGTTCCCGAACTGGGCCGCACCCTGGGCGAGGAATTGCTGGAGCCGACGAAGATCTATTCGGAAATGATCCTGCGCCTGATCAAAGTCCTTCCGATCCACGGCCTGGCCCACATCACCGGCGGCGGGATTCCGGACAACATCGTCCGTATCATCCCCCAGTCCTGCAAAGTGGAAGTCGAAAAAGGTTCCTGGAAGGTTCCGCCGGTTTTCGATTTTCTGCAACAAGCCGGCAAGGTTTCGGAAACGGAGATGCTGAGGACCTTCAACAACGGCATCGGTATGATCGCCGTGGTGCCGGAAGAGTCGGCCCAGGACGTCATCGAACGACTGACCGGCATGGGGGAATCCGCTTCTGTCATCGGCCAGGTGGTGGAGAGAAAAACCTCCAAAACACAGTTCAAATGGCTGAAATCGGCGACATGTTGAAGCGTATCCCCATCCCGGAACATGATCATACTCGGCATTGAATCATCCTGCGATGAGACGGCCGCGGCAGTAGTCAAGGACGGTCGGACCGTTCTGTCTTCCGTTGTCTCCTCCCAAGCGGCCCTGCACCATCCCTACGGGGGGGTCGTGCCGGAGCTGGCCTCCCGTAAACATATCGAAGCCATCGTTCCGGTTGCGGAGGAGGCAGTTAACAGCGCCGGTCTGCGTCTCGACCAGCTCCAGGCCCTGGCTGTCACCCAGGGGCCCGGCCTGATCGGCTCCCTGCTGGTGGGGTTCACCTTTGCCAAAGGGCTGGCCTATGCGCTGGATATCCCATGGGTGGGGATCGATCATCTGGAAGGACATATCCAGGCGCTTTTTCTCTCATCCGATCCGCCCCCTTTTCCGTTTGTGGTGCTGCTTGCTTCCGGAGGCCACACCGGCCTATACCACGTTGCATCGCACACGGAGTTTGCGCTGATGGGCCAGACCCGTGACGACGCCGCCGGCGAGGCATACGACAAAGTGGCCAAAATGCTGGATCTGGGATATCCGGGCGGCCATGTCATCGATGAACTGGCGGCCCGGGGGAACCCCTCCGCCATCCTGTTTCCGCGGCCGTACCTGGATAAATCCGCCTTTGATTTCAGCTTCAGCGGACTGAAAAGCGCCGTCAGTCGCTATATTCACACTCACCGGGACAGTTACCGCGACCAAATCAACGACATCGCCGCCGGATTCCAGGAAGCCATCGTGGAAGTGCTGTGCTTCAAACTCGTCCAGGCCGCCAGGGTGAAGAATTGCAACCATATCGCCATCGCCGGCGGCGTCGCGGCGAATCAACGTCTGCGGAAAAAAATCCGGGACCTGTCGATCACGGAAGGCCTTTTCGCCCATATACCGGAAAAGAGCTTGTGCGGCGACAACGCCGCCATGATCGCCACAGCCGGCTTTCACCACCTGAAAGCCGGCCGCCGGGCCGCCATGTCCGATGACGTTTATTCCCGCAGCGCCCCCCGACTCAACTTATCGTGAATAATAAGCGATGATGGATGCCTTGGCGATGGCATGCCGGTTGATGGTGAAGCCCACCAGGGCGGGCGACGCATCGGCATCCAGCCCCAGTTTTTCCACGTCGAGGGCGAATACGGTGAAAATATAGGCATGGGGTTTGTCACCCGGAGGGGGGCAGGCGCCTCCGTAGCCGGGCGGGCCGAAATCGGTGCGACTTTGAATGCTCGTTTTCGGCGCCAATTTTTTTTCAAGATTCCCGGCGCCGGTGACCAGCTGACGAGTATCCTTGGGGATATCGAAAATAATCCAGTGCCACCAGCCGCTGCCGGTGGGAGCGTCCGGATCGTACGCCGTCACGGCGAAACTTTTGGCTCCCTTCGGCACCTGTTGCCATTGCAAATGCGGCGACACGTTTTTCCCCGAACAGCCGAATCCGGAAAAAACCTGATTGTCCGTCAGCTGACCACTGACATCGCTGCTCGTCAGGGTGAATTCCTGGGCATGGACCGTGGACACCGCCAACAAGACCATGCCCAGCCAGAGAAGACGCCATTGATTCATAAACCCTCCTCATTTTCGTCACAAAACGGCAGCCGACAGCTGCCCGAATTCCCGGGACCGGTCCACCGGCATCGGGATTCGATGCCGGGAAGCCGCGGCTCAATCCCTTCTCATTGCTTGCCCGCTTCCGGACGCCATGATGTCAATCCACGGCGATCATCACGCTCGAAGCCTTGATCATCGCGTAGGCGTCCTTTCCGACCGCAAGCCCCAATCGCTTGATGGAACCGATGGTGATGATTAATCCATATCATGACCGCAACCGAATATCCAATACCGAAATCGTGCACGGATATTGTTCCGCGGCACCCGGCAAGTTTGCAAAGGACCCGGAAGCGATATGTTTGTTACAACATAACTATTCAGATAGTTATACTAATAAATAAAAAAAACTTGACAATGGCTTCGCGCTTTCATAGATATAGACCGACCGCTCGGTCGGACATCAGACCAATGAGTCGGTTTTTCTAGCGCCGTTTCGGCGCTGCATATTACCTGCGCGGACAGAACGTCGTTTGGGATATGAAACATAACCTTTGGTGACGTCCCATTCGGATGCGACACCGTTGCCACCGGAGATCAGGCATGCCCCCGATTCTTGAACTGGAAGCCATTCGCAAGGCCCAAATCCTGGAGGCCGCCCTGAAGACCATCGCCGCCAATGGCTGCGCCAATGTCACCATGGCCGATATCTGCCGGTCCGCCGGGCTTTCCAAGGGCGGGCTGGCCCACTACTACAAATCCAAAAACGAACTTTTCATCGCGATCTTCGAGGAATTCTTCAACCGCATTTTCATCCGCGGCCAGGTGACCATGGCCCAATACGAAGACCCCTTGGACAAACTTCTGTCCTTCACCTGGCTGTACAACGCCGATGATCCGGACGCCCTTCTGGGATATCCGGTGCTCTTTGATTTCATGTCCATCGCTGTCCATGACCCGGAATATCGGAAAATCTTCCACGACTGGGTCAACAATTGGCTGGTGCTGCTGAAAGAAGCCATCAACCAGGGTATTCGGGACGGCCAGTTCAAACCTATCGATGCGGATGTGGCGGCCCGAGCCGTTTCCGCCGTTTACCAGGGAATCGCCACGCGGTGGTTTCTGGCGCCGGAGCTGCATTCCACCGGATGGGCGCTGGACACGCTGCGCAGGGCGGTGATCGGTTTACTGGAATCCTATCAAGACCAACCGTAACAACCGAAAGGAGAGGGGAGATGCCAGTTTTTGAAAGCAAGGAAAAAATGCAGACGGTACTGGGAGGACTCTTCGAGAAACTGTTGGAAGATCCCATCATGGGGCCCAGGTTTGTGCAAACCAACATCATCATCAAGTTCAACATCAGCAACCCGGACGGGGCCCTCTGGCTGACACCGGGAGATGGAACCAAAGGAGCGGTTCTGTGGGGCGATATCGGCCAGACCGCTACCGTCGAGATGACCCTGAGCGGGGACACCTGCCACAAATTCTGGCTCAAGCATATTTCCATGCCGGTGGCGCTGGCCAAGGGCCTGATTAAGGCCAAAGGTCCCATGCCGAAAGTTTTGAAACTGCTGCCGCTGCTCAAACCGGCCTATGAGATGTATCCGGAGCACGCCAAATCCCATGGCCTTCCCATTGAAAAAGAATAGGAGGCGATTATGGAAAGAAGCATGAAGCAATTCGAGGAGGACCGCCAGGATGCCGCCAGAATCGCGGCCCGCTTGATCCTGGCCTCCGGCACGACTTCTCCGCGGGTCGGCGGCGTAGGGGAGTGTACCATCCACATATTGGACGATGCCTGTGATATCGAGGATCTCTGCCAGGAGATGGAGCAAATGGCGGAAATAAAAGAAAGCTGGGACTTCTTCAAACGCGACGCCGCCATGCTCCGGGATGCGGACGCGGTCCTGATCACCACATCCCTGCGCTGCGTCTCGGACCCGGCGGACATCAACTGCAACATGTGCGGCAAGCTGGTCTGCGAATACCTGAAAGCGGAAGAACGCCTGCCCAACGATCCGGAAATCGCTTTCCGCGGGCCGCTCTGTATTTTCCGGGCGACCAACATCGCCTACGCCATTGACGGAATGATCTCCCAGGCCCGCAACCTCGGCATCGATTACGGCGTATACTGGACCGCCGGAGCCGCCGCCATGCGCATGCGCATTCTGCCGAGAAACACCGGTTTCGCTGCGGCCGTGGCCATATCGGTCACGGAAAAAAGCCCGTTCCGGGATATTCCCAAACGCTATGCGGACATCAACCAACGGACCATGAACGACCGGATGATCCAACGCTTGTGGCCCCAGTTCCGATCCATTTACAGCTGAGGCAAGGAACGCTAACCAAAGGAACAGGCTTACAGGAGGGCAACATGACGATCAGAGAAATGTCGGACCTTGTGGAAAACGGGTTGGACCGGGCAGTGGAACTGATGGCGCTGAGCGCCCACAACAGCTTCCGCTTCAAGGACCGGAACACCATGAAAATCATTAATGTTCAAGGAGAAGATTTGCAGCAGATCGCCGAATACTGTTTTTCCCTGGGGGATATGGCGCCGCTGGCGGCCCGGGACGGCAGGCATCTGGTGCAGTTGATGAAGGAGCCGTGCGCCCTGATGCTCATGGGTGAAAAACGCAAATCGGATTTCAACTACAATTGCGGCGCCTGCGGATACAGAACCTGCGCCGAGTTGAACAAGGCGGAAGAAGTCGAATCCCTGACAGCCAACGGGCCGAGCTGCATGTTCAAGAGCATCAACCTGAACATCGCCGCCAACGCCGCCGCCGCAACGGCCCACCGCCTGGGGTTGCACTGCCGGGTCTTCAGCACCCTGGCCTTCGCCGCCATGGCGCTCCAGGTGATTACGGATGTGGATCTGGTGATCAGCGTATCCGTCAGCACCGCCAAGAAGAATCCCTATTTCGACCGGCATGAATTCTGGACCAAGGAACATTGGGACGAAATTTTCAACAAAGAGTTTCCCACGTACAACCGGGGCTTCATCGGCGCGGTCGAAGATTAGCCGTCACACCGAAACCGCGCCCGTGAGATGAACAGCCTCAAAGGAAGGTGAACCATGAGTTCGAAAGCGCATTTGAATCAGGCCATCTGTTCCCATCTTGTTGAGATGAAAGCAGAGGAACAGCCTGATAAAGAAGTGCTTGTCTTTGAAAACGGGGATCTGGGGGAGGATATCCTCACCTACAAGGATCTCTATGAAAAATCCAACCGGATCGCCCGGTTGTTTCTGGAAAAGGGGATCGGCAAAGGCGACACCTACGGTGTCTTCATGCGCAACCATCCCGAATTCATCTATGCCATGCTGGCCGGTCCGGTGATCGGGGCCATCATGATCCCCATTGATCCGCGCAGCCGCGGCGATCGCCTGCGATTTCTGCTTCATAATTCGGGCGCGAAAGCGGTGCTCGTTTCCGGCGAGCTGCTCCAGCCGTTGTCCGAAGTCCTTGGTCAATTGCCGAACCTCAAACTCGTCAGCGTGGCCTACCGTCCCGATCAGAGCGTGCCGGTTTCCCCCGATCATTCGGTCTTGAACGAAACCCTGGAAAAAGACAGCTGGCAAACGGTTCCCCAGCAGATCATGGATGTCCGTCATCCCATGGAAATCATCTATACGTCCGGGACGACAGGCGACCCCAAGGGTGTGATGATCCGCAACAACCGCTTCGGCCTCTACAACATCGCCACCCGCCTGGTATGGAAATACAGCGCCGGCGACGTCCTGTACACCGGCCTGTCCCTCACGCACGGCAACGCCCAGGCGGTCACCTTGTTTCCCAGTATCAGCACCGGCACCAAGGCGGTGCTCAGCGCGAGATTCACCAAAACCCGGATCTGGGATATCTGCCGGAAATACGGCTGCACCTCCTTCTCCCTCCTGGGCGGCATGATGGCGGGAATTTACAATGAGCCGCGAAAGGCCGACGACGCGGACAACCCGGTCCAGACAGTGATCAGCGCCGGGACCCCCGCGGCCATATGGGAGGACTTCGAGAAACGCTTCGATGTCAAAATCCTGGAATGGTACGCGGCCGTGGAGGGCGGCTTTGCCTACAAGCCCCCGGGCAAGGGCCCCATCGGCTCCTTCGGCAAGCCCCTGCCCGGAATGATGGAATTCCGGGTGGTGGATGAAAACGACAACCAGGTGCCGGACGGGGAAACCGGCGAACTGATCGTCCGGATGATGCGCGGGGAAACCAAGGTGGACTATCATGGCCTGCCCGAAGCATCGGAAGAAAAAACCCGCGGCGGTTGGCTCCGGACCGGCGATCTGGTGAAAAAGGATGCGGACGGCTGGTATTTCTTTCAGTGCCGCAAGGGTTCCGAGTTGCGGCGCGCCGGGGATTTCATCCAGCCGGACCATATTGAAAAAGTCATCGGCGATCATCCGGATGTGAGCGAAGTCTGCGTATACGGGGTTCCGGCGGCTTCCGGCGCCCCCGGCGAGAGCGATCTCGTGGCGGCGGTGGCGCCCTTCGAAGGGAAATCCATTGATCCCGCGGCCATTTTCGGAAAATGCAAAAAGGATCTGGAGCCGAATTTCATCCCCTCTTACCTGCAGGTGGTGGATGAAATTCCCAAGACCATTTCCGAAAAGGCCCTGGACCGGGTGCTGCGGCAAGCCTTTTCGCCGGATCAACGAAATGTCTACCGACAAGACAAGTTTAAATAATACCGGCGGCGGCCTGCAGCGACACGCCGCCGATCAACAACCAAATTTTACTGAGGAGAATCATCATGGCTCTCTATACCGATCTCAATTTTGAGCTGACACCCGAACAGATTGCCATCAAGGAGGAGACCCATCGGTTTGCCAAGGAAGTTCTGCGCCCCGCCAGTCTGGAGCTGGACAAGATGGGGCCTGATGAGGTTATTCAAAGCAAACTTTTCTGGGATACCATGAAAAAAGGTTACGATCTCGGTTACCACACGATTTTCATTCCCGACACTTACGGCGGCCTGGCCACCGACCCCATCGAGACCCACATTGTTTTGGAGGAGCTTGCCTGGGGAAGTGTCGATTTCGGCATCGCCTATGGCGTTTCCAGCTTTCCGGCTTTTTTTGCCTCCATGGTGCCCTCGGACAACCTCATTGCGGAAATCATCGAGCCGTTCTGCGAATGCAAGGATGCGTCGATCATCGGCTGCTGGGGCATCACCGAGCCGGAACACGGCACCGACACCCTCTGTCCCTTCACGCCGCAGTTCACGGACCCGGAAATCTCCGGGCAGGTCACCGCCCGCCTGGACGGGGACTCCTATGTCATTGAAGGCCAGAAATCCGCCTGGGTTTCCAACGGAACCATCGCCACCCATTCCCTGGTGTACCTGACCATCGATCCGTCCCGCGGTATGTCCGGCGGCGGCATCTGCATAGTGCCCCTGGATCTGCCGGGAGTCCGCAAGGGGAAACCATTGGACAAGATGGGTCAACGTGCTCTGAACCAGGGCGAAATTTATTTCGACGGCGTCAGGGTTCCACGGGAGTACATGCTGGTGGATGAAGAAAGCTATGATTCCATGCTGGACGTCACCCTGTCCACCGCCAATGCCGGCATGGGCGCCCTTTTCGTCGGAGTGGCCCGGGCCGCCTATGAGGAAGCGCTGGCCTACAGCAAACAGCGGATTCAGGGCGGCAAGGCGCTGTTTGAACACCAGATGATCAAGCACAAACTGTTCAACATGTTCATGAAGATCGAAGCGGCCCGGGCGCTTTCAAGGGCGGCGATGATTTACAACTACAACAATACCCCGCCGCTGATTCAGTACTCCATCGCCTCCAAGGTCTTCTGCACCAACACGGCACTGGAAGTCACCAGCGACGCCATCCAGATCTTCGGCGGCAACGGTTTGAGCCGGGAGTATCCCGTTGAAAAATTCTTCCGGGACGCCCGGGCCGGAATGATCGAGGACGGCGCCAACGACAGCCTGATGCTTACGGGGGCGCACCATTTGTAAAACAATTACGAATTGGGAATTACGAATTACGAATTGCGGATCGGAAGTCACCTGCCAAACGGCTTCGGACACAAAGGTAGGAGGAGTATGGAAAATATTTATATTATCGGGCTGGGAATGCTGCGATTCAACAAATATCCGGATCGGGATGTGCGGGACATGGCCCATGAGGTCACCCGGCTGGCGCTGAAAGACGCCGGCCTGGATCAGAAGCAGTTGGAAGCGGCTTTTTTCTCCAATACCTTCTGGGGAATGTTCGCCAACCAGCATTCCATCCGGGGGGAAGTAGTCCTGCGGTCCATGGGCATCGAGGCCATCCCGGTCACCAATGTGGAGAATGCCTGCGCCGGCGCATCCACGGCCCTTCATCTGGCCTATACCGGCGTACGGGCGCAGATGTTCGATGTGGCCATCGCCATCGGGGCTGAAAAAATCACCCACCCCAACAAGGCGCTGTCCCTGTCGGCCTATGCCACCTGCATGGATGTGGGAAATTTCGCCGCCCAGCTGGAAATGATGGAGAAGGTCAACAAAACCTTTACGGTGGAAATCCCGGAAGGCCAGTCGCCGCCCGGCGAAGGCCGCAGTATTTTCATGGATGCTTACGCCATGGGCGCCCGATGGCATATGAGCAAATTCGGCACCACCCAACGCCAGCTGGCGGTGATTTGCGCCAAAAACCATTGGCATGGCTCCCTCAACCCCATGTCCCAGTACCAGCAGGATATGACGGTGGAGGAAGTGCTGGCCGACAAACCCATCGCCTACCCCCTGACCCGCGCCATGTGCGCTCCGGTGGGCGACGGTGCGGCCGCTGCCATCGTCTGTTCCGAACGGTTCCTGAAAAAACTCGGCGGAACCCGGGCGATCAAGATCCGGGCATCGGTGCTGGGAACCGGCACGGATCGGGACCTGAACGGGGAAGATATCGGCGAACGCCTGGTCAAAAAAGCCTATTCCATGGCCGGGGTCGGCCCCCGGGATATCGATCTCGCGGAATTGCATGACGCCACCGCCTATGGTGAACTGCACCAGACCGAGGCCATGGGATTCTGCCCCATCGGACAGGGCGGTCCCTACGCCGAAACCGGCGCCACCAGACTCGGCGGCAAACAGCCGGTCAACACCAGTGGAGGGCTCGAATGCCGCGGCCATCCGATCGGCGCCTCCGGGCTGGCCCAGATTTTTGAACTGGGAATCCAGCTGCGGGGCGAGGCCGGCAAGCGCCAGGTGGAAGGTGCCCGGCTGGGATTGGCCGAGAACGGCGGTGGCAACATCGGTGTGGAGGAAGCCGCCATGTGTCTCCATATTTTGGAGAAAGTGAAATAAGGAGCCGGACATGACTCCCCAAAAAACCATTTTCATCACCGGCGCGGCCTCCGGCATAGGCCGCGCCACGGCCGAGCTGTTCGTCAAAAGAGGCTGGTATGCCGGACTGTTCGATATCAGTGAACCGCAACTGGAGGCGCTGGCGAAGACGCTTGGAAAGGACAGCTGCTGTTTCCGGCGGATGGACGTCACCGATATGGAAAGCGTCACCGCGGCGGCTTCATTTTTCGAACAGGCCACCGGCGGGAAGATGGACGCCCTGTTCAACAACGCCGGTGTTCTCAGCATGGGCCCCTATCAACGGATCAGCGTCGAAGTTCACAAAAAAATCGTGGACGTCAATATCAACGGGATTCTCAACTGCACCCATGCCTGCCTGGAATTGTTGCGCGGGACGGCCGGCAGCCGCATCATCAACATGTCGTCGGCATCGTCCATTTACGGCACGCCGGAGCTGGCGGTGTATTCAGCGACCAAATTCGCCGTGCGGGGTCTGACGGAAGCTCTCAACATCGAATTTCAACCCCTCGGCATCACGGTCAGCGATATCATGGCCGCCTATGTACGCACCCCCATGATCACCGAAGCCCGGGTCCAGGCCACCAGCGTGGGCCGAATGGGTATCCGCCTGGAACCAGCGGATGTGGCGGAAGTCGTCTGGAAAGCGGCCCACGGCAACCGGGTCCACTGGCGGGTGGGATTGCTGCTGGACCTGATCGTGTTTTTCAGCTGGCTCCTGCCCTTTACCAGGAAAACCACCACCCGCTGGCTGGCTTTTTCCACCCGGCAATGATCAGCCGAAACGGGGCGGATGACGGAGGAGGAATTCATGAATAATGTTTTGATCACGGGCGTTTCCGGATATATCGGCATGAAAATCGCCTCCGCCCTGGCGGACCATCCGTCCGGCGTCGCCATGGTCGGGATCGATGTCAAGCCGCCCCGGTCCCGGCCGGCCGGCTTGATTTTCAAGGAACGGGACGTGCGCGGGAATATCATCGACATTATGGAAGAATACCGGATCGACACGGTGATCCACACCGCCTATGTCCTGCCCCCGATTCACGACAAGGCCCTGATGGAGGACATCAACGTCTCCGGCACCCGCAATATCCTCGCAGCCTGCGAGAAGGCCCGGGTGAAGCACCTGCTCTACACCAGCTCCACCACGGCTTACGGCTTTTACCCGGACAACCCCGTGCCCCTCACCGAGGACAGCCCCCTGCGGGGCAACGACGACTTCACCTATGCGAAAAATAAAAAAGAAATCGAGTTCATCCTGCAGGAATTCACCAACAACCATCCGGAAATGCTCGTGACCGTGCTGCGCCCCTGCTTTGTGGTGGGTCCCGGCTTCAACAATCCCCTGGCCCGATATCTGCAGAAACCCCTGGTGATGCTGCCCCGCGACACCGCGCCGTTTCAGTTCGTCCACGAGGACGATCTCCTGCAGGTGATCATGTTGTGTCTGGAAAAATCCATCCCGGGGATCTTCAACGTCGCCGGCGACGGCACCATGACGTTTCCGGAGATGGTCACCCTCCTCGGCAACCGGGTCCTGCATCTGCCCCTGTGGCTGATGGTGCCACTGAACACGCTGTTCTGGAACCTGCGTTTCCGGTTTCTTACCGAATTTCCCAGCCCCGGTCTCAACCTGGTGCTCTATCCCTGGCTGGCCTCTTCCCGGAAACTGACGGAAACCACCGGTTTCCGCTTCCAGTACAACACCCGCTCGGCTTTTCTGGATTTCGTGCGGGCGGTCCGATAACGGCAGTGAGCGTTCCCGGATAATCGCCGGAAGATGGGCGGTCCCGTCAAGCAGGGGGGAACAATTGTTTGGTCTCCTCGTCCGCCGGGAAGAGCAGCTCGATGCGGAGTTCCTGGGTGGTGACATCCAGCGGTGTCCCCAGGGTGGCGATGGTGGTGAAGAAACTCGCCCGCTTCGTGTCTTTTTCCAAGACCAGCCGCATCACCGGAGGATTGCCGGCATGCTGAAAAGCCGCTATCTCCGTGACGGTCCGCAGCCGTGACATTTCCTCGCACAATTCCATCAGCCCCTCGTGTTGGGTGACAGCTGCTTCTTCCCACAGCCGGTTGAGTAGAAACTGTTCCACGGCAGGCCAGTCGACGACATAAGGCCGCAGGCCGTCTTCCGAGAAAAGAATGCGCATCGCATTTTCATGCTTCTTCAGGGCGTTCTCTCCGGCGTAGATGGTGACAAGATGGTCATACCCGGAATTTTTCATGAGGATGGTATAAGCCGTATCGACTACAAAAGCAGGGTATGGCGCATGCTTTTCCATGATGCGGTGCAGGGCCTCCCGGACCATCTGCATTTTTTGCCCGTCAAAAGGCGCCTGGTCGAATTCAGGAGCATAACCCGCCGCCAGTAAAAAAGCGTTCTGCTGCCGGAGAGGCATTTTCAGGCGCTGGGCGATTTTCAACACCAGATTCCGGCTTGGTCTGGCCCTGCCCGTTTCCACGAAACTCAAATGTTTGGAGGAGATATCGATGTCCAGGGCCAGGTCCAGCTGGCTTACGCGCTTCGCCTGCCGCCAGAAACGCACCATCTCACCGATTGATTCAGGTTTTTTTTCGTTTTTGATCAAAATACGCATTCATTTTACCTCCAAGGTAATGGACTTCCTTACCAATAGGGATACAATACACAGAAACGCATTAGCCGTACAAGTAGTTTGGGACCCCAATCAAATTGAGGAGGAGAATAATGAACGCATTTCGGTTTCTGCTGGTCGTTTTTATTTTGGGTATTTTGGGCATCACGGGTATCGTCGGTTACAACCACGGCTGGAACCTGCTCCCCGTCTTCTTTGGCGACATGGTATCCCTGACCTGGCCCGGGCAATTCAATTTCGACTTTATGTGCTTTCTCATCCTTTCCGGACTCTGGCTCGCCTGGCGCCATCATTTTTCCATTGCCGGACTGTTGCTGGGAGTGGCGGGCATCTTCGGCGGGATCATGCTGCTTGCCCCCTATCTCCTGATCGCAAGTTACCAGGCCGACGGCGACATCAGGGTGCTGCTGCTGGGAAAATCCAGGGCAAAAGGATAGATGGGTGGATGGCTGTAAAACAGCGATCGGGAAAATTCGGTTTTGTATTGAAAAATGGACGGACATCGGCCTATGATTCCAGCGCTGAAGAACGCTACCGGCAGACCGGCCGGTAACTGTCATGAATCCATACCTATGGAGGTACGAATGCAAACGATTCTACGCGTATTGATCTGCCTGGCGCTTTCGTTGGGCCTTTCGGCCTGTTCCAGCAGCAGCTCCGATTCCGGCGCTTCGGGGAGCGGTGGCGGGCAGCTTTCCCTGAGCCTGACGGATTCCGCCGCCGAAGACTATCAGGCGGTCTATGTCACCATTCAGGAAGTCCGGGTCCACCCGGCGGAAAACGCTCCGGATGACGATTCATCCGCCTCCGGAAAGTCAGGCGGGGAACTGGAGACCGATACGACGGAGGACGACCAGGACGACGACCTGGAGGACGACGCTTCCTGGCAGGTTGTGGCCACACCGGAAAAAACTTATAATTTATTGGAACTGGTCAACGGGGTCATGGAGAACCTGGGCGCCGCTTCCCTGCCGGCCGGACAGTACACCCAGATGCGGCTGATCCTGGGGGACGCGCCGGACAACGCCCCCAATCTCAACGGCCAGCCACATCCCTTTCCCCAATATTTGCTCCTGGCCGACGGCTCCGCCCGGGAATTGAAGGTTCCCAGCGGATACCAGAGCGGCATCAAGCTGGTGCACGGTTTCACCATCACCGCCGGACGGACGACCGAACTGATTCTGGATTTTGACGCCGCCAGGTCCATTGTCCAGGCCGGCAAAAGCGGAAAATGGCTGCTCAAGCCGACCATCAAGATCATCGGTGTATCGACCAGCGGCGGTGTCGGCGGTGTGGTGACCAGTGAAGGGACGCCAGCCGCGCCCCTGGCCGGTGCGCTGCTGTCGGCTCAAAAACCGGATCCGGGCGCCGCCGACGACAAGGACAAGGTCGCAGTGGTCGCCGCCACTCCCAGCGACGATACCGGCAGCTATTTCCTCAACCTGCCGGCTGGAACCTACAACCTGGTGGCTGTCAAGGAAGGCTACCAGGCCGCCTGTTCAGCGGTGACCATCACCTCCGGAGAGGACGCGGCCGCCGATTTCACCCTGACCCCGGCCGCCACCGGCGCCCTTGAAGGCACGGTAACCATCCAGGACGCGGAAGCCGACCAGGAGGCGACCCTCAGCATTCGGCGGACCGCCCTGTGCCCGGACCAAAACCAGGGGGAACAGGCGGAGGTGGCCACCGTCACCGTTGCCGACGGCGGGACCTATGACCTGACCCTGCCGGAAGGCACTTACACCATCACGGCCTGGACCGCGGGTGCCGCCACCGTCACGATCGCCGATGTCGCTGTAACCGCCGGGCAGAGCGCTGTCCGGGATATCGAGCTGGAATAGACGCTACCCCTCTGAAG
>JBMORA010000053.1:0-56813 GCA_049320885.1 Thermodesulfobacteriota bacterium | reverse complement strand
TGTTTGCCTGGCTCCAGAATTTCAGGCGTTTGGTTGTAAGATACGAGTATCATGTTGAAAATTTTCTCGGGTTACTCCATCTTGGTTGCTCGATTATACTGTTACGATTATTTTGAGATGACTTGTAGTGTAGGACTCATAACACCTTTGAAGCTGCCTGGCTATTCTATAAGCCACATTTGAATCGCCTCCACGAGTGGCAATCATCAACATAGCGTTTTTGTTTTTAGGTTCCTTGCAGGATTGAGCAAATAGATTATCATATGGCTGGTAAATAGGTCCCGCAAAAAAATAAACATCGATCCTCTTTGATTCTGAAATTTCCTGAAGAATTTTTTTCATTTTGTTAGAAAAATCATTTCCCAAGAAGGCCCCCATATTGTCTGTTTTGCTGGCATTGATTTTTTTAGGGTAATTCCAATTCGAGCCTGAGTTGCTGGTGCAAGAGGACAGTATTCTAACTATCAAACGACTGAAGCTGACCGCATTTGGCTTAAAAAAGTATAAAAAAGAGCAGGGATTGTCAATAGAATTACCATCCCCTTACTATTCATGCATCGACAAGTCCTGTTACAAGTGACAACCGATTCCCCTGGAAAATGATCGGTCATCTGATCGGATCACCTTCCAGGCTTTGAGCGTAGCAACTGTAGCAGGTGTAGCTGTAGCAGCCGGTAATAATCAAAAAAATGATTGGCCGGAAACAATTCGGCAAAGGCTTTTTGTGGTTTTTGCAGTGGGTGAGCTGGGCATTTTGAAAAAAATGTGGCAACGAAATTCATGTGGTTTTCTGGCGGGGTTGACGGTATCAATTTGCTGGTCACGAATTTTTATGGGGGTATTTTTGGGGGTATTATTTATTTTATGTTATTTTTTTAACTATATATTCAATATTTTATTAATCAGTTCAATGGACGCCGCCCAGTCTTCGTTCTGAAAAGCCCTGCTTTTCAGAACTTCGCCTTGGCAAGCACTTGACAAGGCGAACCCGCAGGGGAAGACTGCCACGGCGTAGCCCGACAGGGCGAAGCCGGGCCTTACCGTTTTAGCTTCACAACGCATTCTTCTCGATCGAAAAACAAACAATTCAAAATCAGTAGCCGGAAAAAATGGCTGAACCACTCTTCCATTACGTCTATATCCTCACCAGCAAAGCCGCCCCCTCCCGCCACTACACCGGTCTCACCGGCAACCTCGAAAACCGCCTTCAATCCCATAATTCCGGACAAGTACCCCACACAGCCAAATACAAACCCTGGCAAATTGAAACCGCCATCGCCTTCCGCAGCCGGGAAAAGGCCCTCGCCTTTGAAAAATACCTGAAAAGCCACTCCGGCCGGGCATTTGCTTCAAAACATTTTTAATGCCGTCGTGGTGCTTTCTTTCCAGAATGGAAGCCTATTCAAGTTCCCCTTGTTCGTTCATTTTGAGAAGTCCCATCTTCACCAGGACCAGGGTGCCATAGAGATTGCGGATGGAAAAAGGGTGTTCGCCCCATTTTTGCCTGAAACTTGTTTGAGACAGTGTCCGATAGTCTCTAAAAATCGCGCTGACCCCACCTGCTTCATTGATCCTGGTCAGATATTTCTTTTCATGTATGTAGCTGTCCCGGACGAGCGTGAGCATCCAATCCGGCAGTTTTTCCGGCAATACGGCGCGTCGTAAAAGCTTTTCAAGGAGATAAATTCGTTTGATGTCACAGAAACTGCTCGTTACAAGGTCCTGAAAAAAAGCTTCGGTATCTTCCAGTTCTCTGTCGATTTCAGGCGTAAGTGATTGTTTACTTAGAATTTTTCGCAATTCACGCTCCCGGGAAAGCGCCTTTGCCACGTCTTTGGGGCGATTGCCGGAATCCATAAGGCTGTTGAAATAAATATCGGCCTTTGTAAAAAGAACATTATTGGGTTTATTGCGCAGGTCGATTATCCTTGCCATGGGGCCGCATGGCGCATGGAACGACCCCTCCGTGCGAATGGTAGGGGCATGATTTATCTCTTGATCCCCTTTTTTGCCGTTTTTTTGAGTAAACAGGCCGGCAAACTCAACCGCTCGGAACAAGTGTTCATCGAGCAGACACTCGTCACGAACCGCAGCAATCTCAGCTCCGTAGGTTTTAGAAAATATTTCTTGAAACTCAATCTGGTCAAACAGTTCCCGCAGCAAATCTGATTGAAGGCGATGTGCTGTTCCGGTCTGCCCTTCAAGGAGCTGCAGACCATTTAGAAAAGTAATTGCCGCCGCTTTAGCGGACAATGTATTCAGGCTTGTCTTATATTCAGCCATCAGGTCATAACGGGGTAAAGTGTTTAATGCCATTTGAGTGGGCTCTAGTCTGGCACGAGCAATGGCAAGAGATTTCAGAGCTATATTAAAAACATTTTTTTCAGAGGCAACTTTCGCAGCAAGCAGGCCCCGATAGTGATCCTGTCCCAGCCAGTCGCTCATCAGTTTTGCAAAAAGAAAAGCTGCCGGATCATTGGCTCCAAACGCCACAAAATGTGAAAAGACGGTTTTATCCGGAAATATGCCGCTTCGTGCCAGGGCGGACAGGGTATTCAGCCCATTGGCATAATGTGGGATATCCTGTTTCCCATCCAAAATACCCGCTTTGAACACATCCTCGAGTAGGTCGTTGTGTTTTTTGGCGATATTTCTGAGTGCCTGATCATCGTGAAGCATTCTGCCGGCACGCATCAGTTCATCAAGCGCGAGCAGTTCCGGCGGGGTTTTATCATTTCCCAGCCTGCGTTGGTCCCATCTGTTCAGCCCTGAAAGGGAAACGTTGGTTATTGTTTTTTGGAGATGGATAGCTGCCAGCTTCTTGTCTAACCCTGTCGCCAGCAAGGAGCTGAGCTCTTGCACATCAAATGGCGCTTGTTCCAGATAAGCGCCGTAAACCTCTGTTGCCTGAGCAGGTTCAAGTTTCCTCTGGCTTACAAGAAATTGTGCCGCCCCGGTCCGGATTGCCAGATCAGGCTGGTCCTTATAAAGATACCAGGCGGTCTGAACAAGCTTCTCCCGGCTTTTTTGTCCGAGAAGATACCTGTCAAAATAGCCCAACATCTCAGCCGTTCTCTGCCGGCTCAGTACTATCATCTTATCAGTACCTGATTGGGCTGTAAAAACAGGCTGAAGATATCGGTCAAAAAGTTGAACCGCTTCCGTTTCTCCAAGCAGGTCAATCATATCCTTGATAAATCCAGGAGAAAGCCCGTTTCTACCACCCTGGGTCACGGTATTCTCAAAGGAAAGGCCGCTGGGTATTTCATGGCGTGCCCGCACTTTTCCTTCAGTAAAATCCACCGACTTATGAGCCAGTACTGTCCGCAGCAGGGTGATCCGCTTTTCAAGCGCGTCCGGTCCCCCGGAGTGTGCATCGATAACTTTTGCCATTTGAATGGAAATTTTACGTGCGGAGGTATTGTTTATACGGGAAGCCCGCTCCATCTCCAA
This sequence comes from Thermodesulfobacteriota bacterium, assembly GCA_049320885.1. Taxonomy (GTDB): domain Bacteria; phylum Desulfobacterota; class Desulfobacteria; order Desulfobacterales; family SURF-7; genus DYJD01. The sequence continues at coordinate 53,360 of JBMORA010000053.1, read as the reverse complement.
GGGAACGGCAAGGTCGTACTGATCCTCAAGAAGCCCGGCAATAATATCGGAATATTTCAACGGCGGTGGAAAAATAGCGCTAATCCCCTTGGGGGGTGCCCAGAACAGAATGGCTTTTACCTTATCGGGCAACAGCTGTTTAGCGGGGATTAAAGGTTTATGGGTAAGTTCCGCCATCCGTTTACGATTCAATCTAAGATACTCATCATGGCCGACAAAATACGACAAGGGCATCAGATTACCGGGGGAGATCTCCACTGTTCCCATCGATCGTTGCTCCAGGGTAGTAAGAAGATCGCCATATCCCGGAAGATATGCAGCCAGACGGAGCGGCCTTTTAAACTTAACTGGATAAATGGTGACCCGTTTTCGCAGATAAAGATCCAGCAAGGACTGTCGTTCACCTGGCGGGGTCATCAAAAGATGAAAAAGCAGATCGGCAAACGGGTCATCTTCGTTCAGCAGCCGCCGTTCATCGCTTAAAGGATGGTAGCGAACAATCATATCGTGGAGAATACGGTCTTCCCTGCCCATTACCCTGAAAGGTCCTGTGTATGGTGTATTCTCCCGCCAAAGAAGGATTGGCGAAACTTTATCTTTTACTGCCAGTTGATGATCGCTCTTCGTATACAAATCATGGTCACCATCAAGCGTTTCACCATTTCGGGCAAGCGGCATGGCTATGCGGCAAAAATCGTTATCCAATTCAGGGAGATAATCAAGCACGATTTTTTCCAGCCTATAGAGTTCTCCTGTTTTGTATTCCTCCACGAGGGCAGTATCCATTGAAACTGTTTTAAACACCATCCATCTGCCGTCGATCTTAACAGCAGGATCCATGTGCCCCAAGATGGTACCATCGTATTTGAGAACACTGCCGCGCACAGTTGCCAGCTCCAACTCCGGATGATAGCGGCTGAAGTAGATTAACAGCTCCTCGGTTCCGGTTCGGCAGTTGTAAATATCATACCATATTGAATTATACAGGGAGTGCCCCCGCTTCTCTTCATATATCTTGTCCTTGCGATAGGATAGAAGCAGGGAGACCGGCCAGGCATCAGGGCCGGCCGCATTCACCTCGCGCCTGACAGCCGCAAGTTTGCGGCGCAATAAATCTCGAACCTCATCATAGCTGAAATCCGGTTTTTGTTTCTGGTTCAAAAGTTGATCCTGCAGGCGGAGATAACTCAGTCTCAGCAACGCCTCTTCAAGGGGAATTTGATCCATGCGGCAATCTCTCAGGTCTTCGACCAGGGAACGATAAAAGAGACGTTTACGGAGATCCAGTTCCTCCCTGGTATAATCGGCGGGCTTGCTTCGGTTAAGAACATCCTGGTCGAAATCAATGGCCAACTCGTTCACGGCTGGAGGTATATAGGGCACAAATTCAGGAGGATGCAGGGAAAAAGAGGAATGATCTGCATGGACGTTAAGCATCTTGCCCCGCAGGGTCACGATCTCAGGCCCTAGCTTTTCCCTGGCAAAGACGGGTGATCCCCAGGAAAGCGGCAGCTCAGAAAAAAAAGGCACGGAGACTGATGGAGACGACAAACGGGTTTTTGATGACGAAACAGTTCCTCCAGACGGATGGGGACGCAACGCTTTTTTTTCGTTCGGGGAATTAGAAATGTCGGGGAAAAGTGGGATCTGTATCAAAAGCGACAGCGCCACAAGATGAAGCACGACACTTAAAATCGAGCCGGTAATCTTGTCGGTGACGTTTGTTCTTTTGCGGTTCATTTTTCCCCCATAAATTTTCATTATAGAGGCTTACCTCAAGGCTCAACTTTCGAAAGATAAGTATAAGACCTTGCTTTTTTTGAAAAATAATATAGGCACAAGTTGATTGCGTGTCAACATTTTCTATGTGCGATAGATGGTGGTAGTGTTTGGGAAGACGGAAAAACTCAATTGAAACCCGGTTTTGATTTTCTTTTTGTACAACAGACCCAATTTTTTCAAAACATGAGATCTTTTCCAGTGCGAAGCCGGGCCTTTCCGTTTTAGCGTTCACAACGCCTTCTTCTCGATCGAAAAACAAACAATTCAAATTCAGTAGCCGGAAAAAATGCTTGAACCACTCTTCCATTACGTCTATATCTGCAGCAATGAAAAAACGAGGTTCACGGTTATGGTGATTGTAAAAATGCCGGAACTTATCAAGTCGAGGTTCAGCCGCCATATCGGCATCGACATGAAACGCATCTCTGCTTCCGTTGCATGCGGCCCTGCCCTGCTGGTTTGGCGCAGGCGTCTTTTTCATCTCCTGCTGCTGGCCTGGTTGGCCGCGATTTTTGCCGGCTGTGAGAATACCGACATGCAACTGGCCACCGAGGCAGGGATCGATGCCTATAAAGCGATCACCCTTTCCGACCAGGCGGTGGCGGAACTGGCCAGGAAATCATCGGTCCTCATGGACAGCAGGCAGCCGGTTGCTCCGGCCGAGAATCACTATGCCAAACGCTTACGGGCCTTGGTTGGCGATCTGCATGAGCAGGATGGCTACATCTTCAATTACAAGGTGTATTTGCACGACGAAGTGAACGCCTTTGCCATGGCGGACGGTTCTATCCGGATCTTCAGCGGCCTGATGGATATGCTCGATGATGGCGAGCTGCGATTTGTGATCGGCCATGAAATGGGGCATATCGTAAAACAGCATAGCCGCAAACAGTTGCGCATAGCCTATGCCGCCAGCGCCGTGCGCAAGGGCATAGCGGCCCAACAGGGCGAAACGGCCGATATTGCCCGCTCCCAACTGGGAGGACTGGTCGAAAGGTTTATGAGGGCGCAATTCTCGCAACTCGAGGAAAAGGTGGCCGATGACTATGGCCTGTCCTTCCTCAAGGTGCAGGGTCATGCGCCGGAGTCTGCGGTTGCGGCCCTGAACAAACTTGCCGGCCTGGGCAGCGGCCATTCCTTCCTTTCCAGCCATCCCGATCCGGCTCTCCGGGCCGAAAGAATAAACCTGCAGATTCAAGGCAAGGCCCTTTCCGTCGAGGAAACCCAAGAAAACCTGCTGGCCACCATCAAAAACAAGTTGAAGGCGTGGTACAACCACCTGCGGGATTATGTCGCAAAGCTGATCAGAAGTCTTACCGGACAAAAAGGTGCCGTATGACACTTGCCTTTATCGCTGTAATCTTTGGTTTGGCGCTTCTCGTCTGGAGCGCGGACCGTTTTGTGGAGGGCTCGGCCTCCACTGCCCGGCATTTCGGCATGCCGCCGCTGCTGATCGGCATGGTGATCGTCGGGTTCGGCACTTCGACGCCGGAAATGCTGGTTTCGGCCATAGCCGCCTCGCAGGGCAATCCGGGCATTGCTCTGGGCAACGCCTACGGCTCGAATATCACCAACATTGCCCTGATCCTGGGGCTCACCGCGCTTATCAGCCCGATTGCAGTGCATTCGCAGGTCTTGCGCAAGGAACTGCCGATCCTCACGATGGTCACCGCCCTGGCGGCATGGCAACTCCGGGATGGGAAGATCACCCGGCTCGATGCCGTGGTGCTGCTGACCGTGTTCGGCGGTCTGTTGGCCTGGACCATCTGGCAGGGGCTGCGAAAAAAAGAGGATACGCTGGGAAGCGAAATGGCGCAGGAACTGGAAGTTCACGCCATGCCCATCCGCCGAGCGGCCTTCTGGCTGGTGGCAGGTCTGGTGCTGCTCATCGTGAGTTCCCGCATCCTGGTCTGGGGCGCGGTTAAAATTGCTCATGGTTTCGGGGTCAGCGACCTGATCATCGGTCTGACCATCGTGGCGGTGGGCACCTCGCTGCCGGAGTTGGCCTCGTCAATTATCGCTACCCGCAGGGGGGAACATGACATCGCCTTGGGCAACGTGCTGGGTTCCAACCTGTTCAACACCCTGGCGGTAGTGGGTATCGCCGGTGCGATTCGCCCTCTGGCCGTCGGTCCGGAGGTCTTCAACCGGGACATGCTGGTGATGGCCGCGCTGACCCTGTCGCTGTTCGTCATCGGCTACGGGTTCCGGGCCCCGGGTCGTATCAACCGCATCGAGGGCACGATGCTGCTGGCCTGTTACGTGGGCTATACGGCCTACCTGATCCGCACGGTTTTCGGCCAGGCAGCGTAGGGGCAGCGCCAGAGAAGAAACAAGATCAGGGGGGCTGTAATGGCAACGGTCAAATGACAAATTCCTTGACTTTAATATTTAACAATGTTAATTGAACATCGTTTAGAACAGATTCACATCGATCATTGGGAGGACCAATGCCAAAAGCGCCGCGAAACGCGCAAAAGATCATCGAAATCAAGGATCGGATTCTGGAGGAGGCCCTCCAGCTGATTCTCGACGATGGTTTCGTTCATTTCAGCATGCGCCGGCTCGGCGCCCGTTTGGGCATGACCGCCGCCAACATCTACAATTACTTTACGAACAAGGACGAAATCTACCTCCTCATCCAGACCAAGGGCTTTGCCCGTCTTGCGGAGACCTTCGAGGAAATCGGGAAGAAGCGGACCGCCCCCCTGAAGCGCATCGAGGAAATGATCCGGGCCTACCTCGCCTTCGGGACGGAAAACCCCGACTACTATGAGATCATGTTCAGCCGCAACACACCCAAGTACGCCGACTATGTGGGAACGGCGATGGAGCCGGCCGCTTTTCATGAAAAGCAGACGGCCCTCCGGGCCGCGGAAAAAGCCACGGCGGCGGTCATGGCCCTGGGGGTGACCGAGGAGGAAGCCCGTTTCCGGATGATCCAGCTCTGGAGCATGCTCAACGGTCTGGTGAACCTTTTGAACAGCCGGGTCCTTCAGGAGGTGGACCATCGGGTGGAAGACATAGTCAATCGCATCGTGGACGATCTGATGAAGCCTTTCCGGGAATTCAAGAAGGAGAAGCGCCGATGAAATGGACCCCCCTGAATATTGCCGGCGGCTCGCTGCTGCGTCTCATGGCGGCGGCCTATACCATCAACCCCCGCCTGCGGCCCTACCTCCGGAACCGCGACGGCTGGATCAACTTCGTCATGGGCTTCCGCACCCGCAGCGGCACCGTGGAGCAGGCCATCGCTTTCCGGGACGGCCGCGTCTCGGTAATGGACCGGATCCCCGATGAAACGGACTGCATCCTGAATTTCGTCAACGACCGGACCCTGATGGAAATGCTCCGCATCACCCCCAACGAGGTCTTGACCCTCATCCTCCACAACAAGATGACCCTTGACGGCAATCTGGCCTACCTCCAGCTCTTCAACTTCTATGTCTCGCTGCTGCTGGGCGGAATGCACGAACGCATGCTCCGCAGGAGCCAGCGCGAGGATAAGCGTGTGCGCAAGGCCCAGCAGCCCGTCCGCATCCCAGAGAAAACCGCGGAACTGGCCGGTCGCAAGCATCAACGCCTGAAGGGAGCGAAAGTCGATCCGGGCGTGCGATACCTGGATGACCCCTACCTGTCCGCCTACAGTCTCGCTGACTTCCCAAGACTCCAGGCATCCCTGGAACGCCACTTCACGGTCATGCCCGAAATCTGTACCGAACGCCCCCGCCTGCTGACGGAATGGCACCGGGAAAACGGCTTCGAAACCAAGGCGGACGGCACCCCCTGGGTTCCCGAACTTCGCCAGGCCCTGGCGTTCCAGCACCTGATGGCGAACAGGAAACCCATCATCGCCCGGGACGACATCATCGCCGGGACGTCCACTTCCAAGGAGCCCACGGGAGTTATCATCTACCCCGACGCCCAGGGGACCATGATCTGGGGGGAACTGCTTTCCGTTGGCAGCCGGACCCTGAATCCCTACAGGATATCGCCGGAAGATGTGACAATTCTCCACGACATCTTCCCCTTCTGGACCCGCCGCAACTTCCGCGAAACCGCCCGCAGGCGGTTCGGCGCCCCTCTGTGCCTCGACATCGAGCAACGCTGGGCCTTCTATTTCGTCTGGAAGTCCGTGGGGATCTCTCACACCGTTCCCGATTTTCCCGCTATCCTCCATAAGGGCACCCTGGGAATCATGGCCGAGATCGATGAGCGACTCGCCGCCGGTACGGGAGGGAAGGATGCCCTGACGGCAATGAAGATCTGTCTTGCGGGCGTCAACACCTATGCCCGGAATCTCGCCGGAGAGGCCCGCCGTCAGGCGGCGGCGGAAACCCGTCCCGGCCGCCGGATCGAATTGGAAAATCTGGCCCGGATCTGTGGGCGTGTCCCCGCCCGGCCGGCGGAAACCCTCGATGAGGCGGTAAACGCCCTGTGGATCCTGTGGGTCGCGGTCCATATGGAGAACACGAACACGGGCCTGTCCCTGGGCCGACTCGACCAGTGGCTCCAACCCTTTTTCGAGCGGGACATGGCCCGGCTCGGGACACCGGAAGCCCGGAAAGCATACCTCAAACACGCCATCGAGCTTATCGGCTGCTTTTTCATGCGGGGCACGGACCACCTCCCCCTGGTCCCCGATCTGGGGAACTACCTCTTCGGCGGCAGTTCCTCGGACCAGGCCATCACCCTGGGCGGGGTCACTCCTGCCGGGGAGGACGGCGTCAACGACATGACTTACATCTTCCTCAAGGTAACGGAGATGCTCTCCATCCGGGATCCCAACGTGAACGCCCGCTTTCATCCGGAGTTCAACAGCGACGCTTACCTCAAGCGCCTCTGCGAGGTCAACGTCATCACTGTCGCCACCCCCTCCCTGCACGGCGATCCAGGAGTTTTCTCCTCCCTAGCCCGGCATGGGTATCCCCTGGAGGATATCCGGGACTGGTCTTCCACGGGCTGCGTTGAGCCCACTCTCTCGGGCCGGCACATGGGCCATACGGGTTCCATCCTCATGAACCTGGTGGCCGGGATGGAAATGGCCCTGAACAACGGCCGGCATCCGGGCATGGACTGGGACATCGGCCCCCGCACGGGGGCGGTGGAGGATTTCCGGGACTTCGACGCCTTCTTCGACGCCTATGGGGCTCAGCAGAAATTTCTCATCGATCAGGCCGTGACCCTGAACAACATGCTGGCGGAAATTCATGCCGAGATCCGCCCCACTCCCCTGCTCAGTGCCGTCATGCAGGGCCCCCTTGCGACGGGTTACGATGTGACGAGGGGCGGGGCCCTCTACAACACCTCCGGAAGCTCGAATATCGGCCTGGCCGACGTCACCGATTCCCTCATGGCCATCAAGAAACTCGTTTTCGACGAGAAGCGGATCACCTTCCGGGAGCTCAAGACCGCCGTGGACAACAATTTCGCCGATGATCCCCGCATCCAGGCCCTTGTGCGTCACAAGGTTCCTCTATTCGGTTCCGGGGACCCCGAAGCCCTGGCCATGGCCAACCGCGTCACCCGGCTCATTCACGACTGCTATACCGGCCATACCAATTATCGCGGCGGCCGCTATACGACGGGATTCTGGTCCATGTCCCAGCATGTGGCCTACGGCAACCTCTCCGGAGCCCTGCCTTCCGGCCGGAAGGCGGGGCAGGCCTTCACCCCAGGCCTGACACCGCATCCCACGGCGGGGAAGAGCTTTCTCGACCACATCCGGGACATCGCCAGGCTGGATCCCCGCCACATGGACAACAACATCGCCTTCAACGTCAAGATCGTCCCCGCCGCCGGGGAGACCCGGGAAGCCCTTGTGGACGCCATGCACGCCTACGTCAAAACCTATTTCGCCCAGGGGGGGATGCAGATGCAGTTCAACGTCGTGTCCTCCGACATCCTCAAGGACGCCATGGCCCACCCGGAAAACTACCGGAACCTCCTGGTCCGCATCTCCGGCTATAACGCCTACTTCGTCACCCTGAACCGGCAGATGCAGATCGAACTCATCGAGCGGGCGGAGTACGGCCTGTGAAAGTCCCCCTGGTCTTCGAAATCAAGGGGAATTCCCTGGACGACGGACCGGGAATCCGGAGCGTCGTTTTCTTCAAGGGCTGCCCTTTGTCCTGTGTCTGGTGCCACAACCCGGAAGGGATGCGTCCCGACGCGGAGATCTCCTACGACCGGCGGGAATGCGTCGGCTGCGGAACTTGCCTGGCGGCCTGTCCGGAGGGCGCCCTGTCCCGGGCCAATCCCGCTTTCATCGACCGTCGCCGCTGTACCCTTTGCTTCCACTGCGCCGAGGCCTGCCCGTCCGGGGCCCTGAAGCGGGTGGGTCGGCAGATGACTGCCGCGGCCATCGCGGAGGAGGTCCTCCGGGATAAGCCCTTCTACGATACCTCCGGAGGCGGTGTCACCCTTTCGGGCGGCGAACCGACCCTCGGCATGGAATTCGTCTCCGAATTGCTGCGGCACCTCAAGTCCCATGGCGTCCATTGCCTGATCGAGACCTGCGGTTTTTTTGACGGGGAGCGCTTCATGGCGCTGCTCTATCCCCACCTGGATGCGATGTATTTCGACCTCAAGATCCACGACACGGTCGCTCACCGGCGTTCCTGCGGGGTCCCGAACGGGGCCATTCTGGAAAACTTCCGCCGCCTCGCCGCCCGGACCCGTAAAGACGGCAAGGTTCTCCTGCCGCGCATCCCCCTGATCCCGGGAATCACCGCCACGGACAGGAACCTCCGGGCGTGGGCGTCATTTTTGCAGGCCGCCGGAATACAGACGGCCAGGCTTCTCCCCTACAACCCCCTGTGGCCGGACAAGGCCGTCAACCTGGGCATTTCCGAAGCCGGACTCGCTCCTGTCATGCGACAGTGGCAGCGTCCTGATCAGATCCGTCACTGCAAGGCCATCTTCCGCGACCACGGTATTCAGGGATAGGCTGCCCTGATCAGCAGAAGAGTTCTTCCTTAGAAGAATTCTGATGCAATTCCTGATTTTTTAATTCTTTTTAATTCATTAAGATTAAAAAAAGGATTCCACGTAAAAACAGAACTGCTCAGGATTTCCTTTTCCTGGAAGCTCCGGATCGGACCGGAGTTTTTTTCCCGACGGATTTCTTATTTGCCGCGGGCTTGAAGTCGCCGATAATGCCCTTCAAAGGACAAACCGATACGATCCAACATTTTTTACAACCGGTGGCAATGGCGATGGGGCACAAAGTCATGTTCGTCAACCTCTCTGATCAATTATACAGGTCTATGGCAAAGGTCTTCCGCTGGATTCGTGTTCTTCCATGAATAAGCGGCAAATGGCGGCCGTTCCCCCCGGATCTTCGACCATGGGTACATGGCCGATGTCCTCCAGGATGACTTTCCTGCTCCGTGGGATCAGTTTCTCGAAAACCGCGGCATTTTCAACATTCAAAACGCGATCCTTCCGACCCCAGATGATCAGTGTCGGCACGGCGATCTTTTTCAGTTCTTCCTGGAATTGATAGCGATGCTCACCGCGGATGTCGTCGAAAATTTTCTCGTTGATCGGTCTATTGGCCATGGCCTTTTCCGCCATCACGCTGGTCATCGGCCAGGGCAGAAACGGCTTTTTCTCAAGGACAAAATCCATCAGCGCATCGAATTCATCCTCGTTCGTCACGATCAGGGGGTTTTTTCCTCCGGCGAGCTGACGCGTGAGGTCGCTTTCATATTGATAGATGCCTCCCGGAGCCATCAGCATCAGGGATCGCACCTGTTCCGGATATCTGGCGGCGTAAAGGGCAGCGATGGCGCCGCCCATGGAATTGCCGGAAATATGGAATTCCCTGATCCCCAATTGGGCCAGGAGTTCGTTCAGATAACCCACCTGGTCATCCAGATCATAAGGCAGATTCGGATCCTTGACGCTGTCCCCATGACCCGGCAAGTCCACGGCCACCACATAAAAAAAGTCCGTGAGAAATTTGGCGAATCTCACCCAGTTGTCCTTGTTGGCGCCGAATCCATGAATCAGGACCAGATTCGATTTTCCCGGCGCCCGTTCGCCTTCCAGAAAAGCGATGGATTTGCCGCCGATCGCCGTTTGTTTCAGGCTGAGCCCCGCCTTGGCGCGTTCGCCGTCGATGGCCATTTCATAAAGGCCGTATTTCATGCTGGTGCAGGCGCACAGCATCCAGACCAGCAAAATGGCAAACAAGCCTATCAGCCGGCTCATTCCGGTTCTTTTGCCCATGACGATATCTCCTTTGCTCCCGGGAATACCCTGCAGGCGGTTTGGAATGTCCTTCAATGGACGCTTGAACACAAAAAAACTTGAGTATTCTTTCTCCCACTGAACCCCCTGCGTGTCAACATATTTATCCGCCGGCGAACCGGTGAACAAGAAAGTCCGGCATCCAGAACCGAATCAGGATCCGGACTCCAACTAATGCTTGAAATTCATCCCGAAAAACAATAGGGTCAATCGCTGAATATCCGGCTTGCCGGATGACAGATGTTAGAAATAATTTCCAACAACCAGGAGCGCATCATGCGGGTCGGCCACTATCGAATTCTGTTCGTCCTCTTTCTTATTTCGGGCTTCTGCGGTCTGCTGTATCAGGTCGTATGGGTCAGAATGGCCTATGCATCCTTCGGCGTGATCACCCCGGTTCTATCCGTGGTGATATCCGTCTTTATGCTGGGTCTTTCCATCGGCTCATGGGCCGGCGGCAAATGGATCAACCGGCTGACGACAACGAAAACCAGGACGCCCCTGCTTCTGTACGCCGGAACGGAGGCCTTTCTGGGACTTGGTGCGTTCGCGGTACCCGCCTTGTTCGCCATGTGGAATCATGTCCTGTTGGGATACGGTGAAATGAATACTTACCGGTATCTGTTTCATTCCGCCGTCATGATCTCGATTTCCATTCTTCCCTGGTGTATTTTCATGGGATTCACCTTTCCGTTCATGATGGCGTTCATCAAAAAATCCGGGACAAAATCCGAATCGAGTTTCAGCTACCTGTATTTCGCCAATGTGATCGGAGCCATGCTCGGCACACTCACGACGGCCATTGCCTTGATCGAAATGCTGGGTTTCCAGAAAACCCTGTTCATAGCCGCCGCACTCAATTTCAGCATCGCCATTGTATCCATCCTGCTCGCCGGAAACCACCGGTATTCCGTTCAGAATGAATCGGCCGGGGTCGCAGCCGGCGGAGAGGGCAAGCAAAACCTCCCGTCAACGGACCGGAACCGAATCTGCTCGATTCTTTTCATGACCGGTTTTGTCTCTCTCAGCATGGAGGTGGTTTGGATCAGGGCTTTTACACCGATTCTGAAAACCGCCACCTATTCCTTCGCCGCGTTATTGGCAGTCTATTTGTTCGGCACCTGGATCGGCTCTTTCCTTTACCGCAAGCATATCGCCGGCAACAAAGTGGCCGGAGAAGACAAGCTCATGTCGAGCATTGCCGTATTCGCCCTGCTGCCCTTGGTGATGAACGATCCGCGCATGCAACCCGGAGTCCTCGGCGTTCTGGCGAGCATTTTCCCCTTCTGCGCGGCCCTCGGATATCTGACGCCCCAGCTGATCGACCGCTATTCCGCCGGCGACCCGTACAAAGGCGGCCGCGCCTATGCCCTGAACATCATCGGCTGCATCATCGGCCCCCTTTTCGCTTCCTATGTGCTGTTGCCTCTTTGGGGGGTTAAAACAGCCTTTCTTCTGTTGTCGGCCCCGTTCCTCGCCTTCCTTGTTCTGTACTACCGGAAAACCCTTTTCCGGCAGGAATGGACCATGGTCATGGGAGGGTTGGCGCTGTTCATCTTCCTGAGGACTCTTGCCGTCCATGTGAGTTACGAAGAAAACTACGCGGCCCAGAAAGGCGTGGAGGTCAGAAGAGACCATACCGCCACCGTGGTTTCCTACGGGTACGGCATCGCCAAACAACTTCTCGTCAACGGGGTTGGAATCACGAAACTGACGGATATCACCAAGGCCATGGCCCATCTGCCCCTGGCCTATTGCAGCGAAAAACCGGAATCAGCGCTGGTGATCTGCTTCGGCATGGGGACGACCTTCCGTTCCCTGATGAGCTGGGACATCCGCACGGTTGCCGTTGAACTCGTCCCCAGTGTCAAAGAGGCTTTTGGATTCTATTTCCAGGATGCGGCCAATCTCCTGAAAAACCCCAAAGGCGACATTGTCATTGATGACGGGAGGCGCTACCTGGCCAGGACATCGGAAACATTCGATGTGATCACCATTGATCCGCCGCCGCCCATCGAAACCGCCGGCTCCAGCTTGCTGTATTCGGATGAATTTTATGACCTGGTCAAAAAAAGACTGAATAAGGGTGGTATTCTCCAGCAATGGATTCCGGTCTGTGAGCTCGAGACATTCCAGGCCGCGGCGCGCTCGATCCTGAATTCCTTTCCCCACGTGAAAGTACTGCCCTCCGCCGAGGGATGGGGGGCGCATTTCATGGCCTCCAGTCAACCGATACCGGAATTGACGGCCGAAGAATTGATCGCCAGAATGCCTCCCGCGGCGCTGGCGGATTTCACGGAATGGTACCAGGACAAAAATCTGCTGAACATATTGGCGCCCATGGTCAACGCCGACGTCAAGCTGGAAAGGATTCTGGCCGCCGACCCGGAAATCCGGATAACCGACGACAGACCCTATAACGAATATTACCTGTTGCGCAGAATCAGGGATTTATATCAGGGGTCTTATCGTGTCTTCACCCGGCTGCCCTGTGGACCCTGATCCGACATGCGTTCATCATCCGGCGACTACTATATCGGCCTGGACCATGTAAGAGCGCTGGCCGCCTTCCTGGTTTTTTCGTGGCATTTCATCCATGCCGGGAACGGGCGATTGATTCCTTTCGCGTATGTGCCCTCCCTGTTTCCGTTTTCGCTTGTCGACGAAGGGCATACCGGTGTCGCACTTTTCATGACCCTAAGCGGTTATCTGTTCGCCAAATTACTGGATTCAAAAAATATCAAACCCGCCGCGTTTATCTGGAACCGAATTCTGCGGCTGTTCCCCCTGCTGGTGATCGTCATTGTGATGGTCGGGCTGCTGGAATACCGGGCCGGACGAAGTCTTTCGCGGTATGCGGAAAGAATCCTGATGGGTGCTTTTCTGCCGACGCTTCCCAATGGGGGTTGGTCCATAACCATCGAATTTCATTTTTATGTCATTCTGCCCATGCTTCTCTGGCTATCGCGAAAATCGAGATTCGCCCTCCTATGTGTCGAAGGCGCCCTGCTCATCATCCGATATATCCTGTACCGCAAGACCGGTGAGATCCAAACGATGGCTTTCTGGACGATTATCGGACGGCTGGATCAATTTGTTTTCGGAATAACCGCCTACCACTTCCGCTCTATCATTTCGGGAAATCACCGGTTCGCCGTCTTCAGCCTTATCGCCTTTTCCGTATTTTACTGGTATTTCGATTATCAGGGAGGCTTTTACTGCGGCCCTTCCTATCCATCGCACCGATTGATCTGGGTGTTTTTGCCGGCCGTCGAAGGTCTGGCCTACGCTGTCCTCATCAGCTGGTATGACAATACCTTCCGCCACTCGAATCACTTTTTTTCCAAATGGTTAGCACGAATAGGCACCTATTCCTACTCCATCTATCTGTTGCATTTTTTTATTGTCTTTACCATGGCCGAATTCATTCATACACGGCTTTTGCCCCTCTCCAATTTTTATCTGGCTGTTGGCGCCGCAGCTGTTTGTTTTCTGATGATGATCCCTGTAGGCGCCTTGAGTTATCGCTTCATAGAGACGCCATTTTTACAACTGAGAAAACAATATATACTGGATGGTTGAAGCCGCTGAAAAAATGAACACGTTTCCATCCCGGCATAGAATTATATTTTGAAAAGGGAAGATACAAACCGGAACCACATCCCCGCTTGACAATCACCCCATGACCGCATAGGTTGACCTTAACGTCAAGTACAGTCAGAGGTCGGCCATGACGGATAACCGGGAAGAAAAAAGCTATACCATATCGGAGCTCGCGGAAGAATTCGACATCAGCACCCGCTCGATCCGCTTCTATGAGGAAAAATCACTGATTTCACCCGGACGCACCAAAGGGAATCACCGGGTTTATACGGAAAGAGACCGGATTCGGCTGAAAAAAATATTGCGGGGCAAGCGGTTTGGATATTCCCTTGAGGAAATCGCGGAGATCATCGGTTTAACGGACATCGACCTGGATGAAGCGGATCAAATCCGTAAAAGCCTGACCTACGGGACCCAGAAGCTGAAGGATATCCGAGAGCGAATCAACGATTTAAAGCTGCTGGAAGAAGATTTCATCGCCATGGGCGAAAAGCTGGCTTCGCGCCTGGCGAAATTGAGTCAATCCGATTCCGATCCGGCATAACGGATGGGGTGCCTTGATAGGGGTATCCGGCAGTCAAGGCCGGGGGGCCTGCCGGGTGATCTCCTGGATGAATTTTCGTATTTTTACGGCGAATTTGGCATTGAACCGGTTTGCGTCGCTCTGGATACCCAAAAAATAATTCCGGACCGGAAACACCAGCAGGTTTTCCTCATTCCTCAGGGTCAACCGCAGAAAATCAAAATGGGAGAACCCCATGGCCTGTTGGATATGCTGGCAATCCATCCCGCTTAATACCATCATGGAAGCCACTGCTTCCGGCTGCCAGGATTTCAGCCGATGCATCAACACCTGCCCGTCATTCCTCGCGAGAATAAATCCTTTTACATCCCGGATGCCCAATAATTTAGCGGCGAATCTTTCCTGTACCGTCGCCATTTACATCCTTTTTCAGTTTGCGGTTACCAGATACGCGGCGATCCGTTGACGATACTCCCGAAATTTTTCAGGATCATTGATTTCCTTTTGCAATATGTCGATCAGGTCGGCGACGGTGCCGATGGATGGGGTCCCGGTTTTGATCCAGTCATTCAAAGCGTCCCGAAAAATGACTTTGGCGATGGGCCCCACCACCTTGGCGAGCGAAAGCTGCATGTTCTGGAGCGATTCCGCCAGGGGACCGCTCTGCAGCATTCCTTCCGGCGTGTAGCCATTATTGTCGGCGGATTGCTGGACGACTGCCACCGGTTTCCGTTCCGGTTGTTGCAGCGGCTCTTTTTCAGGTATGGCCGCCCATTCGTCCATGATCAGGTTCAGAGACATGGATACGAGGCTCAAATTGGCTGAAAGATCCAGCAGGACGACCAGGAATTCACGGCTGGATTTTCGACGCACCACAAGGATGGATTCTTCATAAAAAATTGAAATTTCGGATAGTTCTGAAGTACCCATGCAACCGGCGGCGTATATCTTCACCAGGGATTTACCGATTTTCAGAAGCTTGGCATCCTTGAAAACAGACGGCAGCTCCTTATGGAGGATACCGTTTTGGGTATGGAAAACAAATGCGCCGATAACCCCGGGAACGGCTTGCAGCTCATTCAGGATCTGATCCATTGTGCCCTCTTGCTGTAAAAATGCGGATGTGATTTCCTGGCCCCAGCTCCCCGCCCCCGTTGCGGGCTGGCTGAACCATCCGCCTCAATGCGCCAGCATTTTTGCCAAATCACTTGTTTTATAACCAGGTTGCGCGGCGATCACGATTCTCCTGCCACCGTATTGGGCCATCGTATATTTCACACCTTTTCTCGTGCTTATCACAAGAAATTGCAAATTGCCACCACCGATTTCCGCTCGAATCCCGTCCGCCTGGCTCCAAAAAACCGCGGGTTTGAACCTGGCGCAGACGCCGCTTTTATCGTATGCCGCTTTCAACGCATCCTGCTCGTCGTAAATCCGGAAGCCGAGGATGCCTTCCGTATTGCGCAGGACAGTCACCAATTTTGCAAGCGACGGACCACCAGGAGAAGGGGGGCCACCGGAAGTGAACGGACGCGCATTCTTTTCGGCGGGCGGGGGAACCGGGGCCGGGTGGATTCGGCTGGTTCCATCAGTGGGATTCGGTGCCAGGATCTTCCGAACCGCCATGGGTTCTGGTTCTTCGAATTGAGGTCTTTCCAAGTCACCGGCCTCTGTCCGGGACATTCCGCGAACCGGCTTTTTGAGCACCGGTTGACGCCTTCCACCTGCCACCGCCGGCGAAGCGAAAGCCGGAGGGCCTGCTTTTGCCTGCTGCCGTTTCAGGCCTTCGGTCAGCACTGCCGCCAGCGGCTGATGGATCTCCCTGTTTTTTTTCGCGGAAGCCGCCTCCTGCACGATGGCGGGGTTTTTCCAACACAGGATTTCGTAAACCGCAGCTTCCCCGCTCAGGGTCTCCGTTTCAGCGGCCACCAGTTCGCCTTTCATCAGAAACAGGGCGCCGCTGCGACCGGAAGACTTCACCAGCAAGGTGCAGCTGCTCCGTTCCATTGCCACGGATTGAAGCGCGGCGGACAAGCTAGCCGTATTCAGGCGCCCCTCCCTGCCGGGACCGATGATCTCCAGGATGGCGGCCCTGATCTCTTCAATGTTCAATGGTTTTTCAAAATATCGCGCATGGGTGAAGCCTTTAATCCGGTTGCGGAGTTCCGGCGTGCCGAAGGCCGTCATCAAGATCATGGGCATTTCCGGATGCCGGTCCTGGATGTAGGCCGGCAATTCTCGGCCATCCGCCAGGGGCAACTGGAGATCGGCCACCACCAGATCAATCTGCTTTCCTTCTAGAGAGCGGGTGACTTCCTTTCCGTCGCCGGCGGTCAAAATTTCAAGACTGCCGTCATACGGTTTGAGCATCCTGGACAGCATGCCGCGGGTGGCGGAATCATCGTCGGCTATCAGAATTCTCTTCAAACGCTTCAGCTCCCCTTAATGCCCTGCAACGTCGACTGCCGGTCAATATGACAAAAAATCGACCTCAGAGGTCCTTCCCCGACAGCGCCTTTTTTTTCAACCGGCGGATATGATCGTATCGGATCAACCAGCGGACCCATTCGCCGAGCAGCCCGGGCAACTCCCCGGAATGGTTTTTTGTCGCCGCGCCGACGGCCGGGGAATCGCCATCCGGCACCCGGACGGTTTTTTCCCCCGGAAGCGCCTCAAGGGCCTCCAGAATATCCCGGCGTTCCGGCGAGCGCGCAAGGAGACGGCGGTAGATGTCGGCCGCCTTCTCCACGCGACCTTGATCGGCGTAGACTTTCGCCATGGACACCGTAACCAATTCAAGGTCTTCACTCATTTTCCGATCGTTCCTCCTTGAATTTAAAAATCACTTCATTCTGGCCGACCATTCCCAATTCTTTTCTGGCGATGCTTTCGATATATTTGGGATCATGTTTCAACCGATTGATGGTGCGATAAAGCTCGACATTTTCCGCTTCCGTCCGGCGGCTTTTTTCTGCCAGCACGGCCTTTTCCTCTTTCAGCCGCAGCACATCAAAAAAACCGTTGTCGCCGAAGAAAATCATCAGCAACAGAAAGCACAAAAATGCGATCACACTTCCAATGGCGATTTTTTGCTTAAAACTCATTCCCTTGTTCCGCGCCGAAACATCATGTTATAAAAAGAAGCGCCCCCGGGACTTTTTAACACAAGTGAAAACGCAGCGTAAAGGGAAATTCCTAAAAAAACAACGCCGGCGATGCCCACCAGGAGGTCTTTTGAATTCCCGCAATTTTTCAAATCATACCATCGGGAACCTTGCCAGACGAACCATCCCATCAACACGGAGCAAAAGGCCGACCGGCCGATGGATTTGAGCAGGCCCATGCCGCCGAACGGGCCGAACCGTTTGCGAAAAGCATGCATCAACAAACCGAAGTTTAAAATGGAGGCGGCCGAGGTCGCCAATGCCAGCCCCCCGTGGCCCAAAACCGGCATCCACAGAAAACCGAGGACGGTGTTCAGGATCATGGAAAGAAAACCGGTTTTCACCGGTGTCCAAGTGTCCTGGATGGAATAAAAAACCGGAATGACGATCCGGACGGCCGCAATGGCCCAAAGACCGGCGCAATAACATATCAGGGCCTGGGAAGTCTTTTCCACGCAGCTCATGTCAAAGGCGCCGCGCCGAAACAAGAGCGCAACGATCGGTTCGCTCAGCACGGCCAGGCCGACCATGGACGGCAGCACAATATGAAAAACCAGCGCAAGGGCCTCCCGAAAAGTCCGGGAAACGGCTTCGAAATCGTCGCTGAGCGCCTGTTTGGCCAGGCTCGGCAGCAAGGCTGTTCCGATGGAAATGGCGAAAATGCCGATGGGGAACTGGACCAGGCGATCGGCAAAATACAGATAGGAAACGCTGCCTTCCGCCAGCAGGCTCGCCAAGAAAGTACTGATGACGACATTCACCTGATAAACGCCGGCACCAAAAACCGCCGGCAGCAGCAGCCGGCCGATCTTTCTCAAACCAGGATGCATCAGCGGTGCCCACCGCCAGAAATAAATGCCGTTGCGGATCAAAAAGGGCACCTGAAGCAGGAGTTGCAGCAAACCACCGGCAACCACTCCCACCGCCAGTCCGATAACCCGTATGGTGCTGTCCGTTGAAAAACAGGAAACCAGATATACGGCGCCGATCATGGCGACATTCAGCAAGACGGGCGCCAGCGCCGGCGCCGCGAAATGTCCGAGGGCATTCAGAATCCCCATGCTGAGGGCCACCAGACAGATGCAGATGACATAGGGAAACATGATCCGGGTCAACAGGATCGTCAATTCAAACTTTCCCGTTGATTCCGCGAATCCAAAAGCGATCCCCCTGACAATCAGGGGTGCCGACAGGACGCCCAGCAGCACCAGCAATACCATGAAAAGCGCTAAAAACCGGAGGGCCGAGCGCGCCAGTTCAAAGGCTTCCTTCTCGTTCCGAAGCGCCAGGTATTCCGTAAAAACCGGAATGAACGCCATGCTGAGAGAACCTTCCGCAAACAACCGGCGGATCAGATTCGGCACGCGAAACGCGGCGATGAATACATCCGAGTAATACCCGGCGCCGAAAAAGGCGGCCACCACCATATCCCTGACATAGCCGAGGATCCGGCTGACCAGTGTCGCCGCCCCGACGATGCCGGCGGCTTTCCGGACGCGTCCACTCTCATCCATTACCGTCTTTTCCCACTTTCCTCGCCATGAATGCCTTCCCTCATGCGCCGGAGACCCCCCCGGCGGCAATCGCCGGTGGAAAAGGCCGGACCTGTCCTCCGGCCCTCCGCATCGGCGAACGGCGAACCGTCGCGGACAATATATGCTAGAAGCGGGGAACCGTCACCTATTTTCATGTCCAGGAACGAATTCATTTTTTCTTTGACTTTTTTCCGTTCCTCATAGTAAGCACGTTGACAGTTTTTCCCACCTCCGTTCCGATCTCCACGATGTTGCATCCGAATTCTTATATCACCGATCCGGCATTCACGGTATCACGGGCGCCATCGCGACCCAGCGCCCACATGTCGCATCCTCAACATTCAGGAATATAAGGAACCGGAGCCATGCATCAAAAACTGTATGTATACAAAGGCAAAGCCGCTTTTCTCTGTCCCGTTTGCGGCAGATTAACGACCCTTTCCGTATCCGACTACCTGGAGCGGGAATCCATTGTGCATCTGGCCTGCGATTGCGCATGCGGGTTTTCCCGGACGGCCCTTCTCGAAAGGAGACACTATAAAAGAAAGGAAACCACGCTGCCGGGCATTTACAGCCGATATCGGCAAGGGAAACGAATCGAAAAAATACCCATTGTGGTAACGGAATTATCCCTCTCGGGTCTGCGGTTCAAACCGCACGCAGACCAGGCGGGTTTGATGATTGGCGACACCCTTTGGATCAAGTTCAATCTGAGCGATCCGGATAAATCCCTGATCAGAAAAGAAGCCAAAGTGGTGACCATGCGCCCGGAACGGCAAGTGGGAGTCGAATTCCGCGTCAAGGAAACAAAAGGTCCGCTCGACTCCTTCCTGTTCGGTTGAACCCGTATCCCGGAAGCCGGATCATACCGATTTATCGGGCTCCCGGTTCCAATGCCGGCGGTGGATTTCTTCGATTTCACCGGCGCTGAATGCATACACCGAATTGCAGAAATGGCATCTCATCTCCAGCGGGAAAGGACCGTGGAGACGGATGTCCTGCAGGTCCTTTTCCGGCAGCAGCATGAGATAATGGCCGAGGCGTTCCCGGCTGCAGTGACACATGAATTCAACCCGCTTGCTGTCCAGCATCTTGGGGGAAAAGCGTTGAAATACATCGAGGATCAGATCGTCCGGTTTTTTCCCGGCGAGGTCGTTACCCAGTGAAGAAATTCCGCGGATGCGACCTTCCAACTCCTCCACGGCTTTCTCTTCGGCTCCCGGCAACGCCTGAAGGAGCAGCCCCCCCGCGCCAACGATTTCTCCCGCCGGATTGAATTGGACGCTCAAATATAAAGCGGAAGGAATTTGTTCGGAGGTAAGCAGATAATTGGCCAGATCCTGTGCGATATTTCCGTATTGTAGAAGCACCTGTCCGGAATACGGCTGTTTCGCATTTTTCAGATATTTCGTCACGGTCAGCGTTCCGGCCCCCAGGAAAGGGGATAAATCAAAGTCTTCCAACGGCGCTGCGATGGGAATCGGAACCTGCTTCAAATATCCGCGGACCTCGCCGAAGGCGTTCGACTCCACCACAAGTCCCTTGGCCGGCCCCGAGCAGTCGATCCGGATCTGCAGTCGCTCATCTCCTTTCAAATGGGCGGCCATCATAACGGCCCCCAGATACGCGTGTCCCAAGGCCATGGTTTCCAGAATCCCGAGTTGGTGACTGCCGCGCATTTCGCGGATCATTTTGATGCCCTTGACGATTACACCGCGGATCCGGCCTGCCTGTAACACGAAATGAAACAACCGATCTTCGGCCGCGGCCTTATGCTGTTCCTTTACGTTTCCGCCATACAGTTTCTTTTCCATAATTACGATCCACTCCATGAAAAACCGAAAATTCCGCCGGCCTTCGCCGCCTCCGCTGTTAGTAGAATCCGGATATGATTGTCAAGCAGGAAAACACCTGTCGTTCGATCCGACAGGCACCCCGTAACCCGCTTGTATCCAGCGGATTCCATGTTCCCATATTTTATTAATCACTTCAGGATGTTGCTTTCTATTGAAAAATCATTCAGATTATGCGAATGAGATGGAGGCGAAACAGTATGGTTTCCATTCGATCATAATTGAGGAGAAAAGATGAACAAATATGAATGCCCTTGCGGTTACGTGTACGATCCGGAGACAGGCGATGTGGATAACGGGATTCAACCGGGGACCCCTTTCGAAAACCTGCCCGACGATTGGGTCTGTCCCAAATGCGGGGCGGAAAAAGAATTTTTCGAAATCGTTGAATGAAAATCGGATAACAAATGCCGCGTGAAAACGTCCTTTCGGAAAGCGAAAGAAGATATCGAACCATTCTGGAAGCCATTGACGAAGGTTATTTTGAAGTGGATCTGGCCGGAAACCTGACCTTTTGCAATGACGCGCTTTGCCGAATAACCGGCCTGCCGAGGGAACGGTTGATCGGGATGAACAATCGGGAATACACTAGCCCGGAAACCGCCCGCAAAATGTATCAGACCTTCAACCAGGTATTCCGGACAGGCAAACCGGCAAAAATCGCCGAGTATGAAATCCTGAGGGAATCCAAGGAGTCCTTGTTTTTTGAGCTTTCCACTTACCTGATCACCGACGACCAGGGCCGGCCGATGGGTTTCCAGGGGATCGTGAGAGACAACACCCATAAATGGAAACTGGAGCAGGAACGGCGGCTGCTTGAAAAACAACTTCAGCAATCCCTCCGAATGGAGGCCATCGGAACCTTGGCGGGTGGAATCGCCCATGACTTCAATAACCTCTTGACCAGCATTCAGGGTAACGTATCCATCATGAAAATGCGGATGGAGCCGGGTCACTCCAATTATGAAAAGCTCAAACGGATTGAGGACCTGATCCAGAACGGCGCTGATCTGACAAAACAATTACTGGGTTTCGCCATGGGAGGAAAATATGAAGTCAAGCGGACATGTCTCAACGAAATCCTGGTAAAGAGCCTGAAAATGATCACCAGAACCCGCAAGGACATTCTGATCCATGAAGATTTCCAGAACAATCTATGGCCGGTGGAGGTGGATCGGGGCCAGATCGAACAGGTCATGCTCAATCTGTACATCAATGCCGCGCACGCCATGCCCGACCGTGGCGAAATGACGGTTCGAACCAGAAATCTTCAGCTGGAACCCGAATTGGCCGGAGCCTGGAAACTGCCGCCCGGGCGGTATGTCGAGATCAGCGTCATCGACACCGGAGTCGGAATGGACAAGGAAGTCATGGAACGGATTTTCGAACCGTTTTTCACCACCAAGGAAATGGGCAGGGGAACCGGTTTGGGACTGGCTTCCACGTATGGAATCATCAAAAACCACAAGGGCCGGATATCGGTCAGCAGCGCCAAAGGCCGGGGATCGGCTTTCCAAATTCATCTACCGGCCGCCGAGCATTGCCAACCGGTGGGCATCAAATCCGGCAATCCGGCGGGAAAGGAACGGCCCATGATCCTGCTGGTGGATGACGAAGCGTCCGTGCGGGAAGTCGGTGAGGAAATGCTGGAAGTCATCGGTTACGATGTCGTATCCGCCGGCACCGGCCGGGAAGCGGTCCGACTTCTGACCGCCCAAAAGGACCTCATCGATCTGATCATTCTGGACGTCGCCTTGCCGGATCTAAGCGCGGCGGAGACCATCAAGGCTTTGAAAAACCAGGCTCCTGAAATGAAAATCCTCTTATCCAGCGGATATGGGATCGGTGAACAGGGCATGGACCTGATGGCGGGAGGCGATTACGTTTTTATCCAAAAACCATTCAATATAAACATGTTATCCAATACCCTCCGCGACATGTTAAGCGGTGACCGGTGTGGAGGGGCGCCTGGATGACCACCAGGAGCCCGGCGCCATGAAAAAAAAACTATTGCTCACGGGCGCAAGCGGTTTTTTGGGCTGGAGTCTTTGCCGGCTGGCGCTTCCTCATTGGGAGGTGTTTGGTATCTGGCACCGGCAGGAGATACCGATTGCCGGTGTTCGACCGCTCAAGGCGGATCTGATGAATTTTCGCGAGCTGGAAACCGCCTTCCGCCTCGCCGCGCCGGATGCCGTCATTCATGCGGCCGCCGCATCAAAACCGGATTTCTGCCAGCAACATCCGCGCTTGTCTTTCAGAATCAACGTGGAGGCAAGCGCGACATTGGCCGACCAGTGCGCTGCGAAAAACATTCCTTTTGTCTTCACGTCGACCGACCTGGTTTTCGACGGCGATCACCCGCCCTATTCGGAAAACAGTCCCGCCCATCCGATCAACGTGTATGGGGAACAGAAACTGCGGGCGGAAGAGGAGATCCGGCAACGGTATCCCGCTACCGTCATCTGCCGGCTGCCATTGCTCTTTGGATACTCGGGCGGCGTCACGCGCACCTTTACGGAGCAGATGATCCGGGCCATTGAGGAAGGACGGCCTTTGACGCTTTTCACCGATGAATACCGCACCCCCGTCGATGCCTGGAGCGCGGCCGAGGGTCTTTTGCTGGCCGCCACGAATTGGCGGGGCGCCGTTGTTCATCTGGGAGGGAAAAAAAGGATCTCGCGGTATGAAATGGGCCGCCTGATCGAAACCCTGCTGGACGCAAAAAGCGCCCGGATAACCGGTATCCGCCGCAACGAGGTTTCCCCGCCCTCCCCCCGCCCGGCGGATGTTTCACTGGACAGCCGGAAGGCGTTTGAATGGGGATACGATCCTGCGGCACTGGAAACAGCCCTTAAGCGATCGATCCTCCGTTATCATAACGGATTCCGGCCGGAAGCCGACATCAGCCCGCCGTAACCGGTTTTTTTTCAATATGGTACAAAGCGGCCCCCACCGGTGCAAAAGAAAGAAAAAGGATGTTCACCAGCGGAACGAGAAACCACAGGCCGAACCCCAGGTGAAAGCCCAGATGCCCCAACAGAAACCGAAAACGCTGCCCGAAGGGTTCACATCTTCGGGCAGGGATTACATCCGTGTTATCCCAGGCCAGAAAAACAATTGTAACCATTGCCGTCACCACCGCGATGACCGGCCCCAGAGGGGTCAGCCAACCCAGCAGCATCAGGAACATGGTGAATACCAGGGGAATAACCGTCCGGGGCACTTCCTGCCGAATCAAAAAAAAGAATTGAGCCGTCAACGGCAGCCCTTCTGAATTCCCCACCGTTCCCGTCACCATCCGCTCGGTGATCCTCGCCATCATATCCATGATCAACACGCTGAACAGAATCTGAGCTGCAAGGTAAGCGCCGACAGCGGAAAGACTGATCAGAAGCAGGGAAAGCAACCAGGACAATATCACCCACAGCCACAGAATATAGGCGCTTTGCGGACGACTCCAGATCATACCCATCAGTTGCTCATGATATGCCAGAATCAGGCTTGCGGCCAGGATCGTAAGGCCGAGTACCGCGGCCAAGCGCACAAATCCAAGAACCAGCAGCTTCGGAGTCCTCAAACCCAACAGCAATCCTCTCCAGTTATAGGCAATTCCGCTGATAATCTCCATGTTGATTTCCCCCTGCTTTCACGGCTGATCGCGCCCCTCCGCTGCCGGTCACACGATTACGCGGACGTCTGTTTCATGCTGGATTCAATGCCCTTGCTGAAATCGGTCGGGACCGTGGTGATCCTTGCGGCCAGCTCCCTGTCAAGCATCAGCAGCGCATGGGCATTATCCTTGATGATTTTCAGTTGCTGGATGATGTCGTTGTCGTTTTCCTCCTCCTCCACCTGCTCGGTCACATACCACTCCAGAAAAATCTGGGATGCATGGTCTTTCTCGGCAATGGCCAGTTCCATCAAGTCGTTGATGGAGCGGGTGATGAATTGTTCGTGCTCCAGCGTCTTGGTGAACATGTCCAGGGGCGATTCAAACGAATGGGGCGGGGCCTGAATGGTCTTGAGGTGAACTTCGCCGCCCTGGCGTTGGATATATTCATAGATTTTCATGGCATGAATCATTTCCTCATGATACTGAACCATGAACCAGTTGGCGAATCCTTTCAATCCCACCATGTTGCAATGGGATGACATGGACATGTACAGATAGGCGGAATACATTTCCCGATTGATCTGTTCGTTCAATGCGGCGATCATTTTGTCGTTTATCATGACGGCACTCCTTTCAAATCCATGTTGTTTCGATACTCTCACTGTTCTGAACCGTTTTGGCCCAGACGTTACTCGCCGATTTCAAATGAGCTGATATACAATAAGTAGGATAAGCGGTCTTGGCAATCCGGATGTCGGTCTCCCGCGGCAGCCTGCACGGGTCGCGATTCCTTGTGGCATGGGGATTGTAAAAAATCAAGATAAATCCGGCGCATCCGTTCCCTTTAAAAAAACTGCTTGCCTTGTTCGGAAAAGCGGTTATAATGACCTTTAATCAAGAAAGGCCCGCCCCTTGCTCGGCCGTTTTCATCCTGCGTTGAGAACCATTGAAAAAATGGCAGCTTCGAGTATGAAATCTTGAGAATTAAACAGAAAGGAGACTGCTGCTATGGAAAAAGGAATTGTCAAATGGTTCAATGACAGCAAAGGCTTCGGGTTCATCGAAAGAGAAAACGGCCCGGATGTTTTTGTCCATCATTCAGGAATCAATGCAACCGGCTTCAAATCGCTGAGCGAAGGCGATCGGGTCACGTTTGACATTGAACAAGGCAAAAAAGGTCCTTCGGCGACCAACGTAACCCGCATATAAAGGCATCATCAAATTCCGCTGGACGTTCCTGGCTATCGCCGGGAACGTCTTTTTTTTCCCAACAGGAGGTTGATATGGCGAAAATCACGCTAAGAGGCAACGCAATCGAGACTGTGGGGGAATTGCCCAAACCCGGCACACCGGCCCCGGCCTTTACCCTGGTCGGAACCAATCTGTCCGAATTTAGCCTGAAGGACTATTCCGGCAAGGTCGTGGTGCTCAACATCTTCCCCAGTATCGACACTCCGGTCTGCGCCACGTCGGTGAGACGTTTCAACAAGGAAGCCGGCGATTCAAACAATACGGTAGTGCTCTGCATTTCCGCGGATCTTCCGTTTGCCCACAATCGTTTCTGTGAAACGGAGGGGCTGAAAAATGTTGTTCCCCTTTCGGTTTTCCGGTCCCCTGCCTTTGGAAAAGCCTATGGGGTTACCATACAGTCCGGTCCGCTCGCCGGGCTGCTGTCCCGGGCGATCGTCATCATTGATCCAAAAGGCAGCATCGTTTACACGGAACAAGTTCCTGAAATAGGTCAAGAACCGGATTATTCCAAAGCCCTGCAAGCCATTGCGGCCAACAAGGGATAGCAAACCGGTTGCGCACTTGAGTTTCATGGGACCCAGGACGTTCACTCCCAATCCAGCCGGTAGCCAAGTTTGTTCAGCTCAGCAGCGATATGTTCCAGGTGCGAACGTCCGCGGGTCTCCAGTTCGAGTTCCACGCGGGACAGGTAGAGGGAAGCATTCCGGATATTGCGGCTGTGACGGATATGCAGCACATTGGCCTTCATCTCCGCCAGACAGGTCAGCAGCTGCGCCAGGGACCCGGGCCGGTCGCTGAGATACACCCACAGGCGCATCACCCGACCGTGTTCCACCAATCCTTTTCGCAGCACGCGGTCGAGGAGCGGGGTGTCCACATTTCCGCCGCTGATCACCAGGACGGTCTTTCCTTTTAAGGCCGGCCGCAATTGCCTGCTCAGCAATACAGCCAGCGAAACCGCGCCTGCCCCTTCGGCCAGGATCTTCTTCCTTTCCAGCAGGATCAGAATTGCGGAAGCGATTTCCTCCTCCGTGGCCAGCGCAATGTCATCCACCAGATGCTTCATGACGGCAAACGGCCGCCTGCCGGCCTTGGTGACGCTGATACCGTCGGCAATGCTCGCAGCAGCCGAAACGGTCCTCATTCTCCCGGACCGCAACGCGTCATGGACCCCGGGACAAACGGCTGCCTGGGCACCAACGATGGAAACCTTCGGATCCAAGGCCTTGGCCGCAGCGGCAATCCCGGCAATCAAGCCACCGCCGCCCACCGGAACCACAATTTTTTTAATATGCTCCGTCTCTTCAAAAATTTCCAGGGCCACCGTGCCCTGTCCAATGATCACTTCCTCATCGTCAAAGGGATGGATGAGCATCCGCCCCTCCTTTGACAGTTCAAGGGCTTTTCCCAGGCTGTCGGTGATGCTCCGGCCGAAAAGGATCAAATCTCCGCCGTAGGCGCGGGTCGCTTCCTGTTTGGAAATGGAGGCCCATTCCGGCATGACGATGGTGGCTTTCAGCCCGGCCTGGCTGGCGGCCTGGGCCACCCCCTGGGCGTGATTGCCGGCGGAAGCGGCCACCACCCCCATGGACTTGATTTCCGGGTACCGGGCGATGATTTTGTGAGTCGCCCCGCGGATTTTGAAAGATCCCGTTTTCTGGAGGTTTTCCAGCTTCAAAAAGATTTCTCCGCCCAGCATGGAGCTGAGTGAGGAGGAATACACCAAAGGGGTCCGGATGATCTTTCCGGCCAGCATGCGCTGGGCTTGATGGAATTTTTCAATGGATAGCATGTTGTTCGCTCCTTCCGCCGGGCTCTGTCCCCATGCGGAATGCCCTGCACCGACTGCGGCGGCATCCCACAAACCGGAGTGTCGGCAGTATAATAACTGTTGACCCGCCCTAGATGCAATCGGTATAATCAGAGAAAAATCCTCGCTACTTTTCACCAACATCACCGGAAACGCCGACAACCGAGACAACGCTTCAGGGTCCGGACAATGTCATGATATTCCGCATGCCCTTGAATCGATTCCTCCCATCGTATTTGAAAGGAGCGACAACATGGCTACAGGAAAAATCGTCTGGGAAGACGGAAACATGAGTGTAAAAATAGCTGAAATCGACCAGCAACATAAAGCCCTGGTCAATCTCATCAACAACCTCTTTGACGCCATAAAGGAAGGCAAAAGCAATCAGATTTTCGAAAAACTGATTTCGGATTTGATCAAATACACCCAATTCCATTTTTCCACCGAGGAAAAATATTTCACGCAGCATGCCTATCCGGAAACCCAATTGCATAAAGCCAAGCACCAGGAATTCGTTGAAACCGTCCTGCGCTTCAAGAAGGATTTCGATGCGGGCAAAACCGGTCTTACCATGGGAATCCTGGATTTTCTGCGGGACTGGCTGGTGAAGCACATCATGGGAGAGGATCGGAAGTATTCCGCCTTTCTCCTCTCCAAAGGGGTGAGATAGGAATATCGCTAACCGGCCACAACAAGGCACCGGAGGCCTCGATCACCAAGGGACCGGAACGGTCCGAACCCTAAAACGGTTACCGTTTCCGGCCACACCACGGAGCGATCGACCGTCAGGACGCGCTTTGTCAGCCGCAGATGTGAGAAAGGTTTCTGGTTCAGGGCAGTTGTAGACAGATGCATGCTTCGGACCCGACCATTTCCATCGCGGAGCAAGGTGCGGATGATACATACTTTTTCCGGAAACGACAAGTCTGCAAACCCCGGCTGATCCAAAAGGACTTGGGAATCGTCCCGTCGGTCCGGAAAATCAGCGGATATGAATTTTGGGTCCGAATTTTCGAGAACCGATAACCCGCGCCAGCAGTTGATCCTGAAAGCCGGCATCCGGATTGCCACCAAGGTCCTCTTCGCCGCGTTTACCCATACCGGGAAGCAGATTCTCCCAGGCATGTAACAGCCAGGAACCGGTTCGGAAGGCCAGGCTTGCGAATGTGGTTGGAGTTGTCGGAACGGAATTGAATGCCGTTTCCGAAACCGTTCTAGCCTGCTTGTATGCCGTACCTTTGGATTTGGGATTCATCCATCCTCCTCGGCTGGGTATGGGTGCTTGTAAAAATCCTGGGCCTTCTTTTATTATCGGCGCCATGGCAACCAATCTTCAGCAATCTCCAGCAAGCCTCGTGCCATTGAAAATCATTATTAATATATATTATTTATTTCAGCATATTATATCCTATCCTCCCCCCACCGGGTCACAAGAAATGGGAATTATGTTTCCCCATCTTCTATTACCCTTGTATCTCAATAGCAATTCACTACTATTTTACCTAATATTTTCTACTATTGCCAAGTCAACAAACCATCCTCAATTTCCTGCCATGAGACATGACGACAACCGAATAGACAACAGGAGGTGCCTTATGTTGACAGAATATAAAGTCAATGACTATCGGGAGAATGAAGAAGAAAGAGAATCCGGGCATGTGGATACCCGGGAGAAGAACTTCGATTGCGATCGCCCGGATCCCCGTTTGGGGTGTGACATGGGTATTGATGTGGCCGGTTGACACACGCGTGGAAAGGGATAATTTTTCTATGTCACCGTTAGGTGGTTGGGACCATCGTAAAGGAGGTAATCATGATCGGAATGACCATCGTACTCATAGCATTGACCATCGTCCTCACCAGGTGTTCGGCAAGCGCCCCCGAGGGAGAATTCTGCAAATTATAGGCTTGCGGTACAGGGCAGGACAATGTTCCTGCCCTGTACCGATGCCGGTCTTGAAACCCCCATTCGTAATGCGGCGTCACCTTCCATCCTCGTGTTACGGCGTCAACCACGTTTCCGCGATGACAGATTGGCGTTTTCCATGGCTTGGAATCCGCATAACCATGTCAGTCTGACATGTCCGGAGGTGTTTCTATTTTGTCAATGGAGAGCACCTGCCCCCAGTCCGTCCTCTTCTCCATCTCTGCCTTGATCTCATCGGGCACAAAATCCTTTCCCACCCGGATTTCCCAGCCGCCCCCCAGGGCCTTGTACGTGGCAACCAGGTTGAGCAGCACCGCACCCTGGGTGGACGTTAACAGGTCCTGGGTCATTGTTTGAACCCTCTGCGTGTCCAGGACACGCTGATAATCAACCAGACCCTCGCGGTACTGAGTCATGGACAGCTCCACCGAACGGGTCGCTCCTTCCACGCTTTCTCTGAGGAAGCCCACCTCTTCCTGGGACTTCAAGTAAGCGGACAGACCGTCCTCTGCTTCCCGGGCGGCCGTAAGCACCGTGTTTTTGTAGTTCACGACCAGTTCCTGGAACCGGGCGTCTTGGACGCGGACACGGTTCTTGATGCGCCCGTAATTGAAGATGTCCCATGCGAAGCCGATTCCGCCATTATACTGAAGGCTGTCCGAATCCCAGATGTCGCTCAGGGAGCTTCCTCCTGGAAACCCTGCCGCCGTGAGGGCTGCATCGCTCGCGCTTAACCCGATGGAGCCAAAGAGACTGAATCGGGGGTAGAGGTCCGCCTTGGCAACCCCGATCAGGGAAGACTGGGCGGCCATCCGGGATTCCGCGAGGCGAATGTCGGGACGCCTTCTCAGCAGTTCAGCCGGAATTCCCGCCGCGACGTCGGGGGGAGCTGAGGGGATCTGTCCGGGACCACCGAGTAAGAGATTCACTTCGCCCGGAAGCACGCCAAGGAGCACGGCAAGGCTGTTCTTGGCGTGGCGCAACTGGGCTTGCAGTCGCGGGATGAAAGCCCGGGTGTCGCCCAGCAGCGCCCTGGCCTGCGCCACGTCCAATTCCGTCACGTCTCCTCCCTCGAAGCGCACCCTGGCGATTTGCAAGGAGCGTTCCTGGAGCTTTACGTTCTCCAGTGCGATGGCAAGGCGGGTCTCCAGGGTGCGGATAACTACGTAAGTCCTTGCCACTTCGGCCATAAGGGTGACTACTATGTCATCGTAGCCGGCAATGGACGCGTCCAGGTTCCACACGCCGGATTCAACGGCGCGCCTGAACCGGCCCCAGAAGTCAAGTTCCCAGGCGGCGTCAAAACCGATGTTCGCCGCTGTAAAATTGGTGTCCATGCCCGGCATGGTGTTCGCCGCATTTTCGCTGATACCATAGCCGGCGTAATCTCCCCTTAGCTGTTGAAGCTGGGGGTACTGGTTGCCAACGGCGATGCCGAGCTGCGCCCTGGCTTCAAGGATTCGGATCCCGGCCATGCGCAGGGAGAGATTCTGCCGAAAGGCGTGCTCGATGAGGCTGTCCAGAACCGGATCGTTGAAGCGTTTCCACCAGGCGGCCAGATCCGCCGGTTCGCGCTTGATCCTCGGGTCCTCCTGTTCGATCCACTCTTTCATTTCAGGGGGCCGGGGCCGGATATAGTCCGGTCCCACGGCGCATCCGGACAGAGTAGCCAGAGCGATCGCCGTGATCACAAGACCAAGACAGGGAATTTTCTCAACATATCGAATTTTGTATCCCATCAGTTCACCTCATATGTAATCCTGAAGAATATCGTGTAGAGCACGGGTACAAAGATCAACGTCAGAACCGTCGCGAAACTGAGGCCAAATACGATCGTGACCGCCATGGAAACAAAGAACGCATCCTGAAAGAGAGGAAGCATTCCCAGGACCGTGGTCAATGCGGCCATGGAAACCGGAATCAGACGGCTCACCCCGGAATCCACAACGGCCTGAAAAGGCGATTTTCCAGAGGTTATCTCAAAATTGATCTGATCGATGAGCACGACGGCGTTTTTAATCAGCATGCCGGAAAGGCTCATCAACCCCAGCAGGGCCATAAACCCGAAGGGCTGGCCGAACAATAGAAGGCCTGCCGTCACCCCGATGATCGACAGCGGTACGGTGAACCAGATGATCAGCGTCTGTTTGATGGAGTTGAAAAGAAAAATTACCAGGAGCACCATGAGACCGAAAAAAATCGGGATTGAACCGGCCAAACCGTCCTGGGCCTTGGACGAATCCTCGGCCTCTCCGCCCCAGGCGATCGTGTAGCCCGGCATATCCTTAAGTGGAATCGCATCGTTGTATTTAACCGGAATGGTGTCGGCATCCCACTGCTCCGGAGACACCGCCTTACCGGTTTTGGCTTCCACATCCACTCCCAGGGCCTTCTCAATTTTTGCTTTGACGCGGACAAACAGTTCACTGGGAAGTCCCTCCCGCGGGTCAGCATGGAGCTTAATCATCTTGGTCCGGTCCCGGCGCCAGATATAGGGATCTTCAAATGCCGTCTCAAAACCGGTCACCACCTGGCCGACCGGCATCATTTGCTGGGCGGCCGGGCTCCAGACCTGTATGCCTTGAAAATTGGACAGATCAACTCTTTCGGCTTCAGGTGACCGGGCAATGATCGGCAGCAGTTCGTCCTTTTCGCGGTAAACACCCGCCCGGGTTCCCTCGACGGCCGATTCGATTGCCTGGGCCAGTTGCGGCCGATCAATGCCGGCCCTGCGAGCCTGGGCTTCGGCCATGTGCGGCCGGACCACTTTGATCTTGCTTCGCCATTCGTTTCTCACCGCCTTGCAGAAAGGCTCGTCCTGGAGAATATTCTCCGCTTTTTGGGCAAGCTGCCGCAGAACCGCCGGATCCGGGCCGTTGATCCGAAGCTGAATTTTTCCGCCGGATCCCGGCCCGAGGATAAACGAACGGGTGTTGACAATGGCCGCCGGAAACATCGCCTCCAGGTCTTTCTGGGTCCGCTGCATCAGGGCCGGGATCTTCCGGTAATCGTCCGTCTTGACAATGACCTGGGCAAAGCTGCCGTAGGGGGGCTCAGGGGTGTATGTTAAAAGAAACCGAATCTGTCCGCCGCCGATAAAGGTAATCACCTCCCGTGCACCCTCCTGTTTGGAAAGATATGTTTCCGCTTCTTTCATCAGGCGGCTCGTTTCATCGATGTGGGTGCCCTCCGGAAACCAGAAATCGATATAGTACATGGGGGTTGTGGAATTCGGGAAAAAGAGGTTTTTCACATGGCCGAATCCCACCATGGCCACCACAAAGAGCCCGGCGACCACTCCCACGGTAATCCACCGGTACCGGATGCTGGTCGCAAGAAACTTCCGGTA
The DNA here is from genome assembly GCA_049320885.1 of Thermodesulfobacteriota bacterium. Taxonomy (GTDB): domain Bacteria; phylum Desulfobacterota; class Desulfobacteria; order Desulfobacterales; family SURF-7; genus DYJD01. The sequence goes on along the minus strand of JBMORA010000053.1, from coordinate 20,694 downwards.
TAAACGGTAGAATGCGCTGCCGTAAGGATCCTTCATTTTGTCGGCCACGACTTCTTTGGAACCAGTCTTGAAGAAATTTTTACAGAGTAGCGGCGTGGTGGTCACAGCGGTCACCCAGCTCAGTAGCAGGGAGATCAAAATCACCGAAAAAAGCGTGCGGCAGTATTCGCCGGTGTCGTCCGGTGAGGTGCCGATGGCGGCAAAGGCGGCAATGGCGATGAAGGTCGCTCCCAGTAGAGGTACGCTCACCTGTCCGACGATCTCTTTGGCAGCGGTCAACGCACCGGTGCCCTGATCCATTTTCACCCGCATGCCGTCGGCCACCACGATGGCGTTATCCACGAGCATCCCCAGGGCGATCACCAGCGCGCCCAGAGAAATCCGTTCGAGCGTGATGGCGCCTATATCCATGAAAATAAAGGTGCCCATGATGGTGACAAGAAGCACCGCGCCGATGATAAGCCCGCTTCTCAGCCCCATGAAGATGAGCAGCACCGCAATGACGATCCCCACGGACTCCGCCAGGTTTACGAGAAAGTCTTTTATGGCGGAGGTTACCGCATCGGTCTGCAGATAGATTACGTTCAGGTCCATTCCCAACGGCGCCAGAGGAATGAGTTCCTTTAACCGTGCTTCCAGCGATTGTCCCATCTCGATGACGTTTCCTCCCAGAACCGTCGAAATCGCAAGACCGATGGCCGGTTTCCCGTTGTAGTGCAGATACGCTGTTGCAGGTTCTTTGTACCCTCGGTGGATATCCGCGACATCACGAAGGTAGACAAGGCTTCCGGTTTCAGGCCCCTTGCCCCGAACCAGCAGATCGCCGAACTCTTTTTCGGATGTGAACTCACCGGTCGGGTTTACCGGTATGTACTCTTGGCCGATGGTCATGTATCCCGAAGACACCGGAAGATTTTTTGAAGCCAAAGCGGCGTAGATGTCCAGCTGGGAGATGCCGAGTTCGGCCATCTTTTCCCGCCGCATCTCTACGTAAACGACCTCCGGTTGAACGCCGTAAAGCTCGATGCGCTTGACATCCTTGGCGTGCAACAACTCCCGCTGGAGAAACTTGGCATATTCGTGCATTTCCTTATAGGTATAGCCTTCCCCGGTGACGGCGAGATATACACCGTAGACATCCCCGAAGTCATCATTGACAATGGAGGGACCGGCCCCGGGCGGAAGCTGGCGCTGGGAGTCGTTGACTTTCCGACGCAGTTCGTCCCATACTTGGGGGAGGCTGTATTTGTCATACTTGTCTTTGATGCGCACTTTGACTTGGGACATATTCCGGGATGATCGGGATTCCAGCCACTCCAGCTGGCCGAGCTGCTGGATGGCTTTTTCGAGGACGTTGGTGACTTCCTCTTCGACCTCCGCCGCGGAAGCCCCCGGATACGGGGTTATCACAACGGCTTCTTTGATGGTAAACTCGGGGTCTTCGAGCATTGAGAGATTTCTGAATGAAAGCAACCCCAACCCCATTACAAGAAGGGTCATCACCCAGGTGATCACGCTTTTTCGAATGCTGAGCTCTGCGATGTTCATGATGTATACCCCTCCATCTTGGTCAAATCCTTCACCCGCATCCCCTCCCGGAGCCGGCTGACTCCGCTGATGGCGATGGTTTCTCCGGACTTGAGGCCATCAATAATCTCGATGCTGTCGGTTCCGGTCAAATCGCCGGTCTTTACCGCTCTTCGCTGAACCTTCGAGGTCTCCTTGTCCACAATCCAAACACTCGGTTTGCCGGCCATGTCTGCCACTATCGCAACGGCCGGTACAATGAACGGCTCTTTTCTCTCTTCCTGCATCCGGCCGACACCGGTGACCGTTGCCGTCATTCCGGGAAGCACATTGATGTCATCCGGCTGAGGCATCAGAAACACCACCTGGTACGTTTGGGTTTTCGGATCTGCGCGCATTGCGCGTTCCTTAATCGCCAGGGGGTATCGCTTGCCAGGGGCAGCGGCAAATTCGGCCATCACTTGACTCTCACCGTCGGCTGTTAACGTGGCCACGATGAGTTCGGGCAGATCAACCAGGATCTCGACGGATGAAACATCGTCCAGGCTGACAATCGGTTCCTTGGCATGAATTTCCTGGTAATTGTCCACATATCTCTTGGAAACGACGCCGCCAAAAGGCGCTTGCAGGGTTGTGTAGCCGAGCTGGTCCCGCGCAGTGTCCACAGCCGCCTGGGCGGATTCGATCTCCGCTTTGGACTGGTCGAGCGCTTGGCGGCGCAACACCACCATGCTTTCACTCGCAGCGCCCGGGTCCTGTTTCTGAATCCGCAGGATTCTGTCGTACTCGCTCCGGGCGCTCTCGAGGGCCGCCTTGGCCTTTTCGAGCTGGCCCCGGGCATTGCGGAGGTTGTTCAGGAAATCCCTCTGGTCGAGTTGACCGATGAGCTGGCCCTCCTTGACCAATTGGCCTTCGTCCAAAGGGAACTGCCTGAGGGTTCCTCCCACCTGGAAGGCCAGATCCGCCCTTTTGGCAGCCCGCACCATGCCCGGGAATTTGAGCTGAATTGCATCCGCTCCCGACGTGACGTTCATCATCTTAATCGGTCGAACCACCTCTTTTGTCGCCTTTACCTCTTTCTCTTTTCCGCATGCCGCCAACAACAACCCAAAACCGGCGATCAACAGAAAAACCATTCTTGTTTTGTCGGATATCATTTTTCTTTACCTCCGATTGCACTTCGTCATCGCTTAGTATAACGGTTACTTATAGTAAATTTATGCGCCCATAATCGCCAGTTTCGAGGACCAATGGTCACTCGGTGGCCGGAGCTTCCACCCAAATGGAATAACTGAGCAAACCCAGGTCTTTCAGCGCATGGGAAAGCTGTTGCCCAAGAGGACTGTTGCTTGGAAGGCGCTCCTCTGTTTTCCAGTGAATGTGAATACTCAAATCCGTCTCTATCGTGGGATGGTGATAGACACTGATTGAGTCGGCGAGCCCTGATTCCTTCTGCTGGAAGACCTGGCGCAAGAGCTCATCGACCAATTGTCTGTTCGCTTTAACAAGAGAACGTAATGTAATGATTTCAAGCCATTTCATGGTGTTTCTCCTTCTATTTCTCCTTCGGGCTTACCTCTGATCCAGCACAAGATGTGCCAATCGAATTAATTATGCGAATTCCAATAATTACGTAGTGATGTCCTGTTGGGGGAAGTGATTTCGCCCCATGGGGTGAAACTATCTGCACTATGGTCTGATTTCGTTCCATGGCACCAACAATACAAATGCTTTCCGGGACGCGCACCATTCTATCCGGAAAATGAAATCATTCATTTTGTATTTCAATTCTTCCAACATCGCGCTGCTATCCCTCAATCAAGCTTGATGACAAATGTTTCCATACCGTCACCATATTACCGGTCCATTTGATGAGCTGAGCCGTTCCATCCTGTGAAACAACGATCGCCACTACGTTACGAAGCGCATTGCATAAACTGTAAGCTGAATAGTGGCGGGTCCCGACGCCGTCGGTCAGCTCCTTCCGGCGTTCGATTCCTTCTGAGTCATAAGCTATGGCCACCTCATCGACCCGCTCCAGTTTGCCGGATATTTGGGCTCCAAAACCGATCAGTTCCATTCTCTGTGTTATAAAAACAGCGCCATCCACCTGCGTCATGCCGGCAACCAGGTGGGCCCATTCGAAGACCGATTCATCCAGCCGGGAAAGAGTTTGATTGTTTTTTGCAAGGTATTCCGACCAGCCCACCATTCTTTCAGGATTTTCAGGAGTTCCATAAAATTCCGCCAGTTCATTGGCTAATTCTACTATTAGGGTGCGAAATCGTCTGCGCGATTCTTCGACGACGAATCTGTACTTAAGCTTTGCGTAAGGATTCTCAGATAAAAACTGCTCTTTGAGCTCATCGGGAATGAAAAACACGGTGCCCCCATGCCGATAGGAACGAATCCTGCCTATAATTCTCATAAAGGCCTGTTTTTTTATTGTCCCGAAGAAATCCGGACTAATTGCCGCCCAAGGCTTTTTCGCACATTTGCGCGCTTCCCGGTGGAGTGCGAGTTCCTCATCGACTATGGAGCTGAATTCTGAACGGATCCATATGGAATCAAAAACCGCCGTTGACGGGCAAACGATTTTTCCGTCAAATAGTGTGGCGATTTCGGTGGAGCCATTGCTGATGGTCATGCGACCCGGATTGGTGACGCTGATCACGAGAGAGTCAGGAAGTGGTTGAAACCCTTTCCCGCCTCCGTGGAGGCTCTGGGCCCATTGTGGTCCGGAATGAACAATTCCCCAAATGGACAATCCGTTTCTTCCAGCGTGCCACAATCCTATCAGGGAGCCGTAGAAATCTACTGCAGGCGAAAGTTTTCGTAATTCACGCACGGTAAATGGCAGCATGTCTCTAAGTAAAAGGTTATGAAGACCGACTGCCGGCGCATGATCGGATGGGAATCGATCGGGATCCATAAATATGAGCCTGAATCTTATGGGCCGTTCCTCTTCTCGAAGCAGACTGGTCTGGTAGCTCACCGAAATGAGATGTTCTAATATCGACTCTCCGGGGAGCGAGACCGTACGGTTGACGTCGACAGCTTGCCAGCGGTTCCGGACGAACCGCGCCAGATCGCGCGGGTATGAATTCAATGGGTATTCGGAAGCCAAACTCGTCTCCTCGCAATTTTTACAAGAAAAAGAAGATGTACGATTATTTTTGTCAAAGACCTTGGCCAGCGAATATCCGCTCCATTTGGGCCAACCGTTTTCGCCCTTCTTCGTTCAACGGCCCTCCGGCGGTGACCACTTTGCGGAGATAGTCAAGCAGTTTGGCGCTATCTTTTTCATGGCCTTTGAGCATCCCCGGGATCAGCTCGATGGCTCTTTTTTCGTTCAACCGCAGCATTAAATACTGCTCCCGCAGCAACTCCTTGAATTCAGCCAGGCTCATTTTTTCGCCTTGCTCATCCCTGATGCGACGAAGCATCTCGAAACCCCGTTCATCGGCAGCGTTTTCCGGCAGGCTCACATACACCATGGCGCGCAGCGCCGCCGCGGCGGGGCCCCCCTTGTCCATCCGGGCCTTCAGTTCTTCGATCCGACCATTGACAAACGCACGGTGATCGCTGTCCCAGCCCGGATTACTCCTGGGCCCATCGTTCACCGCCTGCAGTCCCAGCATGGCGTGCAGCAAGGGCTGCTGATAGACCATGAAAAACATCTGCTCGGAAAGCATGTCCCGCCACTCCCGGAAAGCGTCCAGGCCCAACTGCATCCATTCCGAAAAATATTGCTCCCATTGCAGGAAAATATTGCCGGCCTTCGCAGGCTGACGGTCGGCCAGCACCTGTTCGGCCGCCTTGGCCAACGGCTGAACCAATGGATTGCGGTCGGATATAAGCTCGTAGGACAACCGTAGCGGATGCATGCGCCGCAGCATTTCGGCGCTCGTTTCAGTGGCCATTGCCCGCATGAACGGTTGCGCTGTATTGCGGTAAAGGCTGTTGTTCACCTCGGACAGGCGGGCCACGGCGGCAAAGCAGCGGTCGTCTTCCGGGCTGTTGCCGCCCATCGCGCGGATGTCGTCGAGGCTTCGCCGCTCGAAGCGCGTGACATAGGCTCCCTCTGCAAGCTCCGCATTATACGTATCCCCCGAAATCTTCTCAAAAACCGCTTCGTAAAGGCCAAACGGCAGGCAATCGATCAGATCGATATTGGCAGCGAATTCCAGGTGCTCTTTTTCTCCTTTTTTCATTTCATCGGCGGCCAAATCATGGAAAGATCAAAAATACCATGACAGGCTTACCGTCCCGAACTGAGAGTTTTCCCGCTCGGTTTTAAAAGTGTCTGTAAACATGGTCGTAGCGTAGTTTAAGGCGAATCGGCCATGTCGCACGGAGAAACCGTATGAGGCCATACCGATGAACGGCTCCGAGTCGACCGACCGGCTGTCCCTGAAAACCGTTCCGTCGAGCGGCAAGTAGTGAACGACGCCAAACCCCCCAAGCCCGCCGAAGAATGCCACGGACCATCCATTCGCCGGCCCGGCGCCGATGGTTGAGGCTCCGTTGAGCCCTGCTCGCAGGGCTGCCCCGCCGAAGGAATCCACCAGATTCCAGCCGACTTCTCCATAGATGCCGAGTCCCGCACCCGTGAAGTATGTGCCGAAACCGGCGGTCCCTATCGGAACGATTCTCCATTCGGCCAATCCGCCTGCCTGTCCTTCGGCGGCCAAGTGCGCGACCGTGTAGCCGAGGTTGATAACCGGTTCATCCGGAAGTTGTGTATGCCACCCCTTCGGCTCTTTATTTCCGGTTACATCGTGGAACCACTTCTGAACATCTTCCGCATGCGAAGACGGACCCACCACCCCCAGTTTGAGCTGCCATGCGTGTCCCCAACGTTCTTTTCGCGCATAAAGCATGCTGTCCGTATACAGAACGCCGGAATAGGGTTGGTCGTCATTGGGCGGATTCGGGTTGTCGATATCGTTTGGGGTATTCATCTCCTGGACAACGGACCAAGAGGCATAAGTGGTGTAGCCTTCATCCAGGACGAACGGCAGAAATTTCCAGAATCGCCCCCATTTGCTGACGAACTTTTCGCCGTCGTAGGTGCCGAGATCGGCTGACACCCACGAAATACCTACGCCGTTCGTGTAGTTGTTGTCGGAATTTGTGAATGCGTCGTTTTCGATAATCAACGTCCATACCCCATCGTAAGCCAGGCTATTTCGCGTCACGCATCCGACTGCGCACAATGCCAACAGGGCCACCAGTGCTTTCTTGATAATGGTCATTGTATTTCTCCTTCGAATACGGGCTATCATCCTTTTTCCCCTGCTATTCTTCCGTCGCAACGTCCTCTGGTCTATCAAGACTCGTGCCATGCATACTTATTATATGATATCTGATACTTATGAATTGATAGTCGGATCGGATGCAAGCGATTTCGCCCTATGGGGTAAAAGCTATTGCGCCATGGTCTCATTTCGTGCTATTGTCCGGCTGAATCGTGGAGGGCAAGATAATGAGCACCGACAGGAACGTTTTCTTTCTAGAGGCAACGCTACGTCTGTGCAGCAGCCTTGATATCGAGGCCGGTCTGAAACGCTGCTATGAGTACATCAGAAACTTCATTCCAGTGGTGCGGATGGGTCTGGACATGGTGAATCTTGAAGAAAATACCTTGCAATTCGTGGCGCATGTCGGCGCCAATCTGCCTGAAAATTACGAGCGGATAGTGCATTTACCCGAGAAGGGGCGTCGTGAAAGGGCGGCTGTCCTGAAGAGCGACGATGTCATCCGGATTATCAATAAGCCAGATTCAAAGCTCATGCCCAAAGAATTGCTGGAAAGACTTGGCCAACATGAAAACTATTCATTCATGCACATGGCCCTTGAGCTCGAAAGCAATCAGATCGGCCATCTCGGATTAATGGCGGACGGCGTCAATCAATATACCGATGAGCATGCCCGACTGGTGCGACTGCTCCGCCAGCCACTAACCATTGCCATGTCCAACGCACTCAAGCATCAAGAGGTCATCCGGTTCAAGCAGATGCTAGAGGATGATAACAAGTACTTGCTGGACGAGCTGCGCTGGATTTCGGGAAACGAAATTGTTGGGGCAGATTTCGGCCTGAGCATGGTGATGCGAATGGTCGAACAGGTGGCACCCCTCGACAGTCCCGTGCTCCTGCTGGGTGAAACCGGCACGGGGAAGGAGGTCATCGCCCATGCGATCCACAGCTTTTCCCCGCGCAGGGACAGCCCGTTCATCAAGGTGAATTGCGGCGCCATCCCGGAGACGCTTTTAGACAGCGAGCTTTTCGGCCACGAGAAAGGGGCTTTCACCGGAGCCATCGGCCAGAAGAGGGGACGTTTCGAACGGGCCGACAAGGGCACCATCTTTCTTGACGAAATAGGAGAACTCCCACCCCAGGCCCAGGTAAGATTGCTGCACGTGCTGCAAAAAAAAGAGATCGAGCGCGTCGGCGGTACCCAGTCCATACCCGTGGACATCCGGGTCATTTCGGCCACCCACAGGAATTTGCAGGAGATGGTTGGATCCGGACAATTCCGGGAAGACCTCTGGTTCCGCCTCAATGTCTTTCCCATTCTGATCCCGCCTCTTCGGCAGAGAAAAGGCGATATTCCATCCCTTGTGCACCACTTCATTCACCGCAAGTCCATAGAGTTGAAACTAAAGGAAAAGCCCAGGCTGGCCGCCGATGCCATCGAGAAGCTCACAGCCTACGACTGGCACGGCAACGTGCGGGAGCTCGAAAACACAATCGAGCGGGCTCTCATACGGCACCGTGCGGGGGCTCCCCTGTCATTCGAAGCGCTTATTCCCCAAGAGTATCCGGGCAAGGTTCTCCAGGGCCAAAGCCCGGAAGAGCCTTTTACGTCACTTGATGAGATGAACGCCCGCTATATCAGGCGGGCTCTGGAGAAAGCAGGCGGCAAGATCTATGGACCGGGTGGAGCGGCGCAGATCTTGAGCATAAACCCCAGCACACTACGTAAGCGCATGAATAAGCTGGGAATTTCTTTTGGCAGGAAAAGCTGGCGTTCAGGATGACAATAAGTTGATGGGGTTGGGCCAGACTCATTGAATCAAAACGAGTTTCGGATACCGACATGGACTCTGAATTCTCCCGTTCTCCATTTTTCGAGTCGTCTTGTTTAACAGCCCGGTTGCTTCCATAACAATCTCTTTACAATCGCCGTCCGGATTTGATAAGCATATCGGCGGATCGTTCGCGGCGGAACGATTCAACCCTTGCTACTTCATCATCCCGCTGAACCAAATGGGAAATGGCCGGAGCCGGAAAACCATGCCGGATAGCGGCCGATGCCAGCCCACAGGAGAGATGCATGCTGGACAGCAACGAATACGCGGTTCGTCTCATCAATGTGAGGAAAACGTATCTCATGGGAAAAGTGGAAGTCGAGGCCATCAAGGGCATCACCATGCAGATTCCCGTAAAACGCTTCAACGTCATCATCGGACCCTCCGGCAGCGGCAAGACCACCCTCCTGAACCTGCTGGGATGCATCGATATCCCCTCCTCGGGACACGTGGAGGTCTGCGGCCGGGAAATCGCCCGGATGACCGACAACCAGGCAGCGGATTTCCGGGCGGCGAACATCGGTTTCATCTTCCAGAATTTCAACCTCATTCCGGTGCTGTCGGCTTATGAAAACGTGGAATACCCCCTGTTGATGATGAAAAAGCCGGCGAAAGAGCGCCGGGAACTGACCCTGAAGATGCTCGAAGCCGTGGGACTCTCCAGCCACTGGAATCATCGGCCCAACGAATTGAGCGGCGGACAGCGCCAGCGGGTGGCCATCGCCCGGGCCCTGGTGAAAGAGCCGAAACTGGTGCTGGCGGACGAACCCACGGCCAATCTGGATTCCAAAACCGGACAAAGCATCATCGATCTCATGTATGCCATGCAGGCGGAAAACCATACGACCTTCATTTTTTCCTCCCACGACCGCCAGGTCATGGAACATGCGGCCAAGGTGTTTGAAATCCATGACGGTTTATTGCTGTCGGAAAAGGAGTTGTAGCATGCGAACCCTTCATATCGCTTTCCGCAACATTTTCCGCAACAGCCGCCGTTCGCTCATGACCATCCTGGCCATCGCCGTCAGCTCCGTGGCCGTGCACCTGTTCGGCGGTTACGTGGCCCATATCGTCTACGGCATGCAGTCCGAATTCGTCCGGGACAACGGTCATCTGCATGTGTACCGAAAAGGATTTTTCGATTACGGCGCCGGCAATCCCGTGGCTTACGGAATCAGCGGCTATCCGGAACTCATGCAACGGATCGCCGGGGATCCGCAACTGAGGGAGTATATCCGGGTCGTGACCCCCATCCTCAAACTGTACGGCATTGCCGGCAATTTTCAAAAAAACGTTTCCAAGACCTTTTTCGGCGTCGGCTATGTGCCCTCGGAATTTGAAAAAATGCGGACCTGGAACGACTACCACATGCACCGCAGATCCTCCCGCCGTCATCGGATCGTGCTTTCCGACCAGGACACCGAAGCCGGCATCATCGGCGAGGGCATGGCCCGGATGCTGCTGCTCTGCAAGGAGCTGAACGTCGCCAACTGCGTGGAAAAACCGCCTGAAGCACCGGACGATGCCTCTGCCGATCCTCCGGAAGACTTCACGTTTCTGACCGAATCGGACCCGGTGCCTGAGAATGCCGACAAGCGCCCCAAGCTCGACCTGCTGGCGGCCACCGCCAGCGGCGCCCCCAATGTCGTCACCCTGTATGTCAACAACACCGAAATCCAGGCGGTGAAAGCCCTGGATGACAATTACGTGGCCATGAACATTTCCCTGGCCCAGCGCCTGATATACGGCAAGGGCGAGAAAAAAGTCACCGGTATCGTCATCCAGCTCCATCATACAAAGGATATCCCCTTTGTCAGCTCCAGGCTCCAGCAGTTGTTTGACGAAAACCGCCTGGATATGGAAATCAGGGACTATACCGTGATCGTTCCCATGTACCGTCAGGTCATCTCCTTTTTGTTCGCCCTGTTCAGTTTCATCGCCATCATCATGTGCATTATCGTCCTGTTTACCATCATCAACACCATGACCATGAGCGTCATGGAACGGGTCGATGAGATCGGGACCATCCGGGCCCTCGGTATGAGGCGGGGCGGGATCCTGCGGCAGTTCATCGCCGAAGGCTTCGTGCTGGGCGTTCTGGGGGCCACTCTGGGCGCCGCCGCTTCCGTGGTCATCGCCGCGGGCTTCAACGAATGCGGCTTCACCTGGATTCCGCCCAATTATGTGGACCGCGTGCCCCTGACGATCCTGGTGTTTCAGAACTCTTTTTTGGCCCCCGGTTGCTGGCTGGGGCTGGTACTGCTGTCCGTGACCTCATCCCTGTTTCCGGCGAGGAAAGCGGGCAGGATGGTGATTGTGGACGCCCTCCGACATATCTGATCAAAACGCGGTCGGCCGGTTGCATGGCTGTCGGCCCACCTCATCACGGGAGGAATATTTGAAACGGTTGCTGCTGCTGATAATGCTGAGCGTTCTGTCCCCGGCTGCCGCCGTAGGCGGGTCCGCCGAAACCGCGGATGAAATCGTGGCGGCCGCGGATGCGGTCCGCAATCCCGGGAAACCGTTCCGTTTAACGGTGTCTCTCCTGGAATACCGGGAAGGCCGCCCGCGGGACAAAATGCTTTTGACCGTCTATTCCAAGGAAGATCCGAATAGCGGTCAATACCGCAGCCTGATCCGTTTCCGGGAGCCTCCCAGGGACGAAAACAAGCTCATGCTCAAGAACGGAAACATCCTGTGGTTTTACGATCCTGCCTCCAAATCCAGCGTCCGTATGTCCCCCCAGCAGCGCCTGATGGGTCAGGCCTCCAACGGCGACGTGGTCACCGTCAATTTTCATAAAGACTACCGTGCGGGAAAAGAAGGCGAGGAGATCATCACCGATGCGGACAGGAAACAGCGCAGATGTCATAAACTCCGGATGGAAGCGCTCAACGACGCCGTGACCTATTTCCGTATCGAATATTGGGTGGATACCGGGAACTACCAGCCCGTGAAAGGCAAGTTCTACTCCGAAAGCGACCGGCTGCTCAAAATCGCCTACTACCGGGGGTATCAGGAGCAACTAGGTAAGATACGCCCCACCGAGGTCATCATCATCGACGGCGTGGACAATAAATTGGTCACGAAGATGAACTACAGCGACTACCGTTTTCATGACATCCCCGAAGACTGGTTTCAGAAAGAATACCTGCCGAGGTTCAAGGGGGAATGAAGCTGATCCGGGGAATCTTGGGATTCCGGAAGGCATTTCCGCCGCTCGGATGTGCGCTGACTCTTTGCTTGCTTCTCTGCGCCGCAACCGCCTTGCGGGCAGAGCAGGATGAGGATCTGGAGCTGATTCCGGACAATGTGCTCTCCCAATCCCCGGAGGAATCCGTTACCGTCGCGCCGGAATATTACCGGTACAAACTCTATCTGGACGAAGCCGCGTCCGTGAACATCAAACGCGACGACCTGGCGGTTCCGCTCCCATCCGGTGAGGTTCCCTCCTGGGACAACCGCCTGAGCCTGGATTTACGGGCGGAAATGTCGGTATCGTCGAATCTGTCGCTGGTGGTGGCCGATCGCCTGAACCACCTGCTCAACGATGATCCGGAACTGGCCGGGGGAAGGCTCCAGAATGACCTGAAGGAACTCTATGCCACCGCCAATTCTTACAGCTTCCTGTATCTGGATATCGGCAGGATCAATTTCAAAAACGGCGTGGCGCTGGGATTCAATCCAACGGACTACTTCAAGAAAAACGCCGTCAGTCTCCGGGTCTCCGAGGATCCCAGTGTGTTGAGGGAAAACCGGTTGGGAGCCCTGATGGTCCGCGCCCAGGGAATCTGGGACCAAGGTGCCGTCGCCCTGGCGCTGGCGCCGGAAGTGAACCAGGATTCCGGCCAGTGGTGGACGGACGCCGGCAGCTGCGGCCTGCGAATGGAACGGACCAACAGCCATTCCCGCTTCCTGACCAAAATCAGCCTGAACCTCTTGCCGGATTTCAATCCCGAATTGCTGTATTATCTCGAGGAGGATCGTTCGAATTTCGGCGCCGGTCTCACCAAAGGACTCGGCAATGACGTCATCGTATACGTGGAATGGAGCGGCAGCAACCGGCCCGACATCGCCGCGCAATCGCTTGCGGAGGCCGTTGAATCCGGGGCCATTCCTCCCGCCGCATGGACATCCTACGTCGATACGGAAACGCATTTCCGCAATCAACTGGCCGTGGGATTCTCCTATACGGAACAGATCAACCGCACCACTCACGTGGAATACCATTTCAACGAGGCCGGATTTTCACATGAGGATTGGGTCGAATGGTTCGAAACCGGGAATACGGCCGAACTGCTGTTACAGCATCCAGCAACCAGGGATTTGGCGGACGGCATCCTGGGACTGCTGTGGACACCGCGAAAATGGTCGCTGGAAGCCCAGGAACCCCTCAGCCGGCATTCGCTCTTCCTCAGAACGCAGTGGCAGGACGCGCTCACCGTTTCGCTGGATCTCACCGCCATGGCCCGGATCAACCCGTCGGACGGCAGTTTTTTCGTTCAGCCCAAGGCGGAATACCATATCCGCAAGGACCTGACCCTGAACCTGAGCAGCAATCTGTTTATCGGCTCCCGGGAATCCGAATACGGGTCCCTGAATCCCCTGGGCGATATCACCGCAGGGGCCACCTGGTATTTCTGAGCTACTGTCTCTTGTACGCCTTTTTCCAGGGCGCTTTCAGGTTCTCGCGGCAATCCGCAAGCGCCAGATAAAAAGCGCCCACCGCCAGCTCCGCGCAGTGGATTTCATTGGGCGGTAATGTCTCCAGATATTCCACGACGGTTTCCGGGCTGATTTCCCAGGCCTCTTCGATGGTCTTCCCTTCCGCCAGATGGGCCACGGTGTTGGAGCAGGCATTGGTGTTCATGCAGCCTTCGACACGAAAACCGATGGCCTGAATACGATTGTGTTGCACCTTCAGGAACATTTCAATGGTATCGCCGCAGTCTCCGGTTCGTTTTCCATATCCGTCCGGATTCTCGATGCGTTCGTGTCTGTCCGTGCGGAAGGCCATTTCCAGATAATGCAGGGAATGATCCTGCCAGAAATTGATTGTGTTGGGTTCTGTTCCCTTGCTATCCATTCAAAAAAGCCACCCCTTTTCCATTATGATCGGCGCCGCGGCATTCGGCCCACGCCTATCCCTTGCCGCAACAGCTGCCGGGTCCGGCGCAGCCGGCGTGGCCGGGAGTAGACCCGCAGCAAGCCGTATCCCCCGGTCCGGGCAGTCCCGATCTGGCGCTTCCGGACATGGCGGCGTGGGCCGAAAGCAGTTTTTTCAGGTTGTTGCTTCCGCAATGGGTGCATCTGGCCTGGTCACCGGAGCCGATGATAACCACCTCGCTGGTCTTGCTGCAATCCAGGCACACATATTCATAAATGGGCATTACTGTATCTCCTTCACGCAAAGATGTTTTCGGGCTTGTACGGATGCGTGCCCTCGACAACCTCCACGCCGGCTTTGGCTTTGATCTTTTTCACCAGGGTATCCTTGTGGGGGCAATGATCCATGATGCAGGGTGCGATATGCACCCGGTTGATCTTCTCGTTCATGGGTTTGTTCCAGAGATTCACCTGGGCCATCCGCGTCACGATGGCGGCCCCGGGGCAATCTCCGCAGCTCAACAACCCCAAAAGTTGAACTTCCTGATCCTTGTAGCGGCTGAATTCGCCTTCTTTGCGATTGAAGCCCACCAAACACCTGGAGCAGGCGATACAGACAGCATCCATTGCGCGTTTACAGCCAATAATGAGTATCTTTTCCATCACGCTTCCTTCCTTAGCGCTTCTCTTTCGTTCGATCAAGTTGAATTATCGTTTCCCCGAAACCGATGCAGCCTGCCGAAATGGTTTCCGGGATATCCAAGGTAACACTGATTGGCTTTCCGCCGCTCAATTCCGGATAATGGCTACGGAGAAAGGCGAAATCGGCATATTCCAGGAATCGTTTCAATGCATCGATTTCCGCTTCCAGAACCGTCTTATTCCCTCCCGGTCCCGTTTTCCGGAAATACTCCCCCACCAGCCGCTCATAAGCTTTCCGGGCTTCGGTCTGGATGCAATGATCCTGAAGCGTCAGTCGAATCTCCACGTTTCCCGACTCTGAAATCGGATACGTTCCATTTCAAACCTGAAATCTGAAATCTGAAATTTCAACTTCTTTTCACCAATGTCCTTCCACATTGGGCTGACTGGAAAAACTGATCTTTCCGGCATTCCAGTCCGCCACCACCTCCCGCACCTTACCGCCGACATCGTTGGCCACCTTGATATTGGCGGCATTCAGGGTTCGAAAGGCATTGGGGCCGCAAAAACCGGTCAGCAGAGCCTCGGCGCCGCTCTCGCTGACCATGGCGGCAGCCTGAATCCCCGCGCCTTTGAAGGCATTGACATTCTGGCTGTTGTCCAGCACCTTGAATTCCAGGGACTCGGAATCGACAATGAGAATATAGGCAGCCCGTCCGAAACGGGGATCCACCTCGGCATCCAGATCTTTCCCCTTTGATGTGACCGCGATTTTCATAATACCGTCCTCCTGATGGCCCATTCGCACCAAGCCGTCAACATCATTTCCAGTTTTCGCACCCTATCCCCTGCCGCCCCCGCATACCTGATCATCGGAAATCATGGGCAGTCTGCCGGCGATGAGGTCCTCGACCACCGGTTTGATCTGGGGCCGGGTGGCGTCATAATACACCTCGATACCGGCCTGGCGGAATCCCATGAGGGGCCGCATGCCGATACCGCCGACAATCAGCGCATTGACCCGGTGTCTTGCCAGCAGATTGACGGGCACCATGCATCCGCCCTGGACATGCTCCTGGTTGGGAATGGTGCTGACCTCCTTGATGTTGCCGGCTTCCACATCCACCAGGGTGAATACTTCGCAGTGACCGAAATGACCGGAGCGTTCCCCATCCAGACCACCCTTATCCACGGATGGGATAGCGATTCTTCCATTTTCCATTGTTCCATTCTCCTTGCTGTTAAATGATCCTTGCATATCATTGATGATTCCCCAGAGTGCGTTTAACGCCCTCCCAGATTTCCGCTATGGATGCAGCGGCCACTGAGGACGGCTGAAATTCCACCAGGGTTTTTCCTTGAATCATGGCCTTCGTGAAGACGGCGTCAAACGGAATTCTCCCCAGAAACGTCATGTTCTTCTTTATAGTGAGGGTTTCGATCCGCCGGGTCTGCTCCGGGTTCAGGTCGAATTTGTTCACGCACACCATTCCGGGAACCTTGAAGTGAGCCGCCAAATCCGCCACCCGTTCCATGTCATGCAAACCGGAAAGCGTCGGCTCGGTGACGATCAGAATGGCCGTGGCGCCGCCGATGGATGCGATCACCGGACACCCCACGCCCGGAGGCCCATCCGTCAGAATCAATCCGCGCTGATCGTCTTCCGCTACTCTCCTGGCCTCTTTGCGCACCAGGGTAACCAGTTTGCCGGAATTCTCCTCGGCAATCCCCAACCGGGCATGGACCATGGAGCCGAAACGGGTTTTCGAAATATACCATTGGCCGCATGTTTTGGTTGGAAAATCAATGGCCTTTACCGGACACAAATCCACGCAGACACCACAGCCTTCGCAGGCGATGGGGTCGATCCGGAAATCGGGTCTGACCGCGTTGAAGCGGCATAATTCCCTGCACAGGCCGCATTGCGTGCATAGTTCAGGCCGGATAACCGCCTCCCCGCCGCCCAGGAAATCCTGACGGCTAAGGATTTCCGGAGCCATGAGCAGGTGAAGGTCCGCCGCGTCCACATCGGCGTCGCACAGCACGGCATTGTCCGTCAGGGCTGCAAAGGCCGCCGTGATACTGGTCTTTCCAGTCCCCCCCTTGCCGCTGATGACCACCAGTTCCTTCATGCCTGCCCCCTCTCCCTGTCGATGATCTCCCGGATTTCGGACATAAGTCTCTGGAATGATTGCTTATACTCCGGCAATTCCTCAATCAGGAGTTTCCCCACCGAATAGGCTTCGGCGATCCGACGCTGAAAAGGGATTTCCATGAGCACGGGCAGACCTTCCCGCCGGGCGTATTCCTTGACTTCGTCATCGCCCATGTCGCACCGGTTGATCACCAATCCGGCCGGAATGCCGAGGAGCTTCACCGCCTCCACCGCCAGACGAAGATCATGAAGCCCGAACGGAGTCGGCTCGGTGACCATCAGCACGAAATCCGTTTCCTTAACCGCGGCGATCACCGGGCAGGAAGTTCCCGGCGGCGCATCGACGATGGTCAGGCCTTCGTTCCGAACACAGGCCCGCACCTGACGGATCAAGGGCGGCGACATGGCCTCGCCGATCCGGAGCCTTCCAGTGACGAAATCCAGTCCATTCCTTCCGCCCCGCTGAATGACGCCGAGCTCACGGCCCTTTTCCGAAACAGCCTTTTCCGGGCAGACCACCACGCAGCCGCCGCAGCTGTGGCAGAGTTCCGGAAACGTCAAAACCGTTTTCGCCACCACGATGATCGCCCTGTACCGGCAGATTTCCGCACATTTTTTGCAGTAGGTGCATTTTTCCAGATCCACTTCCGGAATGGAAGTATATACCGTTCTGGTTTCTCGGATTTCCGGACGGATAAACAGGTGCGCGTTGGGTTCCTCCACATCGCAATCCAGAACCTGAACCTCCGATTCCAATGAAAACGCCAAATTCACCGCCACTGTCGTTTTTCCCGTCCCCCCTTTGCCGCTGGCCACACTGATGATCATGTTCCAATTCCGGAACCGCCCGCCGGTTGGCTTGCGATTCCGCCTTTCTTTTTTTTTGTTCTTCGATCCATCGCGCAACAATATCCCCAGCCCTATTATGAGCGTATGCTCATAATAGGGCTGGCAAAATCGGATGTCAAGGGGAATCTTACCCGTGCATTTACTTCTGGTGTAACTGTTGGATACGGGCCAGGTGATCCATCAGCCCGTTGACCTGGCAGGGATTGAAATCGGGGGATAATTGCGCCAAAATTCCCAGCCCTTCCGTTGCTTCATGAAAATTTTCAGATGACAGGGCGCTCACAACGGCACAATTCACCCATGGATTCATTCGGATCAGCTTCTCCAAAAAAACCAGTCCCGTCATATCCGACAGGGTTTCATCGGCGATGACCGTCTCAATTTGGTGGCCTTGCACCAGCAGGAGGGCCTCCTCGCCGGATTCAGCCCAGTACAATTCCACCGGGTAGTTCAGCTTCAGATAAGCCGATAGTTCGGCAAACCTCTCCCTCATCGACGTTGCCAGCAAAATCTTCATTTAGCTCCTTCCGGCATGATGAATTGTTCCCGACCCGCTGGCGGCAACCCTTCAGGCGCCTCTCGGCTCAATTCAAACCGAACAAAGGTTGATGGTCCTTATAACTCCTTTTGATATGTCCCTCGTGCACCATCTCCCATAAGCGCTCGCCCAGCTGTTCCTCATCCTCATGGAGCCGACCGGCAATCTCCTGGAGATTGAAACGACGCTGTTCCATCCTCAGGAGTTCCAAAACCCGGGTCTGCATATATTCCTCCGCCAATACGGCGGAAAAGTCTTGATCGTAATCCAGTCCGTGGCGTTGATCACCACGAAACTCCTTTTCCCAGGGTCGGCGGAGCCCCGCTGACAACAGATATCGCACCCTGGAATTATACTTCGCCATTGAATAGAGACTCTTGAGCTTGCTGATCATCTCCGGTGTCTTTTCGATCGGGCCAAGTGCCGCAATGGTCTGGACAAAGCTTTCCGCCGTGCGGATGAATTCCTCGGGTTTGTTCAGGTCAGCATGGGCCAGGGCGATGCGGCGCCGATCAATATCGCAGAGAGTCAACAGTTTTTTCATGAAATTAACCCTGCTCCAGGCATGGTCGATCCCGAAGGAGTGATGACATTCTTCCGGCAGGCAACCGATCAGCATCAACCCCGGCGCGCCAGCCAGAAATGCCTTGGCCAAAACACTGGGGTCGATCTGGCCGACGCAGGGGACACCCAGTATATGAATGCGCGGATCATATGTAAGCCCTTGATTGGCGGCATTGTCAGCAGCCGGCAATCCCCCCCAGGCGCAGGCCAGGGCCATCACCTCATCCGGACGCAACTGCCTTGCCAGAGCTGCTACCCGGGCTTCCCGTTGATCCGTGGTGTTGTTTTGAAGCGTCAGGGCGTTGTATGGGCAAGCGGCCGCACAGGTGCCTCCCCCCATGCAGATCATTGGATCCACTGCCCGGGGAAGACCGCCACCGCTTCCCTGCATGACACTGATGCCTCCGCAGTCGCAGAGCTCCTGGCATTGTCCGCACCCCACACAGCGATCGGTGTCCACCACACAAACGACACGGGGCAGATAGAGTTCATGATTGTCGGATTTCTGAAGCATCTCCGCTGTTTTTCTGCCGGCTTTGCGGCCCTGTCTCATGGTTTCGTGGAGATCGCAGGGGTATTTTGCACTGCCCGCCAGATAGGTCTCTTCCCGACCCACCATATCCGGACGAACCCTGGCATGATGCCCGGTCAAAAACCGATCTTCCCTATGCAGCAGTCCCAGGATCCGAGCAGTCTGTTTTTCATTTTCACCGAGCCGACGCCGTGGAGAAAGGACTACCATATCCCAGGGAATTTCATGTTCCACATGGTCGCTGAGGTTACAAAAGGAAATGTAACCGTCCTGTAGCGTAGGATACACGGCTTTGTCAAAAGGAACCCATAAAATTCCGAGTTTGCGGCTCATGGTTCTTTCAGAGACGGAAAGTGGAATGGGCATCTGTTCATTATAAAGGATAATAATCCGCGGTTTATCCGATTGGTTCCGGATGGCTTTGGCTAAAGACCAGGCGCTGCGGGTGGACAATTGGGCGAATTCGGGATAACCTGCCTCGTAGTCGTTGATCCAGAATACAATCTGACCCTTGGGGAAATGGCTCCGCAGGATGCACTCCTCCATCTCAGGTTGGAACAGGACTTTTTTGCCATCATAACCGAACCCATCCGGCGGCGGTGACAATTCGGCGTCCATGCAGGCGATCACAGCACCGGCATTATATTTCTCCGGCTCCACGCCTTCCGCGGAGGAAAATCCCAGGGTATAATTACCTGTTATTCCGGAAAGTCCGATAAGTTCTCCCCGGGTCACCAACTTCACATAGGGACTGTTCACGGTTTCCGAAATGATTTTTCCAAGACGTTCATGGTGTTGATATTCTCCTGGATAACGGAGGTGGAGACCGGCAAGAATGGTTTCCGGATCTCCCGTCTCCACGGAAACCAAGCATCTTCGTTTGCTCTTGGCCAGTTCGTGAGCGGCCATGAAGGAAGCAATTCCCTTCCCCACTATCATAACCGGCTCCTCTACCTTGGCCAGGGTCTGCAGACTGGGAGCCATGACCGCCATTTCAGCGGCAGCCGCGACAATCAGTTTGGCGCCTTTCTCCGCCTTGAGTTCCGGCGTCAGATTACTGACCATGGCCACATGACCGCGCAGGTTAATGATATCGATCTGCCCCTTATGCAGCTCCAGGTTTTCCAGAACGCTTTCAAATTTTTTCATCATCAGACGGCTCTCGCAACCGGCCACAATCAGCCGGTTGACTCCTTTTTCGGCAACGACCTGCATTATCCGATCCAAACCGGGTCTCTGACAGGGATAGGCCATGGTTTCACAATAGGCGACATTTTCATCCCGTGAAACCCGGGATTCCAGTTGTTCAATATCGATCCTGGATGCAATCTTATCACCACAACGGCAAATAAAAACTCCTACGGTAGCTTTCTGTCTCATGATAAACCTCCTTACTCTTCCTAAAGCACAAGCTGTGTGAGCGGCAGAGCCGGTTGGGGACGAACCCGTTCGAAAATGCCCCGCATGGCACCGGTGGGGCAGATCGTGACACAACTACCACAGGCCACGCATATTTCCGAAGGACGCAAAAACGGTGAACCGACTTTTTTATGCACGCCCCGATCCATGATGGAAATGGCGGAAAGCCCGACGATTTCCTCGCACGCACGCATACAAAGTCCGCAAACCATACAGGATTCCTGAGGATTCGAAGACTGGAAGCGTGTGCTCACAACTCCATATCG
>JBMORA010000052.1:0-7999 GCA_049320885.1 Thermodesulfobacteriota bacterium | reverse complement strand
CCGTGCCGGAAACTTCCGAGTTCTCCATGGCGACAGAACCCATATTGGCGGTGGCACCTTTGCCCAAGGCGATATTGGCGGACTTGTTGACCTTCGCGTCATTCACCACCGTGCCGGAAACATTGGAATCCTTCATGGCGACGCTTCCCGTTCGGGCGGTGGCGCCTTTGCCCAGGGCGATGTTGGCGGACTTGTTCACGTCGGCCTTGTTCGTCACCGTGCCGGAAACTTCCGATTCGGCAAATGCAATGGAAGCACCCAAAAACAGAATTCCGGTTACTACAGCGATCATCTTTTTCATGGCTTTCTCCTCCTCGTTTGTTGTTAGTTGTTGTTGAATCCTCAACCTGCTTGCCAAACTAGTTTCGATACCTAACCTTGATTTTGGTTCCTTCTTGATACGAAATGAATCCATAGTTTCCCTTTCCGATCAAGCATGGCCGCAATATAATCCGTATGCGCCGCCCCCGCAATGAAATGATTCACAGCGGGATGATGAAAATCCTCACAGGGAGCTGAATTTTCAACGGGAAGACCGGATTTCCACGCATCCAACCGCAGAGAAGGTGTAAAATGGAATAACGTATCAAGTTCAGAATACAAATTCGGGTTATCGGTTCGTTACTGTGATGAAAAGAAATGATAGATCATACATCCATTCCACTCAAGATTCAAGCAATATCATGGTTCTTCTATCGTATCCGGAAAGAGATAAATTGATTTTTATTCCAAAAATTGGTATTCTTTCCTCATTTCGTTCGCAAAGAAAAAATCACGGTATTGGACGCCGGCAGGTTGCCGTGATTCACGCCATGCCATCATGACCGTCAGAACGCCGCGAGACGATGGGCCGACGACAATTCGTTGGCATTGACAATCTCAGCATACGGTACGCCATGAACAAACAACCATTGGATTTTAATGACGCTTATCTTTTCGCGGAGGAAAAGAAAGATAATACCGCTTGTCACCCTGTTAACGCGCCATGGAAAATCATCATCGCCGATGATGAAAAAGAAATCCATCAAATCACCAAAATGGTGCTGAGCGATTATACTTTCGATAATCGTGCGGTTCAGTTTTTCAGCGCCTATACAAGCGCGGAAACCATCGCCCTGGTTGAACAACATCCGGACACCGCCATCCTCTTATTGGATGTTGTAATGGAATCGGATACATCCGGCTTAGAAGTGGCCAGACATATACGCCAGAATCTGCGAAATAATTTTGTGCGGATTATTCTCCGAACCGGCCAACCGGGCAAGGCACCTGAAAAAAAAATCATCATGGAATATGATATCAATGAATATAAGGAAAAAACCGAACTGACCACCCAAAAACTGTTCACGACCATAACTTCTTCCCTGCGCTCCTACAAGGATCTGACCACCATCGATCGCACCAGGCAGGTGCTGGAATTGGTCATCAAATCTTCCGAGCGGATTTTTGAAAATCAATCCCTGAAAAGGTTTACCACTATCCTGCTCGATCGAATCTTGTCCATCCTGCGGCTGGATAAAAATTCAATGTACATTCAAGCTTCCGGTTTCGCCGCCTCTTATGAGCAGAACAAATTCTCCGTGATCGCCGCCACGGGGCAGTTTGCGAATTTCATCGGCGAGGATGTTCATAAAGTTGTGCCGGATGATATCCAGAACTATCTAAAAATGGCCTTGGAAAAAAAAGAAGGCATCTTTATTGATGACGCTTATATCGGCTATTTCAGCACAGAACCCGGGTCGACCAACCTCATTTATCTGAAAGGCTGTCGAAACCTTACAGAGCTGGAAAAGGATCTGATCCGGATCTTTTCCTCCAACATTTCCATCACTTTTGACAATTTGTATTTATCACAGGAAATTGTGGACACACAAAAAGAGGTCATCTTTACATTGGGGGAACTGGTGGATACCCGCTCCAAGGGGATGGCCAACCATGTCCGGCGGGTGGCCGAGTGTTCATATCTGCTGGCCCTGAAAGCGGGGATAAAGCCGGAAGAAGCCGAATTGCTGAAGCTGGCGTCTCCCATGCATGATGTCGGCAAGATAGGTATTCCCGACTCCATCCTGAACAAACCCGGCGCATTGTCCGACGAAGAATACGACTATATCAAATCCCACAGCCAGATCGGTTACGAAATCTTGAAAAATTCCAAACGTGAAATTTTAAAGGCGGCAACCATCGTCGCCCAGCAGCATCATGAACGCTGGGACGGAAGCGGGTATCCCCAGGGATTAAAAGGAGAAGATATTCATATTTTCGGACGGATCACAGGAATTGCGGACGTCTTCGACGCCTTGACCCACAACCGCATTTATAAAAAAGCCTGGCCGATCCATCTCGTGGTAGATTATTTCAAGGATAAACGGGGCAAGCATTTCGACCCGCTCCTGGTGGATCTTTTTGTTGAAAGCATAAATGAATTCAATGAAATAAACAAACGCTACCCGGAGAAGGAAGTCCTCATTCCATAAGCCGGCGCCCCCGGCTCCCGAACTCCGTGTCCCGCCCTTTTGGGGGGCATCATGACAGGCATCCCCGTAATGCGGCTTCGAGGGCCGCCAGACGGCCTGAAAAAAAATGGTCGGCTCGGGGGACGGTTTCCATGCGAATCCGGTGCCGCGCAGTAGAGATCCACTCCCGGACAGCGACCAGGGGGGCGATTTCATCCTCCTGCCCCACGATGATCAGACGCAAATCGGCGCACGGTTGAATCCCACTGAAATCCATGAATGCCAACGGCGGGGAGATCATCACCATGCTCGCCGTGCAACCGCGCTCCATTGCGGCTCGCCCCCAAATATAGGCTCCGAAGGAGTACCCTGCAACCTCGATATCAACGAGGCCTATTTCCTTCAAATGATTGACCGCCGCAAGTGCATCGGTTATCTCGCCGTTGCCGTGGTCATATTGCCCCTGGCTCGCGCCCACCCCTCTGAAATTGAATCTCAGGGTCGTAAACCCTTTTTCATGATAGACCCGGGAAAGGGTGCCCACCACGGAATTGTGCATATTACCACCATAAAGCGGATGCGGATGAGCGATCACCACCCCGCGCTCACCATCGGTCCTTTCCAGCACACCCTCCAGGCGATACCCGTCCGAGACAAAGCTGGTTTTCTGAACCATAGAAGCCTTCCTATTTTTCTCCTCTCAGCACGCGTCGCACCTCTTCCCCGAATTCCCGGACCTGCCATTTCCGCAGACCTTCAATCTTTTCGAATTCTTCCATTTCGAGAGGCTTTTTCACCGCAATGGTCATCAGCATGTTCTTGTTCAACAGCATGGCTGGATCAAGACCAAGCCTTTTCGCCCGATTGTCGCGCCATTGCCGTAACAGCAGCAGCCGTTGGGGAGCGGCTGTCTTGGGCAGCCGATTTTGGGGCCGCGGATATCTTGGAAGCTGATCAGGCGGTATTTTTTGAGCCTGTTGAATGATCTCAAGTAACGCCGCGGCATGCATGTGAAGTTGCTTTGTGCTGAGCAGATTCAAGGCCGCCAGTTGATCAAAATTGCCCGGCTGGAATTTCGCCATTTCAACCAGGATTCTATTCGACATGACCTTGAATACCGGCCGGTCTTTCTTTTCCGCGACCTTCAACCGATATTGAAGAAGCGCCTCCAGAACGCCGAGACTGCGGAAATGCAGCCTTCCGGCCCCAGGCACCCTGGAAAACAACGGCAAGCCATCGGAAGACGCCGGCCGGACCTTGCTCAATAGATCGCATTCTTCCTGCACCCATTCCAGCCGACCGCATTTCTCCAGCGCGCAGCGGATTTTTTCCGACAGCTGCGGCAGATACATCACATCTCTGGTGGCATAATCCAGCATGGCTTCCGGCAACGGGCGCTGCGACCAGTCTTTTTTCTGGTATTTCTTCTCCAGCCGGATATGAAACCACTCCATCAGCGTTGCTTCAAGTCCTGTCTCCTTGGCGCCCAAAAACCGGCAAGCCAGTTCGGTATCAAACAGATTCGAAACTTCGATACCGAAATCCCGATACAGGGATCGGATATCATAGTCCGCGCCATGCATTACCTTGCGAATGGCCGGATCTGAAAAAATCGGATTCAGGGGTTCCAGGGTTTCCAGTTTCATCGGGTCAATCAAAAACACGACATCGCCTGCCGAAACCTGCAAAAGACATACGCGTTCTTTGAAACGGAACATGGAATCCGCCTCCATGTCCACCCCGATCACCTCCTGTTGTTGAAGAACGTCTGCAACTGATTTCAGCTCCCGATAAGATGTAATCAATTCATACGTCTTTTCCACTTGACTGGGCGTCATCATGATTGTTGTTTTTTTCCCTTGACCATCGTCATGAATTCTTTTAGTTTGTTATGCTTATGTATGGATAGTCAGTTCCACCGTACCACAACCGACAACGGATACAAAAACGATGATTACCATAACACTTCCGGATAAAAGTAGAAAGAGCTTTGAAAAACCGCCCACCGGAATGGATGTCGCCCTCTCCATTTCCGAAGGACTGGCCCGAAATTGTGTCGCCGCGGAGCTGAATGGCGTTCTGCGAGACCTGACCATCCCCATCGAAACAGATGCCACCGTACGCCTGATCACCACCCATGATCCGGAGGCCCTGGATATTCTTCGTCACAGTGCCGCCCATGTTCTGGCCCAGGCGATCCTGCGGCTTTACAAGGGAGCCAAATTGACCATCGGTCCTGTGGTAAAAGATGGTTTTTATTATGATATTGATATGCCGCCGATTTCCGAGGACCAGTTTCCGGAAATCGAGGCCGAAGCCCAAAAAATCATCGCTGCCAGATATCCATTTCAACGCAGGGAAGTCTCCAAAACCGAAGCCTTGGCCTTCTATCAGGATGAACCATACAAGCTTGAGTTGATTTCAGAATTGGCAGACGGGACCATTTCCTTCTATTCCCAGGGGGAATTCACCGATCTTTGCCGCGGCCCTCATCTTCCTCACACCGGAATGATAAAGGGATTCAAGGTAATGCGGGTATCCGGAGCCTACTGGCGGGCAGATCAGACAAAAGCCCAGCTGCAGCGGGTTTATGGAATCGCTTTTTTTGACAAGAAGGAACTCAAACAACATCTGCACGTTCTGGAGGAAGCCAAAAAGCGTGACCACCGTAAAATCGGCGCAGCCCTGGATTTGTTCAGCTTTCACGATGTGGCTGCCGGCATGCCCTTTTTTCATCCCAATGGAATGGAAATATGGAATGCACTGCTGGAATACTGGCGTTTTGAGCATCGGGCCGCGGGATACGTGGAAACCAAGACGCCGATCATCCTGAATCGCAGTCTATGGGAAAAAAGCGGGCATTGGGAAAATTACCGCGAAAACATGTACACCTCGACGATCGACGAGATCGATGTGGCCATCAAGCCGATGAACTGTCCCGGCGGAATGTTGTTGTACGGCGAAAAAGCCCATTCATACCGGGACCTCCCGCTCCGCGCGGCGGAAATCGGCCTGGTTCATCGCCATGAATTGAGCGGTGTGTTGTCCGGTCTTTTCCGAGTGCGTGCCTTCCATCAGGATGATGCCCACATCTTCATGACACCGGACCAGATTGAAAGCGAAATCCTGGGTGTATTGCGCCTGGTCGAACGCATATACGCCACTTTCGGGCTTGGCTTCTCGCTGGAATTGTCGACCCGCCCGAAAAAATCCATCGGCAGCGATGATCAGTGGGAGCAGGCCACCAACGGGCTGACCTCTGCGCTACGGGCATACGGGAAACCCTTTCAAATCAACCAGGGGGACGGCGCTTTTTACGGCCCGAAGATCGATATCCACATTAATGACGCCATCGGAAGAACCTGGCAGTGCGGAACCATTCAGCTGGACATGTCCCTGCCGGAGCGGTTCGATCTGACTTACGTGGGCAAGGATAACGAAAAACATCGGCCGGTGATGATCCACCGGGTGATCTATGGTTCCATTGAGCGTTTTCTGGGGATCCTCATCGAGCATTTCGCCGGCAAGTTTCCGTTATGGATGGCGCCCAAACAGATCGTTCTGCTGCCCATAAATGATGAACTGTCGGCCTTTGCCCACGAGCAAAAAGCCTTGCTGGAAAATGCCGGTCTGCGGGTCACGGTGGACGACCGTTCCGAAAGCCTGAATAAAAAAATCAGGGAAGCCCAGTTGATCAATATACCGTTGATGCTGACCATCGGAGAAAAAGAAAAGACCATGGGAACATTTGCGGTGCGGACATTGGATGGACGCGTGAAACACGGCGTGACCCCGGAAGGGTTGATCAACCAGGTACGAGCGAATGTGATGAACAGAACCATTGAATTGGATCTGTTTCAGGACTGAAACCTGCCGCCGGAGCTGCCGGCCATGTCCCGCAGGGCCTGAATCAGCGACCCCATATCCCTGGGGATCGGCGCCTCAAAACAAAGCCGTTTTCCATTCACCGGATGGTCCAGTTCAACTCGGAAAGCATGCAACATCTGGCGCTGAATCGGCGCTATGAGTGCCGCCATCAGGGGATTTTTTATGAGAAGTCGGCCCTTACGCGGTCCATACACCGGATCACCCACCAGCGGATGCTGAATGGCGGCGCAATGAACCCGGATTTGATGGGTTCTGCCGGTCAGAATTTTCAAATCCAGCAGGCTGATGTCGCCATAAGACTCCCTGACCCGCCACCTGGTTTCCGCATTTCTGGGGCGATGGGTCAGAACGGACATCTTTTTTCGGTCCGCGGGATGACGGCCGATGGGCAAATCGATCATCCCTTCCAACCGGTCGAAAACGCCGTAAACGATTCCGATATACTGTTTGTCAACGCTGCGGTTTTTAAATTGCACGGACAGCTGCTGATGGGCCGCCTGGTTTTTGGCCACCACCAGAACCCCGGATGTGTCCTTGTCCAGGCGGTGAACTATGCCGGGACGCATTTCACCGCCGATGCCTTCCATATCTGGAAAACGATGCAACAATCCGTGAACCATTGTTCCGTTTTCATGCCCGGGGGCTGGATGAACCACCAGTCCGGCCGGCTTATCCACAACCGCAAAAGCCGGATCCTCGAACAGGACTTGGAAATCAATGGCTTCGGGATGCAAAGCACTCGGTTCAGGGGGGGGGATTTCGCACTGGACCACATCGCCGATTTTGACGGCATACCCTGGTTTCCGCACCGTACCGGAAACCAGGACGGACCCCTGGCGGATGAGATCAGCGGCACGATTCCGGGAGCAATCCGATAGGCTGGATGCCAGCAGGATATCAAGACGCTTATCGACATCCGCAGCTGTTACCTGGAAGCGGATGACTCCGGGTGATGGCATTCCTTTGGATGCAATCCGTCTATTGAGCTTGAAACAAGGATTCGATTTCGGACATTACGGAGCGTTCGTCTTTGTTTTTCGCGGTACACAATTCCTTCAGCAGCAGGCTCTGCGCGGTATCCAGCAGCTTTCGTTCTCCGAATGACAGATCTTTTGTTAATTTCAACAGAAACAAATCGCGAAAGACTTCGGCCACATCAAACAGGGAGCCGGTTTTAATTTTGTCCATGTATTCGCGATAACGGCGATTCCACGTCTGATTGTCTATGGAAACAGCGCGTTTAGATTTCATGACGGCATAGACTTTTTCTGCATCTTCCTTGTTAATGACACTGCGGAGTCCTACCGAATCCACATTTCGGGTGGGAATCATGATCACCATGCTGCTCTCCAGAATTTTCATGATATAAAAATCCTGTCGATTCCCCCCGATCTCCCTGCTTTCAATCGCTTCAATCCGTCCAACCCCGTGAGCGGGGTATACAGCAAGATCGCCGGGACTGAATGCTCTCCGTTGAGCTTCCCTCATTGCCTTTTCTGCCATTTCATCACCGCCATAGGTTATCCTCAATACGCATTGCCAATGTGCGTATTTCACCTGTTCCTCACAACGAATTGTCGTGGTTGGAATATCCTCTTATATCAAACTTATCGAGCATAAGCAACAAAAAAAGGGGGCCCGCCCCCGACCCCGCCGGC
>JBMORA010000051.1:0-8168 GCA_049320885.1 Thermodesulfobacteriota bacterium | reverse complement strand
TTGATTTTATTTGAATATTCGCAATATCCAATATAAAACAAAAGATAGGGCTCTTCAAGTTATTTATACATAAATTCAATAAAATAGACCATATTTTTGCATTCTCAATCTATTCCCGAAAGTTGAGCTTGTAAGCATCAAGCGGGGTTTGGTTACCTGCGGGTATCGAAATGTGACCATTGAGGAAAATTCCAGAAAAGCGGCTGCGATCTTCGAGAATGGCGCTAGTTTTGATATTGCCTTGATCGATATCACCATGCCGGATATCAACGGAATCGAGTTGTTGGAACTGCTGAAACGAATCAGTCCAAACACCGAATGCATCATGATTTCCGCCATCGATGAAGCCAAGGTGGCGATGAATTGCCTGAGAAAAGGGGCCTATGACTATCTGGTAAAACCATTTTCACGGGAAGAGCTGCTGGCTTCCATCCAGCGCGCCCTGGAACGAAAAACGCTGGTGGACATCCTGGATCTCGGCAAAACCAAGACGGTGCCGAAACTCCGGCATGCGGAGGCCTTCGAACCCATTGTCACAAGGTGCCCGAATGTTTTGAGGGCGTTGAAGGAGGCGGAGCTTCAGGCCCAAAGCGACGCGCCGATTCTGATTACCGGTGAAAGCGGAACGGGCAAAGATTTGCTGGCCAGAGCGATCCATGCGGCCAGTCCGCGATCGAAATTCCCCTTCACCCCCATCAACATGGCGTCTCTGACCGGAAGCATATTCGATGCCGAATTCTACGGCCATACCAAAGGGGCCTTTACCGGCGCGGAAAAAGAGCGGACCGGATATCTGGAACAGACCAACGGCGGAACCTTGTTTCTGGATGAAATCGGATCCCTGCCCGTGGAATTCCAGGGAAAGCTGCTGCGGACATTGCAGGATGGCGAATTCATGAAACTTGGAACCAGCACGCCCCGCAAAGTCAACATCCGTTTTATCGCGGCCACCAATTCGGATTTGGAAATGATGTTGATGAAAAAGACATTTCGCAAGGATCTCTACTACCGCCTGCGGGGTGGATGGATTCATCTGCCGCCCTTGAAGGAAAGAAAGGAAGACATCCCCCTGCTGATTCAGAAGTTCCTGGATGAATTCGCCGGCCCCGGAGGAGGAGGCCTGGAAGAGAAGGCCATGGACTTACTCATGAACCATGACTATCCGGGCAATATCCGGGAGTTGCGTAATGTCATCCGGGCCGCGGCGAGTCTCTCGCAGGGGAAACCCATCGCCGCGGAATCCCTGTACGCCTACCTCGGGATACGAAAAGCCAGGTCGATTCCCGTTCATCCGTCAGGCAATGAGCCGATCCTGCCCTTAATGGAAATGGAAAAACAGTATATCCTGAAAGTCTATGGGCAGACCGGAAGCAACAAGTCCGAAACCGCCAGGATTCTTGGCATCGGAATCAACACCCTCCGAAGAAAACTGGAGTCTTATGGCTTATGAAGCCATCGAAGCGGAAAAGAGAAGGGGGCAACCACCCCCTTCTCAAACGGTTTCAGTTCCATGAATCGAATGCAGCCATCATGCTATATATGACCGCCCCAAGATCCCGGAGGATCATCGCGCAGGTTGGCATCGTAGTTGGATACGGAAGCACCCGTCGATTCAATCGGAAAATCGTCAATGAATCGTTGCCGGGATTCTTCGCCTTCTCTTACACGATCGCGGCATCCATTGCACTTGCCGCTGATATCTCTTTCCGGAATTCCCTTTTTAATCCATTTGTTGAATCTCATTGTCTTCACCTCCTTTTTCTGCCGGGGACATGAGTTTCTCATGTCCCCTGTTGTTTCTATGATGCAATGATAAGGCCGGAGATGTTCGGATGAAACGGGCCGGGAGGTTTTTTTTTGCCCGCCGGCAGGTAACATGGTTCCATGGGGTTCCTTCATCGCGCAACGACCGCTGCGGAAAAAAATCGGCCCATTCCCTTTCCAGATCCGAAATGAAGGCTTATTATTTGGACTACGATTGGGATTCCGGGGATTACCGGCAGAATTTGACCGGAAGGCGGGTATTCCTCGGATGGAAAGGAGAAAAAGCCATGATTGCAAAAAACCAACTATGTGAAAAAATACGGTCGCTTTTTCCGGATATCGGTGAATGCGGCATTGATTTGAACGTCGATTATGATGATGGAAAGCATGCCTGGGTGGTTGATCTGAAAAAAGGATCGTCCCATTTGAAAACCCACCTGGAAATCGACGAGGCGGACAAATGCATGGCAGGAAAACAGTGTGTCAGCCTGGGAATCCAGATCGCGCAGTTGCGGGCGAACCTGAGAGACATGCCGCGATTTGAATAGGAGCCCTCTGCAACCAAGCGGACGGCGGATATGGATACGTTTATCAATGCTGGTGATGGTATCGACGAAACAGCCCTTATGGAAGGAGGAGACCCGATGAAAGTTCTGATTGTTTACTATTCCATGTATGGTCATATCCATCGGATGGCGGAAGCCGTGGCGGAAGGTGTCAAGCGGGTGCCCGGCGCCGATGTTGAATTGCGGCGGGTGCCGGAAACCCTCGGCAGGGATGTTCTGGAAAAGATGGGCGCCCTGGAGGTTCAGGCGTCGTTCGCTCATGTTCCGATTTGTTCGGTGGAGGAACTGGCCACGGCGGATGCCGTCATTTTCGGCACCCCCACGCGCTTCGGCAATATGTGCGGCCAGATGAAACAATTCCTGGATGCAGCCGGCTCCCTGTGGTCCAATGGATCGCTGGTGGGAAAACCGGCCGGCGTTTTCACGAGTTCGGCGACGCAGCATGGTGGTCAGGAATCCACCATCCTGAGTTTTCATATTCCACTGCTGCACCTGGGATTCATCATCGCCGGTCTGCCATACTCTTTTCAAGGTCAGATGCGAATCGATGAAATTACCGGTGGGTCACCCTACGGCGCTTCCACCATTGCCGGCGGCCGGGGGGAACGCCAGCCGAGCGAAAACGAACTGGCGGCAGCGCGCCATCAGGGAGAGTATGTCGCGAAAATTGCGGCGCGTTTGGCCGGGAAATAGCGATTCCGGCGCCCGGGAGCGGTTTGACTTTGCCGAATGCGTGGTTATCCTCCGCACATCACGAGCGAAATTTTCGCACGAAGGAGGTGATCATTATGATGAGACTCGTCGAAGTTGAACCGAGATTCGATTACAATCTCGGAACATTTGGCGGCGTGCGGGAACGGAGGGTCGGAAACTGGCTGATTCCGGAATCCGGGATCGAGGAATGCGAGTGGATGCCGGCTTCGGATATCAGTGAAACCGACACCGCCTTTCTCGTTTCCATGGAACTGCCGGGAATCGACATGAAAAAGCTGGATATCACTTACTCCAACGGCACCCTCACGGTAAAGGGGGAAAAACAGAAGGAAACGGTGATCGGCGAAACCTGCAACTGCAGTGAGCGATACGCCGGGAGTTTTACGAGAAGATTCCAGATGCCGGGACCGGTGTTCACCGATAAGATCGACGCCGCCTATCGGGATGGTGTCTTGAGAATCAGTCTGCCGAAATCCGAAGTCAGCATCGTCAAAAAAGTCGAGGTGCACTGACAGGTGTTGCTGCTGATTCCATATTCCCCGGGGCCTCATCCATGGATGAGGCCCTTTGTTGCTGCGCCACTGTTACACTGCCGCATTACCGATACAGAAATCCAGCCCCTTTTCAAGCCGGACGCGATGCCGAAGATGTTCTATGCCAAAATGGCAGGATGATCCGTAGGTATTTGTTTATGGATCGTTTTCCGGATTGAACCTATTCCAATTTGGGATACCCGCAGTTTCGCGCCGCATACCCGGAAATTTGTCCGATCCATCACTGCCCATGATAACAAACTGCAAATTCAGCTCTTTTTGTCAAACCGAGCGACAATTTCTCCCCGGCATATTTTTTGATCTCATGATGAACATTTCGGTACGACATTCCAAATCGATCTGCAGGAGGGCACCGATGAAAAGAGTTGTCATCAGATCCACACGGCCGGAAACTTCCCATCTATTGGCCGCGATGGTGGCCAGGCTTTTCCCCGAATGTGAAATCTGTATCGTGGACCATGGGGGGCTCGGCTTCAACCCTTCCTGGAATTCCGCCGCAGCGGAAAACGTATATGGAACTCGGTTTTTGGATGGTAATGGCAAGAAATCGAAAGGAGCATGACGATGACGGAAAAGACAGTTCACCATACCGGCGGGAAACAAGGGGTTTCCCCCGGCGCTTCAATGGTTTGGGCGCCGTCATGCGGAAGGATGAATGTCCTGGTTGTGGACGATGACCCGGATGTGCTGGAACTGGTCGCCGAAATGTTCGAGCGTATCGGCTGCCACTGCGGACAAGCGCGCAACATCTCCCAGGCCCTCCAACTATTGGAGTATTTCCATTGGAACCTGGTTGTGACGGATCTGAATATCGGCGATGAAAACGGCTATGACCTTGCCGTTGCCGTGAAGTCCGGAAAAAAAAGTACGAAAGTCATGATCATGACCGGGTCCGGAATTCATGGCATGCACACGGCGGAAGCGGACGGTATTGTCGATGAATGGATTTTCAAGCCATTCGGTTTTCCCGAGATCATTGACACCCTGGAAAGGCTGAAATTACGGCCGGCCGTTTCCAGGGAATATCGTTTCCTCTCCCATTGCGCCTGATAGCACAACCAGAGGCGGCCGAGCCTACGGAATCAGGGGAGATGCCACGTTTTGAAGGCTGCGATGAGCCCGAATCGTTCGAATTCATTCTTACGATTCGATATCCCGCCGGGCTTCTTCCGGCGTTTCGTAGATATGGGGCGCCAGGCCCCTTTCGTGCAGCTTGTCGCCCAGTTTCATGCGCAGAAAGGCTCCGGTGGAATAACGGCTGACCTTCTCGTAGTACAGATGGACCAGATGACTCACCATTTCGGTGTAGTAATCGATGAGTTCCGGGCTGAGATCGAAATTGTCATAATTCACGATGGCCCGCACCTTCTTCCCCAGGGGTTGCAGAATGGCGGACACCACCTCTCGGATTTCATCGATCTGTTTTTTGCCGCGGATGGCCAGTCCTTCGAAATTGACGAAAAAGAGGTTGTCTTCCGGCTGGTAGCGCAGCCGGTCCTTTACCGGGATCGTCAACAGTTCCTGCTTGAGATCCATCGGCCCCGGTTCGAAAATCCGGCGGTCCATGAGGCGCGGTGCCTGGCGGATGAGGGGTTTGAAATCCATCTGGCCGACGATGTCCTTCTCCACGTCGATGCCCGGCGCCACTTCCATGAGTTCCAGCCCCGCGGATGTCAGGCGAAAAACGCAACGCTCCGTGATGTAAAGGACATATTTGTCATCGGCGGCGGCGACTTCGCCGGAAAAGGTGATCTCCTCCACCTGCTTGACGAATTTATGGACCTTCCCTTCCTGAAGAATCCGCATCCGGCCGGCGCTCACATCGATTTTCAGGCCGCTGGCGGTGAAGGTGCCCATGAACACCACCTTCTTCGCATTTTGGCTGATGTCGATAAAACCGCCGCATCCGGCGATCTTGGGACCAAACCGGCTGACATTGAGGTTACCTTTTTCGTCGGCCTCGGCCAGGCCGAGAAAGGCCACATCCAGGCCCCCGCCGTCATAGAAATCGAACTGGTTGCTCATGGGGATCAGGGCGTCCACATTGACGGCCGCGCCGAAATCCTGGCCGCCCGCGGGGACTCCCCCGATAATGCCCGGCTCCGAGGTCAGGGTCAGGTATTCCTGGATTCCCTCTTCCATGGCGACATTGGAGATGGACTCCGGCACCCCGATGCCAAGATTGACGATGCTGTTGGGTTTGAGTTCAAAGGCCGCCCTTCGGGCGATGATCTTGCGTTCGTTCAAGGCCATGGGCGGAACCAGGGCCACGGGAATCCGGTATTGATGGGCGAAAGCCGGATTGTAAACGGTGCCGGCCGTCTGGCGATGGTGCAGCGGATCGGTTGCCACGGCGACACAATCCACCAGGGCGCCGGGGATGACGACGCTGCGCATGGGCAGGGCGCCCCGGTCGGCGAGCCCTTCCACCTGAACGATGACGAAACCGCCGCTGTTTTTAGCGGCCATGGCAAGGGAGAGCGCGTCCAGATAGAGGGGTTCCTTCTCGAAGCTGATATTGCCTTCGAGATCGGCCGTGGTGGCCTTGATGATGGCGATATCAATCCGGGGAGGTTTGTAGGAGAGGTATTCCCGGCCGTCAAATTCCAGCACCTCCACCAGCTGTTCCTCGGTCACGCGGTTGAGTCTACCGCCGCCGAAACGGGGGTCCACAAAGGTCCGCAGGCCGACCTTGGTGATGGTCCGCGGTCGTCCGGCGGCGATATCCCGGATCATGATGGACAGGACGCCCTGGGGCAGGTTGTAGGCCTGAATTTTATTGTCCAGGGCCATCCGGGTCAGCTTGGGGGTCTTCCCGAAATGACCGCCGATGACCTTTTTCACCAGCCCTTCATGGGCCAGATGCTGCAAGCCCATTTCCTGCGAATCCCCCAGGGTGGAGGCATAGAACAGGGTCAGATCCCCGGGCCGGCCGGTTGCGATAAACTTCTTTTCCAGGGCGCAGATGAGCGCATCGGGACAGCCGATGCCGATGATCCCGTTGAAACCGATCACATCGTTGTCCTTCACCAGGTCCACGGCTTCCTCGACGCCGACGATCTTGCCGCGGCGCATCCCCGTGGCCAAGTCGGAATGCAGGGGATGATGAATGTCCGCCATCTCCGGTTCCTTTCCGTTATGTTATATGGTTGGTTCGCATTTGAATTCTTTCATCCGGGTAATCCCGCCGGCGGCATCGCCTAATCCGCCTGGCCAGCCAATTGGTATTTCCCGATCCGATCGTTATGCAAACTGCCCAGATAGAGATACCCCTCATGTTCCCGGGCGGACGTTATCTCCTTCAGGTGTTTTCCCGTGGGGTCATGCAGCGCATGGGTGATCTTCCCTTGTTCATCCAGGGCCAGGACCAGGCCGTATGGCTTTGGTTTGGGCCAGAGGGCTTTGGGGAGTTTGGACAGTTGCGCCTTTAAAATGGGATACGGATGGAGGCTGTCCACGATTTTATTCCGCACCGTAAAGAGCGCCAGCCAAAAGGTTCCCGCATGATTGCTGGAAATGTTATCCGGAAACCCTGGCAGATTATCCATGAAAATTTCGTGGGTTCCCGCCTTGGCGCCCTTCAGCCAGTAGCGGACGATCCGGTACCGGTAAGTCTCATTGATCAAAACGAAGTCCTCCTGCCGGGACAAGGCCACGCCATTGGCGAAGTAGAGGTCTTTCAGCAGGACCTTGACCTGGCCGGTTGCGGGGTCGTAACTCAGAAATCTGCCATGCGGTTTTGATTCCAACAGGTCGTACAGATATTCTTTTTGCATATATTTGCTGCTTGCATCCGTGAAATAGATGATCCCATCGCTGGCAATATCCAGGGCATCGGTGAATTGGAACGGGATCCCATCCGCTGCGGTCGCCAGAACGGAAATCTTCCCCTGGGGATTGATGGAGAGCAGCCCTTTATAGGCATCGCAGACGATCAGGTTGCCATTGTGGTCAAACTGGAGGCCCAGCGGGCGGCCGCTGGTTTCGGCAAACGTCTCCAGGGCGCCATCCGGTAGAAGCCGCACGATCTTTCCATCCTGGGTTCCCCCGTAGACGCGTCCCTGACTGTCCAGCGCCACTTCTTCCGGACCATTGATTTTTCCCAAAGCCAACAGGTCGGCCTGCTGCAACAGGTTGTTGGGTAAGAGCACCCCGGAGAGTTCTTGCGGTTCAGGAGGGGAGTAAGCCGCCGGGGCAATGGGGGCCGACTGGAGAAGGAACAGGATGACCAGAATTGCCAGAACACCAACGATCCCGAGGATGATTTTTTTCATTGCCAGACCTCTTTTTTCGATTATAGCCAAATTTGGAATGGGGTTTGCTTTATCCGTTAACCATCTTTGTTGCCATTTTTCAAGTTTTTATCTCGAGCCAACTGTAGGCGCTAACGATAGTGGAAGCCGCGGATGAATAGTTACAGCACTTGTCCCGCTATATCCACCTGAATCCGGTACAGGCGAGAATGGTTGGCCATTGCAGGGACGATCCATGGAACAGCTGCCGGGTAGATGGGGTTTATTTAGCGGTTACGATTCAAATACAGTTTCTTCATAGATAGATTGAGAACCAT